>NZ_LZTA01000092.1 GCF_001665875.1 Mycobacterium sp. 852002-40037_SCH5390672
GCGAATGGAAGTAATCGTCCTGGCGAGAATCGAACGCCGATAGCTCTTGTGCCGCCCGGTCCGTGCGATCGAGACCGCTTTCGATCAGCGTCACCTGCACGCCCGCTGCCGCAAGCTCGAGCGCTGTCGTGATGCCGATCGGACCGGCCCCGACGATCGCTACGTCGGTCTCGATCGTCATCCCGGGCGCGAAGTCCGCCACGCCGCGGATCACGCGGCGGCCCCCTCTCGGAACTCCTTGACCAGAGCGAGAAACCGCGTCACCGTCTCCGCGTCCGGCGACGACGAGACGGCGGAAGCGGCCGCGGCGACCCGTTGTGGCCTGGTGCTGCTGTAAAGGATCGCTTGACAACCCGTTGCGGCGGCGGAGGATCCGAGGATCAGCCCGGAGAGCACACCGGGAGCCAGCGGATCGGCCTGCAGGGCCTCGCGCCAACGTCGGGCCAACACCGGGTCCGCCCGCAGCGCTCCGGAGAGTTTTCGGTACGGCCCGCTCAGAACGCCGAAGGCCAGGTGGGCGGGCCGCGGTGCCGGATCGAGAAGGTCGCTGCGAAGTTGACTCACTCCATTGGGCGCGAAGGCCCGGGCGAAATCCGCGTCGAGTCCCTCATCCTGCGAGACGCCCCAGGCGCGAATCTTGCCCTGCCGGTGGGTGCGTTCGAAGAATTCGCGGAGCTCATCGCCGGCAACCGCGTCGCCGGGCCGCGGTGCGTGCAGGAAAAGGATGTCGACATAGTCGACGCCGAGCGCCGCGAGGCTCTGGTCGAGGCTGCGCGCCGCGAGGGCCGAATCGTACAAGCGGGCGGCCTTGGGCGGCGCCTGGCGCCGCTTGACGGTGCGGCGCAGCGCAGGCGCCGTGCGAAGCAATGCTCGTGCCGGACGTTGGAACCGGGCGAGGCGCCGCGCCGCGCCGCCCACGTCGATGCCGAACTTGGTAGCGATAGTGACGGTGTCGCGCTCGACCGTGCGCAAGAACGCCCCCAGCTCTGCTTCTGCCCTGCCCAGGCCGTACATCCGCGCGGTGTCGAAATGGGTGATGCCGCTGGCCATCGCGGTGGCCAGCACGGCCATGCGCTCCTTCCGGGAGGGCGACTGCATCAAAGATCCGCATCCGAAACCGATTGCACTGACCGTCAATTGCGGTCCCTGCAGTTCAACTCGTCGCAATGCCACACCCCTCATAGATCTGGCGCAGCCGCGCATCGATGACTTGTGGGCTCCGGGTGGCCGCGACGTGCTGCTGGCCGCGTAGCCCGTCACGCTCAGCCAGGCCAGGGTCGCGCAGGTAGCGCCCGATCGCCGCAGCCAATGCGGGTACGTCATCAAGCGGCACGAGCATGCTCGGGTCTGATGCAAGCTGTGCTGTACCGCCCACGGGAGTTGCCACAAACGGTCGCGCGCCGGCGAGGGCCTCGGTCAGGATCATCGGCATTCCCTCCGCGGACGACGGGAGCGCGACCACTCGAACCGACCGGAGCAGCTCACGCACCTCATCCGGATGTACCGGGCCTTCAACGGTCAGCCGGTCGGTCGGTGGCGGCGTGTAGTCGTCGATGGGACCGATGATGCGGCAACGCCCTTCGATACCCTCGGCGAGCAGTAGCCGCCAGGCCGCGACAAGGCGGTCGACACCTTTGCGCCGCCCGACGGTGCCGGCAAAAAGCACCACGGGTGGCGTCGAACCGGCGCCGGGCGCATCTCGATCGATCACGATCGGGTTCGCCACGATCGTGGTTGACGTCGCGGGTGCCACCTCGGCAACCGCGGCAACCGCTTCCTGCGACAAGGTGATCACGTGGTCTGCATGCTTCAACGTGGCACCCACGAAGTGGGGATGCGCTTGGGCGAACTCGGGAAAATCGGAGCCATGGACGGTGACGATCACCCGGAGGCCGCGCGCCCTGGCCAGTCGGATCAAGGATCCTTCCCGCAACCACGCTCCGCCATTCGAGACATGAAAGTGCACGATGGTCGTGCCAGGGACGCGCGCCAGCACCAACCCCGCGCGCGCCGTGAGCAATAGGCTCTTCAGGTGATGGTGGGGTCCTGCCCACGTCGAAAGGACTCGGATGTCGTCGGCGCCAATCCTGTTGTCGCGGATGACCCGGATCACCGACTGCGTCCCGCCGACGCTGTACATGTCGGGACCCACGTGCATCACCGCGATCATGTTCGGCCCGGCGCGCATCCGCGCACCCGCGAGTGGCAGGTGTGCGCGACGAAGTAGATGGTCAGCACCCGGCGGGGCCCCACGGCAAGCTGGTCACGAGCTCGGTCAGCCGGACGCGGCGATGCCGACATTGGCATGGGTAGTCGGGCCGGACGTCGGGGTCAGCGCCGGCGCGGTGTCGGCGTCGGCCTGACCTCCGTCACCGCTTCTGCGCCGCAGACCGGCGAACCCCATCGCGGCGCCCAAAGCCAGGCCCAGTCCCAGTGCGTCCATCGGCATTTCGGGCAACGGCCAAACGGCGGATATCGCAAGGAGCCCGGCGGCGACCGCCGCACTGATTTTCGCCGCCGCCGGCGCACATTTCAGCGCCAGGATCACGGGAGTGAGCGCGAATAGCGCAAACACCGCCATGCCCACTGCGCCGGCCTTGGCCAACCACCAGAGGTAGAAGTTGTGTGAATAGGCGGGATAGAGGTACAGATGGAACTCGTCGTCCCCGGTCGGCGGCTGATACACGTAGCCCAGGCCATGGCCGAACACCGGGGCACGGGCGATGGTCTCCTTGAGGAGGTTGATTTCGCGCAGTCGTTCCAGCGCCGAATCGTCCACGGCGAGTGCGCTTGACGTCACCCCGCCCAGCACCCGCTGATTGAAGGCAGCGAACTGATCGCTGAGCCATGCCCCGGTCTTGGAGCGTTGCAACAAAAACAGCGACCCCGGTACCGTTACCGCGATCATGGCCACGCCGACCGTAGCGGCCGTGATCGTGCGCCGCACCGCTGCCCAGCTCAAGCTGCCAAGCAAAGCTACGCCAGCGGCCACCGCCATGGAGATCAGCGTGTTGCGGGAGAAGGACAGCAGCGAAATGCTCAATGCCGGCGGGCCCAACGCGAGATACATTGCGGGCCTGACGCGCCCGACGATCGGTGCGGCGACCAGGGCGGACAAGACCGCGGTGGCCAGAGTTTGGGTGGACAGGATGATGCGCACGGCTTGGCCGGCACCCGTGGTCCCTTCCAGGCTTTCTGCGCGGCCGGCCAGCCGGATGGCAAACAGCGAGCTCACAATTGCCATGCCCGCCGAAAACCACAGAATCACGATCATCACCCGGATCGAGAATTTGACGTGACCGCCGTAGACGACAAGTAACGCCAGCACGAATCCGATGGCCATTTCGAGCATGGTGGACGATTCACGCATCACCACCAGATCATCGTGTCCGGTTTCGAATCCGGTGATGGTCGACCACACCACCGTGAGCACCAAGATCCCCGGCAACAGGAAATCGTGGGCTCGCGGCCTCACGGATGGGATCAGGTAGCAGATCGCGAGCACCGCGGCCACGTGGTATGCGTAAATAGTCGCTGGGCCAATGACTTTGCCGACGTGCAAGCCTTCTGGCAACGCCGCGAAGGCCCCGAACAGCGTGACCGCCACCATCCCTTCGGGTTTCACCCAGTACACGACCACGCAGAACAACGCGGCGGTCAGCAGCACGCCCTCGGTGGTTCGGCGCACCGAGAGCACGCCGAATACCAAGCACCCGAACACGAACAACGCCAGCAGAGTTCCATCCACTGCTAGGCGATGACGGGCCCGCAGGTAGAGGTTCACGCCGGCCCGCTGGCCTTTGATCGGTAGGCGCGGTCCGCCGCCCTGATGTGCAACGACTGCCGCGCGTCAACCAGCACGGTGCCGACAACCTGCGCCCCGGCCGCGCGCAGGGCGCTCAGCGCGTCATTGAGTTCGTCGGCCGTGGTGCGCCGCGCCCGCACCACCAACACCGTCGCGTTGACGGCACCGGCCAGCAGGCCGGCGTCGGCCGTCGCCAGAACCGGCGGACCGTCGACCACGATTCGATCGAAGCGCGACGACAATCCTTGCAGGACTCGGTCGATCACTTCTGGCAGATAGGCGCTGACAGGCAAACTCTCGCGGCGCGCGGACCGGGACGCCAGAATGAACAGCTTCGAAATCGGTGTCGGCTTCACCGCTTCGGCGGCGATGTCGGGGTTGGCCAGCGCGTTGCCCAATCCCTCGCCCGATTCGACCCTGAGCAATCCGGCGACCACATGTCGGCGACTGTCGCCCTCGACAAGCAGTGTGTCTTCGCCCATTTCGGCGAGGGCGAGTGCGAGGTTCATCGCTGTTGTCGTGGTGCCTTCGCCGCCGAACGGCCCGGTCACCAATACCCGCCGGGCGTCCGGTCCTATCGCCCTGAGCAACCGGGTTCGCATGCCGCGCATGGCGTCGTCGGATGCGGCGTCGGTGCCGAATCGGGGAACCGTGCCGCGCTTTCCGGGCAGCTCCGCCAAAATCGGCAACCCCGAGACGCCTTCCAGCTTCTCGCGGGTGCGAATGGTGCGGTCGCCGGCCTCGCGGGTCAGCGCGACCGCGATGGCAAGAAGCACACCGGCGATGAACCCGATCACCATGTTGCGCATCGGCACCGGCGAGACCGGAATGCTGGGCACCCGCGGCGGTTCGACCACCGTCGCCCGGGCAACCGGCCACGGCTTCCCCGTTGGACCGGTCAAGGCGGGCACGTCCGACGGCTGGCCCGACGGCGGAGTTGCCTCACCCGTCTCGAGGCGTGGTCCCGGGGGCAGCGGGCCGCTCACGCCGTTTGGACCGGGATTCTGACCGCCCAGAGTTGGGACGATCACGCCGAACTGAGTGGCCATTGCGCCCGCCAGTGCGGCGGCACGCGCCGGATCGGTGTCTTTGACACTGATCGTGAAGAGCACCGATTTCGCAGTGTATTTCACCTGGGTTTGGCTCAGCACCTCATCGGTACTCAGCGGTAGCTGGAGCTGGCGAATCGCGCGCTCGGCCACGATGCGCCCGCCGGCAATCTGGGCATATGACGACAGCCGTTCTTGTGCCGCCTCTGTGCCGCTGTACAACTCATTCAGGTCGGTAGCACCCGAGAATGAGATCAGGACCGTGGCCGAGGACTGGTAGTGCTTCGTCTGCAAGGCCGTAACGAACGCGGCGCCGACCGTACAAGCCAGCAAGGCGGTCAGCGCGAGTTTCCAGTGCAAGCCGAGAATCCGGACAAAGGTGCGGAAATCCATCGGCTGATAACCTCTCTAAAACTATGGCGCGAATAGCGTCACTGAAGATTTCCGGCACCGGCCGCGCATACCACTGCAGATTATGCAGCATCGCCACGCCCGCATTGCCGAAATCGCCAGTCGTGCCTTGCGAGCAGATGGTCAGCCGCTAGCCCAAGGCACGACTTTGCGCATCGCGCCGCAGGTCGAGCGTCGCGAGTGGATAGCATCCGGTGCCGTCACGTCCGTCGCGGGCCAAGCGCATGGGTGGATAGTTCACCACATGCGAGGCGCCCGGCTTGTGCTGTTGCCAGTTCACCGACGCGCACAGCGTGTAGTGCCCGGGGGCCAGGCCCGCCAGGTCGACGTGCAGGGACTCAGTGGACGACGCGGGCACGGGTTCCTTGCGGGAGCCGTCTCCGAGTTGCCCTTGGATCAGCGACTTCAGCGTCACCGTCGCGGGAAACGAACGGACCACCGCTCCCGAGAAATCGACCAGCCGGTAGCCCGGGACCCAATTCTCAGTTGCCGCGGCGGCGCCGAAATTCGTCCAGGCGACGGTCAGCGTCGCCTTCCCGTCGTTCACCGATTGCGATCCCTGTCCGGCCTCGACCGAATATCGGTATCCGGCGACGATGTTGGCTTGTGCCCACAGCAGGTACAACGCGGGGTCCATCGAAGTGGTGGAATCCACCGCCGGAAAGTTGTAACTCGATGTCATCGACACGTGGTACTTGACGACGTCGTACAGGCCCTTTTCGTAATAGGTCCGTGGATCGGTGCCGTCGGGCAGCTGACACCATTCGGTGATCACCAGGGCCGAGGTCATCCGGCTTTTCAGCGCGCTGACCAGCGGGTCCTTCGACTGCACGTAGTGCGAGCCATCCTTTTCCGCCCATGCGGGCAGCGGCGGCTGGACTCCGAGGCAATCCGCACGGATACCCACCGGCGCGGACAGTTTCTTCGTGACATCGTCGGCGAGCAGTTGACGCACAATCTCCGGGTTCAGGGCCGTCGTCACCAATTGCGTGTGAGGAAAGGCATTTACGGTCGCCGCGACCAGCTGCCGAATAGATCCGGTGGTGATGTTCTGGTCACGAAACTGGCTGTAATACCCGAGCTTCGCGACGCTTTCGTCAGGCCCTGGGCCCGGCGCACCCAACGTGTCACGCAGATATGAGATGTGGTTCTCGCTGAAATCGCCGTAACCGGAGAACTCAAAAACGCTCAGCCGCTCATCGCCGTCATAGCGACGGCCCAGCGCGCCCAACAGCTGACCGAAAGCGTTCAGGTAGTTCGGGTCATCCCAGTTCGGGACGACATGCGTCACCCCGGGCGTCCACCAATAGCGTTGCGGGCCGGTGTAATTGGTTGCCGCCGACCGCATCCAGTCCGGTATGGCGATGTTCGTGTTGTTCGGGTAGGCGTTGTCGCAACAGGAGTTGTAAGCGACCACGCGAAGGGTCAGCCGCATGTTGCGACCGGCCAGTTTCGTCAGCGCGTCATCGATCGCGCTGAAATCGAACTTGCGATCGTCAGGAGCGTCAGGCGGTAGCGTGCTCGGATCGGTGGGCTGCAACTGTCGCCACGGGACACGCAAGCTCGCGTCAAAGGACGCAGGCCACGCCGGATACCGTTGCTGCGCGCGATTGCCTTGCGGGAACAACGGTTGCAGGAGATCTTCATACTGGCCGCGCAGCGGATTCGATACGTCCTGCACAGACAGCGGTATGGCCGGACTGGCGATCGCGGTCAGCGGTCCAAGGTCAGTGCCACGACTGCAGCCACTCAGCACCAGCGCCACGCACACGCCAACGATCAGGATATTTCGTCGAATTGTCCGGACCATGATTTCTTTCGCTAAACCACGTCGGGCGACAACGGCTCGCGGTACGGCTGGAACGACGTCGGCGTGCGCCTGCCGTGCCCCGTCTGGATCAAACGCATCGAGTGCTGCCTCTCTGGTGGTTCGCGTTTCACTACCGTCGTTGACCCGTTGGCTGACGTCACGTTGTCGTGCGGGATGTCAAGGCTTACAACAGGCTATAGCCCAGACCCCGGCCGCACGGGCAAATCCGGACGCCTGTCCGAAAGCCGGTCGTCTTGAAGAAGGGCACTTCTTCCACCACGTGCCACGCCGGCGGCATGAACACCCGCCGATCCCAGCGCGCCGGACACGGTGGTCGACGGCCGGCGTCGACTAAGCTGATGGCTCCGCAAGTCGGGCAGGAGATCACCCCAGATGGCTGTCGCACGCTCGGTCAAACGCCGGCTCGCACCTGTGGCAAGGACACTGGCACCGCGCCGGTTCTGGCGGCGAAAATTCCGCATCCTGCAGGGACTGGGTCAATGCCGCCCGGACATTCAGCTGGTGGCGTCGTTGTGCGATCCACACCGGATCTCCTTGGATATCGGCGCCGATCTCGGTGAGTTCACGATCGCGATGCTGGCGACGTCACGATCCGTGATCGCGTTCGAACCCCGGCCGGCCCAGGCCCGCGATCTGGGGTCGATGTTCGACGCGGTGGGCGCCGCGGTACAAGTGCAAGCGGTGGCGTTGTCGGATGAACCCGGCGTACTCGCCATGCGGGTGGTCGCGTCCGAGCCGGGCCGCAGCACAATCGAAGCCGGCAACCAGCTAGGCGACGTGCACGGCGGCAATATTGAGAGCATCGACGTGCCGGTCAGACGCCTCGACGATCTGGACCTGGAAGACATCGGTCTGATCAAGATCGACGTCGAGGGCCATGAACTCGCCGTGTTGCGTGGCGCCACAGAGACACTCACACACCACCGCCCAGCGATTGTGGTGGAAGCCGAGGAACGCCACCATCGCAATTCCGTCGCCGAGATCACCGCGCTGCTGAATGGGCTCGGTTATGCAGGTTATTTCGATCTCGGGGGTGTTCGGCGGCCGATCGCGGAGTTCGACCCGGCCAGACATCAGGATCCGGCCAACGTCGGCAGCCAGGAGAACGGTTGGGCGGGCCACGGCATCTACGTCAACAACTTCGTCTTCTTGCCCGAGAACGCCTGAGCCGCTGCTAGAGCGAGCCCAGCGACGACGACTCACGATCGGCCAGAAACGGCATCGGCATCCAGCGCGCCGACAGCAACGCTTCCATCGCATCGCCAGGGATGGGACGCGACAACAAGAAGCCTTGCGCCCGATGGCACCCGTGTTGCATCAAAGTCAATGCGGCAGCGGCTGTCTCGACGCCTTCGGCGACCACTTCCAGACCAAACGCCTCGGCCAGTCCGATGATCGCGCGGACGATGGCCAGGTCACCGGCGTTGGTTCCGACGTCACGCACGAATCCGGCATCGATCTTGAGCATGTCGACAGGCAGAGACTTCAGGTGCGACAGGACGGCGTAACCGGTGCCGAAGTCGTCGATGGCGATCTGCACGCCCACTTTCTTGAGCTCCGCCAAGGTCTTTCGCGTGGTGTCGATGTCGTGTACCACCGCGCGCTCGGTGATCTCCAGGCACACCGATTCGGCATCGATCCCGAACTCGCCGATCGTGTCGGCGACACTTTCCACGAATCCGCGGCTGATCAGTTGGATGGGCGACACGTTGATGCGCAGCATGGCGCCCTGCCCGACACCGTTGGCCCGCCACCGGCTGAACTCGCCGCAGGCGCTGCGCATCACCCACCGGCCCAATTCGGCGGCCAGGTTGGTCGTTTCGGCCACACCGATGAACGCGTCGGGCAACAGCAGCCCCCACACCGGGTGCCGCCAGCGCACCAGCGCCTCGGCGCCCACGATGGCGCCGGTCCACAGGTCGACCTCGGGCAGGTAGTGCAGGATCAGGCCTTCGCTTTCGATATCGCCCTGCAGGTGCAGCTCGATGTCGTTGCGGAAGGCTCGTTTCAGCGCCATGTCATCGGTGGACACCGCGGTCTGGTTACCGCCGGCGCGCTTGGCCGTCAGCACGGCCTCGTCCGCCCGCCGGAGCAGATCGGCGCAGTTGTCGGTCCCGGGCGTGCCGACCGCCAGTCCGATGCTGACAGTCCGACTGATCACGTGCCCGCCCATGGTGAGGCGGTCGCACAGCATCGACGACAGGCGACGCGCGAACGCCTCGGCATCCTGCGAGGACATCGGCTGGTCCGGGATGACCACGAATTCGTCGCCACCCAGCCGGGCGATCATGCTTTGGCTTCCCGCGCACTCCTCGATGCGTTGGGCGAACATCCTGATGAACCAGTCGCCCGCGGAGTGGCCGAGGTAATCGTTGATCGGCTTGAGCCGGTCGAGGTCGAGGTAGAAGACCGCGACGGGTCCCGCGCTTCCCGCCGCGAGCCGTTCGGTCAGATGCGCGACCAACGCCCGACGGTTGTAGACGCCGGTCAGGTCGTCGTGTTCGGCGAGATAGCGAAGCCGTTCTTCGGCGGCGATACGGGCTTGCAGCTGAGCGAACAGGGCGGCGACCGCCTCGAGCGTGTTGATCTCCTCCTGTTTCCACCTGCGGGCGCCGTACTTGACGAAGCCGAGGACACCGGTGGCCGCATCGCCGGACACCAGCGGGGCGACGGCCAACGAGGGTGTGACCGGTGCCCTGCTCTGGTTCAGCGAGCGGCGAAACCAGCCGTCGGGCGCCTCCGGCCGGGTCACCACCGGCTTCCTGTCGCGCTCGCATTGGGCGAGCACCGACCCGGCGCCGTCGAATTCGAGATCGGCCATCGAATCCGGATCTGCCGAGTCGGCTCGTCGAGGCCACTCGGCAACCAACACCGAGGCCCCGGTGTCCTGCTCGTGGTGACGCAAGAAACTGGCGTCCACATCGAACTGCTCGACGAGCTGCGCGAGAACCTTCTCGCTGACCTGGGTCGCCGTGGATGCCGTGGCCTCCATCAGCTGGGTGGCGACGGAGGTGACCACCAGGTCCAGGCTGCGCGGCACGGGTCCTCCGATACGGGGCACACGGCGACCCCGTTCGAATACCCATCGACGGGGTCCGAAAGTTCGCTCGGTTGTTTGCTGGCTGCACTTCGAACCGCGCGGCGACGCGGCCGAAATCCGTCAGGAGACGGTATCACGCACGGCCCGGTCCATCAGGACTTACGACGAGATGCGGGCTGGCGGCGCGTCACCGGGGCCGCGGCGGGTCACTGACCGTTTGCTGAGGCGGAGCCGCTCGGCACGTCAAGTGTGGCAATCGAGTACAGCCCGGAGCCGTCACGGCCATCCCGGGCCAGGGCCATCGGCGCGTAGTTCACCACGTGTGAGGCGCCCGGTATGTGCTGTTGCCATTCCACCGAGGCGCGCAGCGTGTAGTGGCCGGGCGCCAGGCCACTGACGTCGACGTGCACCGACTCGCCGGCCGACTCCGGGACCGGTTCCTCACGGGATTGGCTGGATTCGTCGTGGACCAGCGTCTTGAGGTTGACGGTCGCGGGCAGGCTGCGAACCACCGCCCCGGAGAAGTCGACCAGTTTGTAGCCGGGCACCCAATGCTCGGTGGCCGCCGCCGCGCCGTAGTTGGTCCAGGCCACCGAGATGGTCGCCACCTTGCCCTGGATCGACTGCGATCCCGGCTTCGCCTCGACCGAATACCGGTAGCCGGCGGACGTATTGGCCTGGGCCCACAGCTGAAACAGCTTGGGGTCCATCGCCGACATCGCGTCACGGTCCGGGAAATCCGCGCTCGACGTCATCGACACGTGATACCGGATGACGTCGTGCAGGCCCTTCTCGTAATACGACCGGGGATCGGCTCCGCTCGGCAATCGACACCACTGGCTGATCACCAGCGCCGTCAGCAGCCGCTGCTTGATCGCGTTGACGACCGCATCGCTGGAGCGGACGTAGTGCGAGTCGTTGGCCTCGGCCCATTCCGGCAGGGGCGCCCGCACGCCGAGGCAGTCCGCCCGGATGCCCACCGGCGCCGCCAATTTCTTGGTGACGTCGTCGGCGAACAGTTCGCGGACGATCTCCGGATTCTGCGGTGCCACCACCAGTTGGGTGTGCGGGAAGGCATTGACGTTCGCCGTGACCAACTGCGCAATGGAGGCTTTGGTGATGGTCTGGTCACGGAACTGGCTGTAATAGCCCAACTTCGCGGTGCTGTCGTCGGGAGTGGGGCCTGGCGCGCTCAGCGAATCACGCAGATACGCGAGCTGGTTCTGGCCGAAGTCCCCGTAGCCGGAGAACTCGAACACGCTGAGGCGCTCGTCGCCGTCATAACGTCGGCCGAGCGCGGCCAGCAGCTGGCTGACGCCGTTGAGGTAGTCGGGGTCGTTGAAGTTCGGTACCAGCTGGGTGACGCCCGGGGCGGAACCATTCGGCGGCGCGGGGTAGCTGGCGGCCGAGGGGCGCAGCCAGTCCGGAATCGCGATGTTGGTGTTGTCCGAATAGGAGTCGTTGCAACAGGATTTGAAGACGTACACGCCCAGCGTCAGGCGCATGTTCCGGGACCCGAGCTTGGCCAGCGCGTCGTCGATCGCGCTGAAATCGAATTTGCGGTCGTCGGGTGCCTCCGGGGGCAACGTGCGCGGATCGACGGGCTGTAGCTGCCGCCACGAGACGCGCAAGCTGGCGTCGTACGACGCCGGCCAGGCAGAGTATCGCTGCTGCGTTGAATTACCTTGTGGGAACAGCGGATTCAGCATTTCCTCGTATTGGCCGCGCAGCGGGTTGGGTATCTCCTGCGCGGTAAGCGGGATGGCCGGACTGACCATCGCCGACAGCGGCCCGGGGTCGCTCTTACCGCCGCAACCGCTGAGCACCACCGCCGCGCACACCGCAGCGGCCAGCACACGTTTCCTCAGTGAGCAGACCATGGTCACCGGCGGCAGATCGCGCCCGACGACAACGGCCCGCGAAGGCTCCGCGACTGCGCCGATGCCGGCGCGGCGCCTGGCCCAGTCAAAGCGATGGTCGTCGTCAAGGTTGCTTCTCCCAATACACACCGATGCGCTCCGAAGTGAGACCCCATATTTCGCGCGTTCCAGTGGTGCGTGCATTCGGCCCGGGGCAGGCCACGAATTGGCGTAGCGCAGCGTAGCATGCGCGTTTCGGCATAGCTTCGCCGCAGCTCAGCGGGGGTGCAGCCGCAAATCCGCCGTCAGCCCCCAGGGGCCCGCAGTGAGACGGGTCACAATTGCGGGCAAGCCTGTCACGCTCGGCGTGTCTGCGGTGTCTCAAGGGCACACGTCCTCACGAATAGGAGACAGTCATGACCGAGGTGGCCCCGCAAAGAACACATGTCGTCGTTGTCGGCGCCGGATACGCCGGAACCCTGGCGGCCAACCATCTGCGCCAGCGCCCGGACATCGACATCACCGTGGTGAATCCCCGACCGGTCTTCGTCGAGCGAATTCGGTTGCACCAGTTGGTTGCCGACACCGCCGCAGCGACCGCCGATTACGCGACGCTGTTGGGTGAGGGGATCGAGTTGGTCGTCGACAGCGTCGAGGTCATCGAGACCGCCGGCCGGCGGGTCCTGCTGACCTCGGGCGCCGAGCTGAACTACGACTACCTGATCTACACCGTGGGAAGCACGGGCGCGACCGCAACTGGGGCTTCCGAGGTGCCCGGCTACGCCGAATTCGCGCATTCGGTCGCCGACCTGGAAAGCGCGCAACGACTGCACTACGCGCTCACCGATCTGCCCCTGCCCGCACCCATCGCGGTGGTCGGTGGCGGGTTGACCGGCATCGAGACCGCCTCCGAGCTGGCCGAGCGCGGGCGCCCGGTGACCCTGGTCTGCGGCCCCGTTCTCGGTCCGTCGCTGAGTAAGCGGGGCCGGCGTTCGGTGGCCAAGCGGCTGCGACGCCTGGGTGTCAACGTGCTGGAGTCCGTGGCGGTGGCCGAGGTGCGCTGGGATGAGGTGGTGCTCACCGACGGCGTTGTCCTGCCCAGCGCAGCGACCATCTGGACGGCCGGATTCGCCGTGCCGGACCTGGCCGCGCGCAGCGGTCTGCGCACCGACCCGATGGGCAGGCTGCTCACCGACGAGACGCTCACCAGCATCGACGACGAGCGCATCGTCGCCGCGGGTGACGCCGCGGCACCGTCCGGTCAGGCGTTGCGGATGAGCTGCCAGGCCGCCGGCCCGATGGGCGCCCAGGCCGCCAACACCGTGCTCAGCCGCATCGCCGGCGACGACCCCGCGGCGCTGAGCCAGGCGTTCGTCGGGCAGTGCATCAGCCTGGGCCGCACGCACGCCACCGTGCAGTTCTCCCGCACCGATGACACCCCGGTGAACATGTTCCTCGGGGGCCGCGCGGCGGCGTCGGTCAAGGAAGCGATCTGCAAGGGCACGCTGTGGTCGATCCGGCGCGAGGCCGCCAAGCCCGGGTCGTATCGCTGGATCAAGGGCGGTAAGCGCCCCGCACAGTCACCCGCCGACGAGGGGGTCGCCGCGCGATGACGCAAGCACCGACCGGCAGCGAGCACGCCGAACGGTTCACCTTGCTGCGGCCGCTGCTGTTCACCATCGCCTACGAGATGCTGGGCTCGGCGACCGAGGCCGACGACGTCTTGCAGGACAGCTATCTGCGGTGGGCGGCGGTCGACTTGGCGACGGTACGCGACACCAAGTCGTATCTGGCCCAGCTGGTGACCCGCCAGGCACTGAACTCGCTGCGGGCCGGTGCTCGCCGGCGCGAGGATTACGTGGGGCCGTGGCTGCCCGAGCCCTTGCTGCTCGAACAGCAGGATCCCGCTGCCGATATTGTTCTGGCGGAATCGATTTCGATGGCGATGCTGGTGTTGCTGGAGACGTTGAGTCCCGATGAGCGGGCCGTGTTCGTGCTGCGCGAGGTGTTCGGATTCGACTACGGCGAGATCGCCGAGGCGGTGGGCAGGCCGGCGCCCACCGTGCGTCAGGTCGCCCACCGGGCGCGCGAACACGTGCGGGCCCGGCGGAAGCGATTCGACACGGTGGACCCGGAGCGCAACGCCGAAATCACCGCGCAGTTCCTGGCCACCGCGGCCGGCGGTGACGTGGAAGCGCTGATGACGATGCTCGCCCCGGATGCCACCTGGACCGCCGACAGCGGCGGCGTGGTGAGCGCCGCTCGCCGGCCGGTGGTCGGCGCCGAGAAGGTGGCCCGCGCGATCGCCGGCCTGCTGCGCCGGGCCGCGGCACTCGGCACGCTGCGGGTGGACATGGTGACCTGCAACAGCGCCCCGGCGGTGCTGCTGTACCTCGGCGAACAGCTCGAAGGCGTGATCACGCTGGAGATCGTCGAGGACAAGATCACCAACTTCTATGTGATGCGCAACCCCCAGAAACTGGCGGCCCTGGCCACCGCCCGCGACATCAGCCGCGGCTGAGCGCGCGGACGCCGGGGCTGCGAAACCCCACCGCTCTGTCAAGCTAGGGCTGTGCGAATCGACCGGCTCGGCGATCTTGGCGCCGCACCCCAGGTGCTGCGCGCCGTGGGCGACGCCACCGGCCGGCTGGGTCTGCCTCCGCCGGCCGCGCTGACCGGCGAGTGGTTCGGCGCCCTGGCGGTGATCGCCCCGAGCCTGTCGGTGCGGCCGGTGCACGTCGACGACGTGTTCGCGGTCCCGGCATCGCGGACGCCCGAGCCGCACGCGGTGGGCGGCGGTTGGATTGGTTACCTGTCGTATCCCGACCCTGGAACCAACGCCCGGCCCAATCGGATTCCCGAGGCCGCCGGCGGCTGGACCGACTGCGTGCTGCGCCGCGACCGCGACGGCCAATGGTGGTACGAGAGCCTCTCCGGTGCGCCGATGCCGGATTGGCTCGCCACCGCGCTGAGCACTCCGAAGGCCACGCCGCACGAGTGTCACATCGAGTGGGGCATCGCCGACCGGGCGGCACATCGCGACGGGGTGCTGGCCTGCCTGGAAGCCATCCGAGCCGGCGAGGTCTACCAGGCCTGCGTGTGCACGCAGTTCACCGGGACGGTCACCGGGTCCCCGCTGGACTTCTTCATCGACGGCGTCGCCCGCACCTCCCCGGCGCGCGCGGCCTATGTCGCCGGCACGTGGGGGGCGGTGGCGTCGCTGTCTCCGGAGCTCTTCCTGCGGCGGCGCGGGACGGTCGTCACGTCCAGCCCGATCAAGGGCACCCTGCCGCTGGATGCCTGGCCGTCGGCGCTGCGCGCGTCGGCAAAGGAGGTCGCCGAGAACATCATGATCGTCGACCTGGTGCGCAACGACCTTGGCCGGGTGGCGATCGTCGGCACGGTGACCGTGCCCGAGTTGTTGGTGGTGCGACGGGCCCCGGGCGTGTGGCACCTGGTGTCGACGGTGTCCGCGCACGTCACCACCGAGCTGCCGACATCGGCGCTGCTGGACGCCACCTTCCCCCCGGCCTCGGTCACCGGGACGCCCAAACACCGCGCCCGCCAACTGCTCTCGCAATGGGAGCCGAATCGGCGCGGAATATACTGCGGTGCAATCGGATTGGCATCACCGGTGGCCGGCTGCGAGTTGAACGTCGCGATCCGCACCGTCGAATTCGATGCCGCGGGTGGCGCGGTGCTGGGCGTCGGCGGCGGGATCACCGCCGACTCCGACCCGGACGCCGAGTGGGCCGAATGCCTGCACAAGGCGTCCCCCATCGTCGGGCTGCCGTCCATCGCCGCCGCGCGCCGGGCCGGCTGACGGATAGCGCGGCCTCAGTCGCGGCGGGACCGCAGCACCGCGTCGTAGAGCTGGCGCGAGCGCACCCCCGGATGCGCGGCGGATACCTCACCGCACGCGTCCTTGACGCGCGTGCCACCGGCGACCAGAATCTCGACCTCGGCGACCAGCGCCGGCAGGTCGGCACGCGGGGTCGCGCCGGCCAGCACCACGGTGATCTCACCCAGCACACCGTCGGCCGCCCACGCCGCGAGCTCGTCGAGCGAGCCGCGCACCACTTCCTCGTGCACCTTGGTCAGCTCCCGGCAGATCGCCGCCCGGCGTGCGCCGCCGAGCCGCTCGACGGCGTCCTGCAAGCAGGCGGACAACCGCCGCGGAGATTCGAAGAACACGCAGGTGCGCCGCTCATCGGCCAGTGAATCCAGCCAGCTCCGCCGCGCCGCCTTCTTGCGCGGGGCGAACCCCTCGAAGCAGAACTTCTCGGCCGGCAGACCGGACACGGCCAGCGCGGTCGTCACCGCCGACGGCCCGGGTAGGCAGCGCACCGGCAGACCGGCCTGAACACAGGCGGTCACCAACCGATACCCGGGGTCGCTGATCAGCGGCATCCCGGCGTCGCTGACCACCAGCACCGTCGCGCCGGCCTGGATCGCCTCGACCACGGACTCCGCTCGTGCGGCCTCAACCTGGTCGAACATGCTGATCACCCGACCGGTGATCCGCACATCGAGGGCCTTGGCCAAGGTGCGCACTCGCCGGGTGTCCTCGGCGGCCACCACATCGGCTCGGGCCAGGGCGTCCAGCAGGCGGGGGGAGGCATCCGACGGCTGGCCCAGGGGCGTCGCGCCCAGCAACAGGCGGCCGGTGGTCATGACCGACAGCCTACGATCGACGTGATGACCGCCCCGCCCCGCGAAGCCCCCTTGACCTTGGAGGGTGCCGAAAAAGAGCGCGTGGTGCCCGTCGTCAGTCCCGGACCGCTGGTTCCGGTGGCCGATTTCGGGCCGACCGATCAGGTCCGCGGCTGGGTGGTGACCGGCGTGATCACGCTAATGGCGGCGATCACCCGCTTCTTGAACCTGGGCTCACCCACCGACGGCGGCACGCCGGTCTTCGACGAAAAGCACTACGCTCCGCAGGCCTGGCAGGCGCTGCACAACCACGGTGTGGAAGACAATCCCGGGTTCGGCCTGGTGGTCCACCCGCCGGTCGGCAAGCAACTGATCGCCCTCGGCGAGGCCATCTTCGGCTACAGCGGGATCGGCTGGCGGTTCACCGGCGCATTGCTCGGCGTGGTGATGGTGGCGCTGGTGATGCGGATCGTCCGGCGGATCAGCCGCTCGACATTGATCGGCGCGATCGCCGGCGTGCTGGTGATCTGCGACGGCGTCAGCTTTGTCGCCGAGCGGACCGCGTTGCTCGACGGCATACTCACCTTTTTTGTGGTCGCGGCGTTCGGCGCGCTGATCGTCGACCGTGACCAGGTTCGGCAACGGATGCACATCGCGCTGCAGGAGGGCCGCAACGCCGACACTGTGTGGGGCCCGCGGCTGGGCGTGCGATGGTGGCGCTTCGGCGCCGGCATCCTGCTCGGATTGGCGTGCGGCACAAAGTGGTCCGGCTTGTATTTCGTGCTGTTCTTCGGTGCCATGTCGCTGGCGTTCGACGTGGCCGCGCGGCGTCAGTACCAGGTCACCCGGCCCTGGCTGGGGACCTTGCGGCGCGACCTCATTCCCACCGCGTATGCGCTGGGGGTCATCCCGGTCTTGGTGTATCTGGCCAGCTACGCACCGTGGTTCGCCTCCGAGACCGCCATCGACCGGCACGAGGTGGGCCAGACGATCGGCCCCCACTCGGTGGTGCCACTGCCCGACGCCATCCGGTCGCTGTGGCATTACACCGCCAAAGCGTTCCAATTCCATGCGGGCTTAACGAATTCCGCCGGTAACTACCACCCATGGGAATCGAAACCGTGGAGCTGGCCGATGTCGTTGCGGCCGGTGCTCTACGCCATCGACGAGCAGAACGTCCCCGGGTGCGGCGCCCAATCGTGCGTCAAGGCCGAGATGCTGGTGGGCACTCCGGCGATGTGGTGGTTGGCGGTGCCGGTCTTGGTTTTCGCGTTGTGGCGCATGCTGGTGCGCTGCGACTGGCGTTACGCCGCGGTGCTGGTCGGTTACTGCGCGGGTTGGCTGCCCTGGTTCGCCGACATCGACCGGCAGATGTACTTCTTCTACGCGGCGACCATGGCGCCGTTCCTGGTGATGGCCATCGCGCTGATTTGCGGCGACATCCTCTACACCCCCGGAGCCCCGCCCCGTCGGCTGCGGCTTCAGCCGAACTCGGAGCGACGCACGCTGGGACTGATCGCCGTCTGCGCGTACGTGGCGCTGGTGGTCACCAACTTCGCGTGGCTGTTCCCGGTGCTCACCGGTCTGCCGATTTCGCAGCAGACGTGGAACATGGAGATTTGGCTGCCCAGCTGGCGTTAGCTTTCTGCGCCGAGATTGCCGTGAAGGCTGCTGTTCGCGGGCAACCGCGACCGTGGCGGCACTTTCGACGTCCTAGGGCAGCAGGTCGCGGGCGACGGGGCAGGACATGCACCGCGGACCGCCGCGGCCGGTGCCCAGTTCGGATCCGGCGATGGTCAGCACTTCGATGCCGGCGTCCTGCATGCGGATGTTGGTCTGCGCGTTGCGCTCATAGGCGACCACCACACCGGGCGCCAGCGCCAGCGTGTTGTTGCCGTCATCCCACTGCTCGCGTTCGGCGACGACGGGATCCAGCCCGGTATCGATGACCCGCAGCTTGTCGATTTCTATCGCTTTGGCCGCGGCGTCCAGGAACGGTGCCTCGTCGCTGATGGCGACTCCGTCGGGCGTGCGCTGGATGGTGAACGCCGACAACGAGTCGACAATGTTCGCATACATCACCACCGTGTCGGTGTCGACCATCGTGCACACCGTGTCCAGATGCATCTGGGCACGCCGCTGAGCGATCGGCACCGCGAGCACCGTGTTCGCCAGGTCGTCGTCAAACAGGCTGCGGGCCAACGCTTCCGCGCCTGCGGGGGTGGTCCGCTCCCCCACGCCGACGGCGACCACGCCGGGTGCGAGCAGCAGCACATCACCACCCTCGACGGGGGCGGTGCGCGACTCGTAGGCACGGCGCACGCCGGTGAACCGCGGGTGATGGGCATAGATGAGATCGGTCAGCGACGCCTCGCGTCTTCGGGCCCGCAGCGCCAGCGTCGGAATCACCACCCGGCGGCCGATCCAGATCGACGAGTCGCGGGTGAACACCAGGTTGGGCAGCGGATCGATGACGAAATCGCCGCCGTGGTGCATGCGCAGCACCAGCGACACGTCGGTCCGGGTGTCCGAGGGCAATTCGTTGAACGTCATGCCGGCCATCAGCACCTGGGCTAGCCGGGCCGGCTCGAGCCCGCGCAGGTATGCCGAAAGTTCCTGCGCCAGCGGCACTCCGAGCCGTCGCGCGTCGACGGCGGCCGCGACGCCCTGCATCCGGGCGGCGCCGCTGTGCGTCAGCGCCTCGGTGAGCAGGTCCGACAACAGCAGCACCTCGATACCGCGGGACCGCAACAGCGCGGCGAACTGGTCATGCTCGTCCTGCGCGCGTGCGACCCACGGCAGGCCGTCGAACAGCAGCTGGTCAACGTTGCGCGGATTGAGCCGGAGCAGCTCGGCGCCGGGGCGGTGCACGATGACCACGCGCAGCGCGCCGACCTCGGAATTGGTGCTTAGCTCGACAACACCCACGGGGTCAACCGTAGCGGCGCGGGGGTGCACCGTCCCGCCACACGCCGATCGCGCGCCCCGCGCCATCGAACTGATGTGCGATAAACTCGGTCGCGTGGAGATCGCGGTCCAAGGCTCCCTGTTCCAGCACACCGAGCGCCGACAACTCGGTGACGGCGCGTTCATCGAGATCCGTGCCGGCTGGCTCAGCGATGCCGATGACTTGCTCGAGGCCTTGCTGTCGACGGTGCCGTGGCGCGAGGAGCGCCGGCAGATGTACGACCGGGTGGTCGACGTGCCGCGGCTGGTGAGCTTTCACGACCTGGCGGTCGATGAGCCGCCGCATCCGGAGCTGGCCCGACTGCGGCGCCGGCTCAATGACATCTACGCCGGTGAGCTCGGTGAACCGTTCACCACGGTGGGGTTGTGTTGCTATCGCAACGGCTCGGACAGTGTGGCCTGGCATGGCGACACCATCGGCCGCAGCAGTTCTGAAGACACCATGGTGGCGATCGTCAGCCTGGGCGCCACCCGCTCCTTTGCGATGCGGCGCCGTGGCGGCGGTCCGTCGCTGCGGCTGCCGCAGGCGCACGGCGACCTACTGGTGATGGGCGGATCATGCCAACGCACCTGGGAGCACGCCGTGCCCAAGACGACGGCATCCGTCGGGCCCCGGGTGAGCATTCAATTCCGCCCGCGCGGCGTGCGCTAGTGGCGGTCGCAAGCGCGGCGAAGCCGGGCGCAGCGGGACGCCACCATCGACCCAGCACGTTAAGTACGCACCGCGGTCACCGCTTTGACGAGCAGGTCGCGTGCGCGTTGGGTATCGACCGGAGCGACGGGCTGATCGGGAACCACCAGCGGGTTGGCGATGACGATCACCTGGTAGTCGCCGAATGAGGCCGAGTAGTCGTACAGCTCGCCGGTGCGCGGACCTCCGGGTGTCAGCGCCTGCATGACGCGATGCACGCCCAGCGTGCGGGTGCTGTCGATCTGCGGTGCCTCGACCACCTGGACGCCGCCCCGCATCTGGGGGCCGGCGAAGGTCACCTTGTTGCAGTCCTTCCCGGGATCGTTGACAGGCAACGCTTTTGAGGTCTCCAGTGCGATCACCACGAACCGGTTACCGTGGCCCTCGGCGGTGAGGGCGGACATGTTGCCCTGCAGGTCCGGCGGCATGTCCGGGCCGGCCGCTACTTTCGCGCAGTTCGCAGGGTCGAATGTCAACCCCTCGGGCAGCTTCCGGCCGGCCAGCAGTTTGGGATCGATCCCCCGTTCGCTGATGTCGCTGACCTTGTACTCGGGTCCGAAGCTGGACTTCACGTCGACGACCTTGTTGATGTCGACCTTCGCCGAATGAGTGGCAGATGAGCAGCCGGCCAGGACGCAGACAGCCGCGACCGCGAGCAACATCTTGGACATCGTGGCCAATCTACCCAAGCGGATAGCTCAGCTGCGCAACGTGGACACCGTTTTGGCGAGCAGATCCGCGGCGAATTTCGGTGGCAGCACCGGAAGCGCTGAACCTGGATCGGTGGTCAGCGTGGTGAACGCGTAGAAGTTGCCCAGATACGCGGTGAATGTGTAGGTGCGCGAATCTATTTCAGTGCCCGACTCGACCGATGACTTGACGTCGGCCACCATGCCGACGGTGTCGACACCATCGACGTGCGGCGCGTCGGTGAGGTGGACGTGTACCACGGTGTTCGCGGCGGTCTCCGACCATTGAGCGCACGCGGTGAGCAACTCCCCCGGGAAGTCCACCGGTCCCGGCAGAGCCACCACCACCGCGTTGAGGATGCCGCCACTGCCCGAGCCCGACACACCCTGCGCCGACTGGTCGCGGCCGTTCCCGGGGTCGGCCAGCGTCCCGCATTTTGCCGGCTTGGCCTGCAGGTCGTCCCCCAGGCTCCAGATCACCCTCGGGGAGGCGGCGCTGGGGATTCCGGTGGTCACCTCGTAACCGGGCGGCAGGTCGCGGATGACCCGTTTGATGTTGGCGGGGTTGACGGCAGCGGCGTTGCTCGGCGGCGATTTTGCCGGAACGGCCGGCGCATTGGGCGCGGGTGAATGAGCGCACCCGGCGACGGCCAACGTGAGTGCGGTAGTCACCGCCGGGCCAATCCCGAACGGCCGCATGAGGAGTTGATAGCACAGGACACCGCCATTCCGTCTCCCCCACGCCAGTGCCGGGGCTGGTCGGAATACCTCCCGTCACACGAGTAGCGGCTGGGGTAGGACGACGTCATTCTCAAACTTGCTAGCGCATTCGCCAGCGGATTCGGAAGTCGCCTAATGGTCCGGAGACTGGCCGCGGTGGGAGCACTACGCCAGCGCCGGTCTCAGCCGACCGCCTCGATCACCTGCCGGGCCACGCGCTTGATCTGCTCGGCCTCGTCATGCCGAAACGGCAAGTGGCGCGGGTGCGGCACATCGATCACGGTGGTGATGACGCCGATGTCTTCGCGCTGCCAGACGGCACCGTAGCGGTCCATGATCGCGCGCATCGGCCCGTTGTCGGAAAGCATTCGCGCGGAGAACCTTTCGATGCCGTCGACATCGGCGGCGATGGATAGCGCGCTGATCAAAAACGTGCCGATGCCACGGCCTTGATAGGCGTCGGCGACGGTGAAGGCGATCTCGGCGACCGTCGGGTCGTTCGCGTCGCGCACGAAGCGCGCGTCGGCCACCGGGTCGCTGCCGTCGGTGACCACCCACACGAAGTGATCGACGTAGTCGACCTCCGACAGGTAGTGCATCAATGCCGGGGTGGGAAGTCGCGGGGTCATGAAACGCCGATACAGCGTGTCACTCGAGAAGTAGATGTGTCCGTGCACGGTGCGCTCGCTGTCGCCGGGCAGCACCGGGCGCAGCAACAGGAGTGTGCCGTCACGAACTCGAATCGGGATGGGCGTGATGAACGCGGCGAGGCGCTGGCGCACGGTGCGCAACAGTCGCGGCGTGATCCCGGGGATGTGCACCATGCTGGCGAACGCCCTGGTGTCACCGATCCAACCGGTCAGCGGTTCGGCGGTGGTCACCGTCGCCGTGCGGGGGATGTCACGAAGCAGGGCGATCTCGCCGACGATCATGCCCGGGGACGCATGCTCGACGATCACCACACCGTCGTCACCGACGTGTTTGATCTCGGCGGTACCCGAGGAGATCAGCAGAAACGAGACGGCCTGCTCCCCCTGCCGCATCAGCACCTGGCCGGGCGCGGCGCGAAGGGGCTGCAGCCGGCCCGCCAACGGAGCGAGGTCTTCGGCGGGACATCCCTTGAAGATGTCCATCGTCGCCAGCTCGTCCACTCCGGCGCCGGTCAGGCCGGCCACCGCTATAAACCGCCCCCCGCAGCAGCGCGACACCGTTCTGCGCGTCGTGGTGATGCCATGACCTGCCCGCCTGCTTGCCGTCGTCTACCGCGCCAGCCCGAAGACTCCTGGATGCGGTCCGATGTTGCCCAGGTTATGAGCAGGGTTGCGGCTCCGGCAAGGATGCGGGGGCAAGTCGCCGCATCGCATGCGGGCTATCGAGGTCCGCGCAGCGCCGAGGACAGGCCGCCTGGGTATGAAAAGAAGTCACATCGTCGCGCGGTGGCCCGAACCCGGCTCGAGGCCGGTGTGCGGTCCGCCAAGACATCAGTGTGCCGCCCGGGCGTTCAAAATCAGCTCGACGGCGGCGGCCAGGTCGTCGACCGCAATGTCCGTATCGACGGATGCCTCACCACTGGGTCGGAGCAGGATCGTCGCCGTTCCGGCCGCCCTGCCCGCCATCATGTCGGTGTCACTGTCGCCGATCATGACCGACTCGGTCACATCGAAATCGTGCTCTTGCGCCGCACGCGCCAACATCCCCGCGAGTGGCTTGCGGCAGTCACAGCTGTTCGCCGCGTGCGGACAATGGTAGGCGGCGTCGAGCCGGGCGCCGTCGCTCGCCAGCAGTTCTTGCAGACGCTGCTGAATCGCCGCGAAATGTGCTGGGTCGGCAGACTTTTCGGAGAGCCAACGCTGATTGGTCACCAGCACGGCCCGTAGACCCGCGGCGTTAAGGGCGGCCACCGCCTTGGCCGCACCCGGTAGCAGCACCAGGTCGGAAGGTGATCGGATGTACTCGCCCTCGGCGGCCTTGACGTTGAGGGTGCCGTCCCGGTCCAGGAACACGGTGCGCACCTTGCGCAGATCGGGTGCGGCCATCGTCGAGGTCAGGACGGCCTGGGAAACAGTGCCGCTTCGACCATCTCGCAGATGGAGTGGCCCAGGTGCAGGCATGCCTCCTGGATGCGTCCGGTGTCGTGGCTCGGCACCCGAATGCAGATTTCGGTCACGTCGGCCACCTTGCCGCCGCGTGTGCCGGTGAGCGTCACGGTCGTCATCCCCGCCTGGCCGGCCGCCTCGAGCGCACGAACGACGTTGGGAGAGTTGCCCGATGTGGTGAGTCCGACTACGACGTCGCCAGGTCGACCGGCGGCAAGGACCTGGCGGGCGAACACCTCGTCGTAGGAATAGTCGTTGCCGATCGCCGTGATCGCCGCTGTGGCGTCGGGAAGGCTGATCGCCGCCAGACCGGGACGGTCAAAAGCAAAGCGGCCCATCAGTTCGGCGGCCAGATGTCCGGCGTCTTGCGCAGACCCGCCGTTGCCGAAGAAGATCACCTTCCCGCCGGCGCGCAGCGAGCTGATGATCACGCGCGCCACCTCGACGGTCTGCGCGGCGAAATCGCCCTGCTGCATTTGCTGTTTGACCGCGATGGTTTCGGCCAATCGCTGCTGGACCAATTCCACACTCGGTGCGACGACATCCGGCCCGGTCAAGCCGACCATGTTGTCAATCCCTTGCTCTCAAAGGCGAATTCGGTAACGGAGGCCTCGGCGCCCTCGAGGGCTTCGATAAGGCGGTGCTTTTTGGCGAAATCACAGAACAGCAGGATGTATCCCCCACCACCCGCTCCGGTGAGCTTGCCGCCCAGCGCCCCGTTCTTCAGCGCGAGTTCGTAGAGATCGTCGATGCGCTCGTTGGTGATGTAGGGCGACATGCGTTTCTTCTGAGTCCACGCTTCGCCGAGCAGCGCACCGAAATCGTTCAGCTTGCCCGTCAGCAGCGCCGCCTTCATCGCGACCGCCAGATCCTTCTGGGCCCGCAGCCCGGCCAGGGTGTCATCCGAACCCGTTGTGGCGCGCCGTGTTTGGTCCTCGATCACCCGTGCGGAGTCCCGCGTGATGCCCGTGTAGCACAGCAGCAGACTCAGTTCGAGTTCGAAGGCCGTCTCGTCACGGATCCGCAAGGGATTGACGATCACCCGGTCGGTGAACTCGATGAAGTTGAATCCGCCGAACGTCGCGGCGTACATGTCCTGCATGCCGCCCGCGATGCCCAGGTCATCGCGTTCGATGGCACACGCCAGCTGGGCGGTCTCGTACTCGCCCATCGGCACCCGGTAATGCTCGGCGAGGAGGCCCGTGAGGGCGACCATCATCGTCGACGACGAGCCCAGCCCGGACCCGGGAGGTGCGCTGGAACGTAGCACCAGGTCGTAACCGTCCGTGCCGTCGCGGCCGAACCTGCGCACCGCGGCCTTGATCAGATCCAGGCTGCCGTCGTAGAGGATCTCGCTGTCGAGCGTCATCTCGTGTGTGGTCTTGAAGTCCACCGACTCGATGCTGACCCGGCGGTCGGTGCGCGGCACGAGCGATCCCTGGGCGTAACGATCGATGGTCGCCGACAGGACGCAACCGCCTTCGGTCGTCGGGAACGGCGGCACGTCGGTGCCGCCTCCGGCGAACGAGATCCGCAACGGTGCTCGTGCGCGGATTCGTGGACGTGTCATGGGGATTGGGATTCGACTGATTCGCTCAGCCGACCGGCGCGCGTTCCGCCGGCGATTTCTGAGAGGCCACGCCCGCCACGTACTAATCCCATCGTTTGGGGTCCTGAAGCGTCGCCAGCCTAGCAGGCTGACCAGCACGGTTGTCGCGTTTTCAGGACTTCTTTTGACCCGGCTCCAGCACGAAATCGACCACAATCGCAGCCATGTCGTCGATCGCGTGCCGGGCGATGACTTCGTAGCCGTGGGTGCTCAGCGTGGGCAGGCACAGCAGGCCGGCGCGCGCGGTCAGCCCGTTGGCCTTGGAGTGCGACGCGTCGGATTCGAAGGCGCCCAGCGCGGCCGCCTGTGGTGACAGCTTGCGGTCGGTGGCGATTTTCAGCAGCCGGTCGGCGACGCTCTTGTCGTAGACGCAAAGCGCATCGCTGTAACCGATGATGGGACCGCCGGCGACGGTGGTGTTGTATTCGCGTTCGGTGGGGCCGACTTCCAGGGCGAGGGTGAGGTCGCCCGGCAGGGTGGCGCTGGCGTAGGTGCCCCCCACTCCGCCGATCTCTTCGTTGGTGGTGAACACCAGGTAGACGTCGTCGGCGGGGCGCTGTTGGCGCTCGCGCAGCAGGTGCGCGGCGCCCAGCAGGGCGGTCACCGCGGCGCGGTCGTCGAGGAAGTAGGCGCCGACGTAGTCTCCGATCTCGACCACCGATCTCTTGCTGCGGTCGACGCATACCCGGGTGCCGGCGTGCACTCCCGCGGCGGTCAACTCGTCGACGCTGCGACCGGTGAAGACGTAGACGTGATGCCAATCCAGCGAGCGGTCGCCCTGATCGGGCTTCGTCTCCCAGATTCGCGAGCTTTCCTGGGTGGTGTGCTCGGAGCCGAGAGTCAGTACGGCGGTGAGGGTTTCGTTGTCGCCGAGCACGGCGACCGGGCCCAGTCCGAAATTTCCCGGGTACATGGTGCCCAGTTGCGTCAAATGCAGTGTGCCATCGGGTTCTACGCGCTTGACGATCATGGACAATTCGTCCATGTGCGCCATGACCCGTGTCGCGGTACCGGGGATGGCCTCGGTGCGGTGGCGATGGTCGGGCGCCCCGGCGTCGCCGGCCGACGGGTTGGCGGCGACGTACCCGATCAGGTTGCCGGCGTCGTCGGTCCACATGTCGTCGACGACGGGTTGCAGTTCGCGGGCGATGACTTCGCGTACCGCGTCCTCCTGCCCGCACGGCCCGTAGGTCGACAAAAGCTCTTGCAGCAATTCGTCGGTGGAATCGCGGTCACGGTGCGCCATCAGGTCCTCTCCATCGGGGGTCAGAGGATCAGTACCCGCGATAGCGTGGGGCTACGCCACGCACGCCAAGATGATGCCCTAGCCGAGTGCGACGCCTAGTTCCTGGGCGAACACCCTGATCATGTGTTGGACGGCGATTTCGTTGCGTCCGATGATCATGTGGTCGTGCTGGCCGTGCCGGACGCCCTCGCCGCATTGGGGCAGCATGGCGAAGTCCTCGTCGCGCACGGCCGCATGCACCCCTTCGAAGACCGCGTCGTAGGCCGCTTTCATCTCGTCGTTGGTGGCAGGGATGCGGCCCATCCAACTGTGGCGCACCGTGCAGCGGGTCGGGTCACCGGCGGGCAACATGTCGATGATCTCCACCCCCACCGGGCTGTTGGCCAGGATGAGGTTCGGATACACCCAATAGATCACCCCCATGTTCGCCACCGGGTCCAGCGAAGCCGTGGGGTCGGCGTCGGCGTTGGTGATCCAGGTGAAGGGGAATCCGATCCGGTGATGCTTGCCGAACTCGTCGTAGACCATCGTGTTGGCCAGGGTGTTCTGCCCGATGAGGCTCTCGCCGTGCACGTACGGGAAGTGATATCCCTCGGCGAACGCTTCCAGGGCACCCTTCCATGACACGCCGGAGGTGAATTCGCGCTGCGTGTGATAGCCGTAGGACGCGTAGTTCCACAGCGCCAGTTCGGCACCGAAGTCACCGAGGTGGGCGTCGAGGTCGATGGTCGCGTCGGCGGTCAGCACCGCCCAGATGAAGCCGTGCCGCTCCTCGGAGGGGAGTTCCACCAGGCCATAGTCCTTGGTGTCCATCGAGTCGAAGCCCGCTTTGCCCGGCACCGTGAACAATTCGCCGGTGTTGCGGTATGTCCAGGCGTGGTACGGGCAGACGAATCGCGAGGCATTGCCCGAACCGCAGGCCGGCATCGCGCCGCGGTGCCGGCAGTAGTTGAGCAAGACGTGGCTGGCCCCGGATCGGTCACGGGTGACCAGCAGCGAATCGCCCAGCACCGAGCGCACCACGTAGTCGTTCTTGTTCGGCACCTGGGCCGACGGGACGATGGCCAGCGGCACCCGGCGCAGGATCTGCGATTCCTCGATCTCGGTGATCTTGGGGTCGCGGTAGTAGTGCAGCGGCACCCGCAGTTCACGCTCGGCCAGGTCGGTCGTCTTGTCCAAGGCATGCCGCAGGCCCCGCCGCGTCAACCTCTCGTCGGTGGCGCTCACCGGCTGGTCGATCGGCGTCACCCTGGCCTCCTTCGCATGGTTGCTGTTGACCATACAATGGATACCGTTTGTATTGTCAAGGTCGGGGACCCGGCGTGTGCGACGATCACGCAATGCGCCGGCACGGCTGGTCGGGTGATATCCCGGCCGACGACGATGAGGCGGTCGCGCGCATCCTGACCGCGGCGCGCAGTGCCATCGATTCGCGCGGGACCGTGAGCGTCTCGGAGGTCGCGTCGACGCTCGGCGTGACACGGCAGACGATTTACCGGTACTTCCCCACTCACGAGGCGCTGTTGGGCGCGACGGCACTGTCTTGCGTCGACGGATTCCTGGATCGGCTTGCGGCGCACCTGGGTTCGATCACCGATCCCACCGAGGCGGTGGTCGAGGGCGTCGCCTACACCTTCGAGCAGCTCGCGCACGACAAGTACCTCAGCCTGGTGTTCCAGCCCGGCAAGGCCAGCGCGTTCACCGCAGGGGTCACCTCGGACATGGCCGTTTCATTCGGCCGGTCGATCCTGCAGCGATTCGAGGTCGATTGGGCCGCAGCGGGTTTCGCCGGGGGCAGGCTCGATGAACTGGTCGAGATCATGCTGCGCACCTTGCAGTCACTGATCGTGGACCCGGGCCGCCCGCCGCGCACCGGACGCGAGCTGCGAAAGTTCCTCGAGGGCTGGATAGCGCCATCGGTGCGCGCGTATGCCGCTATCGGGCACTGAGTGGACATTATGGGCTGAGGAAGGTTCCCTTACTGTGCCGGGCCCTACCCCTAACCGTTCGTGCGAAATGATGGCAGACCTCGGCGACATCGCCGTTGGATCCGCCGGCGCTTCCCGCATTCGCGCAGTGTGGGGAGGTCTGCTCCGACTACGGCGGCTTCATCCAAGGTTCGCTGCGTTCTTAAGAGGAACCTCCTGACGACTCGCCATATGACTACCTCGAAGGCTCAAGCCATAGCTCGATGATCGGAGTGTTGTGAGGGCCGGCGGGCGGCCTCCGCGAGCTTGGCTTCATGACTTTGTATTAGCCACGCTCTCTATCCCGAGGGCAACGTGAAACGCACAATCATTCAAGAATAAAAGCGAAGCGATCTGTGTTACCGTGTCGCCTACCGGCGCCTAGCGGCCACGGAAAGGAATCAAATTTGCAGATTGCGCGACGCGTGACGCGGAATCTGGCAACGGCGTTTAAGTGGCCCAGCCCTTTCCTTCTTGGCGTTGTGGGCCTAATACTGGGCGCCTTTCTAGGGTGGGATGTTATCGACAACCCGAATCAGGACCAGGGATATGGTACGCAAGGCCGGACCACATCATTTCAATGCCCTCGGGCGGCCGCCGTCGAATCCGACCTCCGCACATCGGTGTCGCTAACTCATGCGGCGCTCGACGTGACTACAACTCTAGAGGTCAAGGCTATCGGCGTGATTCCACCTCAACCACCGTCACCCATAACGGAGGGATCCCGCCAGTCGGACGCTGACATGAACCTAGACGCGCTGCTCGAATGTATTGCACCACCGCAACAATTTCTACTCAAATCCGTAGTTTGGAAAGATGGTGAGATTAAGGCCGCATTTGGCGTACCACCCGTTATATTTGCGCCACACGTTTTCGGTCCCGTGGTCGTCGACATGACATTTCAGAATCCTACGACACTTTCTTTGCAATTATGTTCGCCTCGTGAGCATTTTGGTCAGATTGGAGCTTCGTCGGCTGCACAATTCGATCAGCACCGCGCCCCTTGGCTATGTCAAGACAATGCGAGAACGTCAGTCACTGTCGCAGTCGACAATACTATATTTGCCGCGAATAGTGGCGGTCCGGTTTCAGCCGAAGAGCCGTTACCACCACAATTGAAGTCATCAAACCGAGTTGAAGACTACGTCGTCGCCGGGAATAGCGCCGCACCGCAGCCAAACGAAATTCGCGCGCACAACGGTAAGATAACCTACACCTGGAACGCGGTCGATAATAGATCTGCCGTTAAGGTCTGGCTATTAACACCTTTTCTTCTGCGAGCTACAATCACGCTCGCCAACAAGCAAGTAACCTTCCCTAAAGATGCCAATGATCCAGTCGCTATAATTTCGATTTCTTATATAAGTTTCGCAAGCTCTGGAATCGCCGCGATATGCGCTGTAGCGTTGCTTATACTCACTATCAGGCGAACCGGCACCCGCCGCGAGTTGTTGCGTCTCGCAGGTCTGGTAGTTGCTCTTAGCCTAATGGGCGCAACCGCTATCTTTGTGCACTGTCCTTTTTACGTCCCCGGCGCTATTTTAACGCCATTGGCAGGATGGACTATCCTGCTATCGGTATTGGATACGTCAAAAAGCGGCCGCTTGAAAATCTTTCTTGCCGGACTGACGATTTCTGTTACCGCTTTATTGGTTTTCGAACTAGTGCTGCAATGTACAGGCTTTGCGCGAAAATTGCGAAGTGACTTGAAATCTGACCACCCACATGGCCTCTTATTCGCCGTAAGCCTGATTAATGTTGCAGCGGCATTATGTCTCATCGTCGTAGTATTCATCGGCGTGAGACTATTGATAAACCGCACCGCCGCAGTCATCTCGATCACGAACGAACACACGAATCCGCAATTGATCCGTTACTCGGTATCCGTAGTAACTTTTGGCATATTGGCGGCATTTGGTTTCACGGTTGCAAGAAATGTCTACCCGGATTTCATGCCCCGTACGATCTCCGATAGTGAACTCGATAGAATTCTCGGTACTCATGAGAATATCCCACCGACGATACTAGCCGACTGCAGCCGAGCGGTAAAAGTCTGGGAATTTGCTTACGATCTCGGCGGCAGCACCGCTTATGCCAGTAGTATTCTCGTGGCCCAGTTTCTACCATTTGTCGCCGTAGCGGGTTTAGTACTTTATTGGTCAGCCAATTTCAACAGAAGTCTCGAACGCATGTCATGGACTAGCCGTAGAAAGGCCTTTATCCGACTCTTGTCGCCTTGCAATCGAATTGTAGCTGTCATGGCACATCGGAAGAATGAATGTTCTCGTTTGCCAGCCGCAGAACGCCGAGTAAGAAGGCCTAATCCAGTGAAGCCGTTGAACTTCAGGACGTCTGCGATGGTTGCGTTGTTATTGGCCATCGCAGTTCCGTGGTCGGAAACTGGAAGTGCTCCATTTATCGTCATGGCCCCACTATGGTTATTGCAAGCTGGGGTACTGCTTGTAATAATTCGTTTAACAGTGCGGCCTTATGTACCGAGCCCAGTCCCGGTCCCAGGCGAGCGATTTACGCTGCTAAGACTGGTCCGACGCGAACCAGGCATGAGCGAAGACGGCAGCTACCGACATGAGGAGGCTTCGCGGCTCTTGGCGTTCGGTCCAAGAGAGGGCGCTAGATCGAACGCTGAGAGTGCCGCGCGAATCGCGGCTGTACTGTCGATTGCTCCAATTGTCTACCTACTTGGCGGCACTGCGCTTGATATAACGCGAGTTACCACGTGGGGATGGGGGTTCTTCTACGCTACTATTGTGGTTGTCGCTGAGGCCATTCGCGGGATGATCACTGGTTACATTTTTGGCTACCTCCATTTCAGGCTTCGAGGAGACACCGGCCCCGCGAAGGCCCTGCATTTTACTGCGATCTGGGCTCCGAGTGCCGCAATCACTGCGGCAGTCGCCTCTATCGGTCATGCGGACGTAGTTAATTCGACTTTGTTGCATTGCTGCGAGTTTTTGCTCATAAGCTTTATTTTGAGCATTATCTACGATCTGAGGTCGGTAAAGGCCGCGGGGGGCACTTGGCGTGATTTACAGCGAATTTATTCTATGCATAACTATACTCAGATTGCCGCTGTGGTCGTTCCGGCTCTATTAGCTGTCATCGCGCTAATTACGCAACTGCGCGCCGGAGCTGGATTGGATGCTGCCCGTACAATTATTAATGGATTAAATAGCGTTGTGACTGCCCAGATTCCAGTTCTGGGTAAAACGCCATAATCTTGGAGGCTGGAATGGAGTACACCAAAGTCGTGGGAGTGTCGATCCGTCCCGTTTCCTGCGGTGCCCTCCAACGAACTGGCTGCCCTGATGGTCGATAAAGGCCGCGACGACTTGGTCTTCACGGATCAGCGCGGCGGAGTTCTGCGAACTCCAACTGGCGTCAGCGAGTCTTTAGGCCAGCGGTCGCAAAGTGCCAAGAGACGGACGGGGCCTTCCCGACCATCGCCCCGCACGGCCTCCGCCATAAGGCAGCGAGCCTCGCGGTCAGCGCCCACGCAAATGTGAAGGCAGTTCAGCGGATGCTTGGACACGCCAAAGCATCGATGACGCTCGACATCTACGCCAATCTCTTCGATGAGGATTTGGATGGCGTAGCGGTGCGCCTGGATGCGGCAATCCAGGCTACTGCGGACGGCGGAAGTTCCGTAGCGGGCTACATATGCCCTGACCTGGTCAAACTCTGTGGAGCTAAGGGGAATCGAACCCCTGACCTACTCGACGCGAACTAAACCACTTGGGCGTTTGTGGTGTTGCTGTGCGTTGGTGTCATTGCGAACCCCCAGGTCCCCGCGTTGCTCGCGTTGATCCGCGCCAACCCGTTTTGCATCTGCTGCGGCACGCCTGCGGCACGCAGGGTGTCTCGCGGTCGGTGCTGCCGGCTGGCAAACCAGGCCCATTTGGTAGCACCTCGCACAGGCGTCAAATGGCTTCTTCGGTCTCTTTTGCCCAGAACGGTACGTAACGCATCAACCGCCTGCTCGCATTGGGATCATCTGCCACGATCAAACGAGCCTCAACGGCATCCCGGATGTAGGCCGAGACTGTGGACGTGTAGGCCTCCGACAACCGAAATCGTTCTCGCAACGATGTGTTCGTCAGTCGCTCACCACTCACTAACCGCAGGCAGGCGTGTAGATAAACGGCCCGCAGTCGCTCATCAGGCGTCATCTCCCTGACCGGCTTGTGCCCCGACACGGTCACCACGGTGTGGTTGGAAGCCACCCGCACCACAGGAGCCGGAAGCTGATAGAACTCCGTCTCGAAGCCGATCCGATCCCAGCCGCTGCCGCGTTCCTCACATATCTTGCAACGGCGCAACATTGTTGCCAGCTTCTCGTTTCGGGAACGAGGCGGTGCGTTGATGAACATTTCGGGCCGCACTATGGGCTCGCCGGGGTTGGTGATCTCGAGACGGTTGTCATAGATTTCGATCAGAGGTCCGGCACCGCTGATCGAAAGGTCCTGGTGCGCGAGAGCATTGGCAATTAGCTCGCGCACGGCCGTCGGAGGGTAGGCGTGCACGTCGTTCCTGAGCGCCTCGTCGATGCGCTCACTACGTGGTAATAGGTCGTTGACGTACCCGACCAGTCCTTTGAAGCCTGTCGCGTACCCACGGCGGCCCTCAACTTCGCGTTCGGCGGTCACCTTGTTGATGCCCTTGTACTTGATTACGCGTGGCGCCTTGCGGGCGATGTACGGGAACTCCCGAAGATCATTCGCGAACAGCAAAGCGCCAAGGTTGGTGACGCTGAATCTCCCCGTTGCTTCCTCGGCGACAAGGTCGTCATTCACCATGTGCTCAAGCACGTCGTCCGTCGCCGGCACCTGAGCACCCTGCAAGCGGTAGTAGCTTTCGTAGTCGAGCAGATCGAGGACTCTGCGTGATTCCATTGGTGCGGATGCCAAGTGCACCTCGTAGGGTGTCGAGTCCAAGGCCCGCCAGAGTTGTCGATTGATCGTGGTGTTCTCCCGGAGCTTCTTGTTGTAGCTACCGATCCGGATGTATTCCTCGCCGTGAAACTTGATGGGTGCGTGGCTGGCGGCCTGGATTTCGAGGACGACGATCCGCTTACCGTCGATGTCACCAATGTGGAGCGTCATCTCGGGGTCAGGGTCAAGTCCGCGATGCAACCAGGGGATCAGGTCCTCATTGCCTTTCGCCTTCGCGGTGTAGGGGTCGAAACTCGTTCCCACGATCTTGTGGTTCTGATCCTCCACCCCCCAGACGAGATACGCCCTCGGGTGCTGATGAAGCGCGGCAGCGTTAGCTAACCCCGAGACGCGTTCACCAGTTATCGAGGGCAAGGCCATATTTTCCTTGAACTCAATCCACTCGGTCTCGGTTGGCCTCTCGCTGAGTTGGCGCACAAGGCCTGCGAACTCGTCAGCAGTCAACTGTCCGGTGTGCACGGGCCGCTCCACTCTGTTTGCTGCAACAGCATGCGTTCTCGTCGCAGCCTGATGTTACAGGTTTCGGCTTAAATGAAAACTCGCAGGTCAGATGGCCAGAGCCTTCTGTGATTGGCTTACGGCTTAAATAAACAGAGCCGGAAGGTGATCTTAGCCCTCTGGGCAGTTAACTGGCGGGGCAGCCGATCTGTCTCCAACCGAAGCAGCGCCCCGGAAAGGACTTTGCTCTCAGCTTTGCTCTGGCGTCACGCGAGCGCCCGTCATGGCCACGGTAAGACAGCTAGGAGGTGTGTCTCCTGCTGCCATTGCGTCTGCTGTGACATTTGTGACGAGCCACGACTGGCCTGTGGATAACTTCCGGCGGACACGCCGAAGAAACGCTGGACTGTGGAACAGGTCAAAGTAACCTGGTCCCCGGAATCGCCCCGGACGGGTGTTTGCTTTACCCGTCCGGATGCGATCTCCGCGCTCGTGGGGCCTGAAGTATGTCGGTCATGCAGATTGGCTAGCCACCCATCGATACCGGTTCGACTCCGGCAGGCTCCACGGGCACCAACAGAGCCGCTTGGCTATCTGGCTAAGCTTTCTTCCGCTGGCGAATCCGACTGTAGCCCCACCATGGGTTCCTGTCACGCTCCGTGTGATCGCGTTTCTTAAACTATTGAGACAAGCTCTGTTGTCAAAAATTGGTTGTTATAAAGCGCTGTGCACATAGTTGCCTAGTCAGGCGAGGGCGCTCGGTTCCGCCGCCGGTTGACACACTCAAACGACAATCCCTACTTAGGTAGGGGTTTTCTTACTCGACGTGGCGCGCTGCAAGCCGTCGCCCGAGAGCGGCCAGCAAACAACTCGATCAGGACAACACCTACTCGGACCCAAGGCGACACGGCATGTCGGCGGCCGTCAGCCGCAGTTACTTGTAGGTCGCTGGCGCAAATATTCGTCGCCAAAAAAATCCTGACTACCTCTGGCGCGGAGTCAGGCCCCGGGGGAGCCACACATTTTCGGGGGGGTCGCGGCGCCCAGCGCGGGCGGCAGGGGCACGCGTGACTTTTATCAAACCTAGTGTGCTTCCGACTTCAATATCGGTCGACCATGTCCAAAGTCAGGTTTGACCGAACTGCCAACTCTAGGCAAGCTCGGGCCATGAACTCGATATGGGACTGCGTCGTCGTCGGTGGCGGAGCCGCGGGCTTGAGCGCAGGTCTGGTACTCGGCCGGGCGCGGCGGCGAACGCTGCTGGTCGACGCGGGTCAGCAGAGCAACCTGGCCGCCCACGGCATCGGCGGGTT
>NZ_LZTA01000093.1 GCF_001665875.1 Mycobacterium sp. 852002-40037_SCH5390672
ACCGCGACCTTCTGGCTGCTGGATGCACCGGACAGCCTGTCCCGACAGAGCAGGAGAAATCCGGACGGCACCGGCCTGGGTGTCTTCGACGAACACGGCCGACCCCACCTGTACAAGGAACCGATAGCGGCCTGGCAGGACGCCAAATTCGCGACCGAGGCGCACCAGATGACCGGCACGACCGTCATCGCCCATGTCCGCTACGCGACCACCGGATCGCTCGACATCCGCAACACCCACCCGTTCTTGCAGGACGGGCGGATCTTCGCGCACAACGGCGTGCTCGAAGGACTCGACGTCATCGACGAGCGGCTGCGTGAGGTCGGCACCGACGATCTGGTGTTGGGCGACACCGACTCCGAGCGGGTCTTCGCGTTGATCACCGCCTCCATCCGGGCGCTCGACGGCGACATCACCGCCGGCCTCATCGACGCCATGCAATGGCTCGCCGAGCACGCCCCGATCTACGCGGTCAACGTGCTGTTGAGCACGGCCACCGACATGTGGGCGCTGCGCTACCCGCAAACCCACGAGCTCTACATCCTGGATCGATCCGCCGAGGCGGCTTCCCGTGATCCCGAATTCGACTTGCACACCTTGCGGATTCACGCGCGCTCCGAGCATCTGTGCGCCCGGCCGTCGGTGGTGTTCGCCACCGAACGCATGGACGGCGACACCCGTTGGCGTCTGCTGGAGCCCGGAGAGCTGATTCACGTCGACGCCGGGCTGCAGGTCACCCGCACTCTGGTGCTGCCCGATCCGCCCAAACATCTGCTGCGCCGCGAGGACCTGAGCACGCCGGTCGAGGACTCGCAGCACGCACTGCCGAGCACCCGACGGTCGGCCTGACACCGTTTGGCAGAGTTGGTGAGCGTGACAATTAAACGCGCCCTGGTGCTGGCTGGTGGGGGGATAGCGGGAATCGCCTGGGAGACAGGTGTTCTGCGCGGCATCGCCGACGAGTCGCCGGCGGTGGCCCGGCTGTTGGTCGAGTCGGACGTGCTGGTCGGGACCTCGGCGGGCTCGGCGGTCGCCGCGCAGCTCGGCAGCGGCCACACCCTGGACGAGCTGTTCGATCGGCAAGTCGCCGAGTCGTCGGCCGAAATCGATTCCGGGGTCGACATCGAGGCCATCACCGACATGTTTCTGTCGGCCCTGGCGGATCCGTATGAGGAGTCGCTGGACAGGACCCGGCAACAGATGCAGCGGATCGGTGCCGTCGCGCTGGCGACCACAACGGTTCCCGCGCCGGTGCGCCGAGATGTGATCGCGCGGCGCTTGCCGTCGCACGACTGGCCGGACCGCGAATTGCGGCTCACCGCGATCGACGTGGCCACCGGAGAATTGACCGTCTTCGACCGCGACTCCGGGGTCGACCTCGTCGATGCGGTGGCGGCCAGCTGCGCGGTGCCCGGGGCGTGGCCGCCGGTGACGATCGGCGACCGCCACTACATGGACGGCGGGGTCGCCAGCTCGGTCAACCTCGTGGTGGCCGCCGACTGCGACATGGCGGTGGTGCTGGTGCCCTCGGGCGTCGATGTGCCGTCGCCGTTCGGTGCGGGGCCGGCTGCTGAAATCTCGGCGTTCCCCGGGGCGGCCTTCGCCGTCTTCGCCGACGGCGATTCGTTGGCCGCCTTCGGGGCCAACGCCTTGGACCCGGCCTGCCGGATCCCGTCGGCGGTGGCCGGACGGGACCAGGGCCGCCGCGAGGCCGCGGCGATCGCCCGCTTCCTGGGTGCGTGACAGCGGTTGCCGCGCAGTGATGTAAAGCCGCTCAGCGTTCGAACGCGGGTGGGACATCACGGTCGTCCCCGACGTCCAGTGCGTCCAACGCCTCGTTCGCCAGCGCCCGCCCGGTGGCAATCACCTCCACCGCCCGGTGGAATTCCAGGGCCCGGCAGGTCGAGCGCGGGACCTCGATGAGCAGGTCGGGCGGGTAGACCGCCAGGGTGTGGCGCGCCAGCGCGGCCTGCGCGATGTCGATGGTCCGATTCATCACCTCGAAGCTGCCCAGTTTCGGCACATCGAATCCGGCACCGGGTAGGTCGCCGGCGTCGTCAGCGGCCGCGGGCTGCTCCTCGTCCGGGATGTCCGACCAGCCGTCCGACTCGCCGGTCGGCCCGCCCAGTCTGCTGAGCACCGCCCGCGCGGTCGGCCGATCGAGCAGCGAACGGGCGGCGGCCGTGTCGAGCAACGCGGTGGTGCTGCGCATCATGCGGGTCAACCACTCGACGGTGGCACCCGGCTCCGGTTCGCGGTTGGTGATCGCCTCACTGCCCGACAGGCTGACCGCGATGGTCAGGTCGGCGTTGACCGCGGCCAGCGGAGCCATCGGCAGCGGATCCAGGATGCCGCCGTCGGCGAGCAGCCGCCCGTCGACCGCGTGGGGGGCGATCACACCGGGGATGGCGATGGAGGCCCGGATCGCCTCGTCGAGGGGTCCGCGCTGAAACCACACCGACTTGCCCGCCAGCAGGTCGGTGGCCACCGCGGTGTACGGGATCGGCAGTTCCTCGATGGCGACCGGGCCCAGGATGTCGCGCACCGCGTCCAAAATCTTGCCGGCCCGCATCACGCCGGCCGCGCTGATGGACGGGTCCAACAACCGCAGGATGGTGCGCTGGGTCAGCGACTTCGCCCAATCGGAGAACTCGTCGAGCCGCCCGGCCGCTTGCAGGGCGCCGACGAGTGCACCCATCGACGAGCCGGAGACGCCGACGATGTCGTAGCCGCGGGCCGCCAGGGCCTCGATCACGCCGATGTGGGCGTAGCCGCGGGCGCCACCGCTGCCGAGCGCGAGTGCCACCCGAGTCGGTTCTGATCGACGCGGAACTTCGTCAGGCACCCCACCATCTTGCGCGGAGGCGGGCGATCGCGCGTTGGCAGAGGCCCTCGACGGGCGGCGCGGGCACTTTTTTCAGCCGTGATCCCAATTACGCGGCGGCGGAAAACCTAGGGCGCGGCGCTACCCGCATTCGTCGTTGGCGGCCGCGCGCGCGGCGACGATGACCGCCGCCTGCCGGGCCGGGGTCAACTTCGACCAGGGGGCGTTCCAGCTGCCCGCGGTGCCCGACGGCGACGCCTGAATCATCGACAAATAGGGCTCGAACAGCGACGCACCGGTCCGGGGCTGGGCGTCCATCCACTCTTTGGCGGCGTGACAGGCCTGGTAGTACTCCTCTTCGGTCGAGTCCGCGGGGACATCGACCCTGGTCGTCACGCCGCCGGGGGACAGGCCGACGGAGCCCGCCGGCGGCGAAGCCGGGCCGTTGGGGATGCCGGATTGCCGCGCCGGTGAGGAGGTGGGGGCACCGGTGTGGGCACCCTGCGAGCACCCCGTGACCGCCGTGACGATGCCCACCACACAGGCCGCTTTCACAACCGCGCCCCATCGCCGGGACCGATCACCGCACCAGCGCACGGTCTCAATCTATGCAACACTGGCTGCCGTGATGGAGCGCTTCGGATTTTGCGAGTGTTGTCGGCCTTAACACGCCGCCGCTTGTCCGATCCGTTTTCGCCCTGGAGCCCCTGATGTCTGTGCCCGTCGCCACCGCGGCTGCGCTACGCCCGCGAACCCTGCCAACCCCGTCCGCCGGCCCGACCCGGCTGCGAGTGCCTGATCTGCTCTACGCCACCGACCAGGCCGCCGACGATGTGCTCAGCGGGCGCTGCGACCATCTGTTGCCCGAGGGCGGCATACCCCGGTCGCGGCGCTGGTTCACCCGCATCCACGGCGACGAGGAACTCGACGTCTGGCTGATCAGCTGGGTGCCCGGCCAGCCGACCGAACTGCACGACCACGGCGGGTCGCTGGGCGCGCTGACCGTCCTTTCCGGATCGCTGAACGAATACCGTTGGGACGGTAGAGCTTTGCGACGCCGTCGGCTCGATGCCGGCGATCAGGCCGGATTCCCGTTGGGCTGGGTGCACGACGTGGTCTGGGCGCCCCGGCCGGTCGCAGTGCCCATCGCGGGGGCGCCGGGCGCCGGCACCGCGCAGCTGCAGCCGACCCTGAGCGTGCATGCTTATTCGCCGCCCCTGACCGCGATGTCGTACTACGAGATCACCGACCGCAAGACGTTGCGCCGCGAACGCACCGAACTGACCGACCAGCCGGAAGGATCGCCATGAGCCGCATCGATGTCGTCTTGAGATCGGCCCGGCGCCGGTACCGTCGCCTGCCCGCCGTGGAAGTGCCCGACGCGCTGCGGCGCGGCGCGGTGCTGGTCGACATCCGGCCGCAGGCCCAGCGCTTTCGCGAGGGTGAGGTGCCCGGCGCGCTGGTGATCGAACGCAACGTACTGGAGTGGCGCTGCGATCCCACCAGCGAGGCCAAGCTGCCCGAGGCCGTCGGCGACGACGTCGAATGGGTGATCCTGTGTTCGGAGGGCTACACGTCCAGCCTGGCGGCGGCCGCGCTGCTCGACATCGGCCTGCACCGCGCCACCGACGTCATCGGCGGCTATCACGCGCTGGCCGGCGCCGGCGTGCTGAGGGAGCTGGCCGGGGGCCGGGTCGATCCGGTGTTCGCGGACACCGGCGCGGCCGCCCGCCGCTGGCTCTAGCTCGTCTCGTCGGCGTGCAGCAGCGGACGCAGTTTCGCCGTTTTGTCCGGTGTCCAGCCGGGCGGTGACAGCACGGCCGCCCAGCCGTCGGCGACGTCGGCGACGTAGCGGTGGCCATGCCCGTCGGGTACGTCCACCGCCACCGCCATGTCGGCCGAGACCTGTAGGAAGGTGACGACCGGAATCCAGCGCGTCTGCGGCAGCACGTCATAGCCGCGCCGTTCGCGCAGCCAGTCGGGCTTGCTGAACAACAGGTCCGGCGTCCACCAGGCGATCGGATCCGAGGCGTGCTGCAGGTACACCACCCGCGGGTGATCCCACGGCGCGTTAGGACGCGTCAAATCCTTTGCGCGAGCGACGAATCGGACGTAACTACCGTCCTGGTAGATCGGTAACCACTGCGGCGACCCGGCGTCACGCGTCGACGTCAGATCGGTCCAGATGGTGTTTTGGAACGTCGGCCCGCTGAACAGGGCACCGTCGGTACGGGCCAGCACATTGTTCAGGCTCATGAATGGCGCCTCGCCGCCGAACGAGCCCAGGCTCTCGCCGAATACGACGAGCTTGGGTCGTTGGGCTTCGGGCATCTGGCGGATCAGCTTGTCGACGGCCTCGAACAGCGCCTGTCCGGCGTGCCGGGCGTTTTCCTTGTCCACCAGGAACGACAGCCAGCTCGGCAGGAACGAATACTGCATGCTCACGATCGCCGTGTTGCCGTTGTACATGTATTCCAGCGCGGTGGCTTCCGCCTCGTTGATCCAGCCGGTACCGGTGGTGGTGCCCACGGCGACGACGGGGCGCTGCAAACCGCCGGCGCGCTGCAGCTCACGCGCGGCGAGTTCGGCGGTCGCGGTGATGCCGTCGGCGGAGTTCAGCCCGGCGTAGGCCCGGATGGGCTCGGTCGCCGGGGCTCCGTTGAACTTGGTCAGATCATCGACCCTGGGACCGCCCTCGACGAAGACGCGGCCTTGGTGGCCAAGGGATTCCCACGACACCAGCGATCCGGCACCACCGGAGCGCAGCGGGGTCTTCGGTGCCGCGCTATCGGGGTTCATCTCGTTATTGGCCGAGGCGAACGTGTCGTTCATGGTGCGCATGGCGAACTTCAGCACGACACCGTTGAGCACGGCGACGGTCGTGACCACCAGTGCGACGACCACGATGGTCGCCGAGAGCCGAAACGGTACGAACCGGTCGACCTGACCGACCAGAAAGCGGACCAGCCAGCGGGTGAACTGTCCTATTTCGACCACCGTGAACAGCACCACCAGCGATAAGACTCCCGACAACGGGTAGTCATACCACTCCAAATGTGCCACGCCCATCAGGTCGCGCACGTCGTCCTGCCACACGTGGAACCAGATCGCCATGAGCACCTGGCCCACCACGCCGATCGGGATCAGCACCTTCCACGCCCAGCCCGGCGGCGGCGGGCTGTGATCCTTTTCGCGCATGAACCGCACCAGCCAGACCGAGAAGACGCCCAGCCCATAGCCGATGGCGCCGGAGAGCCCGCTGACCAGTCCCTGGAACAACGGGCCGCGCGGCAGCAGCGAGGGCGTCAACGAGAGCCAGATGAAGATCAGGCCGACCGTGGTGCCGGTGAACGTGTAATGCCGTACCCACCAAGGCTTTTCAGTCCATGGCAGGGTGGGCGCCGCGCGGCCGCGTCGAGGTGCGGGCCCAGGCGCCGGCGCGGCGGCCTCCTCGACGTCGTCGGCCGGGGCGTGATCTGCCTCGGTGTTTGTCGCGGAAACCCGTTCGCTCATGCACGCGTCCTAGCGGTGGGTGAAGTTCGGCGCGCGCTTCTCGACGAAGGCCGCCATCCCTTCGGTCTGGTCCTCGGTCGCGAAAGTTGAGTGAAACAGCCTGCGCTCGTAAAGAAGCCCCTCGGTCAGGGTGGCTTCGAACGCGCGGTTGACGGCCTCTTTGGCCATCCTGGACGCCGAACGCGACATCTGCGAAATGGTGGTGGCGACGGCCTTGGCCTCGGTCAGCAGATCGTCGGCCGGCACCACCCGCGAAACCAGGCCGCTTCGTTCGGCTTCTTCGGCGCCGATGGTGCGGCCGGTCAGGATGAGGTCCATGGCCTTGGCCTTGCCGATGGCGCGGGTCAGCCGCTGCGAGCCCCCCATGCCGGGCAGCACGCCGAGTTTGATCTCGGGTTGGCCGAATTTCGCTGTGTCGGCGGCGATCAGCACATCGCACATCATGGCGAGCTCGCAGCCGCCGCCCAGTGCGTGCCCGGCCACCGCGGCGATCGTCGGGGTGCGGACGGCGGCGAGCTTGCTCCAGGGGGCGAAGAAGTCGGCGCCGAAGGCGTCGGCGAACGACAGTTCGGCCATCTCCTTGATGTCGGCCCCGGCGGCGAACGCCTTGGCGGAGCCGGTGATGATGATAGCTCCGATACCCGGATCGTTATCGAGATCGGCTGCCGCGCTGGTGACTTCGTTCATCACCTGGGTGTTCAGCGCGTTGAGGGCCTTCGGCCGGTTCAGGGTGATGATGCCGACGCGCTCCTCGCGCTCCACCAGGATGGTCTCGTAATTTGCGTCTGTCATCCAAACCGCCTTTCTAGAAACTCAAGTCGTCGTCGACCGGAGCGAAATACGCCTCGACATCGGCCGCAGTGACTGCGGACAGCTGCGCCGGCGACCACTTCGGATTGCGATCTTTGTCGATCAGCTGTGCGCGAATACCCTCCACCAGATCGTGTGAGCGCAACGACGCCGATGACACCCGATAGTCCTGAACCAGAACGTCTTTCAGTGTTTCGAGTTTGGCGGCGCGGCGCACCGCCCCCAGGGTCACCGACAGCGCGATCGGGGAGCGGGTGGCGATCAGGTTGGCGGAATCGTTGGCCGGACCGGCGTCGTGCCCGCGCAGCGCGGCGACGATGTCCTCGACGGTGTCGCCGGCGAAGCATTCGTCTATCCACTCGCGTTGCGCGGCAAGCTCACTCGGCGGCGGTTCGACGGCGTACTTGGCGAGTGCGTTCTCGACGTCGTCGGTGACCACCGCACGCCGGAACGCCTCGACGTCACCGTGGGGGACGTAGTGGTCGGCGAAGCCCATGGCGATGGCGTCGGCTCCGGAGAACGGCGCCCCGGTCAGCGCGGCGTGCAGACCCAACCCGCCGGGAGCCCGGGACAGCAGATAAACGCCGCCGACATCGGGAATGAAGCCGATGCCGACTTCGGGCATGGCAATCTTGGAGGTATCGGTGACCACCCGGGTGTTCGCGTGCGCGCTGACGCCGACGCCGCCACCCATCACGATGCCGTCCATCAACGCCACGTACGGCTTGGGGAACTCGGCAATCCGCGCGTTGAGCAGATACTCGTCACGCCAGAAGCGTCGCGCCTCGACGCCGTCCTTGCGCGCACTGTGGTAGATGGAGACCACGTCGCCGCCGGCACACAGTCCGCGTTCACCGGCGCCGGAGAGCACCACTGCGCGCACCGCGTCGTCGTCCGCCCAACCGGTGAGGATGGCGGTCAGCGCGTCGACCATCTGCTGGTTCAGCGAGTTGATCGCCTTGGGCCGGTTGAGCGTGATCACGCCGACGTTTCCCTCGACTTCGGTCAGAACCTCATCGGATTCGTCGGTCACGCCCTCGCCTTCCATCGCCGGTCCAGCCCCGAGGAAGAAATCTAGATCGTCACGACCGGCGCGGTAGCCGCGGGTAAGGGTTATCTTTAACGCGACGACAACGGCGGAGGCCATCTTCACCGGAAAACGCCCAGGTCCGCTGGGAACCAGGGCGCAATACCGATCGTTGAGATTGTGTTCGCACAGCTCGAAGCCAATTAGAGAGGATCCGACGGTGCGGGAGACAAGCAACCCGGTATTTCGTTCGCTGCCTAAGCAGAGGGGCGGATACGCGCAATTCGGCACGGCCGCGCCCCCGATGCAGGGCTATGGGGCCGACCCCTACGCGGCTCCCTACCAGGCCCCGTACCAGGAGGCCAAAGCTTCGCGTCCGCTGACCATCGACGACGTCGTCACCAAGACCGGCATCACGCTGGCCGTGCTGGCGATCTCCGCCGTGGTCTCCTACTTCCTGGTCGCCCGCGACGTGGCGCTGGCCATGCCGCTGGCCCTGATCGGCGGGCTGGGCGGCCTGGCCCTGGTGCTGGTGGCCACCTTCGGACGCAAGCAGGACAACCCGGGCATCGTGCTCAGCTACGCCGTGCTCGAGGGCCTGGTCCTGGGCGCGATCTCCTTCGTCTTCGCCAACTTCTCGGTGTCGAACGCCAACGCCGGGGCGCTGATCGGTGAGGCGGTGCTGGGCACCTTCGGGGTGTTCTTCGGCATGCTCGTCGTCTACAAGACCGGGGCCATCCGGGTGACGCCCAAGTTCACCCGCATGCTGGTCGCCGCGATGTTCGGCGTGCTGGCCCTGATGCTCGGCAACTTCGTGTTGGCGATGTTCCACGTCAACGGCGGCACCGGGCTGGGCCTGCGCAGCGGTGGCACGGTGGCGATCATCTTCTCGCTGGTGTGCATCGCGATCGCGGCCTTCAGCTTCCTGATCGACTTCGATGCGGCCGACCAGATGGTCCGCGCCGGCGCGCCGGACAAGGCAGCCTGGGGCATCGCCCTGGGCCTGACCGTGACGCTGGTCTGGCTGTACCTCGAGATCCTGCGTCTGTTGAGTTATCTGCAGAACGACTAGCTCCGCCACAGAAAAAACCGGCACGCCCGTGGGTGTGCCGGTTTTTTCGTGTGCGTGCCGGTTCGGTATGCGATGCGGCCATTGGTGTGACGCAACGGCGTTGAGTGTGCAGCGACGGCGGCGTTACCCGGCGCGTCGCCGCCCAGTTTGCACGCTCGCCGCCCGGCACGCACGCTCGACGACGATCGGCCTAGCTCAGCCGCTCGATGACCATCGCCATGCCCTGGCCGCCGCCGACGCACATGGTCTCCAAACCGAACGTCTTGTCGTGCGTCTGCAAGTTGTTGAGCAGCGTGGTGGCGATGCGTGCGCCGGTCATGCCGAACGGGTGTCCCAGCGCGATCGCCCCACCGGAGACGTTCAGCTTGTCCTCGTCGATGCCCAGCTCGCGCGCCGAACCCAGCACCTGGACGGCGAACGCCTCGTTGATCTCGAACAGGTCGATGTCGCTGACCGACAGCTTGGCGCGCGCCAGCGCCTTCTTGGTCGCCTCGATCGGGCCCAGGCCCATGATCTCCGGGGACAGGCCGCTGACGCCGGTGGACACGATGCGCGCCAGCGGCGTCAGACCCAGTTCCTTGGCCTTCGTGTCGCTGGTGATCACCACCGCGGCGGCGCCGTCGTTCAACGGGCACGCGTTGCCCGCGGTCACCGTGCCGTTGGGCCGGAACACCGGCTTGAGCTGGCTGATCTTCTCGTAGGTGGTGCCGGGACGCGGGCCGTCGTCGGTGCTCACCGTGGTGCCGTCGGGCAGGGTCACGGGGATGATCTCCCGCTCGAAGAACCCGCTCTTGATCGCTTCCTCGGCGCGGTTCTGGCTGCGCACTCCCCAGTGGTCCTGGTCTTCGCGGCTGATGCCGGTCAACAGCGCCACGTTTTCCGCTGTCTGCCCCATCGCGATGTACACGTCGGGCACGTTGCCGTCGGCGCGGGGGTCGTGCCACTCGTCGGCGCCTTCGGCCGCGGCGGCCGACCGCTCCTGCGCCTCACCGAACAGCGAGTTCTTGGTGTCCGGCCACGAGTCGGCGCTGCCCTTGGCGAACCGGGACACGGTTTCCACACCCGCGGAGATGAAGGCGTCGCCCTCACCGGCCTTGATCGCGTGGAAAGCCATCCGGGAGGTCTGCAGCGACGACGAGCAGTACCGGTTGACGGTGGTGCCCGGCAGGAAGTCGAAGCCGAGCTCGACGGCGATGACCCGCGCCAGGTTGTAGCCGGCTTCACCGGCGGGCTGGCCGCAGCCCAGGATCAGGTCGTCGATCTGGTGCGGGTTCAGCGCGGGCACCTTGTCGAGCGCGGCGCGCACGATCTGGACGGTCAGGTCGTCGGGGCGCATATTGACCAGCGACCCCTTCATCGCGCGGCCGATCGGCGAGCGAGCAGTTGAGACAATGACGGCTTCAGGCATGGTTGTTCCCTTCAGATCCCTTCAGATCCATTCAGATCCCACAGACGGGGCTGGCTCGCTTCACCATCGGGCGCCACGTCCA
>NZ_LZTA01000094.1 GCF_001665875.1 Mycobacterium sp. 852002-40037_SCH5390672
CGACCAGATGAAGATGGTCGCCAAGCTGTCCGGCGGGCAGTCTTACACCGCCACCAACCTCGGCGAGCTCGAAAAGAGCTACAACGCCATCGAGAACGAGATCGGCTACCGTACGGTGCCAGGGCCGGGCAGCTCCGGGTGGCTGCGCCTCGGCGTATTGACCGCCCTGATCGCGACGGCGCTGGCATTGTTGATCAACCGCCGCCTGCCCAGCTGAGGACTCAGGCGGGCAGCCTGCGGTTCAGCAGGAGACCGGCCAGGATGGCGCCGGCCATGACGAAGGCGCCGAGCAGCATCCAGGCCAGGCTCGCGTCGCCCTTCACGGTTTCGTAGCCGATCTGGCGCTGCAGCGTCGAGTACACGTTCTTCAGGGAATCCAGGCTGTCGGCGTGGAACGACTGGCCGTCGGTGATCTCGCAGATCTTCTGCAGGGTCTGGTCGTCCACCGGAACCGGGACGGCGACCCGCTGCCCGTCCATCTCGATCTCGCCGCCCTTGGTCCCGAACGAGATCGTCGAGATCGGCACGCCTTCGTCCTTGGCCAACCGGGCCGCGGTGAACGCCCCCTGCGGGGCATTGGGGTCCAGCGGCACGTTCTCGGCGCCGTCGGG
>NZ_LZTA01000095.1 GCF_001665875.1 Mycobacterium sp. 852002-40037_SCH5390672
GATCACCTCGATACCCTGATGCCCCAGATGGTGGCGCTGATGCCGTCGATGATCGAAAACATGAAGGCCATGAAAACGACGATGCTGACCATGTATTCGACCCAGAAGGGTCTGCAGGATCAGCAGAACGAGGCGCAGAAGAACTCCAGCGCCATGGGCAAGGCGTTCGACGCCTCCAAGAACGACGACTCGTTCTACCTGCCCCCCGAGACATTCAACAACGCCGAATTCAAGCGGGGCATGAAGAACTTCATCTCCCCTGACGGGCATGCCGTGCGCTTCATCATCAGCCATGACGGTGATCCGATGTCGCAAGAAGGCATTTCGCACATCGACGCGATCAAGAAGGCCGCCTACGAATCACTCAAGGGCACGCCGCTGGAGGGCTCGAAGATCTACCTCGCGGGCACCGCCGCCACGTTCAAAGACATGCAAGACGGCGCCAACTACGACCTGTTGATCGCCGGAATCTCCTCACTGTGCCTGATTTTCATCATCATGCTGATCATCACCAGAGGCGTGGTGGCGTCGGCGGTCATCGTGGGAACCGTCTTGCTCTCACTCGGTGCATCGTTCGGCCTGTCGGTGCTGATCTGGCAGCACCTGATCGGCATCGAGCTGCACTGGATGGTGCTGGCCATGTCCGTAATCATCCTGCTGGCCGTCGGCGCCGACTACAACCTGCTGCTGGTATCGCGCTTCAAAGAGGAGATCCACGCCGGCCTGAACACCGGCATCATCCGAGCGATGGGCGGCACCGGCTCGGTCGTCACCTCAGCGGGGCTGGTGTTCGCCTTCACCATGATGACGATGGCGGTCAGCGAGCTCACGGTCATCGGCCAAGTCGGCACCACCATCGGACTGGGTCTGCTGTTCGACACCCTGATTATCCGGTCGCTCATGACGCCATCGATCGCCGCGCTGCTGGGCAAGTGGTTCTGGTGGCCACAACGAGTGCGGCAGCGCCCGGTCCCCTCGGCCTGGCCGACGCCAGCCAAATCCGCCACCAACGCCTGACCGCGACGAACCTGTCCATTGCAGGGGCCGTCCGTCCTGATTGCCCTGGTTGAGAGTTGAGAGCCGGTGCGATTCAATGGCGTTCGCAAGGCTCGCGCCCGCCGCCCCGCGGCTTTGTCCAGCGCGAACGCTGTTTCAGGACGCCCGACGCAATCGTCGAACGTCGTGTTCGGCGCATCCCACGCGATCGGCGGCCTCAGTGACCGACAACGCCGGGTTAAGAAGGATCTGCAATTCCTCATCGGTGAATGTCGGTTCGACGTCCCAGGGCGCCGCATCCCATCCGCTATCACTGAAGCCGGAAAAAAGTTCATCGCGCATAACTATCCCTCACGAAAATTGGAGTAGGAGCGAAGATTTCGATGGCCGCTTCGAGGCCTCAGTCCCGGTTCGTCAGGCTGCGTCGCCCTGCCGAATGACCGCTTGGGTAGATAGTACCGACCTCGCGCCCGCATCGCATGGCAAGTGCAGACCCCAGCGACCAGCACCCAACTTGCGCACACCCTCGGAGCAGGTCAGAGAGTGTCTCGGCGTCCCCGGCGTCGAAGGCGGCCAGAAACGCTTGAGCGAGCGCGATATTGGTTTTCGGCGCAGTGCTGGTCATGGTGCCGGCACCGGGAAGCTGCGGGGCGCGCTGACTAGGTTGTGGGACCAGGCGATCAGCCGGTACCACAGGTGTGCTCGGTTGGGGGCGACGTTGTGGTTGTGGCCGCCGGCGGGAAGCTGGAACAAAGTGAGGTCGGGACAGTTGCGGAGTTCTTCGGGGCGCCGCCATCGTCGCCGGCCGACGAGGTCGAAATAGTGGCGTGACATGCCGCCGCCGGTGAGACAGAACATCACGACACCGATCGGGGACACCATCAACTTGGCCGCGCGCCTGTAAAGCCTGGCTCAGCCCGGCCAGGTGGTACTCGGTCCCACCACCTCGATGGCACTCGGTGCAGCCGCCAAGGCGAGCCGGTATGGCTGGGTGAAGCTCAAGGGCCAAGCGCGATCCGGTCCGGCTCTGTGTACTACACGAACTACGGGATTAGCGGAACTTCGTGCAGTAAACGAGTGGGTGGCGCTGAGGCATTTGCGCTCGGCAACGGCGCGGGTCTGGGTGAACGTCCTTGCGCGCCGATGTCACTTTCGCCGAGGCGCCACGCCGGCACTGATGGGCCGTGAGGGCGTGGTAGTGGCCCGGACAACGGATGGCAATGGCGCCGAAACACGTAGACCGTAGTTTTGGCCAATGAGAGCCGATCGGGAGGCGTCAGTGGGAGGTTCATTCAGGCGAGCCGGCCGAAGGGCCGGCGGCTTATCAGCCGATCGGTAATCGCCAATGGCGGCGGTGCCGACGAATACACATTGCCCGTATTGTTCGCTGCAATGCGGGATCACCCTTGAGGTGTCCGGAGGTTCGGTTGCGCTTGCACCGCAAAATGACTTTCCGACCAACCGCGGCGGCTTGTGTGCTAAGGGTTGGACTGCCGCCGACCTGCTCAGCCACCCCGACCGGCTGACGCGGCCGTTGATCCGTGACAGGCGTGACGAACCGCTGCGTCCGGCGACCTGGAACGAGGCGCTCGAACGGATTGTCGCGGAGTTCCAACGGGCGCAACGCGAACATGGCAGAGACTCGGTGGGGTGCTTCGGCGGCGGCGGGCTGACGAATGAAAAGGCCTACCAGTTCGGCAAATTCGCACGAGTGGCACTGCGGACATCAGCGATCGATTACAACGGGCGCTTCTGCATGTCCTCGGCCGCCGCCGCGTCGATCCGATCGTTCGGGCTAGACCGCGGAATGCCTTTTCCACTGGCCGATCTCGCGCGGGCGGACGTCATCCTCATCGTGGGCGCCAACCCGGCCGATACCCAGCCCCCCGCGATGCAGTATTTCGACGAGGGCCTTGCCCGCGGCGCCAAGCATATTGTCGTGGACCCGCGGCGCACCGGGACGGCGGGCCGCGCCGAGATTCACCTGCAGCCAGTGCCCGGCACGGATCTTGCATTGGCCAATGGTCTGCTCAACGTGGTTGTCCGCGAGGGGCTTACGGACGAGGAATATGTCACCGAGCGAACAACGGGCTTCGAGGCGGTGCGGCGCGCGGTGCGGCTGTACTGGCCGGACCGTGTTGAACGCATCTGCGGTGTACCCGAACCCGACGTGGTGGCCGCGGCCCGCTTGCTGGCCGGCGCCAAGCGCGCGATGATCCTGACTGCCCGCGGTGCGGAGCAGCACGCCTGGGGAACCGACACGGTGCAGGCCTACATCAATCTTGCTCTGGCGTTGGGGTTGCCGGGTCGCCCGTACTGTGGTTACGCGACGATTACAGGTCAGGGCAACGGCCAAGGTGGTCGCGAGCACGGTCTGAAATGTGATCAGCTGCCGGGCTATCGCAAACTTGACGATCCGGCGGCCCGCGCGCACGTCGCCGGGGTCTGGGGGATCGACCCCGACGACCTACCGATGTCTGGGCGCTCAGCGTACGAAATGCTCTCCGGCATAGGGAGTCCCAACGGGGTGCACGCTCTGTGGGTGATGGCATCCAACATCGCGGTGTCGGCGCCGGACTCGCTGCATGTCGCCGAGCGGCTCAGCGACCTCGACTTCCTGGTGGTCTCCGACATCTTCCTCTCCGAGACGGCCGCACTGGCCGATGTGGTGTTACCCACGGCCCAGTGGGCCGAAGAGTCAGGGACGATGACCAACCTGGAAGGTCGGGTGGTTCTGCGGCAGATGGCGATCGCAGCTCCCGATGAAGTCCGCAGCGATCTCGACGTCATGGCCGATCTGGCAAAGCGCCTAGGGGTACACGGGTTTTCCGCCGATCCCGAGGAGGTGTTCGGCGAGCTGACCCGCGCCAGCGCCGGTGGCAAAGCCGACTACCGGGGGATCACCTATCAGCGGATCGCGGCCGAAAAAGGGGTGTTCTGGCCCTGCCCGTCCCCGCTGTACCCCGACACCCCGCGATTGTTCGCCGAGGACTTCCCCACACCCGATCGGCGGGCACACTTCCACCCCGTCGAGCAACCTCGCGCCAGAGAAGTCCCGGATGATGAATTCCCGTACTACCTCACGACTGGTCGTGTGCTGCAGCAATACCAGTCCGGCACGCAAACTCGAAGGGTCGCCCAGCTGGCCGAAGCGCAGCCGGAACCGGTGGCCGAGCTGCACCCATTGCTGGCCCAGCGCGTCGGCGTGCAAGCCGGGGACAAGATCCGGCTCCGGACCCGCCGCGGGCAGGTCGTGATGACGGCACGCACGGTTACCGGTATCCGTCAGGACACGGTCTTCGCGCCGTTTCATTGGGGTGGTGCAGCCAGCATCAACCGACTGACAAATCCCGAGTTGGACCCGCATTCAAGGATGCCGTCGTTCAAGGTCTGCGCGGTCGCCGTGTCGCGGGCCGATGCACCACAGACAGCCGATAGCGCTGACCGTCCGGAAGGAGATCTGAGGCATGGGTGATGACAGCAGGCCCCGATTCCTGCAGGGTGCGTTCGTGTTCGACGGAAAGGGTTACGATTCACCCTTTTTGCTCGACTCGTCGCTGCGTTACGTGGTGCCCGCCGGGGCGATAACCCAGCCGGTGTACCTGCGCGGCGGTAACAGCACCGACGAGCTGATCACCGTGGTGGTGATGCGCGACGGTGCGCCCATGCGGTACTTCCCGATCGGGGCCAAAGACGCCGTGCATGTGCCCCTTCGGGTGGTGGAGGACCTGATCGCCGACACGGTTCTCGAGGTGTTCATCGCCGCGCCCGACGGATTGAACGGCACGGTGTTCATCGACATCGGCCTGGTTGAAATCTGACCGCGCGGGAGAAACGATGACTTTACTGGCAAAACCCGAAACAAACGGCCACAATCCGGTCGCCCCGGCTCGGCTGGTGGTGGTCGGTAACGGCATGGCAGGCGCGCGAGCGGTCGAAGAAATCCTGGCCCGCGGCGGTGACCAGAAGTTTGCCATCACCGTCTTCGGCGACGAACCGTACGGGAACTACAACCGGATCTTGCTGTCCAACGTGCTGGCCGGGTCCGACGACGCCCGCGAGATTTACCTCAACCCGCTCGATTGGTACGCGGACAACAACATTGAGTTGCGCGCCGGTGTGCGTATCGTGCGCATCGATCGCTTCGCGCACCTGGTGCACGCAGACGACGGCACCACCGTGCGCTACGACAAGTTGATCGTGGCCACCGGCAGCAGGTCCTTCTTCCCCCCGGTCGAAGGCATCTGGCAAGACGACAAGACCCTCGCCCGCGGTGTGTTCGGATTCCGGACACTCGATGACTGCGACGCGATGATCGAGTTCGTCAAAGGCCGATCGAAGGCCGTCGTCATCGGAGGCGGGCTGCTCGGCCTGGAGGCCGCCAGGGGACTGCAGAATCGCGGACTTCAGACGTCAGTCATACAGGGCGGACCCACCCTGATGAACACCCAACTCGACGACCAGGCCAGCGCAATCTTGCGCCGATTGGTCGAGGCCCTGGGCATCGAGGTGTGTACGGGCAAGCGGACCACCAGAATGCTCACCCAGGACGGTCTGCCCTCGGCGATCGAATTCTCCGACGGCTCCAGCGTGGCCTGCGACATGGTGGTGATGGCGGCCGGCATCCGACCCAACGTCGGTCTGGCCCAACGCGCGGGTCTCACCGTGGAACGCGCCGTCGTCGTCGACGACCAGATGCGGTCGGTGGACGACGACGACATCTACGTGGTGGGCGAGTGCGCACAGCACCGGGGACAGGTCTACGGCCTGGTCGCCCCGCTCTGGGAACAGACCACCGTGCTCGCCGATCACCTGACCGGCACCAACCTTCGCGCCGCGTACCACGGTTCACGCACGGCCACCAAGCTCAAAGTCGCCGGGGTGGACGTCGCGGCGATGGGGGTAAAGACGCCCGAACGTGACGACGACGAATTCGTCCAATTCAGCGAACCCAAGCGCGGCGTCTACAAGACCGTCGTGGTGCGTGACGACAAGCTGATCGGAGCCACACTGGTCGGTGATATCAGCAAGGTGGCGTTCCTGATGCAGGCCTTCGACCGGGGGCTTCCACTGCCGCCGGAGCGTGTGTCGCTGATGTTCGACATCGGAACACCCGATGTGGCAACGGGTTCGGCCGAACTGTCCGGCGACGCGCAGGTGTGCAACTGCAACGGGGTGACCAAGGCCGCCATCGTCGGCTGCGTCAACAGCGGGCAGACCTCGGTGGCGGGCGTGATGGACGCGACCCGCGCCGGCAAGGGCTGCGGGTCGTGCAAGGGCCTGGTCGCCCAGATCGTCGAGTGGGCCGCATCCGAAGCCGGCGCCGAGATATCCGAGGACGCGGCAGCCGACTGGTATGTGCCCGCCATCCCGTACGGGAAGCCAGAACTGATGCGGCTGGTGAGAGAGCTCGAATTGCATTCGGTGTCATCGGTGTTCGCCGCGCTAGCACCGGACGGTACAGAAGATGCTCGCTCGAAGATGGCGCTGGCCTCGTTGCTGGAGATGATGTGGGGTGATGAGTTCGTGGATGAGCACGACAGCCGGTTCATCAACGACCGAGTACATGCCAACATCCAGCGAGACGGCACGTTCTCGGTAATTCCCCAAGTCAAGGGCGGGGTCACGAACTCCGAGCAACTGCGCAAGATCGCTGACGTCGCCGACAAGTATCAGATCCCGATGATCAAGCTGACCGGCGGTCAGCGGATCGATCTGCTCGGTGTGCGCAAGGAGGACCTCCCTGCAGTGTGGTCCGACCTCGGGATGCCGTCCGGTTACGCGTACGGCAAGAGCTTCCGTACCGTGAAAACGTGTGTGGGGACTGACTTTTGCCGCTACGGACTGGGCGACTCGACCGCACTGGGAATCGCGATAGAGGAGCGGTTTCAGGGCTTGGCCAGCCCCGCCAAGATGAAGCTGGCGGTGACCGGATGTCCGCGCAACTGCGCCGAGGCGCTGTGCAAGGACCTCGGTGTCGTCGCGATCGAGGGCGGTGCCTGGCAGGTCTATGTCGGTGGTGCCGCCGGGGCGCATGTGCGCAAAGGCGATCTGCTGGCCACCGTCGACACCACTGCCGAGGTCATCACCTTGACCGGCCGCTTCCTGCAGTACTACCGGGAAAACGCGAACTGGCTCGAGCGCACGTACGCATTCGTGCCGCGGGTGGGCATCGATCGGATCCGCGAAATAGTGGTCGACGACAGCGACGGCATTGCCGACGAGCTCGATGCCCACATGCAGAAATCGGTTGATTCATATCGTGACCCGTGGGACAAGTGCCAAAACCCGGTCACGCCGAACCAATTCCAGACATCTCTACCGCTGATCGCCTTGCCGCAGGTGCCCGTGCGATGAGTGACTACACGCTTGGTCGGATTGACGACATCCCGGTAGGCGAGGCCCGCGCCTACGCCGTCGAAGGCCGGCAGATCGCAGTGTTCCGGCTGCGGGACGGCTCACTGCGTGCGTTGGACGCTATGTGCCCGCACCGAGGCGGCCCGTTGGCCGACGGACTGGCGGATGACCGGGTCGTTATCTGCCCGCTGCACGGCTTCACCTACGACCTGGTAACCGGATGCGAGGTAGCCAACGGCGGTGCGGCGACGACCGCTTACCCCGTGGACGCCGACGACAATGGAACTATTCGCGTACGAGTGGCACCACAGCGCAATGGCACAGCTTCCCAATCGATTTCGCCCCGAGGATAGTAGCCCTGACCGCCGAACAGATCGACGTCCTCTTCAACGTTCCGGCGCCACCGCGGTGGCTTTCGCTGTCACCCGGGCCGCCAACTCAGCAGAAGCGGACGTTCAATGTCGCCAGGCCGAAGATCTTTCGGCCATTGGACTTCGCGCCGACAATGACGACACCGGTGCGGGTCGCAGGGTCCAGTGACTTGATCCGACCGCTGAACTCGATGTCTGCGCCCTCGGTAGCGGACACGATCGCGGGCTGGGACAGTCGCACCGCGTAGCGGGTAACCCCACCGGGGTCGCCCGACCATGCCGAGCCGTATCCGGCACCCAGACCCATGGTCAGCATGCCGTGGGCGATCACATCTGGCTGCCCCGCCAGTTTGGCGATGTTCTCGTCCCAGTGAAGTGGGTTGGCGTCGCAAGCGACGCCGGCGTAGTTCACCAGGTCGCCGCGAGAGAGTCGGGCGTGGTGCACCGGTAGGTCGTCGCCGACGTTCACGTCGTCGAAGGACAGTGTTCCCGGGGTGCGCGTCGTACCTCCTTGGGCGATCCGAACCTCGCCCGCGGGGCGCACCGTCTTGTGGTACGCCGCGTCGGAGTAGTCGATTCCGGCGAGGTTCACGTCGTGCATCATCACTTGCTGCGCGGTCGTCCTGATCGCCGGATCGACATCCTCGGCGGTGATGCCGACGACGGTGGTGTGCAGCGTGTGCACCCGCTCGCCGGCAGTGTCGGTGAAAGTGTTGGTCACGGTGATCAGGTCTCTGCCGGCGATCCTGCGCACCGATGACAGCTCGACGTCAATGTGCAGTTCGTCGCCGGCGACGATCGGTCGGTGCTGTTCGAAGACTTCTTCGGTCTGCAGGTACATCTCGTAGCCGATGACCACCGATTCGAACAGGTGCCGATTGGCTGCCATGGCCGGGGCCGACGTGAACGTCAGCGGCGCCACCAGGCCCGAATATCCCAGCTCAGCAGCGGCGGCGACATCCCAGTGCGCGGGGTGATAGTCCTGCACGGCACGGGCGAACTCGCGCACCTTCTCGCGGCCGACCTCGTATGTGTCGTCGACCTGGTAGTAATGGCCGACCCGCAATTCGATTGCCGACAGTTCTGCTGCTGCGGTCATGAATTTGCTCAACTCTCTTATCGCGTGTTCGCCGGGGCCGACCAAAGCACACTAACGTGCGAACACCGTCGCAAAAGTCGCCGGCCGCTCACCGGTTTGTCTCCGGGCGACCTTTTGATCCTCGTCACGCCCTGTCACAGTGGCTGGATCATCGTCCCCGCATTCGACGAGGCGGCGTCATCGCCGATGTGATGGTTGACTTTCGCACGGTCCTCGGCCCTCGCGTCGCGGCGCAAATGAGAGTCGCGACGGCATGCTGCGCGCGCGCAGGGCGCCGGGCCGGCACTCGCCTGGAGGAAATGGACACCAGAGGCGGCCGGGCTGTCCGAGTGCGCCGAGACAGATCACATGAGCGTCCCCGGCAGCCGCTTCATGACTTACCGGGGACTAAGCGTACGGCAGGCCCGGGACAGCCGCGCGCCTGAACGCTGCTCTACACGATACGACAACGGCGAAACCTTCCCGCGCGGCTATCGCGACTGGATCACGCGTTCGGCGAGGTCACGGATCGGCGTATTCGTCTGTTGGGAAAGCTTTTTCAGCATCTCGAAAGCGCTGACGGCATCGATGTCAAACCGTTCCATGAGGATGCCTTTAGCTTGGCCGATGTGATCTCTGCTGGCCAGCGCGGACTCGAACTGGTGCAGCGTGTTGGTAGCCGCAAGGGCGATCGCGGCATGCGTGGCCAGCATCGCTCCCAGTGCTTCGGCTTCCTGGGTGAACGCGTGTGGCGTCCGCCCGAGCAGATTGAGCGCCCCGGCACCGCCGCGGTGTGTGTAGAGCTGAAACGACAACATGCTGTAGATGCCCAGTTGTGTTGCTTCGGCAGCGAATTGGGGCCACCGCGGTTCAGTGCGCAGGTCGGTGCAGCGGATCATCGGGTCAGCCAACGCCGCCTGCAGGCAGGGTCCTTGTTGTAACCGTTGTTGGGCGTCGTCGAGTTCCTTAGCAATCGGATCGGTGGGCGCCAGCGAGTCAAACCGCTCCTGATCGACAAGTAGCACGTCGGCGTGATCGACGCCGCGGATCAGTTCGACCGCGGTCGCAGTGACACGGGCCAGCGTATCTTCCACGCGAGCCCCCTGGAGGGGGAAGTTGTTGGCAAGTTCGGCCATCGCCCAGCTCAATTGCTGGTCATATACTGCGCCGTTAGACATAACGTCCCGCTTTCTGCACGGGCTCCACGCGTCCAAAGGCCGCACCATAGATACTGCCCTCCAGTATGCGCTTCCGGCGCCGGGACGACTTCAACGGCTGGTTCTACCGTCCCATTTGGTCTGACGCGGACTCTCCGCGAAAAACGTGAAAGCACGGCCCGCGGTTTCCTTTGGAGTCGACCAGCTTGTACACCCTTTGACGGCGTGGTGACCGATTTGGTGCATTACCCGGCTACCGGCGAATTTGGAATCAGCGATACCCGCAAGCCGACGCGCTGCACCGCGCCCTCGGACTCGCGACCGACCATGCCGCCCAATGGCAGCTTGGACACCGTGGCGCCGGGTGGGGCCGCGGGTGCTGCTGCGGCCCCACCCGGCGTGGCGACCGCGCTGAGAGCGTGCAGCGGGGTGACCGACGAAACCGTTTCCCCCCAACTCGGCGGTACGGACAAGGTGCTGAGTGCACTGGCTTGGCCCACGCTCGCTGAGGCGCCCTGACCCAGTCCCGCCAGCGGCTCGAGGTTTCCCAAACCGGCCGCCGCGCCCGCGCCTCCCATGCCTGCGATTCCGGCGCTGCCCTCGGCCCCCAAGATGGAACCGGCGCCCGCTTCATCGAGTGCCAATCCCTGGTAATCCAGGTCGAGGCCGTAGAGGTCGAGTCCGATTCCACCGCCGTCGGCGATCAAACCGGCCCCGTCGGCGCCGTATCCGGCCGCTTCGGATGCCAGGCCGGCCGTGGCTCCGTCCGCTGCCGGTGCGGCAGCGAGCGCCGAAGCCAGTCCCGAGGCCGCGCCCGCACCGGTGCTCGCGCTCTTTGTCGCCCCCTTGCCCGAGGCGCCGGTCAAACTCGACAGTGAACTGAGTGGGGCGGAGGCTCCCGACGATCCCAGCGACGCCCCCGTGCCCATCGCCGCCTGCGACAGACCGGCGCTCGAGGATGAGCCGGGGCTTGAGAGGCCTTGCAGAGTCTGGGGCACCGCCGAGACCCACTGAGTCGCCGTTGACTGCGCGCTGCTACCGGATTGGGCTGCTGCGTGGGTGACGGCGCCGATGTGGCCGGCGAGGCCGGCCGGATTGGTCGACTGCGGTGGCGCCAACACCCGCGAAAGTGTCGACGCCGAGGCGGAATTGGCGGCGTAGTTGTACATCGCGGCGGCGTCCTGGGCCCACATCTCGCTGTACTCGGCCTCGGCCGCCATGATGGCCGGCGTGTTCTGCCCGACGATGTTGGTCTGGATCAACGCCAGGACCCGAGCGCGGTTGGCCGCGACCAGCGGAGGTGGCACCGTCATCGCGTACGCGGTTTCGAAGGCCGCGGCGGCGGCCGTGGCCTGCGTGGCCGCCTGCCCGCATTGCCCGGCGGTCGCCGTCATCCACGCTATGTAGGGCATGACCGCGGCTGCCATCGACATCGACGCCGGCCCCGACCAGGACTCGTCGGTCAGGGTCGCGATCACGCTGTGGTAGCTGCTGGCGCCGTCAGCCAGTTCGGCGGCCAGCGACTCCCATCCCGCGGCGGCAGCCAGCAAGGTCGCGGGCCCGGGCCCCAGGTACATCCGACCGGAGTTGATCTCTGGTGGTAATGCGCCAAAATCCATTTCTATCCCTAATTTCTTGGTTGACCTTGCTGACGCCGTGGCATCGGATTGACGTTGGTGGTGTCACACACGACGTCTGGTCAGCAGTTGAAGCAGTTGTGAGTGAGTGAAAGTCGCCAAAGCGTCGCGCAAAGGCGGCATGGTGAACGACGAGTCGGCGGTTCGCGGCTTGACCGCGGGATCGGCGAGTTGGCGCACCGATTTCAGGCGAAATCGGCTTCGATAGCGAAGATCGCAAGCGGATGAGCCGACGCCAAGGACGCGGAACCTGTTGGTGGCTGGCGTTTAACCTGCCGCAATGGCGTTGTGCGCCGAGGAACTGCCGTGCCTGATCAGCAGCGGGCGACGCAGAATCGGATCAGAAGATTCTGGTCAACCCGGCTTGATGCCGGTGCACGGGCGGGCGCATCGACCCGCTGCTGATACCCAATTACCCCAACCGTCGGGGGCACCGCAGATCCGGGCGAGCGCGGCGTTGAAAGCGCCAAAGTGGTTGGTCGATCACGCTTTAGCCCGCCGCTTTTGAACGCCTTGTCATCGTTGACGGTGGACCCAACGCCAAGATGACGGACAGGAACCGAGTCGTTGTGCAACTGGGTCGGGCCAGAAACCGGGCTGGTCGATGATGCCACTACCTGTGGCTGAGAGCTGTCGGTTGTCGTCTCGGCGCGCAAAGCCCCGCACCCGAGCACAGCTGCAAGGAGGGCCAGCACAGCAACAATGGTGGACGCAGGCTGTCGTCGTGACCACCGTGAAGACTTTGCAACTCCGAAACGCACAGTGCCACTTACGCTACCAGCTGCGATGCCGCGCCTGCCAGCAAGCCACGCCGTGGCGCCGGTCAGATCATCCGCGGTCCGCCGAAACCCGGAACGGCGCCCACCGGGATCAGCGCGAACGCGATGACGAGCAGAATGAACACTCGCAACGTCTTTGATGCGATCGCGTGCTCGATCTCCGGGCGACCGGCTGCGAAAAGGATGAACACGGTCGTGATGTCGAAGGCCACGATCGTCAGCCAGCGGGTCCAGTCGTAGCCGGTGAGGAAAACCGGGATGACCAACAACAGGCCGGTGATAACCCATGGCATTCTGCCTTGCAGCGCCTCGACGAAAGCGCGCAGCGGTACGCCGGAAAGTCCACTGATTCCCCACAGCGTCACCGCCAGCGCGGCGGCACCGAATATCAAAGAGACGGTGAGGCCGAGCATTCCGATGTGGCCGACGGCGCGGATGGCATCCAAGATTCCGTTGTCGTAGTTGGGCATCACGTTGCGGCACACCCAGTCGTGATAGTCCGTCTTGCTGGACCGCCCGTCGATCACGAAGCGCACCAGCGTTTGCGGCGACGTGACCGTGGCGAAGGGGTTGGGCATCAGTTGATGCGGTACGGCCGCGCACAGTTGGGCGGCGATGTCGTGACGACCGAACGCCGCCACCACGGCCGTGGCGATGACCCCCGGTGTCACGGCGACGAGCATTCCAAGGCGCTGGGTGGTTTCCAGCGCGCCGCCGAGGACGATGACCGCCAGCACGGCCCCCAATGCGAACTGCAGCCCTATGGCTTCGTGCACGAGGGTCAGCGTCGCGGTGGCGGCACCGTAAATCGCGCACCATCCCATCGCGACGGCGCGGGACCGGGTGAACGTCAAGGTCGAGCTGAACAGCGCCAGGGCCGCCCCACCGAACAGGTCCGGCCGAGCCGAGAACGCCGCAAACGGTATGCCGAACGGCAGCAACGGAATCACCGTCGCCACCATCAGCCGGCGCTCCGATCGCCGGCGACTGAAGAGCACCACGCCCGCGACCGTTGCCAGGCCGCACAAGTAGATCGCCGTTGACAGCCACCGCAGACCGAGCGTGGCCGCGAAGTAGTGTCCCGGGAGCGAGCGAACCAATTCACCCGCGAGGCCGCGCCGGACGAATCCGTGTCTGTAGTCGGCGGTGTAGTACGACATCCAGTAGACGTCGAGCGGAACGACCCTGATCGCGAACCACAGCACCACCGCCGCCCACGCCGCAATCGCGGCGCCGATACCTACGTACAAAAGGTGATGCCGTGCATGGGCATTCGTCTCAGCGCTCAAGTCCAGCATCAGATCCGACCCTCGTGAACGGCGGTGGCGGACAGGTGCAGGTCGGCCAGCGCGCTACAAGCGAGCTCGCACGTAGTTGTGGTGTTGTCGGTGCCGCTGCGGTACGCAACGACAGTGAGAAACCGGCTAGCGTTGACCGTTCCTGTGCCGCAGAACAATTGGCCATGGGCTTGCTCGATGCGAGCCTGCGTCATGCCCTGCTCGGCAAGCCGCATCGAGACCTCGGATGCATCCGCACCATCGATGCGGCTGACGGCGTCATCGAGACGCCCGAGATTGGAACATCCCACCGGCAGTTGGCCGGACGACATGGCGATGCCTTCGGCGCGCCGGACCAGCCATCGTGGCGTGAACGGGATGAGTGGCAGTCCGGCGAGCATTTCGTTGGGCTGTTGCTCCAGGGACGTCAGCGATCTCTTGACATCGGCGCGCACACCGGTCAAGTCATCGGCCACCGCTGTGCCGTCGACCGTTAGCGTGATCGAGGTCAGCGCGTTGGCGCGGTCGTCGTCGGGGGCGCGGTCGCTCACCGGGAGCACCACCGTCACAGAGTTTCCGTCGTGCAGCACTCTGCCCATCCGGTGAGCCAGGCGAGCCGCGAACGCGACGAAGAGCGTGTTGCTGCTTCCGTTGAGGCTGCGCGCTCGTGCTTCCCATGCCGCCGCGTCGGTTTGGATCGTTACCGACGGCGAGGTGTTCGGGTCGTCGCCGGCCCGGGGGAGCATCATCGCGGGCCGCCGAGCCTTCGGCTGAACCTGCTGATCCGACGAGACCTTGCGCAATATCAGCAGAGTCGCGATCAGCGCTCGGATTGCCGCAGGCAGAGCGACAACGGCATCGGCCAGGTCCGCACACACCGCACGCCACCGGCTGCGTGAATTCGGCTGTGGATAACCAAGATCGCGTCGTTCACCCTTGACCGCTTCGGCAACGGCTGTCGCCGTGGCGAGCCCGTCGACGACGCAGTGTGATGCCACCAAGGTGACCGCCGCACCGCCGTCGTCCAGCGGCAGCACACCGAGGTGAAACGTCGGGCCGTGCTCGGGGTCCACTCGCACCTGCGCGCGCCTTTCGAGCCACGCGCCGATCTCCGGCCGCGGTTGCCGCCGTTCGCACGCGATGTCGGGCGAGTGGCTGTCGACGACCCAGCGATGACGCCCGAAGGGCAGCGGCGATCGCTCGATCCGGCGTCCGAGCAGGCCGGCACTGAGATTGTCTTTGAAGGCTCGCACTTCGTCGATGCTCACGTCGCGGTCGTAGACCCACGTGCATTGCACCGTGCTGCCTTGACCGGTAGCGCGCAGCCGTAGGAAAGCGGCCTGGTCCAGCAGCGCCAGCCTTGTCACTAGCAACCCGCCTCGGCCGCAGCGCGATACCCGCGCACCGCGGCCGGCGCGAACACGGCGACGAGAACGCCGCCCCACAGGCCTGCCTGCCACAGCGGCGACAGCACCGGCCCGCCCTCCGCGAGCGCACGCATCGCCTCGATCGTCGGTGATATGGGCGAAAATCGCACCACCGGTTGCAGCCAGCCCGGGAACACCTCGGCGGGCGCCACACCGGTGTTGAGGAACAGCAACACTACGCACCCGGCGCCCAGCCAGGTCACCATCGCTTTGCCGTCCGCGCGGGCGGCGATGGCGATGACCAATGTCGCCATCCCCGCCGAAATCACCACGGGCACCAGCACAAAGGCCGGCATTGCGAGCCAGCCACAGCTGAATCGCAGACCCAAGGCGATCCCGAAGATGGTGAGCACAAGGGCGGACGCGGTGGTTCGGGTGGCTTCGGCGACCAGTCGGCCCGCCACGGTGCTGGCCCGATGAACCGGCTGCACCCACAGCCTGGTCAGCACACCGGACTCCCGCTCTGACGGCAAAGTCAGACCGGCACCGAGGGTTCCGAACACGGCGCCGACCACCGCGCACATGGGAACCAGCCCGTACAGGCTGTCGTGTCCGGTTACGGCCAGGACGGATTTGCCTACCAGCAGTTTGTAGATGATGAGCAGAAAGGTCGGAAACAACAGCGCCTGCACCGCGACGATCGGGTCGCGCCGCCAGCGGCGCAGTAGCCGCCCCGCCTCCGAAGCGCTTTGGCTGACGAAGGCCATCAGCGATGTCAGATACGGAATCGCTTGCCGTGCATCGGTGTCAACAGCGATCCGGGACTGATCTACAGACGCATCACGGACCGGCACGGTGTCTTGACGCGCCTTGCGAACGATCCGGGCGGCGCCCGGACTTCCTGCGCTGACGCGTCGCTGCATGCGCACCGCGAGTCCGCCGAAAAGGACCAGCAATCCAAGGCACCACATCATTGTCACCGCCAGATCCCCACCGGTGACGTGACCGGTGGCAAGGCCGCGCAGCGTCTCGGTGACCTGTGACACCGGTTGGTAGCGAATGAACGGTCCAAGCCATGTGGGAAACGATTCCGCCGGAGCGATGCCAGTGGACAACAGGACCAGGACCAGCTGGGGGAGGAGCAGTAATTGGCTCGACGATTCGACGGTGCCGACCCAGGAGCCCAGAGCGTCCGCACCGAGACACACCGCCATTGCGAACGCCACGACGATGATCACGAACAGCGCCGCGTCCCCCGGGCCGCCTTGCGGCCGTAAGCCAAACGACCATCCGACCGCAAGAGAAGCGACCAGCGCGATGATCGTGCGTATGAAGCAGTAGAGCATCCGCGCGCCCAGCGGTACGGCCGCAGGAACCGGCAGGGTACGAAGCCGGGACCCGAAGCCCGACAACCGGTCTCGCGCTGCACGGTCGGCAGTGGTCATCGCCCCGAATAGCATCGCCTGCACAATGACTACCGGAAGGACGTATTGCGGATAGGTCATCGGGCCGGTGTGGATTAGGCCGCCCAGGACCAGGGTGAATCCCAGGAAACAGCCCACCGGTGCCACTGCCGCAAACAGTAGGTCGGCGTCGCGCCGGGATCCTGACATCGTGCGCAAGGTGAGTGCCACCAGGGCACTCATACCGAGACCTCCCGCGGTGGCAGGACGGGACGGACATCACCCATCGATGTGTAGTCCGCCGTCGGATACCCGGGTGAACTCGGCTCGCATCGTCTCGACGTAGCGCAAGACCGACCTGCGGGCGACATCGGTGCCCGGGTAGGCGACCACCAACTGCGTTTTATCGTGCATGCGATTGACCCACATGCAGACCGTCTCCGACAGCCGGTTATCACCCCAAACACCGGCGCGCAGACCGTCGAAGTAGTCACCGAACGGCAACTTGCGGATGTCGATGTAGGACAGCATCGGGACCGGACGGTCCGGAACCTCGATCGGATTCGTCGATGGGTCAGTCGATTCGAGCAGGTGATAGTACGGCACCGCGCCCAGAGCCGTGTTGCCGTCGAAGGACGCCTGGGCGGCACCCACCACCTCATCGAATGACGCACCGGCAGTCGGGATCGCCAACGGGACGAAACTGGCCAGCCAACCGACCGCGGTGACGTGCGCGGGGTCGCGCCGGTTGTCGAACGGGGTGAGCCCGAAATACGTTGCGGCGCCGGTCAACCGATGCTCCGTCAGGGCGGCGCACGCGAAGACGCCACCGCTGAAACGTGCCCCCGCCGCACGGCACGCCGCTTCGAACCGTCGGCCCTGGTCGTCATCGATCAGGTCGAACACGTCGATGGCCCCGGGCGTATCCGCGTTCGCCTCGCCCAGCTCCAGTGGAAACTTCGGCAACGCACCATTGTTCGCCGCGAGAAAGGCCCGCCACAACTGGATCTCGGGCGACTCTTCGCTCAGGCTCCTGGTGTACGCATGCTGATTCGCGCTGTATTCGCGATGGCTGGCTGCGGGTGGCAGCGGGCTCTGCGCCCGTTGCAACGCGGCGAAGTACATCGTCTGGATGTCGAGAAAGATCACGCCTGCGGACATGCCGTCAGCGCGCAAGTGGTCAACGGCGATATAGATGGTGAACCGGTCTTGGGCCTGAATGATTCCGAAGGTGAAGCAGTCCCATTGCAGCGGATCGGGCGTATCGAGAATCAGTTTGCGGATCTGGGTCGGAGCCATCCTGCCCAGATCCGCCGGTACCACGGTGATGACCTCCGGGTCGGCAATGACGTAGCGAAGGATTTCGTCGTCGTCGTCGCCGAAGGCAAAGCGGTCGTGGTAGGTGTCGTGTCGCCGCAGATGAGTATTGATCGCCTGCGTCATGGCATCGATATCGCATATGCCGCTGATTTCCCAGGCCCCGATGCATAACCGGGGGATATCACGGCCGCGGCTGACCTGGCGTCGGTAATAGCGAAGATGCTGCGCCTGCTGATAGCTGACCGGCGCGGGATGGTACTGGGCTTCAGCGGCGCGCCGGTAGGTGGCCGCGGTGGGGTACCAGGAGACCACGGTGCCCTCGGCCGTCCAGTCCTCAACCGTGCCCAAAAACATGCGCTACCTTTCGTCCGTCAGCTGGCGACGCCGATCCGCATGACCCTAACGGCAACGCGCATGTATTGCTGAGCAAGTCGGTTGCCGAAACGGTCCTGTTTCGCAGGCCTGGCAAGCGTCTTGCGGCGCGCTGTGTCGACCAATGCGCCCCACAGATTGAGCTCAATGTGGGTTCAGTTGATCGCCCGCATGTTGTTGAGCTGCTCAAATAAATGACTCGCCGACGCTCCCGCGGCGCAATCATAAAATTCCCCTCTCGGGCCTGAGCAATCGCCCAGAAACTTCCGCCAACCGAATGCATGCTCGGTGTGAGATAGTCAACACGCGGGGGTCATTAATTCATGCAGCATTAACACAGGACTACTGCTCAAACAAGCATTTATCTCGACGTGAAGACCCCACCTGCCGATTCCCACCCACAGAGCGAGCGCTATCTGGGCGTGACCACATGTGATGCTTGCGGACCTGCCGAAACGGCGCCTTGGTTACCATATCGTGATGTATGGCCGTATTGGAATAGTGTCAGCCAAAGATTTCTCGCGCCGGCGACCCGGGCAAACAACGAAACCATCCCCAAAAGTGCCGCAGCACTGCGTCCTACGTCTCTGCCGATCACAACTCTGCTAAGGAAGTTCGGCGAGAATCCTGGCCTCGGCAGCAAACTGTGGCCCAGGCCCGGCTCCGGCATGGCGACCCTCGAGGGAAGAGTGCAGGCGGCGTGATCTGCCTCTAATCCCTCGCCCGCCGAAAATCCTGTGCGCCAGACGGATAAGCGTCGAAGGTAGCCTTTCAGGCGTGGTTCGCCCCATCGTGAGCAGAGGGCCCGCCGGTTACGCGCAGAAGGCACCCTCCGCCCTCGATCTCAAGCTGGTTGAGTCGGCCCCGGCTGCGGCAGCGCACCGACCGCTGCTACGCGAAGACAAATGCGTCCGGGATCGTCGATGATGGTCTGGACGCTCCGCCGTTTCTCGTCGCCGTGAAATTCCCAAGAAGGGATGTTGACGATGCCCGATGAGCTCCGGGGGCCGGCCAGACTGTTCGATGCGTTGACCACCAAAGGCACCGCGTTCACCGAAGCCGAGCGCCGGCGGTTGGGCCTCTTGGGTCTGCTGCCGACGACGGTGAAGACGCTGGAGCAGCAAGCCGAGCACTGCTGGCGCGAATTTTCCACTCGTCGCGACGATCTCGACAAGCACATCTATCTGCGGGCATTGCAGGACCGCAACGAAACCTTGTTCTACCGGGTGTTACTTGACCATATTCGCGAGGCGCTGCCGATCGTCTACACACCCACCGTTGGTGAGGCCTGCCAGCGCTTCAGTGAGATCTACCGGCGGCCGCGCGGATTGTTCGTTTCCTATGCCGAGGCTGGTTGTCTGGACGAGGTGCTGGACAACCGGCCGCAGCGCGAGGTCGATGTGATCGTGGTGACCGATGGGCAGCGCATCCTCGGCCTGGGCGATCAGGGCATCGGCGGGATGGGGATCCCGATCGGAAAGCTGTCCCTCTACACCCTGATCGGCGGCATCGATCCCGCCCGCACCCTTCCGATCGTGCTCGACGTGGGAACCGACAACAGCGAACTCCTCGACGATCCCCAATATCTGGGCTGGCGCCACCGGCGCATCGACGACGACGATTACTACGGGTTCATCGACAAGTTCGTCGCCGCGGTGCGCAAGCATCTGCCCAATGTGCTGCTGCAGTGGGAGGACTTCGCCACGACGCATGCGCTGCCCATCCTGGCTCGCTACCGCGACAAGCTCCTCACCTTCAACGACGACATCCAGGGAACGGCCGCCGTCACCCTCGGAGCGCTGCACGGCGCCGCCAAAGTCGCCGGCCGCCCGCTGTCGCAGCAACAGGTCGTGATGCTCGGCGCCGGTTCGGCCGGTATCGGAGTGCTCGACATGATTCGACGGCAAATGATGAACGAAGGGTTGTCCGAACAGGCTGCCTCCCAGCGTATCTGGGTTGTCGACGTGGTCGGCCTGCTCACCGATGACCGCACCGACCTGTCCGACGCGCAGCGCGGATTCGCCCAGCCGGCCGGCCGCGTGGCGGGTTGGGGTCTATCAGGTCCCGCGCAGCTCGCCGACGTCGTCCACCATGTCGACGTGGGCGTGTTGCTCGGCCTGTCGACCGCGGCGGGCGCCTTCACCGAGAGCATCGTGCGCGAGCTGGCCGGCAAAACCGAGCGGCCGATCATCTTCCCGCTCTCCAACCCGACGAGCCGCGCCGAGGCGCACCCCGCGGAGTTGGATCAGTGGACCGACGGGCGCGCCCTGATCGCCACCGGCTCACCGTTCGCGCCGCTACACCGAAATGGCATGGAACGCCCTGTTGCCCAATGTAACAACGTCTATATCTTCCCCGCGATGGGACTTGCCGTGACCGCGGCTCAGGCGACCCGAGTGACCGACGAGATGATGCGGGTCGCCGCAGAGACGTTGGGCGAGGCCTCGCCCGCCCTTGCCGATCCCGACCAGCCGTTGCTGCCGGCGTGGTCAGCTGTGCCCGATGTCGCGGTGCGCATCGCGCACGCTGTCGCCGTGCAGGCCGTCGCGGACGGCGTCGCCTCGACGCGCAGCGGCGCAGAACTCACCGAACGCATCGCGCAGGTGCGGTGGCTCCCGCAGTACTCGGCACCGGTTAACCGTTGCCGCTGAGGGTCTCGTCTGGCCTGTCACTTCGGCTGTCGAAGTAGCGAACCGCCGGTCGCAGGTACTGAATAACGGTGTGAGCATGACCACTGTTTCATGCGTGCACGACACGTGGCCGTAGTCGACAGCTCTGGATTTTGGGTTGGGAATGCCAGCGCAGCAGCACAATTGGCTACCGGTGATGACGGAGGCGCGGGACCGTGCGCGATGTTTCATGCAGGATTGAGAATCGGGAGCGCGTGGTACCAGGGGGACTTGAGCGGGGGCGAATGACGGATGCCTCCATGATCCCAGAGGAACTCAATGCACTTCGCGGTATTGCCGCCGGAGGTCAACTCCGGCCGCATGTACGCAGGCCCCGGCTCGGGGTCAATCCTGGCCGCAGCGACGGCGTGGGATGAGCTGGCGAATGAGCTGCATGTCACGGCGGCCAACATCGAGTCGGTCATCTCGGGCCTCACCGGTGAGCCGTGGCAGGGGCCATCCGCGTCGGCGGCGGCGTCCGCGGCGGCAACGCAGGTGGCTTGGCTGAATGCCACCGCTGAGCAGGCTACGCAGGCTGGTGCTCAGGCCAAAGCCGCTGCGACGGCGTATGAGTCGGCGTATGCGATGACGGTGCACCCCTCGGAGATCGCCGCCAACCGTTCCCAGTTGACGTCACTGGTCGCCACCAACTTGTTGGGCCAGAACACGCCGGCGATCGCGGCCACCGAGGTCGCCTACGGCGAAATGTGGGCCCAGGACGTCGCCGCGATGTATGGCTACGCCGGCGCCTCGCAGGCGGCCTCCCAGGTGACACCGTTCACCCCGCCGCAGCAGACGACCAATCAGGGCGGGCTTCCCGCGCAGGACGCCGCTGTCTCCCAGGCTGCCGGCACCTCGGCCGGACGTGTGCAGTCGGCGCTGTCGGGCAATGCAATGTCGGCGGTGCCAAATGCGCTGCAAACCCTCACGTCCTCGTCATCGGCGTCTTCGGGGCTGAGCGACCTCTCGGGCTTCATGAACCCCTACAACCTGGTGTCGCTCGGGTCGGGGTTTTTGGGAAATGGCGTGGGGTTGATCGGGGTATCGGGCGCCGCGGGGTTCATTTCCGACACCGAACACAAAATTGCGGAGCCAGGCGCGAGGGTGAAGGCTGCGCCGGAAAAACTCGAAGGGCCTGCAGTTTCGCGCTCGCCCGGAAAAGCGACGACGGTGTCCGCGGGAATGGGCCGCGCGTCCTCGTTGGGCAGCATGTCGGTGCCGCAGGGCTGGTCCACGGCGGCACCGGAAGTGCGCCTCACCGCGCTCGAATCGCCCGCCGCCGGCGCCGCACCGGCGAGTCGTGCGGCGTCTGGCCTGTTCGGCGGCCAAATGCCCCTGTTCGGTGGCGCGCCGCTGATGGCGACGCCCGGTCGCGGCGCACCCGATTCCCGGGGCCGCCGATCCGCCGACCCGAGCGACACACCTGGGCGTCAGGTGCCCGCCGGAGGCGTTCTGCAGGAGCGTGGGCAGCCGCGCAAGGCGTCAACCGGATCCGCCGCCGAACTGCGCGAAATCACCGATGTGCTAGGCAAACTCGCCGAACTGCGGGCCAATGGCGCGCTGACCGACACCGAGTTCGCCGAACAAAAGCACCGCCTCCTCGGCACCGGCTAGCCGAGCCTGCCCGCCGGTCCTCGTCGGATCGGCGGGTTTGCGGTTCATGTCCTACCGCGCGCGGTTGACGGCCGGTTTTCCTGCCGCTACGGCTCCTGTCTTCTGCGGCTTGACTTCATACATACAGTGTGTATGTTCATACATACGGTATGTATCTGGAAGGTAGGGGTCTCATGAGTGCCACGCTCGACGCGATAGCGGAAGAACGCAGAATCGTGCTGGAACTTTGCTCGCAGATGCCGGAACCGTTGTGGGCGAAGGAAAGTGGTTGCTTCGGCTGGTCGGTGCAGGACCTTGTGTCGCACATGGCGTGCAGCTTCTGGTTGGCGGTCGATCCGTCGACGCTGCCCAGCCCAGGCGGCATGCCCGCCGAACGCGCTGCGGACCTCTATGTCGACTCGCGACGCTCGATGACCCCCGAAGAGGTTGTGGCGGACTATGAATCGGTCAGCGCGCGGGGGCTGGAGGTGCTCGCGCCAATCGAGGGTCAGGACGTCGACATACCCATAGGCGACGTCGGCACCTACCCGGCCTCCGTGGTGCCGACAACGTTCGTCTTCGAGGCCTTCATTCACACTCGATACGACCTGTTTGCGCCAGATGGGCCGTTGGAGGGAGACCCGCCACCCGTCGACGAGCTGCGGCTTGCCCCCACGCTCGATTGGATCGAAGCGGCACTGCCACAGCAGAATGTCAACCTGCTCAACGACTTACCCGCGGGCGTGGAGATTCGCCTCGACGGACTGTGCGCCCGGACCCTGCGTCTCGGCGGCCAGTCCGACGCCGCGGCGCGCATCACTTCCGATTCCCAGGCCTTCGTGCGGTGGGTCACCCAGCGCGGCACCTGGGAGGGCCTGGGCGTGCAGGCCGAGGGTGATCCGTCAGCGCTGGATATCGTGCGCCGGCTCAGGGTGTTCTGAGGAACCCAGACCGCGACGCCCGGTCGGCGCTACCACAATCCACGACCTGCATACGGTATGTATGAGAATGCATGGGGCGGTGTGAAAGGTAAGGGTTGATGGCGAAGGGCGGTCGCCGCACGCAGGCCGAACGCGCGGCCGAGACGCGTCATGCGCTGATGGGCGCGGCACGGCCACTGTTTGCGTCGGTGGGATTCGCCGACGCGTCCCTGGAAACCATCGTCCGCGACGCGGGGGTGACGCGCGGAGCGCTGTACCACCATTTCGCCGACAAGACAGAGCTGTTCGCGGCGGTCTTCGAGCAGGTAGAGGGGGAGATGGCCGCGCGGATGGGGGAGGCCGTCGCCGCCGCGGGGCACTCGGATCCGGTCGAGATCATGAGACTGTGTTCGGGGCTCTGGTTGGACGCGTGCTCCGAACCCGAGATCCAGCGCATCGTCTTGCTCGAGGCGCTGGCGGTGCTGGGATGGGAACGCTGGAGCGACATCGGGCACCGCTACAACATCGGATTCGTGACAGGGCTGCTCACCGAGGCCATCGAGTCCGGCAGCATCCCCCGTCAGCCCGTCGAGGCCACGGCGCTGACGATCATGGGCGCGCTGCGCGAGGCAACGCTCTACATTGCCCGCGCCGACGATCAGCGGCAGGCGCGTGCGGACGGCGGCGCGGTCATGGACCGACTGCTCGAGGCGTTGCGCGCCAACCATATTGGCTAGTCCGTTGCCACCTGCGCGGCGATGAGCCTCGTCAAGCGGCGATGCTTCCCCCGCCGTCGGCCCGAATGATCTGACCGGTGATATAGCCCGCGTCCTCATCGAGCAGCGCGCAGATCGCGTGTGCGATCTCGCGCGGTGTGCCGACACGGCGCAGCGGAATGGTCTGCAGGACACGAGCTTCCCGCTCGGACCCGGCTGGGCTGAGTTCGCGGTACATCTCGGTTTCGATGGGTCCGGGCGCCACCGCGTTGACCGTGATGCCGGACTGCGCGAGCTCACCAGCCCAGATCCGGGTGCACGCTTCCAGCGCCGCCTTCGTGGCCGCATAGGGCGTGCGCTCCGCGGTGCCCAGCGTGGTCAGGCTGGTGACGTTGACGATGCGCCCCCACCCGCCGGCGAGCATGCCCGGTAGCACCGCCTGGACCACCTGCACGGCAGCGCGCACATTCAGGTCGTACGTGGTGAACAGGTCGTCCAAATCGATCGAGCCGATCCGGCCGAACCGGGCGACGGCGACGTTGTTGACCACCGCATCGACGCGCCCGTTCGTCAGGACGCGCTCGAGCACGGCGTCCGTCTCCGCCCGGTCGGTGAGGTCCGCCTCGTAGAACTCGCCCGGGAAGTCGTCGGGCCGGGTGCGGGCGAGGCCGATCGGGATGTCGCCGGACGCCGCGATGCGGTCGGCGACCGCGCGCCCGATTCCCTTCGATGCCCCGGTGATCAGTACTCGCCGTGCGGTCATGCCGTCCTCCTTCGAAAGCAATTCGTATGATTACTTAAACGTTTTGGAAAGCGTATCGCTCATAACTTTGTTGGTATGGGGGATGACATTGGTCTTATGGAGGATCGATGACGACGTTGTCGCAGCTCAAAACGTTCATTGCGGTGGTCGATCAGGGCGGCTTCACGGCGGCGGGCCGACGGCTCGGGTTGTCGCAGCCGGCCGTCAGCCGCACGGTCGCCACACTGGAAAAGGAGCTGGGGCTACCGCTGTTCCTCCGTCGCCGAGACGGACTGGCCCTCACCGAAGCCGGTGCCATCGCGCTGACGCATGCGCGAGAGGCGGTGCGCCAGCTGACGTTGATGCGCACCGAGGTCGCCGGGTTGGCCGGCGACGTCACCGGGACGCTGAGCCTGGCGAGCATGCCGTCTGCCACCGCCTCGCTCGTCGCTCCGCAGCTACGGGCGTTCGCCCAGCGGCATCCGGCCGTCACCATCCGGCTGCTGGAGGGCAGCGAGAACGAGATTATGGATTGGCTCGACCAGGGGGCCGCCGAGGCCGGTGTGGTCAGCCTGCCCGTCAAGGGTCTGGACGTGGCGGTCCTGGGCGAACAGCAAATGGTTGCCGTAGTGCCGGCCGACAGCTGGCTGGCGTCCAACGACACCATCACCTATGCCGACCTGGCCAAGGAACCGTTCGTCCGTAGCACCGGTGGCTGCGCGGAGGTGTACATGCCGATCGCGCGGCGCGCCGGGATCGAATTCGACCTGGCCTTCGAAGCGCGCGAGGTCGCCGCGACGCTCGAGATCGTGCGCGCCGGGCTCGGGGTGAGCATCCTGCCCAGCGCCGGCCTGCCCGAACTGAACGGCGTCGCGGTGCGACCGCTGCTGCCCCAGACCGTGCGACGCCTCGGCCTGGCGATCTCAGCGAGCGCATCGGCGCCCGCGCGCGCGTTCCTCGATCAGATCGCCGCGCTCGGTCTGCACTGATTCGGTTCGGCACCACGGTTTTCCGATCCCAGACCTGGGTCGCGCCGGGCGTTACCGCGACGCCGCTTTCGGCGGTGCTGCCCCGGCGTGGTATCTTCGCCGACGTGAATATCGGCGTGCGCGCGTATTGGCGCTTTATCGTGGCTCCGGGTGGAGCCAGCGATGCAGCGTCTGGTTGACGCAACCGCACGACTGATACCCGGAGCCCGGCAGTGACCACAAGGTCGCTGCTTTTCGTTTTTCAGGGCATCGGGAACCAGCGGGCGTGCCCTGGGAGCCAGCAGAGAAAGGCACACACCCTCCATGTCCATCATCAATTGCGAGACGGCGGCTATCGATACGTCCGATCATCGGATCGTTTCGTTCCGGGAGCTCTCGGCGCCCGCGGCGATCCGCACCGAGCTGCCGTTGACGGCCCGGCGTGCCCAGGCCGTGCAGCGCGATCGCGAGGAGATCTCGGCGATCCTGGCCGGTGGTGACGACCGGCTGTTACTGGTGGTCGGCCCCTGCTCGGTGCACGATCCCGTCGCCGCACTCGATTACGCGCGCCGGCTCGCGCCGCTCGCCGCCGAGTACGCCGGTCGGCTGAAGATCGTGATGCGGGTCTACTTCAAGAAGCCGCGCACCACCATCGGCTGGAAGGGACTCATCAACGACCCCGACATGGACGGCAGCTTCGACGTCGAACGCGGCATCCGCATCGCGCGCGGTTTGCTGCTCGACATCATCGACGTCGGCCTGCCGGTGGGATGTGAATTCCTGGAGCCCACCAGTCCGCAGTACATCGCCGACGCCGTCGCCTGGGGTGCGATCGGCGCCCGTACCACCGAGTCGCAGGTGCACCGCCAGTTGGCGTCCGGGCTGTCGATGCCGGTCGGGTTCAAGAACGGCACCGACGGCAACATCCAGGTCGCCATCGACGGCGTCAAAGCCGCGGCCGCGCCGCACCATTTCTTCGGCACCGACAACGTGGGTCGCGCGGCCGTCGTGCAGACCATGGGCAACCCCGACTGCCACGTGATCCTTCGGGGCGGCACCGCCGGGCCCAACTACGACACCGCTTCGGTGGTGACTGCCATCGAAAGGTTAGGCATGGCCGGGCTTTCCGGGCAGGTCATGATCGATTGCTCACACGCCAACTCCGCCAAAGACCACGTGCGGCAGGCCGAGGTCACCGCCGAGGTGACCGCGCGCATCGCCGCGGGCGAGCGCGGTATCGCCGGTCTGATGCTGGAAAGCTTCCTGGTGGCCGGGGCCCAATCGCTCGGCGGGGAACTGGTCTACGGCCAGTCGGTGACCGACCACTGCATGGACTTCCCGACCACGGCCGGCTTGCTCGCCGACCTCTACGCGGCGAAGGGCTGATCGCGAGCTGCGATCGGCCGCGCAGCCTTACTGTCGCGCGTGTACGTGTTGGGCCGAAACGTGGCTGGCGATCGCCTTTTTGTCGATCTTGCCGATCGGGGTGGTGGGCAGTGACGCCATCGCGACCAAGACGTCGGGGCGGGCGTGCGCGGCCACACCTCGCTCGTCGAGGTAGTCGTTCAATTCCGCGAGTGACAGCGCGGCATCGTGGAAAACGACTGCCGCGCAGATCTTCTCGCCCAGGTATGCGTCGGGCAGCGCGACCGCGGCGGCCGAGGAGATCGCCGGGTGGCTGTGCAGCTGTTCCTCCAGGTCCGCGGCGGAAATCGTTTCGCCGGCACGGCAAATCACGTCTTTGACCCGACCGGTCACCACCAGATAGCCGTCGTTGCGCAGCCGCACCACATCACCGCTGCGGAAGAAGCCGTCGGGGTCAAAGCTGCGCTCGTTGTCGCGCTCAGCGCGAAAGTAGCCGTTGAACGTGTACGGCCCCCGGACCAAGAGTTCGCCTTCCTCACCCGGGGCCACCGGCTTACCCGCCGCATCGACCACGCGCAGTTCGTCGGCGGCAGACATGGGCCGTCCCTGGGTGTGCTCGGTGAGTTCCGGAGGATCATCGAGCCGGGTGTAGTTCAGCAGACCCTCAGCCATCCCGAACACCTGCTGCAGACCCGGGGTCAACGCGCTGCGCACCAAGCGGGCATCCTCGGCTTCCAACTTGGCGCCGCCAACCTGCAAGAGCCGCAAAGTCTTTGGCGTCACCGGCTCCCAGTCGCAGGCGTGCGCCCATAATTTGGCCAAAGCCGGCACCAGGGCGGTCACCGTGACGCCGTGGCGCGCGATGGCGGCAAAAGCCGCTTCGGGACTTGGGTCGGTGCCGAAAACGGTGGTGGCGCCGACGGCCATGGCGCCGAGCAATCCCGGACAGGCAAGCGGAAAGTTGTGGCCGGCCGACAGCACCGCCAGATAGACGTCGTCGGCGGTGAGCCCACAGAGTTCGGCGCTGGCCTTCGCGTTGAAGGTGTAATCGTCGTGGGTGCGGGGGATGAGCTTCGGTGTGCCCGTGGTGCCGCCGGAAACCAGCAGCAGCGCAGGCGATCCCGGGTCGGCCGTCGATGGCGGCGCGCCGGTGCCGGCCTGATCACGCAGTTGCGCCCATGAGGTGAACGGTCCGGGGTCGCCGTCGACGATGACGTGCTGGAGCGCGGCGTGCTCCTCGGACAGCCCCCGCGCCATCGCCCGGTAGTCGAAGCCTCCCGCGGTATCGGCGATCAACAGTCCGGTGGCCTCGCTGACCGCGGCGAAATGCCCTAGTTCGGCGGCACGATGGCCGGGGAGGCACATCACCGGAATCGCCCCCGCCCGCAGCAGCCCGAACAGCGCCACCGCGAACTGGCAGCTGTTCGGCAACTGCAGCAACACCCGGTCGCCCGGCGCGATACCCGCGGCCCGCAGTCCACCGGCCGCGCGGCTGGCCTGGTCGTCGAGGTCCGCATAACTGAAGCCGGTGTCGCCCAGGGCGTCGAGGACGGCTATTCGGTCGGGCCATCGCCGGGCCGCGTCGGTCAGGATCGTGTCCAGGGTCCGTCCCGTCCAGTAGCCGGCCGCCCGGTAGGCGGCGGCCCGCTCGGCGGGGAAGGGCACGAACCCGTCGAGGACTCCGGCCAGCGGCTGCGGTGTGTGCGGGCTCATGGCTCCTTAGACGGGGGGCTTAGTAGCGGGGACGCAGGGAGTAAGGATAGGGTAACCAAAAAATTAGGGCAGCCTGTGCTAAATCAGGGAGGGTCTGTGGTGCACGCCTCGGCACGCTCGGAGGACATCCGGGCGGAGGTGGCCGAACTGCTCGGCGTCGCCGTCGATGCAGTTCAGCCGGGTGGCAACCTCATCGGCCAGGGCCTGGATTCGATACGGATCATGACGCTGGCCGGTCGCTGGCGTCGCCAGGGCATCGCCGTCGACTTCGCCGCGCTGGCCGAAATCCCGACGATCGAGGCCTGGGCGCGGTTGGTCGACGCCGGCGGGCAAGGCGCCGACCAGGCATTTCCTGCCGCGGCGCCCGGGGGCGCTGAGCCATCCGGTGAGTTCGAGCCGTTTTCCCTGGCCCCGATGCAGCACGCGATGTGGGTCGGTCGCCAAGACAACCAGCAGCTGGGCGGCGTCGCCGGGCACCTCTACGTCGAGTTCGACGGCGGTCCGATCGATGCCCAACGCCTGCGCACGGCGGCCACCGCGCTGGCACGTCGCCACCCGATGCTGCGGGTCCAGTTCCTGCCCGACGGCACCCAGCGCATCACCCCGGCCGACGAGAGCGGCGACTTCCCGGTCACGGTCGAGGACCTGCGCTCTCAGAGCACCGACGAGGTCGACCAGCGGCTCGCCGCGATCCGCGACGCCAAATCGCACCAGCAGCTCGACGGCGCGGTGTTCGAACTGGCGGTGACCCTGCTACCGGCTGAGCGGTCGCGGCTGCACGTCGACCTGGACATGCAGGCCGCCGACGCGATGAGCTATCGCACCCTGATGACCGATCTGGCGGCCCTTTACGCCGGCCGCGACCTCCCCGAGCTGAGCTACACCTACCGGCAGTACCGCCAAGCCATCGAGGCCGGCGACGCGCAGCCGCAACCCGCGCGCGAGGCCGACCGAGCGTGGTGGGTGCAGCGCGTCGGCGAGCTGCCGGACCCGCCGGCGTTGCCGTCGACCGGTGGGCGCGGCTCGAATCAGAGCACCCGACGCTGGCACTGGCTGGACCCGGAAACCCGCGATGCGCTGTTTGCCCGCGCCCAAGCGCGCGGCATCACCCCTGCGATGGCTTTGGCCGCGGGGTTCGCCAATACCCTGGCGCGCTGGTCGACCAGCTCGCGCTTTCTGCTGAACGTCCCGCTGTTCGGGCGCCAGGCGCTGCATCCCGACGTCGACGCATTGGTCGGTGACTTCACCTCCTCGCTGCTGCTCGACGTCGATCTCGTCGGCGCGGGCACCGCGGCGGCCCGGGCACAGGTCGTGCAGGACGCCATGCGCACCGCCGCCGCCCATTCCGCCTACCCCGGGCTGTCGGTGCTGCGTGACCTCAGCCGTCAGCGCGGCACCCAGGTGCTCGCGCCGGTGGTCTTCACCAGCGCGCTGGGGCTCGGCGAACTGTTCAGCCACGATGTGACCGACCAATTCGGCACACCGGGATGGATCATCTCCCAGGGGCCGCAGGTGCTGCTCGACGCGCAGGTCACCGAGTTCGACGGCGGCGTCCTGGTGAATTGGGATGTGCGCGAAGGACTGTTCCCCCCTGGCGTCATCGACGCCATGTTCGCCTATCACATCGACGAGCTGCTCCGGCTGGCCTCGACCGACGACGCGTGGGACGCGCTGGGCCCCTCGGCGCTGCCGGAGGCACAGCGCGCGGTGCGCGAGGCGGCCAACACTCGCACCGCCGAACCCAGTGGAGAAGCCTTGCACGACGGGTTCTTCCGGCAAGCCGAGCAGCAACCCGACGCACCGGCGGTCTTCGCGAGTTCCGGTGACCTCAGCTACGCGCAACTGCGCGATCAGGCGCTGGCGGTGGCAGCGGCGCTGCGCGTCGCCGGGGTAGCCGCCGGCGACACCATCGCGGTGATGGGCCCGAAAACCGCCGAGCAGATTCCGGCGTTGCTGGCCATCCTTTCGGTCGGTGCTGTTTATCTGCCGATCGGCGTCGACCAGCCGCGCGATCGCGCCGAGCGCATCCTCGAATCCGGTGCGGTGCGGCTGGCCGTGGTGTGCGGCGGACAACGGCTGTCCTTGCCGGTGAAAGAACTGGTGCTTGCCGATATCCCGCGCAACGCCCCCATCGAAATTCACTTCGCCAGAATCGATCCCGCCCAGCTCGCCTATGTGTTGTTCACCTCGGGCTCCACCGGAGAACCCAAAGGGGTTGAGGTCACCCACGACGCGGCGATGAACACGGTGGAATTCATTGGACATCACTTCGAGATCGGCCCCGCGGACAGGTGCCTGGCCCTGTCGACGCTGGAAGGCGACATCTCGGTGATGGACGTGTTCGTCACCTTGCGCACCGGCGGCGCCATCGTGGTGGTCGACGAAGCGCAGCGGCGTGACCCCGATGCCTGGGCCCGGCTCATCGAGACTCATCAAGTCACGGTGCTCCACTTCATGCCCGGCTGGTTGGAGATGCTGATCGAGGTGGGCCGCGGGCGGCTGTCCTCGGTGCGGGTGATCCCCACCGGAGGCGACTGGGTGCGACCCGAGGTGGTGCGCCGCCTACAGGCCGAGGCGCCCGACCTGCGCTTTGCGGGCCTCGGAGGTGCGACCGAAACCCCGGTGCACAACACCATTTTCGAGGTAACCGAAGCGATACCGGAGGACTGGACGGCCCTGCCCTTCGGCGTCCCGCTTCCAAACAACGTCTGCCGCGTCGTCGCCGACACCGGCGCTGACTGCCCCGACTGGGTTCCCGGCGAATACTGGGTGTCCGGCCGGGGCATCGCTCGCGGCTACCGAGGACGTCCCGATCTCACCGCGGAACGCTTTGTCGAGCATGACGGCCGAATCTGGTACCGCACCGGTGATCTGGTCCGCTACTGGCCGGACGGCACCCTCGAATTCGTGGGTCGCGCCGACGACCGCGTCAAGGTCAGCGGCTACCGAGTCGAACTGGGCGAGATCGAGACCGCGTTGCGGCGCGTGCCCGGGGTACGCACGGCGGTGGCCGCCCTGATCGCAGTGTCCGGGGAATCCGACGTGCTGGCCGCGCAGGTGTGCACCGACGACACCTCCCTGACCGCCGAACGCATCCGGTTGCGTCTCGGCGACCTCGTGCCCGCGCACATGATCCCGCGCCACATCACGGTGGTGGAGCGCATCGGCTTCACCAATGCCGGAAAGCTCGACCGCCGAGCCGTCGCACGCGAATTGGCAACCGCCGTTTCGCAATCGCAGCGCCCGGGCCACCGCGCCCCGTCGTCGCCATTGGAATCGGCGCTGGCGATGATCGTCGGCGATCTGCTCGGCCGGGAGAGCGTCGGGGTCGACGACGACTTCTTCGCGCTCGGCGGTGATTCGGTGCTCGCCACCCAGGCGGTGGCGCGAATTCGGGCCTGGCTGGATGCCCCGGACATCATGGTCGCCGACATCTTCGCCAACCGAACCGTGTCGGCGCTCGCTGCGGTGCTCAGCGCCGGCGAAAACGACCACGGCCGGCTCGAGCAGGTCGCCGAGCTGTATCTGGAGGTTATCGGCATGGATGCCGAATCGGTTCTGGCGGCCTCTCAGCAATCCACGAAATCGTAAATGGCGCAATGACATTGAATAACCTGATCGCCGTGTCTTCCACCTTCCCGTCCTGGATCAAGCTGACCCCGGGCCGCAGCAACGGGTCATCCGCCGGTGCCACCGTGATATTTCCCCATGCCGGCGCGGCCGCCGCAAGCTATCGGGTACTGGCAGCTGCCCTGGCCACAGGCGGTGACACCTACATCGTGCAGTACCCGCAGCGGGCCGACCGCCTCAGCGAACCCGCGCACGAAAGCGTGCACGACCTGGCCACCAGCCTCTTCCAGGCCGCGCCATGGCCCAGCGTCGCACCGCTGAAGTTGTTCGGGCACAGCATGGGCGCCGTCGTCGCCTTCGAGTTCGCCCGTGTCGCCGAAACGCACGGCGCTGCTGTACACAAGCTCTGGGTGTCGGCGGGCCCGCCGCCATGCGTCGTCGCCGACATGCCCGAACTACCGACCAGCGACGACGGACTGCTGGCCGATATCGCCGATTTGGGCGGTACCGATCCCGAACTGCTTGCCGACGAAGAGTTCTCCGAACTACTGACCACCGCGGTGCGCGCCGACTACCAGGCCTTCAACGGGTACGACCCCAGCCCCGATGTTCGCATCGGCGCCGACATCCACGTGCTGGGCGGCCACGATGACCACCGCATCGCCACCGGCGTGCTTCGGCAGTGGGAATCCCACACCGCCGGATCGTTCGCCGTCTCGCTGTATGACGGCGGGCACTTCTATGTCTATGACCATGTCGAAGCGATCGCCGCGCAGGTGAATGCCGAGTGATACCAATATCTGACGATCGTTTCGGCGGCGGTCTTGACGCCGAGCGCGCCGACCCGGTCGTGATCGTGGGAATGGGTGTGGAGGCACCCGGCGGCATCGAAACCGCCGAGGGTTACTGGGATCTGCTGGCACACGGCCGTGAGGCACTGGGCCCGTTTCCCGCCGACCGCGGCTGGGCGGTGCGCGAACTGCTCGCCGGCTCGCGCCGCAGCGGTTTCAAAGAGATTCATGACCGCGGCGGGTTCCTCACCGGCGCAACCACATTCGATCCGGAGTTCTTCGGCATCTCACCCCGTGAAGCCGTCGTGATGGATCCGCAGCAGCGGGTGGCGCTTCGGGTGGCCTGGCGTGCGTGTGAGAACAGCGGCATCAATCCCGACGACCTTGCCGGGCACGATGTGGGCTGTTTCGTCGGCGCCTCGGCCACCGGCTACGGACCCGAGATGGCCCAGTTTTCTGAGCACAGCGGTCATCTGCTCGCTGGGACCGCGCTCAGTGTCATCTCGGGCCGCATCGCCTACACGCTGGGATTGTCCGGGCCTGCAGTGACCCTGGATTCCTCGTGCGCGTCCGCGCTGGTGGCGTTCCACGTCGCGGTGCGCTCGCTGCAGAACGACGACTGCGATCTGGCCATTGCGGGCGGGGTCAACGTGCTGGGCTCGCCGGGTTTCTTCGTCGAGTTCTCCAAACAACACGCACTCTCCGACGACGGATACTGCCGCCCCTACAGTGCGCAGGCCAGCGGCACCGTGTGGGCCGAGGGAGCGGCGATGTTCGTGCTGCAACGTAAATCGGCCGCGCTGCGTGCCGGCCGGCAGATCCTGGCCGAGGTGCGGGCCACCGCCATGAATCAGGACGGCCGCAGCGCCGGTCTGAGCGCGCCCAGTGGCGATGCCCAGGTCCGGCTGTTCCAGCGGGCCATCTCCCAGGCCGGGATCGAGCCCGCCGAAGTGGGGATGATCGAGGGGCACGGTACGGGCACCCGCCTCGGCGACCGAACCGAGTTGCGCTCACTGGCCCAGACCTACGGCGATACCGCACCCGGCGCCGGAGCATTGCTGGGTTCGGTGAAATCCAACGTGGGTCACTCCTTGGCCGCCGCCGGCGCGCTGGGACTGGCCAAGGTGCTGGTCTCCGCCGAACACGGCGCCGTCCCACCCACCCTGCACGCCTGCAACGCGAGCCCCGAAATCGAATGGGAGAAACAAGGTTTGCGGTTGAGCCAGACCTTGACGCCGTGGCCTGCGATCGACGGGCAGCGCACGGCCGCGGCGTCCGCATTCGGGATCGCCGGGACCAACGCACATTTGATCGTCTCCGTTCCCGAGGTCGCATGATGCTTACCCATGGGCTGCCGGACGGGCGCATCCCGGTCCTGCTCACTGCCCACGACCCAGAGCTGATCCGCCGGGACGCGGCGGCGATCGCCGATTACGTGGCCCGCGCCGAGGACTCGGCAGACCTGACCGCTGCGGTCTCCTCCACCCTGCTGCGGTTGCGGCGGGTGCGACGTCACCGCGCGGTGGTACGAGCGGCAGACTGCGCCGAACTCGTCGCGGGACTGTCCGCGATCGCCGGGGGCGAGGAGCACGAGCTGGTCTCGCGCTCCGCGAAGACAACGCCACCGCGCATCGCGTTCGTGTTCCCCGGCCAGGGCAATCAATGGCAGGCGATGGGCGCCGGCGCCTACCAACGGCTACCGGCCTACCGCGAGGCCGCCGACCGGTGCGCCCAAGCGTTCGCGTCCGCCGGATTCCCTTCTCCGCTGCCGTATCTGGTAGGCGACGAAGAACGAAACTGGTCGCGCACCGAGATCCAGGGAGCGCAGTTCACCCACGCGGTGAGCCTGGCCGAAGCATGGCGATCCTGCGGGGTGCTACCCGATATCACCATCGGTCACAGCCTCGGCGAGGTGGCGGCGGCTTATGTGGCGCAAACGGTATCACTGCCGGACGCAGTCGCTTTGGTGGTTGCCCGCGCCACCGTCGTCGACCACCTGACCGGCCGCTATGCGATGGCGGTGCTCGGAACCGGCCTTGACGTCGCGGCGTCGCTGCTAGCCGAGATGCCCGGCTGGCTGGAAGTTTCCGCGGTCAACGGACCGTCGTCCACCGTGGTCGCCGGTGATCACGACGCGGTGGCCGCCGCGGTGGAGCTGGCCCAACGACGGGGCATCTTCAGCCAGCAGCTATCCGTCGACTATCCCGGACACACCAGCGCACTACGGCCGCTGCGCGCGAGTCTGGCCGAGCTGACACCCAAGTCATCTTTCCGGGACGGGCCGGTGAGGTTCATCGGCTCCACGCTGGGCGCCGAGGTGGGGGACGCGACCGACTTCTCCGGCTATTGGTATGAAAACCTCTGTGGCACAGTGCGATTTGATCTCGCCGTGCAGCATGCCCGCAGCTGTGGGGCCGATGCGTTCGTGGAGCTCTCGGCGCACCCGTCTTTGCTCTACCCGCTGGGCGACATCGTCGACGACGAGTCGACCGTCATCATCGGTTCGGGCCATCGTGACCGATCCATCACCGATTCGCTGTCGGCGAGCATCGCCGCCATCGCGACCGCCGACCCCGGCTGCCAGTGGGCCGGCGCGGTCCCGCGGGCCGACCGGCCCGCGCTGCGCGGGTTCCCGAACGCACCGATGCGTGCGGTGCACCTGTGGGCGGCACCGCAACGAGTGACCGAAGCGACGCCGGCACCGGCACTCACCGTGGCCGTCGAGGACTGGCAGCCGACGACCGCGCCGATCACGCCGGGAGCAACCGCCCCCGACATCGGATTCGTCGGTGCGGGCGCGCTGGCACAGCAGTTGATCGATGCCATTGCGGCACATGGCGGCTGCCGAACGGTGTCACCGAACGAGGCGGAAATCCTCGTGGTAGCCGCGCCAGAGCTCGACCAGCTCGACGCCATCTCCGCAATCGAGGAGATGGCCGGTAGGCCCGGGGCGGGCCTACCCGATTACCCCGCACTCATCGGCCCACGATGCCGGGCCGTCTGGCTGCTCACCGCCGGTTCCGAACACATCGACCGGGACGACCCCAACGTCTCCCCGGCACAGGCGGCGCTGGCGGCCATGCATCGCAGCACCGGCTTCGAATTCCCGGACCAGGCATTCGGGCATCTCGACCTCGAACACCGTGACGTCGATGCCGCCACGGCACGGGCCGTCGTCGAGGCGCTGCTCGGCGATGTGGGCGAAGTCGCGCTGCGGGGCACCGAATCGCCGCGACGCCACGTCCGCACGTTCCGTGCGTGCCGCGAGTCGGCAACCCGGCGACCACTCGATGCCGCCACGTTGGACGATGTCCTGATCACCGGCGGCAGCGGAGCCATCGGACTGCAGTATGCGCGGTATTGCCTGCAACGCGGTGCCCGGACCATCACCCTGTTGAGCCGCAACGGTGTTGATCCGACGGTGCTGCGTGAGCTCGCCGACCGGCATGACGCCAAAGTGCTTGCCCCTCAGTGCGATATCACCGATCGCGCCGCACTGGCCGCAGTCGCAGACCAGTATGCGGGTTCGGGCGCCTCACTGCTGATCCACACCGCAGGCATCGCGCAGGCGCGATCGCGTTCCGAACTCACCGGTTCGGATGTGGCAGCGGTATCCGCGGCCAAGGTCCGCGGACTGGCGTTGCTGGCCGACGTGTGGCCGCTGCGGCGTGACTGCCGGATCCTGGCCTGCTCATCGGTATTCGGAGTCTGGGGCGGCTACAACCACGCGGCATACGCGGCGTCCAACCGGATGCTCGACGTGTTGGCCGCCCAGTTGCGCGCCAAGGGCCACGACTGCACGGCAATCCGCTGGGGACTGTGGCAAGGCGCCGGGGTAGTAGTGGGCAACGAGATCACCCGCACCGAGCGCTCCGGCCTGGTGGCAATGGAACCGGAGCAGGCGATCGAAGCCAGTCTGTACCGCTACGACGGCGATCCACTGATTTTCGACGCGGACTTCGAGCGGCTTCAGGTGTTCTTTGAAAGCCAGGGCATGCCAATGCCGTTCAGCCTTTCACGGACCGGTACGGGCGAGGACCGCGATGTCTCGGTTGAGAAGCCACTGGCCGAAGTGGTGCGGGCCGAATTGGCCGCGACGTTGCACCTGGGTGACTCGCTATCGATCGACCCGGGTACCTCGCTGATCGACCTGGGTGTGGACTCGTTGCTCGCACTCGATTTACGTAAGCGCCTGCGCCGGACGGTAGGGAACTCGATTCCGGTGTCCCGCATGCTCGGTGGCATCACCGTGACCGAGTTGATCGACGCGTTGCGTGCCGACTCAACCGGCGGGCCCGCGGCGGCGCCGTCATTCGAGCGCGCCGGCGCTGCCAACGTTGCGCACCACTCAACGCTCGCGATGCTCGAAAGGTTGGACTCCTAGCGTGACAAACTCCACCGGCGTCAGCACCCATCTCGACGATGAGCGCTTGGAACTATTGCGCCGCAAGCTCACTGAACGCGGCCTGGCCAGGACGACCGGGGCGGCGCCCGTGGCGACCGACGATGCGCCACGCTTGTCGGTCGGGCAGCACCGGATGTGGTTCGTGCAGTCCGTGGATCCCGATAGCGCGCTGCTCAACATCTGCGTCTCCTACCGCCTGCGCGGCAACGTTGATACCGTGCAGTTACATCGTGCGGTCGATGCCGTCGCGGCGCGGCACCGCGTGCTGCATACGACGTACGCCACCGACGGTGAAGGCGACCCGCATCCGGTGATCCGCGACGACCTGCGGCCCGAGTGGGCCGAACACGACTTGGCCGGGTTGACCGAGCAGGCGCGCCGGTTGCGGCTGGATGTGCTGGCGCAGCGGGACTTTCGGCGGCCATTCGACCTGAGCAAGGATTCGCCGTTGCGAGTCACCGCGGCGCGCTTGGCCTATGACGAACTGATGCTGCTGATCACCGCACACCACATCGCATGGGACGACGGCTCGTGGGCACCGTTCTTCGCCGATCTGACTCGCGCATACACCGACCCGGACGGCTTCACCGATGGGCAGGTGCTGCCGGATCTTTCCGCGGATGCGACCGCCGTTCGTCAGGCGGATCTGGACTACTGGCGGCCGCTGATGGCCGACCTTCCGGAGCCACTCGAGCTTCCCGGGCCCAACGGTTCGGTGGTGCCCACCACCTGGCGCGCACAGCGCGCAACCGCGCGGTTGTCGGCCGACACCGTCGAGCGGGCGTCCGCGCTGGCCCGCGAGGCGGGCGCCACCCCATACATGGTGTTGATGGCGGCGGTCGCCGCCCTCGTGCACCGGTACACCCAGTCGACCGACTTCCTGATCGCCGCCCCGGTGCTCAACCGCGGCGTGGGCACCGAGGATGTCATCGGGTACCACGGCAACACCGTGGTGATTCGCCTGCGGCCGCAGTCGCACCAGACGTTCCGCGAGCTGCTGACCCAAACCCGTGACGGCGCGGCGGGCGCCTTCGCTCACTCGCGCGCCGACCTGGACTGGCTGGTGCGCGAGTCGAATCCCGATCGCCGGCATGGCGCCGACCGGATGACCCGAGTGAGTTTCGGGCAACGGGAGCCCGATGGCGCCGGCTTCTGTCCGCCGGGCGTGCGCTGCGAACGTGGCGAATTGCGCGGCCATTTCAACCAATTGCCACTGAGCCTGATGGTCGAGCTGAACCGGACGCCGGATGGCTCCGGCGGCGGCTTGGTCGAGGCCGAGTACCTCGTCGAGGTGATGGATCAGCAGCTGGTCGCGCAACTGCTGCGCCACTACGCCGCCTTACTGGACGGCCTGCTGTCCGACCCCGACGCGACGCTGTCGGCGTGCGCGTTGATGAGCGCGGAAGACGCCGAGTGGCTGCGCGCGGTGTCGACCGGTGCGGAATTCGTCACCCCGGCCAGCACATTGCCCGAGCTGATCAGCCGGCGGGCGGGTCTATCGCCCGATGCCGTTGCCGTCGTCTACGAGGGCCGCGGCTACACCTACCAAGAGATCGATGAAGCGTCCAACCGCTTGGCGCACTGGCTCATTGAGCGAGGAATCGGCACGGAGGACCGTGTCGCGGTGCTGCTGGACAAATCTCCCGAATTGGTCATCACGGCACTCGGGGTGCTCAAAGCGGGCGGGGTTTATCTGCCGGTCGATCCCACCTATCCGGAGGACCGGCTGAGCTTCATTCTCGAGGATGCGGACGCCAAACTAGTTCTGCGCGAGCCGGCTACCGACCTGGCGCGCTATCCGGCCGGCGCTCCCGCCGAGTTGATCCGGCCGCTGAGCCCGCAAAACACTGCCTACCTGATCTACACCTCGGGTTCCACCGGACTGCCCAAGGGTGTTCCGGTGCCGCACGCACCCATCGCCGAGTACTTCGTCTGGTTCGGCGACGAATACCGCATCGACGACACCGATCGGCTGCTGCAGGTCGCGTCGCCCAGCTTCGACGTGTCGATGGGTGAGATCTTCGGCACGTTGATCATGGGCGCCCGCTTGGTGATTCCGCGACCCGACGGACTTCGCGATATCGGCTATCTGACCGAGCTGCTGGCCCGTGAAGGCATCACGTCGATGCACTTCGTGCCGTCACTGCTGGGGCTGTTCCTGTCCTTGCCCGGCGTCAGCCAGTGGCGGACGCTGCGGCGCGTGCCGATTGGCGGCGAGGCCCTGCCCGGCGAGATCGCCGACAAGTTCCACGCCACCTTCGACGCGTCGCTGTACAACTTCTACGGCCCGACCGAGACGGTCGTGAACTGCACCAGCTACCCGGTGGAAGGCGCCCAGGGTACCCGGGTGGTGCCGATCGGCCGGCCCAAGATCAACACCCAGGTGTATCTGCTCGACAACGCGCTGCTGCCGGTTCCCGTCGGAGTGATCGGGGAAATCTACATCGCCGGAACGCATGTGGCGCACGGATATCACCACAGGCCGCAGTTGACGGCCGAGCGCTTCGTCGCCGACCCGTTCACGCCCGGCGGGCGGATGTACCGCTCCGGTGACCTGGCCCGCCGCAACGCCGATGGTGACATCGAGTTCGTCGGCCGCGCCGACGAGCAGGTGAAGATCCGCGGTTTCCGCATCGAGCTCGGCGAAATCGCGGCCGCCATCTCGGTCGACCCCAGCGTGGGACAAGCGGTCGTGCTGGCCATGGACCTGCCCCAGTTGGGCAAGAGCCTGGTGGGATACGTGACGCCGGCCCAGGGCGCCGGGACGGAATCGGTTGACGTCGAGCGCATCCGCGCCCGGGTGGCCGCCGCGCTGCCGGACTACATGACTCCGGCCGCATATGTGGTGCTCGACGAGATCCCGATCACCGCGCACCAGAAGATCGACCGCGGGGCGTTGCCGCAACCACAGATCGAAGCCGCCACCGAATACCGCGATCCGACGACCCGCACCGAACACCGCATCGCGCAACTGTTTTCCGGGTTGCTCGGGCACGAACGCGTGGGTGTCGACGACTCATTCTTCGATCTGGGCGGCCACTCGCTGGTCGCCACCAGACTAATCACCGCGATCCGCGCGGAGTGCGGCGTCGAAATCGGCATCCGCGAGGTGTTCGAACTCGCCACGGTGGGGTCGTTGGCCGAGCGGGTCGACCAGCTCAGTTCGGGCGAACTGACGCAGTCGCGGCCCAGACTGATCACCACCGCACACGACGGGCCCATGCCGCTGTCGGCCTCGCAGCTGCGCAGCTGGTTCGCCTACCGCGTGGACGGGCCCAGTCGTGTCAACAACATTCCCTTTGCCGCGAAACTGACCGGGCCGTGGGACATCGATGCGCTGATCGCCGCCGTCGGCGATGTCGTTGCCCGGCACGAAATCCTGCGCACCAGCTACGTCGAGCTGGACGGCGTGCCCTATCAGGTGGTGGGCCCGGCCGGCGTCGAGGTTCCGGTGCGTCGCGAGGTCGGTCCCGACGACGCCTGGCTGCAGCAGCAGCTGGACGCCGAGCGGCGCCACTGCTTCGAGCTGGACGGTGAATTGCCGATCCGGGTCGCGGTACTGCGCGCCGAGAACGCGGGCGAGCATGTGCTGTCGCTGGTCGTGCACCACATCGCCTCCGACCATTGGTCCGCGGGCGTGCTGTTCTCCGACGTGATGACGGCCTACCGGGCCCGGCGTGGCGGAGAAGCGCCGTCCTGGGCCCCGCTTCGTGCGCAGTACGCCGACTACGCCGCCTGGCAGCGCGCCTTCCTGGGCCTGGATTCCGAAGCGAGCGGCCAGGAATCCGCCATAGCCGGCCAGCAGCGGGAGTACTGGACTCGGCAGCTGGCCGGGCTGCCGGAGGACACCGGGCTGCGACCGGACTTCCCGCGCCAGCCGGTGCCCAGCGGCGAAGGGGAGTGCGTCGACTTCCACGTCGACTCGGCCACCCGCACCAAGCTGGGTGCGCTGTGCCGCGAGTTGGGCATCACCGAATTCATGCTGCTGCAAACGGCCGTCGCCGTCGTCGTGCACAAAGCCGGTGGCGGAACCGACATTCCGCTGGGCACTCCGGTCGCGGGCCGCACCGAAGCCGAGTTGGACCAGCTGATCGGATTCTTCGTCAACATCCTGGTGCTGCGCAACGACATGGACGGCAATCCGACGTTGCGCGAACTGCTCAAGCGGGCGCGGGAGACCGCCCTGGCCGCCTACGCTCACCAAGACCTGCCGTTCGACCGGGTGGTCGACAGCGTCAGTCCGGTGCGCTCGCTGTCCCGCAATCCGCTGTTCCAAGTTGTGGTGCACGTCCGGGATCACCTGTCCGCCACCCGGGTCATCGAGACCGCGGCGGCGGGCAGCGGCGAGCAGGACACCGTGTGCACGTCGCTGGACCCCATCTTCGACATGGCACACGCGGATCTGAGCGTCAACTTCTTCGGCACTGACGGCTCCGGCGACGTCGGCTACAACTGCAATGTCATCTACCGCACCGAGCTTTACGCCCGAAGCTCCATCGAGCGGTTGGCCGGATGGCTGACCCGAGCCCTCACCGAGTTTGCCGACGACGTCGACCAAACTTTGCGAGACGTCCAGCTGATCGATGGCGGGGAACAACACCGCATCCTGCGGGAGTGGAGCCGCGGTGAGCGGCCGCCGCACGACCGGCCGCGCTCCATCCCGGAATTGCTGGAACCCAGCAGGACGTGGGGAACGGACCGGATCGCGGTGCGCTGCGGCGACGAGAGCATCGATTACCCTGCGCTGCACCGTCGTTCGGATAATCTGGCCGCCCTGCTCGCCAAGAACGGAGTGCGCCCAGGATCGTTGGTGGGGCTGTCGACGCGGCGGAGCATCGAGCTGGTGGTGGCGCTGGTGGCCATCATGAAGTCCGGTGCCGGTTACTTCCCCATCGACCCCGGTTATCCGCTGGCGCGAAAGCAATTCATGCTCGACGACGTGCAGCCGCCGGTCGTGGTCGCGACGACGGAAGCGGTGGACACCATGCCGCGGGTTCCCGGGGTTGAGCTGATTTCGATGGACGACCCACAGGTACGCGCCCTGGTCAACCGCGATGAGGCGGATCCTCAGGTGAGGGACTTGCGGTTGCCGCACCCCGATGACCCCATGTACCTGGTGTTCACGTCGGGGTCCACCGGCAAGCCGAAAGGTGCGGTGGGAACGCATCGCTCGATGGCCGCCCGGCTCGACTGGCAGCTTCGGCACTACCCGCCGCGCACCGACGACGTGCGATTGGCGCAGGCCTCGATCACCTTCCTCGAGGGCGGCATGGAGATGCTGGCCGGCCTGGCGGCCGGCGCGACCATGATCCTGGCCGACGATGCCGAGCACCGCGACCCGGAGGCCCTCGGCGACTTGATGAAGCGGCATTCGGTTGCCCAGGTCACTGCCGTGCCCAGCCTGGTCTCGGCGTTGGTGGACAGCCGGCCCGACGCCGTGCGCTCACTGTCACGTCTGGTGTGCGGTGGCGAACCGGTGAGCATGTCGCTGCTGCAGCGGCTGGGTTCGGTGTGCGCGGACGAGGACGGCGCCGGTACCGAGTTGTTGAACAACATCGGTTCCACCGAGACCTCAGGGGCGGTGTCCCGGGGGCGGTTGGGCCTGCCGAATCCGCTTGTTGGAAAGCCGGTCCCGGGTGCGCAGGCCTACCTGCTCGACGACGGACTGCGTCCCGTGCCGATCGGCGTGGTGGGCGAGCTGTATTACGCCGGTGACCAGCTGGCTCGAGGGTATTGGAAACGCCCCGGTCTGACCGCGACGCGGTTTATCGCCAATCCCTTTGGGGTAGAAGCGGGTTCGCGGTTATATCGCAGTGGCGACCTGGCCCGGTGGACCGAGGACGGCCAACTGGAATTCGTCGGACGGTCCGACCACCAGGTGCAGGTCCGTGGATTCCGCGTCGAGTTGGCCGAGGTCGAGGCGGCCCTGGCGACCGCCGACGGCGTCGCCGCCGCGGCGGCCCGCACCTGGGAGGTGCACGGCGGCACGTCGCTGGCCGGATATGTTGTGCCGCAACGGCCTATCCTCGATGACGCCGAGAAGGCGACATTCGCCGGGGAGGTGCGCGGCGCGATCGCCACCATCCTGCCGGGCTACATGCTGCCGTCGTCGCTGACCGTGCTCGACGTCCTGCCCAAAACCGAATCGGGCAAGCTGAACCGGCCCGCCCTGCCGCGGCCCGCGGTCAGCACCGGCGGCCAGACCGAGCCGGCCCGCACGGACACCGAACGGGCACTGGCCAAGGTGTTCGCCGAACTGCTGGCGACTCCCGAAGTCGGGCGCTTCGACGACTTCTTCGCCCTCGGCGGTGACAGCATCCTGTCGGTGCAGTTGGCGTCACGGGCGCGGGCTGCCGGTTTGACCGTGAGTCCGCGGATGATCTTCGAGAATCCGACGGTGCAGCAGTTGGCTGCCGCGCTGGATGCGCTGAGCGGCGCAGAGTCCGACGTCGAGCAGGACGAGCCGGCGACAGATACCAGCTTCGAGCCGATGAGCGCGTCCGGGCTGTCATCCTCGGATCTGGCCGCCGTGACGCAACTTTGGTCGTCGTCACGACGACAAGGCACGACATGACGGCTGCCAAAACCGATGTCGCGCCCGACATCGAGGACGTCATGGCGCTGAGCCCGCTGCAGGAGGGCTTGTATTCGCTGACCACGCTGGCCGAATTCGTCGACGGCGAAGAGGCGGACGACCCGTACGTGATCGGGATTGCCGCGGACATCTCCGGCACACTCGATGTCGCACTGCTGCGTGATTGCGCGGAGCAGATGCTGGTGCGCCACCCGAACCTGCGAGCGAGCTTTTTCAGCCGGGGAATCCCGCGACCGGTACAGATCGTGCCGTCCCGCGTCGAGCTGCCCTGGCGGCTCGTCGCCGCCACACCCGAGGACGTACCGGCGCTGGAAACCGGCGAACGCCGACGACCGTTCGACCTGGAGCATGGGCCGGCCATCCGCTTCCTGCTGATCGAATTGCCCGGCAGGCAATGGCGTTTGGTGCTCACCGCGCATCACATCGTGATCGACGGATGGTCGTTGCCGGTGTTCGTCAACGAGATGATGATCCTGTACCGGGCCGGCGGCGATCCGTCGGCGCTGCCCATCGCCCCGCGGCCCTACCGCGACTACATCGGCTGGCTGGCGAGCCGCGACCCGCAAACCAGCCAGCGGGTCTGGCGCGAGCACCTCGCGGGTCTGGGCGGCCCCACCCTGCTCGCCGCGGCGCTGGGATCCATGGAAACGACCGAGGGCCGGCAGAGGGCGCTGCCGCGCACCACCGGACTGCGACTGCCGGCCGAAACCACCACGCGATTGGTCCAGGACGCGCGGTCCCGCGGCATCACCGTCAACACCCTGATGCAAATGGCGTGGGCGCTGGTGTTGTCGCGGTTGACCGATAGCCACGATGTGGTTTTCGGGGTCACGGTTTCCGGTCGCCCGCCCGAACTCACCGGCGTCGAGACCATGGTCGGTTTGTTCATCAACACCGTGCCGCTGCGGGTGCGGCTCGACCCGACCGCGACCGCCGGCGCACAATGCCGTGCCGTGCAGCGCAATGCCGCGCTGCTGCGTGAGCACAGCTATCTCGGGCATGCTCAACTTCGGGCCCTCGGCGGGCTCGGGGAGATGTTCGACACCCTGCTGGTCTATGAGAACTTTCCGATGGACGGATTGACCGCCGGCGGCGAATTGACCGCTGGCGGTGCGACATTTCGACCGTCCGCCCTGCAAACCCTGTCGCATTTTCCGATCGCCATCGCCGCCCACATGGAGGGTGGCGAGCTGGTGGTTCTGATCGAAGCCATCGACGGAGCACTGGGTGCCGTTGACGCCGCCACTTTCGGGCGGCGGGTGCTGATCACCGCCGAAAGACTGCTGCAGGGCTGGCAGCGCCCGCTGAGCGAGGTCAGTGTCCTGCTGGAGGATGAGGCAGACCCGCTGCGCGCCGTCGGCACGCCGAAAGCGTTGTCGCCGTCGAGCATCCACACCCGGTTCGCCGACGCCGTGGCCAGGACGCCGGACAACCCGGCGGTCAGCTGGGCGGGTGGCACGCTGAGCTATCGCGAGCTGAATGTTCTGTCCAGCCGGCTGGCAGCGCGACTTGCCGACCTCGGGGTCGAGCCCGAAACGCCGGTGGGCATCAAACTTTCGCGAGGCCCGCAGTACATCACTGCGATACTCGCCGTGCTCAAAGCCGGCGGCATGTGCGTGCCGATGGAGCCGAAAATGCCCCCCGAACGGGTGAACTCGATCCTGCGCCAATCGGGCGCGCTGATCGTGCTGGACGAAGAGCGGACCGAAGAGCTACTGGAGGCCGGCGAACCGCACGACGACGACTTCGACCCCGTCGACGTTCCACCCGCGCAGGCCGCCTATGTCGTGTTCACCTCGGGCACCACAGGAGAACCCAAGGGCGTCATCGGAACCCACGGCGCGCTCGGCGCCTACGCCGACGATCATCTGGACCGCGTCTTGCGGCCCGCCGCGGACAAACTGGGCCGGCCGCTGCGCATCGCACACGCGTGGTCCTTCGCTTTCGACGCCGCCTGGCAGCCATTGGTCGGGTTGCTGGACGGGCACGGTGTGCATGTCGTCGACGAGCAGACCCAGACCGATGCCGAGGCGCTCGTCGCGCTGATCGCCGCGCACGGCATCGACATGATCGACACCACCCCGTCAATGTTTGCCCAGCTGCACGCTTTCGGTTTGCTGACCCAAACCCCACTGACCGTGCTGGCGTTGGGCGGCGAGGCGGTCGGCAGCGCGGCATGGGCCCGGATCCGCAGCACCTGCAACACCGCGCCGATGACGGCATACAACTGCTACGGGCCCACCGAGACCACGGTCGAGGCGGTGGTCGCCGCCATCGCCGAGCACGACGAGCCATCGATCGGGCGGCCCGCCCGGCACACCCACGGCTACGTGCTGGATTCCGCGCTGCGACCCGTGCCGTGCGGAGCCACGGGCGAGCTGTATCTGGGCGGTGCCCAGCTGGCCCGTGGCTACCTGGGCCGCGCTCCGGAGACCGCGACGCGCTTTGTCGCCGACCCGTTTACGCCCGCCGAACGGATGTATCGCACCGGCGACCTGGTGCGACGGTTGCCCGACGGCTCATTGCAATACGTGGGCCGCGCCGACGCCCAGGTGAAGATCCGCGGCCACCGCGTCGAACCCGGCGAAATCGCGGCCGCCCTCGAATCGCATCCGGCCGTGCGGCACGCGGGGGTGCTGGTACGGCAGCGCCAGGGCGTTGCGGGGCTTACCGCGTACGTGGCGACCGACACGGCAACCGACCGGCCCACGGCATCCGAGTTGCGGAGCATGCTCAGCACCCGGCTGCCCCGCTACATGATTCCACAGCGCATCGTCATGGTCGACGAAATCCCGTTGACCCCCAACGGAAAACTGGATGAAGCCGCGTTGGCCGCCGTCGACGCCGCGGAGCCCCAGGCCGCCGCGGCGACGGCCCAGACCGCCACGGAATCCGCACTGGCCGAACTGCTCGCCGAGCTGCTCGGCCAACCGCGCATCGACGTCACCGCGGACTTCCTGCAGCTCGGCCTGGACAGCATCATGGCGTTGTCGGTGGTACAAGCCGCCCGAGCACGCGGAATTGCGCTGCGCGCCAGGCTCATCCTCGAGTGCAGCAACGTCCGCGAACTGGCCGAGGCGATCGACTCGGAAACCATGGCGGCCGCCCAGCAGGTGGACACTGGAACCGGACCAATGCCGTTGCTGCCCAATGGTCGATGGCTTTACGAATATGGCGACCCGCGCAGGCTCGCCCAAACCGAAGCCATCCGGTTGCCCGAGGCGTTACGTCGCGAGCAGTTGGATGCGGCCCTGGCCGGCATCGTCGAGGGTCACGAAGTGTTGCGCACCCGGCTGGATCGTTCCACCATGACCCTGGTGCCGGCACCGGCCGCCGACATCCTCGATGCACTCAAAGAGGTTGAGGTGGTCGGCGATCTGGCCGCAGCGGTACCGGCCCACGTCGCGCAGGCCGTCGACCGCCTGGACCCCGAACGTGGAGCGCTGCTATCGGCGGTGTGGCTTCGACCGCCCGCCGGAGAGAGCGTGCTGCTGCTGGCCGCGCACGTCGTGGCGATGGACCCGGCGTCGTGGCGAGTGGTTCTCGGTGAACTCGGCGCTGCCCTGACGGCTTCGGCCGCCGGCCACTCACCGGCACCCATTCGCGAACACACCAGCTATCGGCGCTGGGCCGACGCGGTCACCGAGCGGGCGCACCGGTTGGACACGGTGCAATTCTGGGCGTCGCAGTTGGACGGCGACGATCCCGACCTCGGAGCCCGTCGGCTCGATCCAAGCCGCGACCGGGCGCGCGATCTGATCGTCCGCAACGCCGCCACCGACGCCGACGTCACCCGCCGGCTGCTGGATTCGGGCCTGCCGTTGCCCACGCTGCTTGTTGCCGCCACCGCGGCGACGGTGACGCGCTGGCGAGAGCTGCGCGGACAGCCCACGCCGCCGCCGCTGTTGGCGCTCGAAACACACGGCCGCGCCGACAGTGTGGTCGATGGCCCGGGTGCACGCACCATTGACACCAGCGACACGGTGGGGCTGCTCAGCTCCATCTACCCGGTACGGCTGGACTCGACCGATCCGCAAAAGGTGGGGGAGCAGTTGGCGGCGATCCCCGGCGATGGACTCGACTACGGGTCGTTGCGCTACCTGCGCGCCGACACCGCCGAGCGGCTCGCCGTTTTGCCGCCCCCGCAGCTGCTGCTCAATTATCTCGGCGCCGCCCACACCGACGGCGGCACCGGGCTGAGGCTCGAACGCGAGTTACTCGCCGGAGTATCGCCGGTGCCCGAGCCGGAGCTGGCGGTGCGCCACGAGCTCACCATCGCGGCGATGGTGCTGACCTATGGCGGGCAGCGGGTTCTGGCCGCGCAGTGGCGCGCGCTGCCTGACGTTCTCGATGACGCGGATATTGCCGCGCTACAGGAACTTTGGATTGATTCTCTGCGGGAGATGGTGAAATGAGCACACTTGCGATCGTGGGGGCGGGCGCCAAGGCGGTGGCCGTGGCGGCCAAGGCTTTCGCGCTGCGTGAGATGGGCGTGGCGGTTCCCGACGTGGTCGCCGTGGAGCGGATCGGTGTCGCGGCGAACTGGCAGGCCAGCGGGGGCTGGACCGACGGCGCGCACCGGCTGGGTACCAGCCCGGAAAAAGACGTCGGGTTCCCCTACCGCTCGGCGCTGGTGCCGCGCCGCAACGCCGAACTCGACGAGCGGATGACGCGCTACAGCTGGCAGTCCTATCTGATCGCGACGGCGTCATTCGCCGAGTGGATCGACCGCGGCAGACCGGCCCCGACGCATCGCCGGTGGAGCCAGTACCTGAGTTGGGTCGCCGACCACGTGGGCATGGACGTGGTGCACGGTGACGTCGAACGACTGGCGATCACCGGGGACCGCTGGGCGTTGCACACTCACGAGACCACCGTGCACGCCGATGCGTTGATGATCACGGGACCCGGTCAGGCCGAAAAATCTTTGCTCCCCGGCAATCCCCGCATGCTGTCGATCGCCCAGTTCTGGGACCGCGCCGCAAATCACGACCGGATCAACGCGGAGCGGGTAGCGGTGATCGGCGGTGGCGAGACGGCCGCGGCGATGCTCTACGAGCTGTTCCGGCACCGGGTGTCGAGCATCACGGTGATTTCCCCGCAGGCCACGTTGTTCACCCGGGGGGAGGGGTTTTTCGAGAATTCGCTGTTCTCCGATCCGACCAATTGGCCGGCTCTCACCCTGGCCGAACGTCGCGATGCGTTGGCCCGTACCGACCGTGGGGTGTTTTCGTCAAACGTGCAGGAAGCGTTGCTGGCCGACGATCGCATTCACCACCTGCGCGGTCGCGTGGCCCACGCGGTGGGCAAGGAGGGGCAGATCCGGTTGACGCTGTCCACCAACCGCGGCAGCGAGAACCTGGAGACGGTGCATGGGTTCGATCTCGTCATCGACGGTTCCGGCGCCGACTCGCTTTGGTTCGCACCGTTATTCAGTCAGGACGCACTCGATCTGCTCGAACTCGGCCTCGGTGGGCCCCTCACTTCAGAGCGGCTGCAGGAGGCGATAGGTTATGACCTGGCCGTCACAGACGTGACACCCAAGTTGTTCCTGCCGAACCTGTCAGGACTCACCCAGGGGCCCGGGTTTCCCAATCTGAGCTGCCTGGGACTGCTATCCGACCGGGTGTTGGGATCCACCGTCAGCCCGTCCAAGTATCCCGTGCGAAGGAGACATGATGAGCGCCAACCCCTTTGATGACGACAACGCGACCTTTGTGGTGCTGGTCAACGGCGAGGACCAGCACAGCCTGTGGCCGGCCTTCGCTGACACGCCGGCCGGCTGGCGGGTGGCGTTCGGTGAAGCGAGCCGCGTGGATTGCCTGCAGTACGTGGAACAAAACTGGTCAGATATCCGCCCCAAGAGCTTGATTGAGGCGCTTGCCGGGGAGTAACCGGCCACGCGGTGCCGGGGTCTGCGGGGGCGAAAGGTGCTGCTACATACGTGCCGCACAGTCTATTTAGCGTGTTTTGACACGTCGGGACCGTAGCGTCGTCGTAACGTGACCGGGCTGAGACACAAATGCCGGAGTCACAGGGCACACTTACACCATCTTCAACCAATGGAGACGGTGACCGTGTGCGGCGATCCGCAGGATCCCGCCACGGTCCATGTGCATCGAAGGGGGACCTGTGAAATCCGTGAAGTCCATTGCCACGGGCGTGGCGGCGCTGACCGCCATTGGCGGCGCAGCCGCCGGCGTGGCTTCCATTGCAGCACCGATCGGTCTGGATCATGTGCAACTCGCGGCGGTCGGCGCGCCACTGCCGCAAGATCCGCCTCCGCCTCCGCCCCCGCCGCCGGGAGCGCCGGGGCAGCTGCCGACGGCTGACCAATTGGCCAACCTCTGCACCCAAGTGACCGACCCCGGGGTTAACTACCGGGACAAGACCAACCTCGTTGAGAACGGCGTCCCTCAAAACGAGGGTATGGTTGCCGACCACGACCTGCGGAAGGCGTACCGGAACGGTAACTTCCCCGAGCAGTTCAACGTGACCAACATCGCGCCGGCGGGCCCGAATATGGCCCAGGCCGACGTGGCCATCACGGGGCCGAAGTTCGCCGGGCCGGTCAACAAGCACCTGGTGTTCGTCAATCAGAACGGCAACTGGGTCTTGCAGCACGACGCTGCGCTTGCTCTGCTGCAGGCGTCCACGGCGACCAACTGAGACAGTTCGGCGAATTCGCCGAGCTACAACGACGTTTCAAGCGGACCCCATGCGCCTCGGTGAGCGCATGGGGTTTCGCCTTTCAGTTCCCTGGCACGCGGTGACCGGTCGCCGCGGCCGGCGCCAACTCACGTCCCCGCACAGCCGGCGCACAGTTTGCTCATCTTTTTTGCACATCGGGCGGCCGTAACGTATCGGTGCCGAGACACGAAATAACAGACGCAACGGGCACGCTGACACCATCCACACCGCCACGAATGGGGCGATGCGGAATGCCAACCATGCGTCGACATTCGTGCCCATCGAAGGGGGAACTATGAAAACCGTTAAAGCGCTTGCCACCGGGGTGGCAGCCCTGGCCATTGTCGGGGGCGCGGCCGCCGGCGTGGCCTCCGTCGCGACGCCGAGCGCGCTGGCCGCCGGGGTGCGGCTTGCCACTGTCGGCGCGCCGCTTCCGCAGGACCCGTCACCGGCGCAGCCGGTCGTGGGCGCCAACCTGCCGACACCCGATCAGCTGACAGGCGTGCTCAACAGCCTCGCCGACCCGAGCGTTTCGTTCAGCAGCAAGGGCAACCTGGTGCAGGGCGGCATCGGTGGAATGGAAGCGCATGTCGCGGACAAGAAGCTGCAGAAGGCGGCCAAGAACGGCGATCTGCCGCTGTCGTTCGACGTCACGAACATCCAACCGGCCGCGGCCGGTTCGGCGACCGCCGACGTTGCGGTCTCCGGCCCCAAGCTGCCGTCGCCGGTCACGCAGAACGTCACCTTCGTCAATCAAGGCGGCGGCTGGGTGCTGTCGCGGGCGTCGGCGATGGAGTTGCTGCAGGCCGCCGGTCAGTGATCGGCGCGCAACGCGCGCAGGTCTAACTTGGCGATGCGAGCGGGATCCGCGAGTACGTCGATCGCGCAAATGCGCCCCTCGCGCACCACGAAACCCATGACGGATGCCGCACGGCCGGCGATGAAAATCACCGCGCCGGCGGCACCGTTCACGGTTGCGGCACGCACTTCGCGCTCCGGCCCGGCGTAACCGCCGGCCAGCTCGGCCACCGAGGCGGCGCCCTGCGCGCGGAAGACGGAAGCAGCGGCGCCGAAGTCACCGCGCAGCACCACGTCGGGGCGGAGCACCGCCACCAAGCGGTCGAAGTCGCCACTACGCCCCGCCGCGAAGAACGCGTCGACCACCTCGCGTTGCGCGGTCAAGGTGCCGTCGGGAGTCGGATCGGCCTGCTCGATCCGTCGTCGGGCCCGGCTGGCCAGCTTGCGGGCCGACTCCGGCGTCCGCTCGACGATGGCCGCGATCTGATCGAACGGCACGGTGAAGACGTCGTGCAGCACGAACGCCAGCCGCTCGGCCGGCGACAACGTATCCAGCACGACGAACAGCGCCAACCCCACCGCGTCGGCCAGCATCGCGCGGTGCTCGGGATCGAATTCGCCTTCCGCGTCCACGATCGGATCGGGCAGGTGACCGGCCAGCTCCTCGCCGCCACGGGTCCGGCGGTCGCGCAACATGTTCAGGCAGATGCGTGCCACCACCGTGGTCAGCCAGGCGTCGAGGTTGGCGATACCGTCCCGGCCGTCCGATTCGGCGCTGCGGCTCAGCCGTAGCCACGCCTCCTGCACCGCATCCTGAGCGTCGTCGATCGAGCCCAGCATGCGGTAGGCGATGGCTCCCAGCTGTGGCCGGGCCGCCTCGAAACGTGCCGCCAATGACGCCTCGGCGGTCACGGGCGATCGGTCTCCGGCAAGGCGCACACCCGGTTACCGGAAAAGCCCGACGATCCGATATCGAGTGCGATGTTGAACCGGGCGCGCAGGTTGCCCAGCGTGATGACGTGCGTCAGGCCGACCAGCTGGGCGGTATCGAAGTGCGCGCGCAGCGTCTCGAAAAGTTCATCGCTCACCTCCACCGGGGTGCGACTGATCGCGGTGGCGTACTTCAGGATCAGCTTGTCGACGTCGGAGAAGCACGGCGCGTTCTGATATTCGGCCTCGGGTTTGGACAGTGCCAACAGCTCTTCGTCGGTGATGCCCCAGCGGCGGGCGATCTGTGAGCCGAGGTCGATGCAGTATTCACAGCGCACGATCGTCGCCGATTTCAGCTCGGCCAGCGCCCGCTGACGGGGACTGAGGACCTTGAGTTTCGACTCGGCCTGCTCCAACTTGCCGTAGGCGTTGAGCAGTCGCGGGATGTGCGCATACATCCGCAGGGGCTCCAGCATCCCCATGGTTTCCAGCCCGGTCATCTGTGCGAGCTTGCGCTTGGTGAAAAAGAAAGCGATCTTGGCGCCAAGGCCGGCGTCGTGGTCGGAGACTCCTTGCAGCCGCGGCATGGCGATCCTCCCGGCAAGTTGTGGTGGAAAACCGACGTCCTTACTAGGTCGACACGTGGCGGGGCCCGAACGTGACCACTCGAGTTACCTCGGCGCGCCCAGCGCCATATCCATGTCATACACCCGGGCGTGCAGCACGGTGCGGTTCCGCAGCGCGGCGCGCACCGCACGGTGCAGGCCGTCTTCGAGATAGGTGATGCCCTTCCACCGCACCGCGTGGGGGAAGAGATCACCGTAGAAGGTGGAGTCTTCGGAAAGCAGGCGGTCCAGTGCGAGCACCGTTGTGGTGGTGACCAATTCGTCGAGCCGGATCTGTTGGGGCGGTATCTGGGACCAATCCCGATAGGACAGGTTGTGCTCGGGATACGGCTTGCCGTCGCGAACGCCCTTGAAAATCATCGGCCGACCTTTCCCGACTCATCGCTGTGGCCCGACCGGTTCATTCTGGAGAGGCTAGCCGGACCAATGTGCGTCGGCACCGATGCGTTCGAAGAATGCGTTCCGACAACTGCCGGCGGCGTCGCGGTGATGGCGGAGTGTGATCCCGGCGGCCACCGACTTCGCCGAACGGCCGCTGATAATGGTCGGCAATGCCCGAGACCGTAAAATGAATCCGGTCAACGCGGTATCGAAGGAGGTGGCAGCCGGTGGGAAGTGCCGATGACCGTCGGTTTGAGGTGTTGCGCGCCATCGTCGCCGACTTCGTCGCCACCAAAGAACCGATCGGTTCCAAGGCGTTGGTGGAGCGCCACAATCTGGGCGTCTCGTCGGCCACCGTCCGCAACGACATGGCGGTACTCGAGGCCGAGGGCTACATCACCCAGCCGCACACCAGCTCCGGACGAGTGCCGACCGAGAAGGGCTACCGCGAATTCGTCGACCGGCTCGACGACGTCAAGCCCCTGTCGTCGGCCGAACGGCGGGCGATTCAAAGCTTCCTCGAGTCCGGGGTCGACCTCGATGACGTCCTGCGCCGGGCGGTACGGCTGCTGTCACAACTGACCCGACAGGTGGCCGTGGTGCAGTACCCCACGCTGTCGTCGTCCACCGTGCGCCACCTCGAGGTGATCGCCCTGACCCCGGCGCGGCTCCTGATGGTCGTCATCACCGACTCCGGACGGGTCGACCAACGGGTCGTAGAACTCGGTGACGTCATCGACGACCACGAACTTTCTCAGCTGCGGGAGATGCTCGGCCAGGCGCTACTCGGCAAGAAGCTGTCGGCCGCCTCGGTCGCGGTGGCCGACCTCGCCGGACAGCTGCGCAGCCCGGATGGCCTGGGTGACGCCGTCGGCCGGTCGGCGACGGTGTTGCTGGAATCCCTCGTCGAACACACCGAAGAGCGCTTGTTGTTGGGCGGTACCGCCAACCTGACCCGTAACGCGGCCGATTTCGGTGGCTCGTTGCGCTCCATTCTGGAAGCGCTGGAGGAGCAGGTGGTGGTGCTGCGGTTGCTGGCCGCGCAGCAGGAAGCCGGTAAGGTGACGGTGCGCATCGGCCATGAGACGGCCGCCGAGCAGATATTGGGCACCTCCGTGGTGACCACCGCCTACGGCACCTCCGACACCGTTTACGGGGGAATGGGTGTGCTGGGGCCCACCCGGATGGACTATCCGGGAACTATCGCCAGCGTTGCTGCGGTTGCCTTATATATCGGCGAAGTCCTGGGTGCTCGATGAACGCGCACCCGCAGAGTGGGTAGGCGCGGGAAAGACCAGGTATAGGAGAGTCAAGCGTGGCACGCGATTACTACGGGCTGCTCGGCGTGAGCAGAAACGCCAGCGACGCGGAGATCAAGCGCGCCTACCGCAAGCTGGCGCGCGAACTGCATCCGGACGTCAACCCCGACGCGGCCGCGCAGGCGAAATTCCAGGAGATCAGCGTCGCCTACGAGGTGCTGAGCGACCCCGAGAAGCGGCGGGTCGTCGACCTGGGCGGCGATCCGATGGCGAACGCGGCCGCGGCGGGCGGCGGTTTCGGCGCCGGTTTCGGTGGGCTGGGCGACGTGTTCGAGGCCTTCTTCGGCGGTGGCTTCAGTGGCGGCGCGACCTCCCGCGGCCCGATCGGGCGGGTACGGCCGGGGTCGGATTCGCTGCTGCGGATGCGGCTCGACCTCGAAGAGTGCGCCACCGGTGTGACCAAGCAGGTCACCGTCGACACCGCGGTGCTGTGCGACCGCTGCCAGGGTAAGGGCACCAACGGTGATTCGGTGCCGGTGCCGTGCGACACCTGCGGTGGCCGCGGCGAGGTCCAGACCGTGCAGCGCTCGCTGCTGGGCCAGGTGATGACCTCCCGGCCCTGCCCGACCTGCCGTGGCGTCGGCGTCGTCATCCCCGACCCGTGCCACCAATGCATGGGCGACGGCCGGGTGCGGGCCCGCCGCGAGATCAGCGTCAAGATCCCCGCCGGTGTGGGCGACGGCATGCGCGTGCGGCTCGCCGCCCAAGGCGAGGTCGGGCCCGGCGGCGGGCCGGCCGGCGACCTGTACGTCGAGGTGCACGAACAGCCCCACGACGTATTCGTCCGCGAAGGCGACGATCTGCACTGCACGGTTTCGGTGCCGATGGTCGACGCGGCGCTGGGCGCCACCGTCAGCATCGACGCCATTCTGGACGGCGTCAGCGAGATCACCATCCCGCCCGGCACCCAACCGGCTTCGGTCATCACGCTGCGTGGCCACGGCATGCCGCACCTGCGGTCCGGCACCCGGGGCGATCTGCATGTGCACGTCGAGGTGGTCGTTCCCGCCCGGCTGGACCACCGCGACACCGAATTGCTGCGCGAGTTCAAGACGCACCGCAGCCGCGACGTGCCCGAGGTCCGCTCGACCCACGCCGGCGGAGGGCTCTTCAGCCGGCTCCGCGAAACCTTCACCGGGCGCTAGCCGGGAGCCACGAAGGCGCGCACATGGTCGCGACCCTGTTCTACCTCGACGATCTGCCCGAGCCCGGCTCGCTCGCCGTGCTGGGCGGTGACGAGGGTTTTCACGCCGCCACCGTGCGGCGAATCCGTCCCGGCGAGCAACTCGTACTCGGCGACGGAGCCGGGGCCCTGGCCCACTGCGAGGTGGAACACGCCGGGCGCGACGGGCTGCGGGCGCGGGTGCTCGAGCGCTGGAGCGTTGCACCGGGATTCCCGCGCGTGACGGTGGTGCAGGCACTGCCGAAGTCGGAGCGTTCGGAGCTGGCCATCGAGTTGGCCACCGAGGCCGGCGCCGACGCGTTCCTGGCGTGGCAAGCCGCGCGCTGTGTGGCCAACTGGCAGGGCAACCGGGTCGACAAGGGTTTGCGCCGATGGCGTGCCGTCGCCCGCTCGGCGGCCCGGCAATCCCGTCGGGCGCACATCCCACCGGTCGACGGCGTGCTGTCCACCACAGCGCTGACGGAGCGCATCCGCGACGAAGTGGTCGCCGGCGCGGCGGCGCTGGCCTTGCACGAGTCGGCCACCGATCGGCTCGCGGACATCGGGCTGGCGCAAGCGAAATCACTGCTGCTGGTGGTCGGTCCCGAAGGCGGCATCGCGGAGGACGAGATGGCCGCGTTGTCCGAAGCGGGCGCGGCGGCCGTGCGGCTGGGCCCCCAGGTGCTGCGCACGTCGACCGCCGCGGCGGTGGCACTGGGCGCGCTCGGTGTGCTGACCCCGCGGTGGGACCAGCGCGGCGACGTCCCGGCAAACGGCCACACGCTGCAGGTTCGCGACGGCGGCCCGTCGTCGAGTACGTTGCTGAACACTGACCAAATCGGGCCCTCGGCGTAGACTGAGACGGCCCAGCAACCCACCGACAAACCGAGAAAGCAGGCATCGAGAGCCACGTGACGCCCCGCGAGACCAGCGCTGCTGACGCAGCCGGAGCCGTCCCCGCCTCTGCTCAGGTTCGCAGCAGCATCGATGTTCCGCCCGATGTCGTGATGGGCCTGTTGGGTTCGGCGGACCAGAACCTGCGGGCCCTGGAGCGCAGCCTGGACGCCGACCTCCACGTCCGTGGCAATGCGGTCACCGTCGCGGGTGAGCCCGCCGACGTCGCGCTCGCCGAGCGGGTGATATCCGAGCTGGTCGCCATCGCTGCCGGGGGTCAGCCGTTGACCCCCGAGGTGGTCCGCCACAGCGTCGCCATGCTGGCCGGTACCGACAACGAGTCACCGGCCGAAGTGCTCACCCTGGACATCTTGTCGCGGCGCGGAAAGACGATCCGGCCCAAGACGCTCAACCAGAAGCGCTACGTCGACGCCATCGACGCCAACACCATCGTCTTCGGGGTCGGCCCGGCCGGCACCGGCAAGACGTATCTGGCGATGGCCAAGGCGGTCAACGCCCTGCAGACCAAACAGGTCAGCCGCATCATCTTGACCCGCCCGGCCGTGGAAGCCGGTGAGCGCCTTGGCTTTTTGCCGGGCACGCTCAGCGAGAAGATCGATCCCTATCTGCGGCCGTTGTATGACGCGCTGTACGACATGATGGATCCCGAGCTGATCCCCAAACTGATGACCGCCGGGGTCATCGAGGTGGCACCGCTGGCGTACATGCGCGGCCGCACCCTCAATTCCGCGTTCATCGTCCTTGACGAGGCGCAGAACACCACCGCCGAGCAGATGAAGATGTTCCTCACCCGCCTCGGCTTTGGTTCCAAGATCGTGGTCACCGGGGACATCACCCAGGTCGACCTTCCCGGCGGCGCCAAGTCGGGCCTGCGCTCGGCGATGGAAATCCTGGACAGCGTCGATGACATCAATGTCTCGGAGCTGACCAGTGTGGACGTCGTCCGCCACCGGTTGGTCTCCGAGATCGTCGACGCCTACGCGAAGTTTGACGAGCCCGCACTGACGATGAACCGCGCGTCGCGGCGGGCGACGGGCTCGCGCGGTCGTCGATGATGGTGCGGTGAGCGGGATTCTATGAGCATTGAGGTATCCAACGAATCGGGTATCGACGTCTCCGAAGCCGAATTGATCAGCGTCGCGCGGTTCGTCATCGCCAAGATGGACGTCAATCCGGCGGCCGAACTGTCGATGGTGCTGCTGGACACCGCCGCGATGGCCGACCTGCACATGCGCTGGATGGATCTGCCCGGACCGACCGACGTGATGAGCTTTCCGATGGACGAGCTCGAGCCGGGCGGACGTCCGGACGCCCCCGAGCCGGGGCCCTCGATGCTGGGCGACCTCGTGTTGTGCCCGGAATTCGCGGCCGGCCAGGCCGCCGCGGCGGGTCACAGCCTGGGGCACGAGCTGGCTCTGCTGACCATCCACGGGGTGCTTCACCTGATCGGCTACGACCACGGCGAGCCGGACGAGGAGAAGGAGATGTTCGCCCTTCAGGACCGGTTGCTCGAAGAGTGGGTCGCCGAGCAGGTCGAGGCCTACCGCCAGGACCGTCAAGAGGAGCGCGACCGCCGATTGCTCGACAAGTCAAGGTATTTCGACAATTGAGGCCACTCAGGATTCTGGCGGCAGCCGCCATCGCATTCGCTCCGTTGTCGGTGTTGGTCGCCACCACCACTCCCGTGTCGCAGGCGGCTCCGTGTGCGGGCGCGGGATCGAATCCCGTTTCCTGCCAGCACTGCATGTTCTACGTGAACGCCTATCACACGGCGAACGTGTGCAACGAGGACCGCCGCGGTGTCCAGGGACCGCCGAGCAACGCGCCGACGCCGGTTCCGGAAGTTCCCATTCCGGTGTACGAGCCGCCCCCGCCCCCGCCGTCGGTGCCCCCCCGCCCCCCCCCGGGCGGCCGGCCCCCCCCCCCCCCCCGCCGGTTGATACCGGGCCGAAATGGGTAGAGGGACACAAGAAATGAGATATC
>NZ_LZTA01000096.1 GCF_001665875.1 Mycobacterium sp. 852002-40037_SCH5390672
TGCCGCGGGCGTCTGAGACGCGGTGCGCCACTTGAGGAAACTGCAAATGTTCACGCCATCTCGGCCTCGGCGCGCTCCTCTTCCAGCCGGTCCTTGCTGCGCAGCAATCGCAGCAGCGTGACGAAAAGCAGCCCGCCGACCATGTTTCCGACGACGGCATAGCCGAACCATCCCAGCCAGTCGAGGTAGCCGAACGGCGCCTTCCCGGTGATGAGCGCGCCGAGGCCGAGATGGCGTGAACATTTGCAGTTTCCTCAAGTGGCGCACCGCGTCTCAGACGCCCGCGGCAACCTCCAATTCCTTCAAGGATGCCTCCAGGTGTCCGAGCATGCGCTGCAGATGCGGGACGCTGCGGCGACAGCCAACCAGACCGAAGTCGAGGTTGCCGGCGTTGTTGGCCACAGTGATGTTGACCGCCTGGCCGTCGAGCGGGATCGATAACGGATAGTTTCCATCCAATCGTGCTCCACGCCAATACAACTGGTCGGGGGACCCGGTCGATACGTTGGAAATGACGATGTTGAACGGCGGTGAGCCCGCGGACAGGTAGCCGGGGATCAGCCCGAAGAACAGTCCCCCAATGTTGAAGGCGGACAGGGCCAATTGCTGAACCGGCGGAAGCTGCCAGAACACCTCTTTGGTGTCCCGGATGGATGTGCTGATGATCTCGAGCCGCTTCGCCGGGTCGTCGTGGTCGGTTGCGAGGTTGCACAGGAAGGTCCCGACATTGTTCCCGCCACGGTCGTCGTCGTCCTTGCGCATATTCACCGGGACCATGGCGGTCAGAGGCGCGTCCGGAAGGGCGTTCTGGTCGATGAGATAGGCACGCAGGGCCCCGGCGGACATGGCGAGTACGACGTCGTTGACCGTCGTACCGGTGGCTGATTTGACGGCGTTGATGCGCTCGAACGAGTAGGACTGCGCCGCAACCCGCCTGGCGCCGCCGATTCGGACATTGAACATGGAGCGAGGCGCCCGAAACGGCAGCGTCAGTTGTTGTTCGAGCAGCGCGGCGCGCGCGAGCTTGAGCGTGGACGGTGCCAAGGCGAGCGCCGACCCAGCGGTGCGACCGACCCGGTCAAAAAGGGACGGCTGTTGCCGCCGCCCGCTGCGCTTACGCGGACCCAGGCTCCACGGAACCCGCACCTCATCGTCGTCGGGATCGGGGGTGAAGGCGCGCTGTACCAGGCGTAGCGCCGAGACGCCGTCCATGAGGGAATGGTGATACTTCGTGTAGACCGCATACCTCCCGTCCTGCAGGCCTTCCACAAGGTGCGCCTCCCACAGCGGACGGTGGCGATCGAGCAGGCTGCCGTGCAGCCGGGACGCCAGCTCGAGCAGGTCGCGGACTCGTCCGGGTTCGGGAAGGGCGGACCGCCGAAGGTGGTAATCGAGCTCGACGTCCTTGTCCAAGGACCACGCGACATTGGTGAGTCCGCCGAAGAACGCGGGATGCTTACGGAAGGACGGCTGCACGTCCGTGCACTCGAGCATCGCCTGATACGCCTCGCGCACGAAATGGGGACCGGCGTCCTCGGGGGGTTCGAAGAGCTGCAGCGAGCCCACGTGCATCGGGTGTTCGCGTGACTCGCCGATGAGGAACAACGCGTCCGTCGGTGATATCGGTTCCATAGTCGTTCCCATTCGTCCGCTGCGCCGTCCATCTAGCACATGCCCCTTTCGTATTAGCCGCAGTGAGCGATTGCTAATCGCAAATGACCGTCCGAAATCGGGCGGTCGGCAGAGCGCTTGCGTGCGGGATCGTTTGGGTACTGACGCTCAAGGGGGTGAGGATGTCGGCGGATTCGGGTTGTCCCAAGCGGATGAAGGCGTGACGCCGTCCGGCCGGATGGGCGCACCGGGCCGCCGGCTTTCGTCGCCGTACCGGAGGCACACCCTCAAACCCGTTGGACGGCAGTCACTTTCAGGCACCTGATGGATCGCTCGGGTTGTTGGCCAGGGCTTCACCCCACGCCGAGCAGCGGCTAGCGCCCGGTGGCCTGGAAGATGACCCGCCGCGCGATCTGGACCGCATGGTCGGCGAAGCGTTCGTAAAAGCGGCCCAACAGGGTGGCGTCCACCGCAGCGGCGACACCCTGCGTCCAAGCGGGATCCATCAACAGCGCCAGCAGCTGGCGGTGCAACTCGTCCATCGCGCCGTCGTCCTGGCGAATCTGCGCGGCCCCCCGCGGATCTTGAGACACCAGCACTTGTCGCGCTCCGAGGGCCAGCGCCTCGGCCGCTTCACCCATGGCGGCGACGCAAGGCCGCACCTCGGCGGCAACGGCCGGATAGGGGTGACGGCGGCGGGCGATCTCGGCTATGTGCACCGCCAGCTCGACCATCCGTCGCGCATCCGCGGCGATCCGGAGGGCGCTGACGATCGCGCGCAAGTCCGTGGCCACCGGGGCCTGCAATGCCAGCAACGCGAAGGAGGTTTCCTCGACGTGAGCGTCGAGAGCGACGATGCGCCGTTGGCGGGCGATGACGCATTCGGCCATCTGCAGGTCGGCTTCCAGCAGCGCGTCACTGGCGTCCTTGATCGCGTCAGCGGCCATCGCGCACATGTCTGCGAGCTGTGTGGTCAGCATGCACAGCTGCTGGTGGAAACCGGTTCTCATCCTCTACGGAATAGCCCGCCACCGACAAATAAACCGCCGGTGCGACAACGGCAGAAAACTGCCAGCTAGCTCGCGTCCTCCGCGAGCGCGCGAGCCTCCCGCTCGGTTTCGACGGCAGGCCCGGATCCGAGCAGCGGCTTGCCGGCGACTTCCGGGGTGAACAGCAACGTGACGGCTCCCACCACGCCGCCGAAGATGAGCATGTAAGCCGGCACCATCACGTTGCCGGTACCGGACACCAGCGCCTGGGCGATCAGCGGGGTGACACCGCCGACGAGGGAGATCGAGATGTTGTACGAGATCGCCAGCGCCCCGTAGCGGACGTTGGTGGGAAACAGTGCGGGCAGCATGGCCGGGCCGGTGCTGTCGAAGCACAGTTCCATCAGGCCGATCAGTAGCACGCCCATGAAGATCACCGGGTACACGCCACCAAAGCGGATGAGCAGGAACGCCGGGATGGAGGCCACGATCAGCAGCCCGCAGCCTGTCCACATGATGGGTTTGACGCCGATGCGGTCGGACAAGCTGGCGACGAGCACCACGGTGAGCATCAGGATCGCCAGCGTTGACACGATCATGACCAGTCCGGCGGTGTGCCCGACGCGCACGAAGAGTCTGAGGTATGTCGGCAGATACCCGGTGAGCATGAAGTCGGCCACCTGGGAGGTCAGCACCAGCGCCGCGCAGATCAGCATCGGGCGCCACTGGGCCGCGACCGTGCGCCGAATTTGCTGTCGGCCTTGGTTGCCCGACGCGGGCGCACTGTCGTTCGCGCTCTGGTAGGCGGAGGACTCCTTGAGCCGAAGCCGCAAGTACAGGGCGACCAGGCCGAAGGGCAAGCCGAGCAACAGCGGAATCCGCCAGCCATACGTCAGCATGTCGTCGTCCGGCAGCCAGGTCTGCAGCCCCGTCACCAGCAACCCGGCCAGGACGAATCCGACCAGGTTACCCATGGGCAAAAACCCGACCATCATGCCGCGTTTGTGGTCGGGGGCCTGCTCCACCAAGTAGGTCATCGCGCCGACGTACTCACCACCGGTCGACAGGCCCTGAAATATTCGTGCGATGACAAGCAAGATCGGCGCCCAGATGCCGATGGTGCTGTAGGTGGGCAGCAGGCCGGTCATGGTCGTACTCACCGTCATCATGAGGATGGTGACCACCAGCACGCGGTGCCGCCCAATGCGGTCCCCCAACGGACCGAAAATGAAGCCGCCGAGGGGGCGCACCACGAACGCCGCGGCCAGCGTCCCGAACGTTGCGATGAGGTGGACTCCGCTGACACTTTTGCCGGGATAGAACACCTGCGCGATCGTGGTGGCGATATAGCCGTAGACCCCGAAGTCGTACCACTCCATGAAGTTGCCGATCGCGGTGCCCATGATGGTTTGCCGCATCGCAGGATCGGCGACCCTGATGTCTTTACGTGCCCATTTTTTGCGGCGCCGTCCATTACCCATCGAATGATGGCTTACCCGAAACGTTCCGGTGACGAACCAGCGGGGTCGGGTAACCGCACCTGTTCTCGGGTCACCCGCGGGCCGCCGCGATGGTCCGGCAAGGTCATGCGTGGATGCGATCGGGCGCAAAAAATGCCAGCTAGACGGCCGTAGCCAACGCCGGCAACGACGAAGGTACGGCGGCGCCGGAGCAGGGATTGGTTATTCGCGTCACGTTCGGTCAGTCGCGGCGGTGGCTCATCGGCCTTTCAGGCTCCCGATGCGCAGTGAGAAGTCGGTGGATTTGGGCTGCGGTTGGTCCTCGAGCTGCTCGACGTAGCGGCGGGGGTCGCGATCCGTGATCGGCAGCCCCTCGGTGGTGGGGTGCTCGGCCATGAACTCGCTGTATTGGCGCCCGAGCGCTTCGCGAAGCCCGATAGGGGCGTTGCGACGAAAGTCCGACAGCCCTTCTCGTTCCTCCTCGCCCATGTGATCGTCGTTGGCCTCCCGGGTGCGCCCCACCGCTGCCCACCACTGCTCACTGCCGACTGTCGTGGCGTTGGCCTCGCGCACACCGTCGCGAATGTCGTTGTGATCACCGATCGCGTCGAGGGTCTCGCCTTCGGCGTCGTCACCCCCGCGTTTCAGCAACTGCGGGTAGAAGATCTGTTCTTCGATGTAGGCGTGCACGTCCAGCTTGTCGGCGAGCGGACCCCATACCCGCTTCAGCGCGGCTTGGTCGTCGGGACGCTGCGCCTGCAGGTCATCCAGGCGCGCGAACTGTTCGCGGAACCACTCATGGTCGGCCAGGATCAACATGGTGATGTCAGCCATCGGAGAGTCCTGCCTCTCTGCACGCGGGGTCTGCCGGGGCTTACCCGGTTTACCAGCTGAGGTAACAACTCGACGCGGGATGCGTCGACCGCGTTCATCGCCTGGATTATGCCCTTGGTCGAGTTGGTGTGCGCTGCACATAATCTACCGATTTAACGCTCGCGTCAGTCGTCTGCTGACTCTGCGGTGTCGGCGATCCCGTCGCCCGCGCGTTCGTTGGCGCTGTGGCCCTGAACAGCAACTCACCGCAAGGCCACGGTTCTGCGGGCGGATACACTGGGGCCGTCAGTCAGGCGGTCAGCTTCGATCGCACCCGTTAAACCAATAAAGAATCAGTCAGAGGTTGTGCCTTGTCCGAAAAACCCGGCGATGCCGTCAGCTTGGAACCGCACTTCGAGGACGTACAAGCGCACTACGACCTGTCCGACGAATTCTTCGCGCTCTTCCTGGACCCGACCCGTACCTATAGCTGCGCCTATTTCGAGCGCGAGGACATGTCGCTGGAAGAGGCACAATACGCCAAGGTCGACCTGTCCCTCGGCAAGCTCGGCCTGCAAGCCGGCATGACGCTGCTCGACATCGGCTGCGGGTGGGGCACCACGCTCGTCCGCGCCCTCGAGCGCTACGACGTCAACGTCGTCGGCCTCACGCTCAGCCGCAACCAGCAGGCGCACGTGCAGCGCCGTCTTGACAACCATCCTTCGACGCGGTCCAAGCGGGTGCTGCTGCAGGGCTGGGAGCAGTTCGACGAGAAGGTCGACCGCATCGTGTCGATCGGCGCATTCGAACACTTCGGGCGCGACCGCTACGACGAGTTCTTCAAAACGGCCTACGAGGCTCTGCCGGCTGACGGCGTCATGATGCTGCACACCATCATCAAGCCCAGCGACGAGGAGTTCGCCGAGCGCGGGCTGCCCATCACCATGACCAAGCTGCGCTTCATGAAGTTCATCATGGATGAGATCTTCCCGGGCGGTGACCTACCACAAGCCAAGGGCGTGGTGGAGCACGCCGAGCGCGCGGGCTTCGGCGTGAAGCTGATCCAGCCGCTGCGCCTGCACTACGCCCGCACGCTTGACACCTGGTCGGCCGCGCTCAAGGCGCGCCGGGACGAGGCCATCGCCATTCAGTCCGAAGAGGTCTACGACCGGTACATGAAGTACCTGACCGGATGCGCGGACCTGTTCCGCGAGGGCTACACCGACGTCGCGCAGTTCACCCTGACCAAGGGCTGACGGCGAGTCGCTGGTTAGACCGGAAGTGTTGCCGGCGAAGGGGTTTCGGTCTTCGCCCCGGTGCTCGCGGGCTTGAGGTGAAGGTCGTCGCTGACTTCGTCCAGCGCCAGTCCAACCGGTTCGCGCACCAAGACCGTCGTGGCGATTCCTGCCGCGTAGCAGCAGAATCCCAACAGCGTCACCGCCCGTAGCCCTGCCCCGCTGAGCAGGAGCGGCACGAAAAGAGCACCCAAGAAGGCCCCCAAAGTCGTGGTGCGCCGTCAACTGTCCATCTTCGGCGTACACAATTACGAACCCCGGCACCTGGCCGCAGCGCTGAGCTTTTTGCAGCGAACGCGTGAGCGCTTCCCGTGGCCCGACTTGATCGCCGGCCCGGGGTCGCTCGAGGACCTTGGCGCGCTGCTGACCGCACCCGCGGGACCTGCGCCGCGGTACTCGATAACCCCATAACCATGGGTATCTCGCAGGGACATCTGGGTTTACTACCCCAATTCCGGGGGTAATTTCACGGCAACAACCTGGTGGGCGCCGAAGTCCTTGGTGCAACGCCGCTGGAAGGACTGACCGTGAGCGCCAAACATCGCATGCCCGAGTCACCGGAGCAAAGCCCGCCGCCGACCGATCGTGGTCGGCGCCATGGGTTGTCCAGCGCTGCGGCGGTATGTGACATCGTCTCCGCTTCGCTGTTGTGCGCTGCCTGCCTGACGGCGCTCGTACTCAACGGAGCCCACCCCGAGAAGCGCGCTGTTGCCGCCAATCTCGAACCGCCGGCCATCTCGCAGCCGGTGAGTCAGGAAGGAACCGTGGTGGCCGTGTCGGCGGACTCGGTGACCATGCGCGGTGTCGACGGGCGTATCCAGACCTATCACTTCACGCCGAACACCACCGTCGTCACCCATGGGGCCCGCCAACCCGCCACCGGCGCAGCGCATTTCACGATCAACGACAAAGTCGTTGTGGTTGGGACGATTGAGGGTAACAGGGCACTGGCGACCGCGGTGGCCGACCGCGGTGCAGGGCATGGCGACGCTCCGCCGATGGATTACCTTGGCGGCCAGGGATTTCCATCCGGTGCCGCCTGAGGTTTGCGCCGAACGTCGCGAATCGATGCGAAGCCTGTGGCAGCGGGCGTTGCTCGCTGCGGGGATGTGGTCCCGGCCTAGTCTGGTAGCGATCCGGACACAGGAGGCGCCATGAGCGAGCACGAAGCAAAGATGATCATCTTGTCCACCGATGACCTGGATGAGTCGATCCGGTTCTACAGCGAGACCTTGGGCATGCCACTGAAGTTTCGCGACGGTGCGCATTTCGCGGCCCTCGACGCGGGCCCGGTGACGCTGGCGCTGGCAACGGCGGTCGACCATCCCATCCCCGGGCAGATCGTGGTCGGCATCAAGACCGCGGACGTCGATGCCGCGGCAACGGCCGTCGAGTCCAGTGGTGGCGGCCTCGTGAAGGGACCCTACGACGACGCCCACGAACGACGCGCCGTGGTCTACGACAACAAGGGCAACGGCTTGGTCTTCTACCAGCCATTGGCCAAGTAGCAACGCCTTTCCGAGAGTGCCGGTGCGCGATTACTTTCCGGTGCGCTCACGGTGTTTGCAGCCCGGCCAGCAGCACGGCCGGCGTTTGCCCTCTTCCAGCTCCTCCTGGGTCCGGCGGATGCGGCGCTCTCGGGTCGCTTGCTGCTTGGCGTCCTCGACCCAACAGATGAACTCGTTTCGGGCGAGCGGCGTGATGTCTTTCCACGCGGCAAGTGCGGTGGCATTGTTGATCAACGAGTCGCGCAGATCTGCAGGCAACTTGTGTACTACCCCACCGGGCACGGTCTGAAGGCTCATCTGTCCACCAAATGCGCGCTGCCATCGTGTAATTCATCGCGGCGCAACGTCATCGGGGTGAGTGCGGGGACATCGCCTCCGGTGACCACGGCGCGAGTGATCGGGGTGAGCGCCTGGAACAGCGTCTCCACTTCGTCGTCGCTGAGCGCGTCGAGCGCGGAGAGCGCCAGCGTGTCGGTCGTCAATTCGATGTGCTCCTTCAGTTCGCGTCCCGCTACGCTCAGTGTTCCGTCATCGTCGAGCAGCCCCCGCTCGGCAAGCCGTTGCTCGTGCTGACGCCAGGATGTCTCGTCGTAGTCACGGGTGCGGGCGATGTAGTCGCGAGGGACGTTGCCCGCCGCGGCGTGTAAGACATTGGATTCCCGACCGGAGACACCGGCCGCGGCCAGCACCGCCACGTGCGCGTCGCCACGATGCTCGCGCAACAGCGTCGTGGCGTGCCACAGCGCGGACAGCGGGTCGTCCGGCCACGGCAACGCCAGGTTCGCGGCGAACAGCGGACGCGCGTCGAGCGGTGCGTGGCGCGCCGCCTTGCCCGCCAGTTCGGCTGCAACACGGATGTTTTCATCTGAGCCGAGTCCGTAGCGGCGCAGCGCCGCCACCGCGGCCTCCTGCCGAGCTTGCAACGCGGCGTGCGGGCCCGCGATGTCCCACGCGGCCGGTAATGCCTTGGCGACCCGTTGGGGTGCGAAGTTGTAGAAGACGGCCGTGACCACCTCCCTGGGCGCCGCGCCCAACGGCGCTGAACGGGCCGCGAAATAACCCATCCAGAAACCCCGGTAACCCAGCGCGTCCAGCGCCGCCCGCGCCTCTGGTGCGAAATAGGTCACCGCGTGCACCGGTTCGTAGCGATCGAAGAAACGTCGGGCCAGCACCGGTTGTCGTCGCATGCTGGGAGTTAACCACTGGCGCCGGCGGCGACCAAGCACGGACCTGTGCGGAGCCGAAAGCACCTCAGCCTAGGCTCGAGAAGTGACCGTCCCCTATGACCAGGCATTGCGTGAGCGGATTCGGAATAATCTGGCCGCCCACGACCGCCGCGCGCTGAACGACCCGACCAAGCGGCATGCCGCCGTCGCGGTGGTGCTCGTCGATTCCGAGTTGGGGGAGGACCGAGTGGATCCCGTGGCGGTGGACGACTGGAATGCCGGTCGTCCGATGCCCGCATCGCACCTCGACGGTCGCATGGTCGATGTCTCCGGCGGCGCTGCGTTCCTGCTGTGCCGCAGGGCATCTCGTCTCAGCTCGCATGCGGCGCAGTGGGCCCTTCCAGGCGGCCGCCTCGATCCGGGCGAGACCGCGGTCGACGCGGCGCTGCGCGAACTGCGTGAAGAGGTCGGGATCGAGTTACCCGATTCGACCGTCCTGGGTTTGCTCGACGACTATCCCACCCGGTCCGGATACGTGATCACTCCGGTGGTGGTCTGGGGAGGCGGACGACTCGATCTTGCGCCCGCGCCCGACGAGGTGGTGGCCGTCTATCGAGTGGGCTTGCATCAACTCCAGCGTGACGACTCGCCACGGTTCATCGCCATCCCGGAAAGCCCCCGACCGGTCGTGCAGATCCCGCTGGGCAATGACCTCATCCACGCACCCACCGGCGCGGTGCTGCTGCAGCTGCGGTGGCTGTGCCTGGAAGGGCGAGCCGATCCGGTCGACGGGCTGGAACAACCGGTCTTCGCGTGGAAATAGCTATCGCGCAATCTCTTTGCGAGTCGCCCAGGAGTGCTGCACTTCGAAGCTGGTAACGCTCACCTCAACGTTGGTCCTGTGCATCGAACAGCAAGGTCGCCAGTTCCACCAGCGATGTGCCCGAGACGTCCCAGGCGCCGGGGGGCTCGAGGTCGGGTTTCTGGCCCGGTCCGTATTCCTCTGGTCGCGCGACGTAACCGGTCGCCAGGCCGCTGTTCTGGGCCGCCTCGAGGTCAGAGGGGTGCGCCGCGACCAGCATCACTTCCCCGGGTTCCAGATCAAGGAAACGCGCGGGAGCTTGGTAAGCGCGCGGATCGGGTTTGTAGGCCTTGTCGATATCGGAACCGAGTACCACATCCCACGGCAGGCCGGCATACTTCGCCATATCGACCAGCAGTCCAGTGTTGCCGTTGGACAGTGGTCCGACAATGACGTGCCGCTTCATGGCCACGATGCCGTCGACGCTATCCGGCCACGGGGGCAGCCAGCGCCACGACCGGGCGAGTGCCTCCACCTCGTCGCCGGGCAGCGCTTCGGCAGCGACGCCGAACTTCTCGAGTGACGCGACGAGGTTTTCTCGATGCAGAACGTCCAGCGACACGAATTCGCGACATCCCGAGCGGATTTCGGACATTGAGGGAAGGTATCGACTCCGCCATTCCATCGCGAACGCCTCCGGGTCGAGGCTGATGCGGTGGCGCTGCGCGAAATGCCCTACGGAGGCCGCGATCCCGGATCGCCAATCGACGACTGTTCCGAAGGTATCGAACAGAACGGCACGTACTGCCCGGCCGGTCGAGGGCGAGCGGTAATCGGTCATTCGCCCAGGCTAACGCCGCGCTCGGCAGCGCACCTGGAAGAAGTGCTGGGAATCGACGCGAGCGCCTCGTCGCAGGACTGAGCGGCGCACGTCAACCGGCGTACTGTATCGTTAGCTACGCGAACGAAATCGCGACACACTTTATCGATGACTTGATGGGAGGCTGTTGTGGCCCGAAGCGCCGGCGATACCTGGGATATCGTGACAAGTGTCGGCTTCACCGCGCTGGCTGTGTGCGCAGCGCGTGCCCTCGATGCCGGGCTGCAGCCGCCGTTGGCGAATGACGACTTCGCCGCCGGCTTCGTCGCCGCCGCCGGTGAGCCAAACCTGATTGCGGCAGTTGACAACGCGGACATGAGTAGTGCCGCGGCCTTCAACGCACAGTGGGTGGGGGTGCGGACGCGGTTCTTCGACGAGTTTTTCGCTCACGCCAGCCGATCCGGAACGCGCCAGGCGGTCATCTTGGCGGCCGGATTGGATTCTCGGGCGTACCGACTGGAATGGCCGACCGGCCATACGGTTTTCGAAGTCGACCAACCACGGGTGCTCGAGTTCAAGCAGCGGGTCCTCGACCAGCGGGGTGCCGTACCGTCGACGGGGCGCGTCACCGTTGCCACCGATCTCCGCGACGACTGGGCGGGCGAGCTGATCGCGGCGGGCTTCGACCCCGGCCAACCTACGGCCTGGGCGCTGGAGGGCCTGCTGCCGTATCTGCCGGGGGCCGCGCAGGATGCGCTGTTCGAAAAGCTGCACGAGTTGTCGGCTACCGGTAGCCACATAGCCGCCGAGCTCGGACCGGCGCCAGGTGAAGTGCAAGAATTCGCCAACAATGTCCCCACCATCAGCCAAGACACCGCCCATCCGCCGGTCGCCGAACTGTGGTATGACGATCCACGTGCGGACACCAAAGACTTTCTGACCCAACGGCATTGGCGGGTCACCGGCGTGGACTTGGTCGACAAGGCGGCTAACGACTATGGTCGCCCCTTCCAGGAGTTACCGGCAATCTTCGAGCGGTTGCTGCGCACCAAATTCTTCACCGCGGTCCGCGAACGCTGAACCGTCGTCCGCCCCGCAGCCATGCAACCGCGGGTCTGCTGCGGCTGTCATGTGACGGACGCTCGTTGTTCCCCCTTTGGCCACCAGCGGGCGGATCGGCTCTGCGACCCTTGACCCACGCATCGGGACGGACGTGTCTCGGCGCCTCGGGAAAGGGCCGCCATGACAAAACACTTGCGCGCTTACAACAGTCTTTGGCAGGTCCGCGGTGACTCGTGGTGCCGGTTGGAGGAAGCCGCTGACCGGCTGACCCGACCCACCACCAACGCAGAGCTGAAGGACAAATGGGCGAACGCCTGCCAGGAGCTGCTGGCGCGGCTCAGTACGCTGGAACCCTACTGGGCCTACCCTGGCGCGCCCCAATTCGCCCGCATTCAACGGCTTTTCGCCGCTGGCGGCTACGACAAGTTCGCGCAGGCGGTGGCACAGGTCAACCGGGCGCTGACCACCGAGTCGTACCGGTCGGGCGACGTGGACAACGCCGGGACCGACGAGCTGGACATGTTCCCGTCCGACCCGCGGCAGCTGTCCGAGCATCAACCCTCGACGCAGCGCGATCGGCCGTATTTCGAGGTGCTCGTCGTGGAGAAGATGACCGAAGAGCAGGAGCGGGCGCTGCGCAATGAGGTGCGCAAATGGCGACGGCCCGACGACGAATTCGTCTACGAGCTCGTGGTGGTGTCCAGCGGAGACGAAGCCCTCATCGCGGCGCGGCTGAACGTCAACCTGCAGGCGGTGGTGATCCGCAGGCGCTTCTCCCACCAGTCGACCAGGGATCTGTCGGCGCTATCAGAATTCGTGGATACCGCGGTGTCCGACGAGTTGAACGACCATCAGACTCCCGAGGAGCGCGCGCAGATCCTGGCGGTCGAGTTGGCGAAGTTGCGGCCCGAGCTGGACCTGTACTTGATGACCGAAATCGACGTCGAGGACATCGCCGGGCGGCTGGGCCAATACTTCCACCGCGTGTTCCACGCCCGGGAAGGCATGCTCGAGCTGCACCTGTCGATCCTGCAGGGAGTGGCTGCGCGCTACCGCACGCCGTTCTTCAGCGCCCTCAAGCAGTACAGCCACCGCCCCACGGGGGTCTTCCACGCGCTGCCCATTTCTCAGGGCAAGTCCATCGTCAACTCGCACTGGATCAAGGACATGGTCGGTTTCTACGGCCTGGACGTGTTCATGGCCGAGACGTCGGCGACGTGCGGTGGCCTTGACTCGTTGCTCGAGCCGACCGGTCCCCTGCGCGAAGCGCAACAGCTCGCGTCGCAGGCTTACGGGTCGCGCCACACGTACTTCGTCACCAACGGAACGTCGACCGCGAACAAGATCGTCACTCAGGCGTTGGTGGCGCCCGGTGACATCGTCCTGCTGGACCGTAACTGCCACCAATCGCATCACTACGGGATGATGCTCGCCGGCGCGAATGTCGTTTATCTGGAGGCCTATCCGCTCAACGAGTACTCGATGTACGGCGCTGTTCCGCTGCGCGAGGTCAAGTCGAAGCTACTGGCGCTCAAGCGCGCCGGCAAGCTCGACCGCGTCAAGATGATGTCGCTGACGAACTGCACCTTCGATGGCATCGTGTACGACGTCGAGCGCGTCATGGAAGAGTGCCTGGCCATCAAGCCCGACTTGGTATTCCTTTGGGACGAGGCCTGGTTCGCGTTCGCCCGCTTCCACCCCATCTATCGCACCCGCACCGCGATGGCCGCGGCGCTGACGTTACGCGAACGGATGCAGTCCCCCGAGTACCGGCTCCGATACGAGGAGTATCTCTGCGCCAGCGGTGCCGAAACGGCAAGTGAAGACGATCTTTTGGATCGACGGCTGATTCCCGACCCGGCCCGGGCACGGGTGCGGGTGTACGCCACCCAGTCGACGCACAAGACGTTGACCGCGCTACGGCAGGGATCGATGATCCATGTCTTCGATCAGGATTTTGACCAGAAGGTCGCCGAGCCGTTCCACGAGGCCTACATGGCGCACACCTCGACGTCACCTAACTACCAGATCCTGGCGTCCCTGGATCTCGGTCGCCGGCAAGTGGTGTTGGAAGGCGTCGAACTGGTGCAGCGACAGATCGAAAACGCGATGCAGTTGCGTGACGCCATCGACAACCATCCCCTGCTCAGCAAGTACATGCGCTGCCTGCGTACGTCGGATCTGATCCCGGAGGACTTCCGGCCATCGGCCATCGCCCAGCCGCTGCGCTCGGGGCTGCGCAACATGATGGCGGCCTGGGATCAAGACGAGTTCGTGCTCGATCCGTCCAGGATCACGTTGTTCATCGGGCTCACCGGCTACGACGGCGACACCTTCAAGCGTCAGCAGCTGATGGACCGTTACGGAATTCAGGTCAACAAGACGTCACGCAACAGCGTGTTGTTCATGACCAATATCGGCACCACCCGCAGCTCGGTCGCCTTTTTGGTGGAAGTGCTGGTGAACATCGCCCGCGAGCTGGACCAGAACATCTCCGAGATGAGTCTCGGCGAGCGGGAGCACTTCGAGCGCGCAGTCTTCCGTCTGACCGAAATGTCCTTGCCGTTACCCGATTTCAGCGGATTTCACGCGGCCTTCCTGGATCACAGCGGAACCGAACCAACGCCCGAAGGAGATGTTCGTCGCGGGTTCTACCTCTCCTATGACGACGCCAACTGCGAATATCTCACCGGAGAGCAAATCGAGGAAAGGCTGGACGCGGGGGTCGACGTCGTGTCGGCGACTTACGTAACCCCCTACCCGCCGGGGTTTCCGGTTCTGGTGCCGGGGCAGGTGGTCAGCCGAGAGATCCTGCAGTTCATGCGCGACCTGGACACCCCCGAAATCCATGGATACCTGCCGGATTTCGGGTATCGCGTGTACACCGAGAAGGCCGTCGAAATGGTCAGTCAGTCTGCCGGATTGGTCTCTAATAGTCACCGCTTCGCGGCAACCGCTCCCGATTCGGTGTCACCCAAGACGCCGAAGAAAAAGTCGCCGAAGCGGGTGGTCTCCGACGGAGGCCGTAACCTTCCCGAGGTCGGGCACGACGAACTGCTCGGTCGGCAACACCCCGGTGACGGACTCACACTCACCACGCCTGTCTCGCCGAGCGGAAACGGTGCCCCCGAGGCGGGGGCGGGCCAACTCACCGACGAGTAGCAGCCCGGCGACGCCGGGGTTTCGCGGTATGCGTCACGCCGCCCGACAGGCGACTTTCGAGGATGCTCAGCGCGCGTTCGGCCCATCGAATGTTGTCCTCTTCGAAGGAGATTCCGCGCATCAGCGTCAAGTAGGGGCCGACTCGTTCGGTTTGGACCAGGTAGTCGTCTTCACTGCGGCCGTCCAGCATTCGCGCCCGCAACCGTTCGTAGCGTTGCACTTTGGCGCTCGCCCATTGCAGTCGTTCGCGAACGAACTCACGGACGGCATCGAGGTCTCCGGCGTCGGCCGCTTGAACCTTGACCAGTAGTTCGTCGCGGATGACCGAGGGTTTCGGCACCTTAGCCGTGAACTGCCGGATCGCGTCGCGGCCGGCCTCGGTCAGCGAGAACATGCGTTTGTTGGGCCGGCGTTCCTGATGTACGACCCGGGCCCGGATGAGGCCTTGCTCAGCGAGCCGGTCGAGTTCGCGGTACAGCTGCTGCGGGGTGGCCGGCCAGAAGTTTGCGACCGAAGCGTCGAAGTCTTTGGCCAGGTCGTATCCCGACGATTCACCCTCGAGAAGGGCGGCCAACACCGCGTCACGCAGCGACATCGGTCGATGTTACAACGATGCGATTAATCAACAAAGTGATTAATCGCACTCTGGACATAGAGCGCCGAGCGGCTTAGCGTCGATCGCAGCACACCTACTCAACTAGTTGACTATGCGAGGCCGCTGATGCACCCATTTCGCAAAGCCGTCGAAGAGCGCGACGAAAAGGGCATCCAGGCGATGCTGGCCGACACCGTGGTATTCACCAGCCCGGTGGCGTTCAAGCCGTACGTCGGCAAGCCAATCACCGCCGCCATCCTGCGGGGTGTGTTGCGGATCTTCGAGGACTTCCACTACATCCGAGAGATCCACGATCCCAGCGGCCGCGATCACGCCTTTGTGTTCGAGACCGGGTTGGCCGGGGCGCCGGGAGTCAAGATCACCGGATGCGACTTCCTGCACTTCGATGACGACGGTCTGATCGACGACTTCATGGTGATGGTGCGGCCGCTGTCGGGAGCGACGGCATTGTCCGAGGCGATGGGTGCCCAGTTCGATCGCATCCAACAGGAGGCGCTCGAATTGGCCAATCAATCCGCTACCGCGTAGAAGTAATGACCATGCGGATTGGACTGAGCATCAACTATGCGGGCGGGTTCAAGGACGTGGCCGCCGAGGTGGCCGACCTGGAACGCGCCGGGTTGGACATTGTCTTTGTCCCCGAGGCGTATTCGTTCGATGCGGTGAGCGCGCTGGGCTACCTGGCCGCCAGCACCCAACGGGTCGAACTGGCCTCGGGCATCCTGCAGCTCTACACCCGAACCCCCACCTTGACCGCGATGACGGCCGCCGGCCTGGACTACGTCTCCGACGGCCGGTTCACCCTCGGCCTGGGCGCATCCGGTCCGCAGGTGATCGAAGGGTTTCACGGTGTTCCCTACGATGCCCCGATCGGCCGGACTCGCGAAGCCATCGAGATCTGCCGCCAGGTGTGGCGACGTGAGGCCGTGCAACACCAAGGCAAGCACTACACGATCCCGCTGCCCGCCGACCAGGGCACCGGGCTCGGTAAACCGCTCAAGCTGATCAACCAGCCTGTCCGAGAGCGTATTCCGATACTGGTAGCCGCGCTCGGGCCCAAAAATGTCGAACTGGCGGCCGAGATCGCCGAGGGCTGGCAACCGATCTTCTATCTGCCCGAGAAGGCGCAGGACGTCTGGGGGGATGCCCTGGCAGCCGGCCGGGCCAAGCGCGACCCCGGCTTGGGTGAGCTCGACATCTATGCCGGACCCGTCCTGGCCGTAGGTGAAAACGTCGAGCCGCTAAGGGAATTCGTCAAACCGCACCTGGCTCTCTACATCGGCGGAATGGGCGCCAAGGGCAAGAACTTCTACCATACCCTGGCCACCAAATACGGCTACGGCGCCCAGGCCGATCGGATTCAAGAGCTCTACCTGGCCGGTGACAAAGAGGGCGCCGCCAAGGTCGTGCCCGACGATCTGGTGCGAGACGTCAACCTGATCGGTACCCGGGAGTTCGTCAAGGAACGGCTGGCGGCATTCCGCGAGGCGGGGGTCACCACGCTCAACGTGTCGCCCATCGCGTCCACGACGGCTGAGCGGATCAAGCTGATCGAGACGTTGCGCCAACTGGTTTGATCGCCAACAATGGCCGTCCGGATCAGGCCTGGCGGTGACTATCTCCGCGTAGCCGCCACGCTCTGGTGGCCGCAGCGGTCAAGGCCAGTACCGCCATCACGGACAGAATCACCACCGAGGCCGCGGGCCCGACGGTGACCAATATCAGCGGCAGGGCAAAGCCGACGTATGTGACGACGTAGAAGACCCCGGTCAGGGCTCCGCGCAGGTGCGGCGGGGCGGCGGCTTCCAGGTCGATCAAGCCTTCGCGCAGACACAGCCCCGATGCGCAGCCGAGGACCAGCAAGAGCGGTAGACCCAACGGCGGGGTCAGGGCCGGCGGCGCCACTGCGGCTACCGCGTAGCCGATCGCTGCCAGCACCGCGCCGGCGGTACCGGCCTGTGGGCCCCACCGGAGCGCGCGGGCCAGTACTTGAACGACGCCGCTGACACCGTTGACGATCAGGGTGGCCGTGCCCGCCGCCATCGGAGCCGCGAGCTCGGTGTGCAGCCGGCTCGGAATTGTGACGAATCCCAGTGTCGCCGAGGCATATACCCACGGCGCTAGCGGCATGGCCCAACTCAAGGCGCGGCTGAATCCCCGCGCGGTCGGTGCGGCCGCCGCCTGACCCGAGTCAAACTCGGTCGCCGGCGCGGTGACCTCGGTGCGTCGGGCCGCGCCGATGACGGCCAACGTTGCCAGCACGACGGTGGCGGCGGCGACACCAAACGACACCCGGACGCCGGATCGGCCGGCCGACGCAATGAGCCCCCCGGCGAACGGTCCGAGGGCGAAACCGGCCGTGAGTACGGCTCCGGCGGTCGCGGCACCGGCGGGGCCTCTCAGATCTGAAGCCCATGCGGTGCACGAGCTGATGGCAAGACCCACACCGACCCCGACGATCAGCCGGCCCCACAACAGCGCATCCGGGTGCTGGGACAGCAGCATTACCGCCGTCCCCACCAACGCGGCAGCCGCACCCGCCAGCGCCACTGACCGGCGCCCGAGCGCGTCCGACGTGCGTCCGCCGATGAGCAACCCGGGAAGCAACCCCAGCGCATAAATGCCGAAAATCCCGTCGAGCGTGGGCGTGCTCAGATGCTCACTGTCGCTGATCACGGGCATCAGCCCGACGAAGTGGTTGGCGATCCATCCCGTTGCCAGCAGCAGAACCAACAGGCTGACGAACAGCGCCTGGGTCCCCACCGGTTCGTGCCCCGTTCGGACCCCGCCATCGTGGCCGGTGCGCACGTTCGACGAGGTCACTGAGCTCCTCCCCTCCCCAACCCAAGGTGCATGCGCCGCCGACCGACGATGGTAGAACGCGTCGTCACCTGGGCAGTTATTCCCGCTCGACGCGATCGCACCGCTGGGGCGCCCCGATGTCACCGATTCGACGCCCTCCTGCAAACACCGCGTTCACCGCGCCGATCTCCATTCGGGGTTTGAAATCAGGCGATTTGGTGTACTGATACCACTACTCGCACCCAGGAAGGCAAATGATGAAGTACATTGCGGCAGCCACGATCGCGATCTCCGTCTTGCTGTCCAGCGCGTGTTCGGCCTCACAGGTCATCAACACCGGCGGGGACACAAAGTGCAAAGACTTCACCACGCAGGACGAAAAGAAGCAGAACGACGAAGTCAGCAAGATGCTCAAAGACAAGAGCGGTGCCGACCCGACCAATGTGGAAATTTCCGCAACGCGGCTCTCGGTGACGACGTACTGCCAGACCCTCGGCAAGCCGGACACCAAGATCTCCGAGGCACCACACGGCTGACGGCAACTGCCCACGGCGCGCAGCCGGTTCCCGCTCGGGAGCCGGCTGTCTGCGTCCTGAACGGCCGCCGACTTCCTCTACCGCGTCAAGGCAATCCGGGCCGCCACACTGCGCGACGGCGCGGTCCGGCCGAGCACCGCGGTGCTGCGCGACGCGGGGGCCAACCCGGCGGTAGGCGCGGGATTGGTTCGGGCGCAATAGGGCGGGCATTCGAATCATGATCAACTCAAACCTGGCGGCCCGCCGACGTCGTTCCTAGGCTGCGCGGGTGACCACGACCAATCTCGCGCCGGCACGCGTGTCACTTCGCGGCGTCAACCGAACGTTCGGAACGCATACCGTGCTGCACGACGTCGAGATCGAAATCGAGCCGGGCGAGGTCGTCGCGTTGCTGGGATCATCGGGCAGCGGCAAATCGACGCTGCTGCGCCTGATCGCCGGCCTGGACGGACCCACCGGTGGGCGTATCGAGATCGACGGCGAGGCCGTCCGGGGCATCGACCCACGCTGCGCCGTCGTGTTTCAGGAGCCCCGCCTGCTGCCCTGGAGGTCGCTGTTGGCCAACGTCGAATTCGGTCTGAGACCGGGCACCGGACGGTCGAAAGGTTCGGCGGCAGTGCAGCATTGGCTGGATGTTGTCGGGTTGACCAAGTTTCGCGACCACTATCCGCGACACGTGTCCGGCGGTATGGCGCAACGCGCGGGCCTGGCCCGGGCGCTGGCCCGGCATCCCAGCGTTCTGCTGCTCGACGAGCCCCTGGCCGCCCTCGACGCGCTGACCCGCCTGCGGATGCAGGACCTGCTCGACACGGTGCAACAAGAGGCCGGCACCACCACGGTTCTGGTCACGCACGACGTGGACGAGGCAGCGATTCTCGCCGACCGGGTGCTGGTCCTGCGCGCCGACGCGACCGGCGGTGCGGGCATCGCCGCGGAATTCGACATCCCGATCCCCAAACCGCGCGACCGTGGTGACCCGCGTATCACCGCGCTGCGCGATCAATTGCTGGAAGAACTCGGCGTCCCCCGACGCAGCAGTGACAGCCTGCGGTCCGCTGTCGAGGAGGAGACGAAAGCATGATGAAAGGTCGCCGCCTGACCTCTATTTCGGTGATGGCCACGGTCATCGCGGTGTCCGGCTGTGGTTCGAACTCCGGGAATTCGGCCTCCAAAGACATCCACCTGGATTACGCCTACTACAGCCCGCTGAGCCTGGTGGTACGCGATCAGCATCTGCTGGAGAACCGCGGCTACAACGTCACGTGGGTGCTTTCGGCTGGCAGCAACAAGGCCAATGAGGGACTGCGGTCGAAGGCGCTGGACGTCGGGTCCACCGCCGGCTCCGCCGCGCTGGTAGCACGGGCCAACGGGTCGCCGATCAAAGCCGTCGACCTGTACGCCGGGGGGGAGTGGACGGCCCTGATCGTCACCAAGGACTCGCCCATCAACTCGGTCGCCGACCTGAAGGGCAAGAAGGTCGCCGTCACCAAGGGCACCGACCCGTACTTCTTCCTGTTGCAATCGCTTGCGGCAGCGGGGCTTTCGCCGGGTGACATCGAGATCGTCAACTTGCAGCACGCCGATGGTAAAACCGCCCTGGAGCGCGGCAACGTCGACGCCTGGTCCGGATTGGATCCGTTTATCGCGGAGACCATTCAGCAGCAAGGCTCCCGATTCATCTACCGCAACCCGAATTTCAATACCTATGGGTTTTTGAACGCCCGGGAAGATTTCATCGCCAACCGTCCGGATTCGCTCCAGGCGGTGGTCAACAGCTATGAGGAGGCCCGCAAGTGGGCGAAGGCGCATCCCAACGAGTTGGCGGCATTGCTGGCCTCACAGGCGAACATCCCGCTGAGCGTGGCACAGGAGGAGTTGACACGGACATTGGTGGACATCGACCCGGTGCCGGGGGATCCGCAGCGCGCGATACTGACTCGGGTCGAGCCGCTCGCGTTGGCCGACTCGGATATCAAATCCGACGACGCCGGCCGCAACGCACTGAGCACCTTGATCGAGCCGAAGTACGTCCAGCAAGCGCACTGACGCAGAAGGCCGGGCGGCCCGCGAAGTTACCGCTGGCGCTGGTTGGCCTGATCGTTCCGGTACTGCTGCTGGTGATCTGGCAGCTTGCCACCGCCGTCACCGGGTTTTTCGCCCCCAGCCAGCTGCCCCCTCCCGGTGATGTGGTGTCCGCGCTGGGCGGGCTGCTCAGGCACGGCGAGCTATGGACTCACCTGAAGGCCAGTGGTTCGCGGGTGTTGGTCGGCTACTTGGCCGGTGCCGGCATCGCGCTCGCGTTGGGTTCACTGGTCGGGCTGTCGGTCACCGTGCGCGGGCTACTGGCGCCTACCCTGGCCGCCTTCCGGACCGTGCCGTCCTTGGCGTGGGTCCCGTTGTTGCTCTTATGGTTTGGCATCGATGAGACGCCGAAGATTCTCATGGTGGCAATCGGCGCATTTTTTCCCGTCTATACGACGACGGCATCGGCACTTTCCCACATCGACCCCTACCTGCTGGAGGTCGGACGAGCCTACGGGCGGCACGGTGCCTCGCTGTTGTCGACGGTGATGCTGCCGGCCGCGGCTCCGGAGCTGGTGAACGGACTGCGGCTGGGCCTGGCGAACGCTTGGCTTTTCGTGGTCGCAGCCGAGCTGATCGCGTCCTCGAAGGGACTCGGGTTCCTTCTCCTCGATAGTCAAAACACCGGCCGCACCGACGTGATGCTGCTGGCCATCGTGCTGTTGGCCGGCTTGGGCAAGCTCACCGACGGGGCCTTGGGCGCGGTGGAGACCCGGATCGTGCGCCGGCGCGGGTAGCCCGCGTCGGCAGACAAGCGGGCGGTGAGCAACTGCCAGACGGTGACCGAGTACACGATCCCGCGCTCCCATGCGCCATCGGGGAGCAGGTACGGACTTGCCGTTACTCCGTCGTGGCCGCCATGCTTTCACGCGGGGCCGGCTTACCCGCACAATAACGCGATGCGGGCAGTGTGGGAGACCTGGAAAATCGCGGCGCATTCGTCACGCAGCGCTGCGGGTGTTCGTCGATGCGTGCTGACCACCGCGGTGCTGATCGCGCTGACGGGATGCGACCCGGCGCACCACCGCGGTGCCCCCGCGTCAGGCGGTGATTTTGCCGGTCCGGTCGAGATCGGCAATGGGCGGCACCTGTATCTCGAATGCCACGGAAAAGGCGGCCCGACAATCATTTTGGAGTCCGGCTATCACAACTCGTCGGATCCGTGGAGTCATTCCGATGCCGCCGCGCCGGCAACAGGCCCGGCCGTACTGCCGGCGCTGGCCGCCGACCACCGCGTCTGCGCCTACGACCGGCCCGGCACCCTGCGCTACCCCGACCCACCCAGCATCACCGACCGCAGCTCACCGGCTGCGATGCCGCGCACCGCGCAGGACGTTGTTCAGGATCTGCATGCGTTGCTCGGTGCCGCCCATCTTCGGAGCCCCTACGTTCTGGTCGGGCACTCCCTGGGGGGACTGTTCATCCGGCTGTATGCCCAGACCTATCCCGACCAGGTGCGGGCACTGGCGTTCGTCGATGCGTTCCCGATCGAGATACCAAGCCTCTTGGGATCGGATTGGCCCACTTATCGCCAGTCCTTGGACCAGCCGTTGCCCCAGTTCGCGAATTCGCCTTCATTCGAGGAAATCGACATCGAGAAGAGCGTCGCGCAGGTTGGCGCGGCCCCGGTTTTCCCGCCGGTCTCCACCGTCGTGTTGACCAGGACCGAGCCGTTCGCGATCCCCGGCACCGTTTCGCCCGAGCAAGGCGCCAAGTTGGAACAGGCATGGCGAGAGGCCTCGGCGGACCTGATCGCGCTGCGGCCACAGACACCGCACATGATCGCGACCGGCAGCGACCACTTCATCCAAATTCACCAGCCCGACTTGGTTGCGGCCGGTGTACGTCTGGTGATGCAGAGGTCTGCCGAGAACCGCTGAGCAACGGCTGCGGCATACTCGGCCCATGACCGTGCTGCTGGCCGTGGCCGCTTCGGCCGAATTCGCCGGCCTCGTCGCCCTCGCAGTCCTATTGATCGTGTCGCGACGGCAGCTCAACGGAGCACGTGCCGCGCTCGAGCGCAGCCGCAGCCGCAGTGGCCGGCCAAGACGGCGCCGCGGGGTGGCGCCTTTCGCGATCAGAACCGCCTTCAAGACGGCCGATTCGCTGCTGACGAAAGGTGTCGGCGCCACGGTGCGCAATTCGGTCGAAGATCTCGCCGGCTGGGCGCAGGTGGAGCGGCCCGATCTTGCCCGGCTCACCGCCAACGGCGATGTCGTCATCGCCTTCTCCGACATAGAGGATTCCACCGCGCACAACGAGTTGTTGGGCGACCGGGGATGGGTGAAGGTGCTGGACAGACACAACAGGCTCATCCAAAGATTGATCGACGACCACGGCGGTCACGTGGTGAAGAATCAAGGCGACGGATTCATGATGGCCTTCGCCGACCCCCGCCAAGCCGTGCTGTGTGGTATCGGCGTGCAACGCGCCCTGCTCGAAAACACCGACCGTTGGGAGGGTATCCGCGTCCGCATCGGCATCCATGTGGGCCCGTCGGTCAGGCGCGGCGACGATCTTTTCGGGCGCAATGTCGCGATGGCGGCTCGGGTTGCCGGACAAGCCCGAGGCGGTGAGATCCTCGTCAGCGAGCAGTTGCGCGACGTTATCGACGGCACACCGGGTATCGAACTCTGCGCCCCTGGCGAGTTCGAACTGAAAGGCCTGAAGGGAACTCACAATCTGTATCCGGTCAAGGTGTCCGACTGACCGCGCGTCGCTCCGCTTAGAAGAACGTCCCGGCATGCGGCGCTTCGGTCACCGCGAACAGTTGATCGGCCACATCGAGCGACAGCGGATCGTCGGCCCGGGCCAGCCCGGCCGCGGCGAGGCTGCGCCAGTTCGTGCCGCCGAGTAGCGCCGCGCCCAGCCCCTCGATCCCGACGTGCACGTCGGCGCGGTGGGCCGTCGGTTCGGCGCCGTCACCGGTGATGGTGAACGTCGTTGAATTATTCGGCAGCAGTGGGTCTTTCACTGCGATCGTCACGGTTCCACCGCCAACATAGGATCGTGCCGTCAGCGCGCGCTCCGCATCGACGATCCGCAGCCACGTCTCGTCGTGCACCGCGGTGACCTTGGCCGCCCGGCGATCGACAAACAGCCAGGGCAACGCGTTGTCGACGGGTAACATCCAAAACCTCACTCGGTGAACAAGATCCAGGCCGAGAAGGAAACGCAGCAGCCCGAGATAGGCGTCCGCGGTGGGCGCGAAGAAATCCTCGACCACAATGGTGCGCTGATCGCTGACGAACCAATTCTCGGTATCGATGGGCCGGTAGCGGGCGAAACCCGACTCGGCCCCGGGTTCACCGTGCACGGCGACATACCAAGCCCCCGAGGATGATTCGGTGCGAAGGCGGGCGCTCTCCCACCATACGCCGGGGCGGTCGATGGTTCCGGGACGAGATGGGCGGTTGGTGTCATAGACCCGGGGCAGGATCTCCCAGACTTCGGCGGCGCCGAGCAGCCGCACCGGACCACCCGACCCGACATCGGCGCGAAACGCGGCCCGTGATGTCGTAATCTCCACGCTTTGCGCGCAACTCGCCACCCCGTAGCCATACCGCTCATAGATGGTGGCCTCCGATGCCCGCAGTGACGCAACCACCTCACCGCGGGCGGCGATGTCGTTCAGCTGGTGCGAGATCAGTTCGGTGGCGATACCCCTTCGGGTGAAGGACGGCAGCACCCCGATATGAGTGACTGCGGCATGGCTCACGGTGGCTCCCCCGGGAACGGTCAGCGTGCTCGTCACCGCGTCCGCCGTGCCGACGAGTTGTCCGTCGACGAATGCGCCGACGGTGCGGCCGGGGTCGAGTAGCTTGGCGATCTGGCCGGGCGGCAAGTTCGACCTCGGCGGCAAACCCACCATCGCGGTGCGAAACAGATTCGCCGCGGCGACGAGGTCGTCCTCGGTGTCGAGAACCCGGATCTCGGTGGTCATGCGGTCATCATTTCTGCTTGGCGCACAGCGTCACCCGATGGGTGTGATCCCCGCGTTGGACATCGTGAACCCGTGGCCGGAGGGAACCGTGCACGTGACTCCGTCGGTTTTGGATGCACATCTGAAGGGACCCACGCCGGCGGTCTGGTCGTAGCCAAGAACCGGCGTACCGATCCCCGCGTTGCCGAGACAGGAAACACCCGTGCAGTTCGTGACCACTCCGGTCGTGGACAGGCGCACGGACGCAGGCGGCTCGTTGGTTTGGCAATAGGCCTCGTCGGGGATGCCCGGATCCCGCTGGTAGTCGATCTCGCAACTGATATTGCGGGACGGGGACAGAAAGGAGCACACCGACGCCGTGCAGGCCGGGTTATCCGCGATGGCCGGGGCAGCCCCCACGCAGCCAGCAACGACGAAACCGATTGCCGTGATGACCGCACGCCTCACGTCAGCCCCTAACGGTTGGTGTGCCGCAGAAGTTATCAGACGCCAGCGAGTTGTACCCCTGCTAACGGATGGGCAGGCCGGTCACCGCCCGCGAGATCACCAAACGCTGGATCTCGCTGGTGCCCTCGAAGATGGCGAAGATCTTTGCGTCGCGGTGCATCCGCTCCACGGGGTAATCGCGGGTATAGCCGTTGCCGCCCAGGATCTGGATGGCCTCGTCGGTGACGTAGACCGCGGCCTCGCTCGCGGCCAGCTTGGCCATCGAGCCCTCCGCCGAGTCGAAGTTCTGGTTGTTGCGTGCCATCCAGCCGGCCCGCCACACCAGGAGGCGGGCAGCGTCGATGCGGCTCTTCATGTCCGCCAGCTTGAACGCCACCGCCTGAAATTCCCCGATTTTGCGGCCGAATTGCTCACGCTGGCAGGCGTATTCGAGCGCATACTCGTAGGCGGCGCGGGCCACGCCGACGGCCATCGCCCCGACCGTGGGCCGGGTGCGCTCGAAGGTCTTCATCGCCGCCTGGCCACCCGTGGAGGCGCCGGACTTCACCCGGGCTATCCGCGCCTCGAACTTCTCCCGGCCGCCGAGGATGGCGTCCTCGGACAGCCGGACGTTGTCGAGCACCACCTCAGCGGTGTGTGAAGCGCGAATCCCGTGCTTCTTGAACTTCTGGCCCTGCGCCAGACCTTTGGTGTCCGGCCCGATGACGAAGCTGGCCTGTCCGCGGGTGCCGAGTTCGGGATAGACCGAGGCCACCACGATGTGCACGTTGGCGATGCCGCCGTTGGTGGCCCAGGTCTTGGTGCCGTTGAGCACCCACTCACCGGCGGCCTCGTCGTAGCGCGCACGGGTGCGGATGCCGCCGACGTCAGAACCCGCATCGGGCTCTGATGAGCAGAAGGCACCGAGCTTGGGCTCGTCGGACGTACCGAACATCTCCGGAAGCCAGCGCCCCAGTTGTTCGGGAGTCCCGTTGCCCGCCAATGCCGCTGCGGCCAGGCCGGTGCCCATGATGGACAGCGCGATGCCTGCGTCACCCCAGAACATCTCCTCGAACGCGGTCAGCATCCCCAGTCCGGTCTCTTCGGCGGCCTGCTGTGCGAAGAAGTCGGGGGAGTACAGGCCGACCTTTGCGGCCTCCTGAATCACCGGCCACGGGGTTTCCTCCCGTTCGTCCCATTCGGCCGCTGCCGGACGAATGACGTCCGCCGCGAACTTGTGCACCCAATCGCGCACCTCGATCACGTCGTCGCTGAGTTGCATTGAGAATGTCACAGCTGTGCTCCTGAAATAGGTTGTTAATTAAGGTTTCTGTATTGGGCGAGGACGCTGACCGTTTGGTTGACCCACGCCTCGAAGTACCGTTCTTCATCGGTGTTGCCGGGCAGGCGCCCGGTCAGCGCTTGTAGCGTCGCCGCATAGGACAGCGATCCGATCGCGACGGCCGCGGCCGCTTCGGGATCCGGAATGCTGGTGCGGCCGGACCGATTCGATGCGGCCAGTTCATCGGCGAAGCGTTGGTAGGCGTTGTCGGTGATCACCTGCCACGTCTTCTCGTCCAGATCGCCGAGCTCCTCGGGCTCGCGCAACATGACCTTGAGCAGATCCTCGCTCTGTTTGAGGTTGCTCCAGATCAGCTGGCCGGCGATGCGCACCGCCCGCTCAACGCTGCCCGGCTGCCCCGCGTCGTATTCCTCTCGCGCGGCCACGATGCTGTCGATCCGGTGTGCGACCGCCGCCTCGAGCAGCTCGCGCTTGGAGCCGAAGTGCTTGTAGAGCGCGCCCGACCCCGGCGCCAGACCCGATTCCCGCTGGATGTCGGCCACCGACGTTGCCGCGTAGCCCTTGGCTGCAAAGAGCCGCAGGGCTGCGGACAGCAGCCGGTCACGTCCCGAGGCGAGCATGGTGAGAGAGTATTCACTCACCCTGGTCAACGCAAAATCGGTTCGATTTCGGCACGTGATGGGGGAGATGGCAACGCGGTTAGCGTTAAATTCTTGCGAAACGCCAGTGCGCTTGATCGCGCCGGACCGGTACTGCTGTGAGGGTTGTGCTCGGGTTTGACGAGGTCCACTTGGTCGGCTGTGCCCACCCATCGAAGGAGCCCGACATTCGCGTCCTACCGCGTGTACAGCTGCCGATGCGGGTGCTCTCGCTGCGCACCATCGTCATTGTCGCCGCCATATCGGTGATGACCCTCGTCGTCCTGCTGGGCACCTGGGTGTGGGTGGGTGTGACCAACGATCAGTACAGCCAGCTCGATCGCCGGCTCGATTCGGTCAGCAGTCTGGGTGATATCAGCAGCCTGCTCAACAATGCGGACCACACGAGTCCGGACCGGCCCGCGCCGGACGGCAACCTGGTGCGCACCGCGCGCATCGGCGGGGTGACCGTGTCGGTGCCCAGCAGCATCGTGTTGCCTGCGCTACCCGACGGCTACGCCAACACCACGATCAACGGGGTGCAGTACCGGGTCCGCACCTTCGCCGCGGGCCCCGCCTCGATAGCGCTGGCCGCGCCGCTGGCCGAAGCCCAGCATCGAATCAACGAACTGCACCTGCGGGTGTTGCTGATCTGCGCCAGCGTGATCGGCGGTACCGTCGTCGTCGGCTGGGTGATCTCGTTGATCATGGTCAACCCGTTCCTGCTGCTGGCCCAGCAGGCCCGGGCGATCAATGCCCAATCCAGTCCCGACGAGGTCCAGGTTCGCGGCGTGCGCGAAGCCGTGGAGATCGCCGAAGCGGTCGAGGGAATGCTGGCCCGCATCGGCAAGGAGCAACAGCGCACCAAGGCCGCGCTCGAATCGGCCCGCGACTTCGCCGCGGTCGCCTCTCACGAGCTGCGCACGCCGTTGACCGCCATGCGCACCAACCTGGAGGTGCTGTCCACCCTGGACCTGCCGCCCGAGCAGCGCCACGAAGTGATCGGCGACGTCATCCGCACCCAGAGCCGCATCGAGGCGACGCTGACCGCGCTGGAGCGGTTGGCCCAGGGTGAGCTGACGACCGTCGACGATTTCGTCCCGTTCGACATCACCGAGCTGTTGGATCGAGCCGCTCACGACGCGCTGCGCGTCTACCCCGATGTGGAGGTCTCGCTGGTGCCCTCACCGACGGTGCTGATGATCGGGCTGCCGACGGGGCTGCGGCTGGTGATCGACAACGCCATCGCCAACGCCGTCAAGCACGGCAATGCCGGCAAGATCCTGCTGACCGTCGGCAGTTCCGGTGAGGGCGTGGAGATCGCGATCGACGACGACGGCGCCGGGGTTCCGGAATCCGAACGCGCCACGGTCTTCGAGCGGTTCGCCCGCGGCTCGACAGCCTCGCGGTCTGGCTCGGGGCTTGGCCTGGCGCTGGTCGCTCAGCAGGCCGAATTGCATGGCGGCACAGCGGCATTGCAGACCAGTCCGCTGGGCGGCACTCGGCTGCTGCTGCGGCTGGCCGGCGATGGGCGTGGTCCGGCGTAGCGGCGGCTCGCTGGTGCCGGCCCGTCCCGGTGCGCGCAACACTTTCGGTATCGGACAATGAGGCATGCTCGGCCACCTCGGCATCAACGTGCCCGATTTGTCAGCCGCAAAACGGTACTACGACGCGCTGATGCCCCTTGTCGGCTTTGAACCGTTCTTTCATGCCGAGGACGAGTTTTCATACCGGCCTGCCGAAAACAAGCCGGGCACTTTCCTGTTCTTCTATCCAGCGGTCGAGCCGCATGAGTACTCGTCGCAGCAAGCCGGGCTGCAACACCTGGCATTCATTGTGCGGCGCCGATCGGCGGTGCACGCCGTGCATGATCACGTCGTTCGAATGGGCGGCACGGTCATTCACCCGCCTGGCCATTTCCCGCAATATTCCGGTCATTATTATGCAACGTTTTGGTATGACCCATTCGGCATCAAACTCGAAGCCGTATGCCACCACGACCGCGACTAGATAAAACGGCCATGTTGCGGTGTGCACAAGTCGACTGGTGCTTTTGTGGCTGCCGAGTCCGGAGTGGCGACTGAGGTTAATCATCGACTCCTTCTGGGAGTCCGGTGGTTTCACGCTTGGGACGCGCGCTACATAACTGAAATTCGGGGACCAGGTCCGGCCAAAGCGGAGTGAATACAAGATCAACCAAACCGCATTACACTGAGGCCTCAAGCACGTGATTTGGGTTGAGCGTTCGGAGGGAAATCATGGTTATGTCTGTGGGGCCAGACACGGTTCTGGCATCGGCCAGCGCTGAGTCGGCGATCAGCGCAGAGACTCAGGCGGCGGCTTCGGCGGCCGCACCGGTCCTGCTGGGAGTGCTGCCGATGGGCGGCGACCCCGACTCGGCCATGTTCGCGGCGGCGCTCAACGCCTGCGGTGGTAGTTACCTGGGCGTAGTGTCCGAGCACGCCGCCCAGCGCGGTTTGTTCGCCGGCACGCAGAGCATCGCCTCGAGCACGTATGTCGTCACGGAGCTCATGCGCAGCTTGACGCTGGCAATCGGTGCCTAGAAGCTAGCGAGGTAAAAGGGGGAAGTACGCATGGCCGATCCGGGGTGGGCTGCGCGTACGCCTGAGGAAAACGACCTGCTGCTCAAGGCGGGGGCCGGCGTCATCACCCACCTGGCGAACCAGGCCGCCTGGACCGCATTGGCGGCCACCCATCACGGCTCCAGCATCGCCTCAACGATCAACACCGTCGCGACGTCGGCGAGCTGGACGGGCTCGGGTTCATTGGCCTCGGCGACAAACGCGACCACGCTGAACGCATCACTGCACGGACTGGCCGGCTGGGTCGATGTCAAGCCGGCGGTGGTGTCGACCGCGGTCTCGGCGTATCAGATGGCGTACGGCTCGATGCGTCCCGCACCCGAGTGCATCGGCAACCGCACCGAGACCGCCGCCGACTATGGCATCAACCCGCTGGTCCTCGGTGCGTTGACCCCACGCATCACGTCCCTGGAGCTCGAGTACTTCGGGTCGATGTGGCCGAACAACTCCGCGGTCGGGGCCAGCTACGGAACGATCCTGACTGCCCTGTCGCAAAGCCTGACCATTCCTCCGCCCATCGCACCCATGGGTGCGTCGCCGGCCGCGCCGGCGCAAGCGGCGGCGGCAATCGGCGAGTCGGCGGCGGACCAAGGGGCCGGCGACGGCATGCGCGCCGCCATGCAGGGCGCACAGACCGGAACGCAGGGAGCCGGTCAGGCGGCCTCGGGCGGGCAGGACTTCATGAGTCAGGCCAGCACGCTGATGCAGCCGGCGCAGCAACTGATGGGAGCGGTCCCGCAGGTGATGCAGGCTCCCATGCAGATGATGCAGGCGCCGATGCAGATGATGCAGCCGCTGATGGGCATGTTCTCCAATCCCGGGGCCATGGGGATGGGCGGAGCGACACCCGCCGTCTCGGCAGTCTCGGCCACCAGCGGACTTTCCGCAGCGGAGGCCGGTGCAGGCGGCGGCGCGTCGCTGGGCGGCGCGGGCATGCCCGCAACCAGTTTCACCCGTCCGGTCAGCGCCTTCGAGCCCGCCACCGGTGGCCGGCCGGTGGGGCTGCGGCCGGCCGGGGCATTAGGCGCCGAGGCCATGCGTCCGCAGACCACGACGATGGGTGGTGCCCCAATGGGCGGTATGCCCGTGGGGCACGGGGCGGGAGGCGACCGCGGCTCCCGTGACAAAGCCGACCAGCCCACGACCGTGCGGGTCGTCGACGCTCGAGTGTGAAGCCAACTGGTGAAAGGTGAATCGACAGGTCCAAACAGCCGCCATACACTTCGCTTCATGCCCTCACGGGGGGCGGCCCACCGGAGAAGGAGAATTCCGTGACAATCAAAGTAACACCGCAAATGCTTCGCGACGCTTCGAACGCCATCCAGGCCAATATGGAGCACGCGATCGGAATTGGCCAGGGATACGTCGCGAACCAGGAAAACGTGATGAATCCGTCGACCTGGTCTGGTTCGGCCGTGACGGCGTCACACGCGACGGCCATCGAGGTTCAAAACGACTTGAACAAGGTCTTGACCGGCGGCACGCGTCTGGCCGAAGGCCTGACAAAGGCGGCGGCACTGATGGAAGGCCACGAGGCGGATTCTTCGCACGCTTTTAGCGCGTTATTCGGCGGCCACGGCTCCTGATCACCCACTCATTCGCAATTCCATTAATGGTCTTTTGAAAGGAACTTCACAATGTCCGACCCGATCACCTATAACCCGGGAGCCGTAGCCGACTTCGCCACCGACGTCGCCTCCCGCGCCGGCCAGTTGCAGTCGATTTTCGACGACACCTCCAACCGCACGCACGCCCTGCAGGAATTCTTCGCCGGCCACGGCGCAGCGGGCTTCTTCGAGGCGCAGGCGCAGATGCTGTCCGGGCTGCAGGGTCTCATCGACACCATCCGCCAGCACGGGGTGACGACCTCACACGTGCTGGACAGTGCGCTGAGCACGGACCAGCACATCGCCGGTCTCTTCTGAGTCCGTTCGACCACACCAGGACAAGCGACGGTGGGGCAGATGCGCCGAGCGTGTGTGCCCCACCGTTGGTGTCTTATCCACCGGTCGGGGATTCGCTGAGTGAGGGCAAGGCGACATGCTGACAACGACGGTCGATGGTTTATGGGTGTTGCAGGCGGTCACCGGGGTGGAGCAAACGTGCCCCGAGCTGGGATTGCGGCCGATGCTGCCGCGCCTGGACACCCCGGAGCGCGCGAGGAGCCACCCCGCGGCCGCCGAGTTGGTGGCCGCCGGTGCGCTCGATGAGGCCGGCAACGTCGACCCGATGATCCGTGAGTGGCTGACGGTCCTGTTGCGGCGCGACCTGGGGCTGCTGGTGATGATCGGGGTTCCGGGCCGCGAGCCGACGCGTGCATCTATCTGCCGCTTCGCGACGTGGTGGGTTGTTTTGGAACGCCATGGCGACCTGGTGCGGTTGTATCCCGCCGGTACCGCCCACAATGAAGCATCGGCCAGGGACCTCGTGGTCGGGCAGATCGAGCGGCTGTGCGGGGTGGCCGAGGCGGCGCCGCTACGGCCGGTCACACTGGATACCGAGCAGTTACTGAATTCCGTTCGTGACACCGCCAGCCTGCGATCGTTCCTGCTCGAACAGCGCCTCGACGCCGACCAGCTGCAGATGGTCCTCACGGCCGCCGATCCCGCGCGGTCTGCACACGCCAACATCGTGGGGCTGCAGGCCGGTGTTGGGCCGGACGAATTGGCGCGGATAGCCGTCGGCGATTCGACGGTGTCCATCGTCGACACCCCGGCGGGCCGGATCTGCATCGAGAGCGTCACCTCGGGCCAGCGCCAGTACCAGATTCTCTCGCCCGGATCGCGCACCGACATCGGCGGAGCGATTCAACGGCTCATCCGCCGGTTGCCCGCAGGCGACGAGTGGCACTCGTATCGGCGAGTGGTGTGACGGTGCGCGGAAGCGAACTGATGAAAGTAACCTTAGATAACCAAAGTCTTGGAATAGCAACGCCTGTCGTACTTGAAAGGTTTCTGAACGGGTAAACGCGGTATCGCCAACCGTGTTAGCATCGCGTCGTGACGAGCCCTTGGAATGACCCGAATATGTCGGACGAAGGAGCGCTCAGACGGGGGGATCCGTCAGGGGCCAGCAACTTCCCGGATTCGGTATCGGACACGATGCGTATTACCGATCTGGCCGCGCCGCGGAAAATTCCTCCAGGGTCGGGCTGGCGGAAATTTATTTACTCCATATCATTTCATAAAATCAATCCCGGTGAGTCCCCACGCGAACGGCACTACCGCGATTTGCAAAATCGCATCCGGCGGCATATTCGACGGCAATACGTCATCACCGTGGTCTCCGGCAAGGGCGGCGTGGGCGTCACGACGCTCGTCGCCTGCCTCGGGGGTGTGTTCCGGGAATGCCGCCCGCAGAACGTGATTGCGATCGACGCCGTCCCCGGCTTCGGGACGCTGGCCGATCGCATTGACGAGTCCCCACCCGGCGATTACACCGCCATCATCAACGACACCGATGTCCAGGGCTACGCGGATATTCGAGAACATCTGGGCCAGAACGTCATTGGCCTGGACGTCTTGGCCGGTAACCGGACTTCCGACCAGCCCCGGCCGTTGGTACCCGCGATGTTTTCCGGGGTGCTGTCGCGCCTGCGGCGCACCCACACGGTGATGATCGTCGACACCTCTCCCGATCTCGAACACGAGGTGATGAAGCCGGTACTCGAGAACACCGACACCCTCGTGTTCGTCTCCGGCATCACCGCGGACCGGTCACGTCCGGTGCTGCGGGCGGTGGATTACCTGCGGTCGCAGGGTTACCACGAGTTGGTCTCGCGCAGCACCGTGATTGTGAACCACACCGACCAGATCACCGACAAGGACGCGTTGGCGTACTTGACCGAACGGTTCACCAAGGTTGGGGCAACGGTCGAAGTGCTGCCGTTTGATCCCCACCTCGCAAAAGGTGGCATCATCGATACGGTTCACGAATTGAAAAAGAAGTCGCGATTGCGCCTCTTTGAAATCACCGCCGGGCTGGCGGACAAATATATTCCTGACGCCGAGCGGTCGGTGCCGTGACAGCGCCGCATAAGGTTGCTTTCCCGGCGCGTTGTGCGGTCAACATTTCTTACGAGAAGCATCTGTGTTCCCAGGTATTCCCCGCCGGAATTCCGATGGAGGGATTCTTCGAGGGAATGGTCGAGCTATTCGATGCCGACCTGAAGCGCAAAGGCTTTGAGGGCATCGCATTGCCCGCCGGCAGCTACGAACTCCACAAGATCAACGGCGTTCGGCTCGATATCAATAAAAGCCTCGACGAGCTGGGCGTCCAGGACGGCGACACCCTGGTACTGGTGCCCAGGGTGGACGGAGAGTCGTTCGAACCGCAATACGAGTCGCTGTCCACGGGGTTGGCCGCCATGGGCAAGTGGCTGGGCCGCGACGGTGGCGACCGGATGTTCGCGCCGGTGACGCCGCTGACGGCCGCGCACACCGCGGTCGCGGTGATCGCGATGGCGGTCGGAGTCGTGGTGGCGCTGACCCTGCGGGCGCGGACATTCACCGACGGTCCCATCCCGGCGGCGGTGGCGGGTGCCGTCGGTGTGCTGCTGGTGGTCGCGACGCTGGTGGTGCGAAGCGGGTGGCGGGAGCGGCGCGACCTGTTCAGCGGGTTCGCGTGGCTGGCGGTGTTGTCGCTGGCTGCCGCCGGTGCCTGCGCGCCGCCGGGTGTGCTCGGCGCGGCGCATGGGCTGATCGGTGCCGTCGTGGTGATCCTGGGCGCCGTCGCCATCGGGGTGACCGCGCGAAACCGTTGGCAGACCGCGGTGGTCACCGCGGTGGTGACGGTCTGCGGGATCCTGGCCGCCGTTGCCGCCGTCCGGATGTTCCGACCGGCTTCGGCCCAGGTGCTGGCGGTCTGCGTGTTGGTGGGATTGCTTGTCCTGGTCCGGATGGCCCCCCTGATCGCGTTGTGGGTGGCGCGGGTCAGACCGCCGCATTTCGGCTCGATCACGGGCCGGGACCTGTTCGCGCGGCGCGAGGGGATGCCCGTCGACACGGTGTCTCCGGTCAGCGAGGACGACTCCGAGGACGAGGACAACGAACTGACCGACATCAGCGCGCGCGGCGCCGCGATCGCGGCCTCGGCGCGATTGGTCAATGCGGTCCAGGTAGGTCTGTGCGTCGGAGTGTCGATAGTGCTGCCCGCCGCGGTATGGGGCGTGTTGACGCCAGGGCGCCAGTGGGCATGGTTGGCGCTGGTGGTCGCCGGGCTCGTGGTGGGCATCTTTCTCACCCAGGGACGCGGATTCGCCGCCAAATATCAGGCCATCGCGCTCGTGTGCGGGGCCTCGGCTGCGGTGTGCGCGGGCGTGGTCAAATACGCCGCCGCCGCGCCGAAAGACGCTATGACCGGACTGGTGTGGCCGGTCGTGGTGGTGGCGACGTTCGCAGCATTGGGTTTGGCCGCAGCACTTTTGGTGCCGGCCATGAGGTTCAGGCCATTCATCCGCTTGACCGTGGAATGGGTGGAAGTGCTCGCGTTCATCGTCTTGTTGCCAGCGGCGGCGGCCTTGGGAGGGCTCTTCACGTGGATTCGCCACTGAGAAGGACGGCGGTGGTCACCGCCACCGTCACCCTGGTCGCGTTATCAGCCAATATCCCTGCCGCACTTGCCATTACACCGCCGTCGGTGGATCCGGGCATGGTGCCGCCGGACGGGCCACCACGATCCGACCAGCCGATGCGCCGCGCCAACAGCTGCTCGACCCCGATCACGGTGAGAAACCCCGATGTGGCCCAAATGGCCCCGGGTTTCAACCTGCTCAACATCACGAAGGCATGGCAATACAGCACCGGCAACGGCGTGCCGGTCGCGGTCATCGACACCGGGGTGACCCCAAACCCGCGGCTACCGGTGGTGCCCGGTGGCGACTACATCATGGGTGAGGACGGCCTCTCGGATTGCGACGCCCACGGCACGATCGTCAGCTCGATCATCGGCGCTGCGCCCCAAGGTATTTTGCCGATGCCGCGGCCGATGCCCGCCACCCCGGCGTTCCCTCCGCCGGCCGGTCCGCCACCGGTCACGGGTGCGCCGCCCCCGCCGGTCGAGGTGCCTGTCTCTTATACACATCTGACGCTGCCGACGATCGCATAAGTGTAGAGACC
>NZ_LZTA01000097.1 GCF_001665875.1 Mycobacterium sp. 852002-40037_SCH5390672
TGATGCGATCCTCGGCAGCGTCAGATGTGTATAAGAGACAGGGAAGCAACCGGTCGTAGGCCAGCCAGAGCCCGGGCTCGTCGGTGGGTGCGAAGTCACGCAGGGTATAGGTCCACTCCTCGAGGCTGCGGGTATCGGAGAGGTATTCGAACAGCTCGTCGGGCGGGCAGTCGACGTAATCGTTGACCGTGCAGTACTGGCCGAAGACCTCGTCGTGCGGATACACCGACCGCATCTTCGCCATGAACATCGGGGCGGTCTGCTCTAAGGGCGAGGTCTCGATACGGACCACTCCCTCGATCGGCTCGGTGGTGCCGGTGTGAACGTGAATATCGTCAAGCGCTGGCAGTGACATCAGTTTTCTTCCCCTCGTGGGTTGTTGTGCTGTGCTGAGCAACGTGATTGGTGGGCTGTCGGTTGAGAAATGCTGCGAACGGCGGGATTTCGTCGGCGGAGCACTCGATGCTGACCACCGACGGACCGTCTGTCGCCATCGCCCATTCCAGTGCGCCGGGCAACGCGTCGATGTCGGTGATGTCGAGCGACGACAGCCCGGGAAACATCGCCGCCAGCCCGGCCCCCAACTTGCTGGGGCCGAACCGGTTGTAGCTGTACAGGTCGTCGTAGAACAGCTGCTCGCGGGTCACGCACATGGCATGGGCGTTGTTGTTGAACAAGACGAACGTCACCGGCAGCCGATACTGCACCGCGGTGTGCACCTCCATGCCGTGCATGAAGAAGGCGCCGTCTCCGGCGATGACCACGGTGCGGCTGCTGGGCCCCTTACCGAGAGCACGGCCGAAGGCCATCCCGATCCCGGCACCGAAGCTGTAACCCATGCCACCCATGCCGAGCGCGACAGCGAACCGCCCGCCACGCCGGACAGGCAGGTGGTGGATGGCGGCTGCACCGGTGTTGCCGGCGTCGACGACGATGTCGACACCGGCGGGCAGCACCCGATCCAGCACCGCCATCGCATTGCGGTAGCGCACGCCCGGACCGTCGAAGTCCGGTGGACTGAGTTCGGTGCGTGCCGCAAAGTCGGGCACCCGCAGGCCCTTTGGCCGCCCCCGCCCGGACAGCTCCGTGGTCAGCATTCGCAACGACGCCCGCAGGTCGTCGGTGTGCACGTGGGTGCATGCGAAATACGGGGGCGCGGAACCGATCGAGATCGTGCGCACCGCGGTGAACGCGTTGTCGAGGCCGGTGCGGGCGGTCACCGACAGGCGCGTACCGATCACCAAGCACAACGTGCTGGCCCCGACCGCCTCAGCCACACCGGGGTGGCCCATCACACCCGTCACACCCAGCGCCGACGACGCACCCGAACCAGGTGTGCCGGCTACATCTTTGGCGTCGGGCACACATGCCACTTGTGCGCGCAGCATGGCGCGGAGATTCTCCAGCTCGGCTCGGGCATCGTCTCGGGCCACCTGCTCACCGGCGATGATCGTGACCGGTCCTTTGGCAGCGCGCAGCGCGCGCACTATCGGATGTACGGCGCCGATCCCGGGCGCCGATGACGTGATGGCGTTTTGCGCATGTCCGTCGTATCCGTTGACCGTGACAGCCATTTGCTGAACATCCTTGGGCAACAACAAAACCGCGGGACCTCCGGCGAGGGCCGCCGCGATGGCATCAGGCAGCGCCGTCAGGATGTCAGAGGGCTTCAACACGCGCCGGCAGAAGACCGACACCGCGGAGAACAGCGCCTCGGCATTCAGCGAACCATTGCGGCCACTGGTGTCCTGAAAGCTCCCTCGTCCGTCCATTGTGGTCGCGGGCTGACCGACCAACGCCAACACCGGCACCCGGCTGGCCAATGATTCTCCAAGTCCGGGAACGAGATTCAGCGCACCCCCGCCGGCGGTCGCGGCTACCACCCCCAACCCGGCGCCACTGCGACTGTACCCGTCGGCCATCGTGGCCGCGGAAAACTCGTGCTTGGCCAACACCGCGGTGATGCCCGAACAGAAGTGCGCCGCATCGTAAAGGTCTTCGACGTTGGCGCCGTCGACACCGAATATGTAATCGCTGTCTGTTCTCGCGAGGTGCTCGACGATATGGTCGACCACTCGGTGTTGCCTGGACATCCGCCCGCCTAACTTGTGACGATGCCAGTACTACGTCCCCGAGATGACTTCAGTTCAATAGGGAACCGAATTCACCGAGCCCCGGCACGGGTCGTGTCGGCGAAAAACTCTTGCCCCCTGAGCCTTTCATTCGACACACGCCTAATAGTGCGGCATGGCCGCACCATCGCTGGCGTCCGGGGGTCCTTCAGACGCCGCCCATCCAGCTGTGGAATCGACCATCCGGGTCGTAGGCCGACCGCACCTTGTCCAGGCGTGCCATGTTCGATTCGGTGATGAATCGCGCCGGACGCCGGCACAGGTTCTCATCGGCGAGCGAGATTCCGGTCGCCAAGTGCGACATCGCCGCCATGTTGCACGCGGCCCAGTCGCGGTACCGTTCGTCGTCGGCCGGATCTTGCCAGATGGTGTAGAGCGCCATATAGATCTCGTCTTCCAAGCCGTACACCATCTCGGCGCGGTCCGCGGACGTCTTCCACCCCGTGAAGATGAAGTGCGAGGGGTGCGGTGGCATGGTTTCGATGATCTTGCGGATGCCGGGCAGCAGTTCTTCGGCGCAAGCCGACGTGAACATGCTGTCGGCGATATAGCGGTGGCCCTTCGGATAACTGGTCATCACCGCGGTGTACCAATTGGTAAGGGTCGTCGGCGCATAAGCGAGGTTGACGATCGCCTTGTCGAGAACCGGGCAGCTGCTCAGTGGCGCAAGGGCTTTGATTGCCTCGTCTTCTGAGTCGGCGAAGACCGGCGAGGCAATCGTGATGCCGGGCTGATTGAGCCCGGCACCGGGAAAGCTGCGCGCGGTATGCATCTGCAGTTCGACGCGCTCGTCGATCTCGGAACTGATCGCGCGTCCCCACGTGAACACCTCGTCGGCGACTTCTATCGGGTACATGTACAGGCAGGTGCCCCATACCGGCGGCCGGGGATAGATCCGCAGTTTGAACGAGGTCACCACACCGAAGAAGCCCGGCCCCGACCCGCGGGCCGCCCAATACAGGTCGCAGTGGTTCTCGGCATCGCAGTAGATCTGTTCACCGTCGGCGGTGATGACCTCGAGTCCGAGCACGCTCTCGCATGCCGGCCCGAGCACCGAACTGTTCCACCCATAGCCGCCCTGCAGGAGATAGCCGCCGAGACAAATTCCCTCGCAATGCCCCGCGGGAAAGAACAGGCCCTGCGCGTCCAGATCGGCCGCGAACACGCTGGCGACCTTGCCCGGGCCGACGTCCGCGGTCATCCGATCCGGTTCAACGGTGCAATGATCGAGCCGGCTGACGTCGAGCAGCAGGCCACCGTCGCGCAGGTGACTGGCCGCCCAGCTGTGTCCGCCCGAACGTACGCCGACGCGATGTCCGCCGGCCCGCGCGTAACGCATCGCCGCGACCACGTCGCCGGTGTCGTGCGCTTGTACGATCACGTCGGGGAAACGTTCTGGCACAAGGCCATTCCATACCGTGTCGCGTCGGGCCGCTTCGTATCCCGGCGCGCCGCGCACGAACGTCTTTTCAGGGGAAAGTAATTCCATTGCATTCCCTCGGGTTTGGCGCACCGCCTGGCTTGGTGCTAATGAGATACCGCCGTCAACTGGCCGACATGACTGCCCTGTGGCCGTTTCAGGTGGGCCGCGACTTCTGCGGCCAGCGGCGTGGCGGCCCGCCGGATCGCCCGCAGCGGGCCATTGGGCGGAATGCCGTATCCTATCGCGAACATCCCGTCGCCGACGTGGGAGGCAAAGCCGCCGCGCGGGTTGCCACGCCCGTCGAGGACGCCGAGGTGTCCGACCAAACCGTCGAGATTCGTCCGGAACCCGGTAGCGGCGACGATCACCTGAGGCGCCACCGACGTGCCGTCGGCGAGAACCACGCGGTCGGATTCGAGCGCCTCGACGGCGCTGACGACCTCGACGCGCCCGGCCCGCACGGCGTCGACGAGCGCGTCGGCCAGCGTCGGTATGCGACCTCGCGTTTCCACCATCGCCTTGAGCCCCAGCGGCGGTCGGTGGAAGCCGTAGCCCGACAGGTCACCGAACATCAGGCGGTTCACGCGTGCGATCACCGGATCGACCAGCCGCGCGGGGACCCTGGAGAACAGCTCGAGGAAGATGTCGGAGGGAAACGGTCCGATGGCCCGCCGCACCAGATGCGGCGGTGTGCGCACCGCCAGCCAGATCCGGGACGCGCCGTCGTTGGCGAGCTGGACGGCGATGTCGGCAGCCGAGTTGCCCGCCCCGACAACGAGTACATCGCAGCCACGGTAGGGCCAGGCGTTGGTGAAGTCGCCCGAGTGAACGATCGCGCCGTTGAAGCGATGAAGTCCGGGCCAGGGCGGGATGGTGGGCACGCTGTAGTTGCCGGTGGCGAGAACTATTGCCGGGGTTCGTATTTCACCCGATGAGGTGTCAAGTTGCCACACTCCCCCGGCACGGATGACGCCGCGCACATCGCATCCGAGCAGCAGCGTGATGTTCTGCCGCACGACGTAGCGATCGAAGTAGCGGACCATGTCCTCCTTGGTCGGCCAACGACCGGCGTGCAACGGAATCCGTTGTCCGGGAAGGTGTGACAGGGACCCCGTCGTGTTGAGGCGGAAGTTGTCATAGCGCGTGCGCCAGGAAATCGCCGGGGCCGCCGCGCGGTCCACAACAAGCGCTTTGACGCCATGCCGATAGTCGAGCTCCCGCGCGACAGCCAGGCCCGCAGGCCCCGCCCCGATCACGACGACGTCGGGAGTGTGGTCTACCGCCTGATGCGTGCCTGGCATGGCTATAACACGACAGGCGAGTACCTTCAGTTCACCGTGTCCGGTTTACAGCGATCGCTGCAGCAGCACCTGGCCGCTATCGGCGGCCACCACCTGCACGGCGGCGATCTGGTCGACCGGAGTCGAGATGGCGCCCGCGGGCGTCGCGGTGTGACCGGGCACGGCCACCCACGTCGCCAACCGGGTCTTGCTGCCGTCACGACCCACCACGACCATCGCGAGCGTGTCATGGTGCGCATTCAGCGGAGCCAGGCACACGCAGCGCAGGTCGATGGATGTGCCCCAGTGCTGGCCGCTGACCGCGACCGTCGACGTCAGCAGGCTGGTGCCCACCTGCGCCATCGGCGCCGACGATGCGGTCACCTGCTGGGACGGAGTCGACGACCACCCCTCGAGACCGACGAACACCCCGATAGCCAGCACTACGGCCGCGGCCGCCGACGCCACCCAGGTCACCACCCGGGTACGGCGACGGCGCCACCGAACCGTCGCCAGCAGCGACGGCAGCAATTCCGGAGACATCTCCGGGGCCGGACCGGATTGGTTGATCGCGGCCACTTCTTCACGGTCAAGCTGTGACAGCAGGGCCGGCACACCACTGAGATCGGCGACGGCCCCCCGGCAAGCCGGGCAGTGCGCCATGTGCGTCTCGAATTCGCGCCGTTGCGCGGCCGACAAAGATCCCAACACGTATGCGGCATCCCACATCGCGTAGCGGTCTTCGGGAGGGCCGATATCCTGCACCGGCGTCCTCATTTCATTCATTTTCGTCACCCCTCAAGCATTCGGAGCCCCTCATCGGGTAACTCCCAGTTCCTGCAGAGTGAGTCGCAACGCCCGCACTGCATAGTGTAGTCGCGACTTCACTGTTCCCTCAGCGATGTCGAGGTCTGCAGCAATCTGTGTAGTGGTCCATCCGCGGTAGTAGGACCGTTCGATCACTGCTCGGTGCTCGGCGGACAACTCGGCCATCGCGTCCGCTATCAGCAACCGGTCCAGCGCCGCATTGACCTCATCCGGCGTGGACTGTTCGGGCGCCCCCGATACGTCTGTGGATCCGACGACGTTGCGATACCGCGCGCTGCGCCGGTCGTCGATGATCATGTTGCGGGCGACGGTGAACAACCACGCCCGCGCCGAGCGCTCCGTGTCGCCGACGACTTCGGGGTGTTGCCATGCCCGCAACAACGTCTCCTGGACCACGTCCTCGGACTGGCTCGCATCCCCCGTCAGCCGCAGCGCGTAGCGCCACAGCACCGCGGCGTGCTCGTCGTAGAGCGCCTTCATTAGAGCAGCTTCGGCAGCCCCGGAAGCCCTCCACGTGCCAGCCACACGAGCCACTCGATCACCTCCTGCCAGATAAACGAGCGGAACAGGCACTCGGTTCAATGGCCCCGACCCGCCGCGCCCGGCTCCGCCGCGCTTGCCATCGCGGCGGGTGCCAGTCCTAAGCCAAGGTCAGGATGCGGGGCCCGGCGTCGGTGACCGCGACGGTGTGCTCCCAGTGTGCCGCGCGCGACCCGTCGGTCGTGGTGACCGTCCACTGGTCGTCGAGCACCACGGTCTTGCCGGTTCCCAGCGTCAGCATGGGTTCGATGGCCAGCACCGACCCGGCGGCCAGCAGGGGCCCGCGTCCGGGAGAGCCCTCGTTGGGCAGGAAGGGGTCCATGTGCATCTGCCGGCCGATGCCGTGGCCGCCGTAGCCCTCGACGATCCCGAAGGCACGCGAATGGCGGGTCGCGGCGTCGCGCGTGCCCATCTCGATGGCGTGCGACACGTCGGTCAGCCGGTTACCGGGGACCATCGCCGCGATCCCGGCCTCCAGCGACTCCCTGGTGGCCTGCGACAGGGCTTCGTCGGCCGGGTCCAGCGTCCCCACCCCGAAGGTGATCGCGGCGTCCCCGTGCCAGCCGTCCAGCACCGCCCCGCAGTCGATCGACACCAGGTCACCGGACGCCAGAATTTCCGCGGCCGAGGGTATCCCGTGGACCACCCTGTCGTTGACCGAGGCGCAGATCGAGGCGGGGTAACCGTGGTAGCCCAGGAACGACGGCACGGCGCCGCCGTCCCGGATCACCGATTCGGCGATTTCGTCCAGGCTCAGCGTCGACACTCCGGAAACCGCGGCCGCGCGCACCGCCTGCAACGCGGCCGCCACCACCGCGCCCGCCGCGGCCATGGCGTCGAGTTCACCGGCGGTGCGCTGTGGCACCACCTTGCGACTCCGCAGCCGCGCCAGCGGGTTCATCCCTACTTGCCCAGCTCCCGCAGCGCGCGGGCAAACACTTCGTCCATGGTGCCGACGGCATCGACCGTCTTGAGTTCGTCGCTGTAGTACTCCAGCAGCGGCGCGGTCTCGTCGCGGTACACCTTCATCCGGTTCAGGATGACGTCCTCGGTGTCATCGGCACGGCCGCGGCCCTTCAGCCGCTGCAGCAACTCGTCCTCCGAGACCCGGAATTCCAGCACCGCGTCGATGTCGGTGCCGCGGCGTCCCAGCATGTCGTGCAGCGCTTTGGCCTGCTCCGTCGACCGCGGGAAGCCATCCAGGATGAATCCGTTGGCCGCGTCGGGATCGCTCAGGCGATCGTCGACGAGCTGGTTGGTCAGCTCCGAGGGCACCAGGTCGCCGGCGTCCAGGTAGCGCTTGGCCTCCAGCCCGAGTTTGGTTCCATTCTCGATGTTGCTGCGGAACAGCTCTCCGGTGGAGATGTGCGGGATCCCGAGTTTTTCGGAGAGCTTCTGGGCCTGCGTTCCCTTGCCCGCTCCCGGCGGTCCCAGCAAAACGACTCTCACTTGAGGAACCCTTCATAGTTGCGCTGCATCAGCTGACTCTCGATCTGCTTGACCGTATCCAAGCCGACGCCAATCATGATCAACACCGCAGTACCGCCGAACGGCAGATTCTGAACCGCTCCGCCATTGCCAATCTGCAAGAACAAGTTGGGCAGCACCGAAATTGCGCCGAGGTAGATCGAACCCGGCAGGGTGATCCGGCTCAGCACGAAACGCAGGTAATCGGCGGTCGGCTTGCCCGGCCGGATGCCGGGGATGAACCCGCCGAACTTCTTCATCTCGTCGGCGCGCTCGTCGGGATTGAACGTGATCGACACGTAGAAGTACGTGAAGAAGATGATGAGTCCGAAGTAGATGGCGATGTACACCGGGTCGCTCGGGTCGGACAGGTAGCTGCCGACGAACTTGTCCCACCAGCTGTTGCCCACGCCGCCGCTGCCGCTGCGGATCAGCTGGGTGATCAGGTGCGGGATGTAGATCAGCGAGGACGCGAAGATCACCGGGATAACACCGGCCTGGTTGACCTTGAGCGGCAGATACGTCGAGGTTCCGCCGTACATGCGCCGGCCGACCATGCGCTTGGCGTACTGGACCGGGATCCGGCGCTGGCCCTGCTCGACGAACACCACGCCGACGATGATGGCCAGCGCGGCGACCAGGACGGCGGCGAGGATCATCCCCCCGCGGCTGTCCAGGATCGTCTTGCCCTCGGCGGGGATGCGCGCGGCGATGCCCACGAAGATCAGCAACGACATGCCGTTGCCGATGCCGCGCTCGGTGATCAGCTCGCCCATCCACATCACCAGCGCCGCGCCGCTGGTCATCACCAGCACGATGACGACCAGCGTGAAGATGCTCTGGTCGGCGATGATGTCCAGCGAGCAGCCCTGCAACAGCCCGCCGTTGGCGGCCAGGGCCACGATGCTGGTGGCCTGCAGGATGGCCAGCGCGATCGCCAGATAACGGGTGTACTGCGTCATCTTGGCCTGGCCGGATTGGCCTTCCTTGCGCAGCTCCTCGAACCGCGGGATGACCACCGTGAGCAGCTGCACGATGATGCTGGCGGTGATGTACGGCATCACCCCCACCGCGAACACGGTGAGTTTTAGCAGCGCACCACCGGAAAACAGGTTGATCAGCGAATAGATCTGTCCGGCCGCGCCGCCGCTGGCCTCTTTGATGCACTGCTGGACGTTCGGATAGTTGACGCCAGGGGACGGTAGCGCGGCGCCGACCCGATACAAGACGACGATTCCCAGCGTGAAGAGGATCTTCCGTCTCAGGTCGACTGTCCGCAGCGATGAGATGAAAGCGGAAAGCAACTCTTCCTCCTGCGCAGCCGGGGGTTCCTGCATCACGCGCCCAACACCCGCAGGCCAGGACGTACGGCGTCGCGCGTCAAACCGTGTACGAGACTAACAGCTGGTACGGGCAGGTCGGGTCAGGGCCTTTGCGCGGTCTCTTTGAAGGCAGTCTTGAAGGCCCCTCGCGGGGCCGTTAACCGGGTGTTTGCGCCACCTCCGCAACCCGGAAGAAAAACACAGGAAGCCATAAGCCGTGAGGCGTAGAGTTCCCCTGACTCGTTGCATTTGCTAAATAACTTGGGAGCAGCATGACACGCACTGACCAAGACAGCTGGGACCTAGCCTCGAGCGTCGGCGCCACAGCCACGATGGTCGCCGCGGCCCGCGCGCTGGCCAGCGAGGGCACCAATCCGATCATCAATGACCCCTTCGCCGCGCCCCTGGTGCGCGCGGTCGGGCTGGATTTCTTCCGGCGGCTGGTCGACGGTGAAGTCACCGACCCCGAGGCCTACGAGGGCAGCGACAAGGACCTGGGGCTCGAGACCGACTCCATCGCCGTGCGCACCCGCTTCTTCGACGACTTTTTCCTCAACGCCGCCCGTGACGGGGTTCGCCAGGCGGTGATCCTGGCGGCCGGCCTCGACGCCCGCGCCTACCGGCTGAGCTGGCCGCCCGGGAGTGTGGTCTACGAGGTCGATCAACCCGCCGTCGTCGAGTTCAAGAGCACCACCATGTCCAAACTGGGTGCCGCCCCGGCGGCGGAGCGGCGCACGGTCAGCATCGATCTGCGCGAGGACTGGCCGGCCGCGTTGCGCGACAGCGGCTTTGACGCGACGCAACGGACGTCGTGGAGCGCCGAGGGCCTGCTGATGTATCTGCCGCCCGCCGCGCAGGACCGACTATTCGACAACATCACCGAGCTCAGCGCTCCGGGCAGCTTGTTGGCCACCGAATATCACCCCGACACCGCCGGCACGACGATGTCGCAACGGGCCCGGGAGTTCAACGACAGGTGGGCCAAGGTCGGCTGCGACATCGACCTGTCCGGACTGTTCTTCGACGGCGAGCGCAGCAACGTCGTCGACTATCTCAACGGCCGGGGCTGGGAGGTGGCCGCCCGGCCGCGCCGCGAACTGTTCGGCGACTACGGCCTGGAATTCCGCGACGACGAGGCGATGGCGCAGTTCCGCAACATCGTTGCCGTGACCGCAACCCTGCGTTAGTGGCGGACGCAAGCGCGGCCGCGGCGATCGCAAGCGCGGCGTAGCCGGGCGCAGCGGGTCGCCGCATAGTCCAAGCCGGGCGCAGCGGGCCGCCACCATCAAGTTAGGAGACTGGTATGCCGAAGACCGACAGCAAGCGATCAGACGGCGACAGTTGGGATCTGGCGTCCAGCGTGGGAGCCACCGCCACCGCGGTGGCCGCCCGGCGAGCGCTGGCATCCAAGGGCCCGAACCCGTTGATCGACGATCCCTTCGCCGAGCCGTTGGTGCGCGCCGTCGGCGTCGAGGCCTTCATCCGGATGATGGACGGAGAGATCGAGACGCCAGAGGACGATCCCGCGTTCACTGCGCAGCGACTCGGTGAGGGCATGGCGGTCCGCACCCGGTTCTTCGACTCGTTCTTCCTGCAGGCGGCCAACTCCGGTATCCGCCAGGCCGTCATCCTGGCCTCGGGGCTGGACACCCGGGCCTACCGGCTGGCCTGGCCACCGGGAACCGTGGTCTACGAAATCGACCAGCCGCGGGTGATCGAGTTCAAGACGCGCACCCTGGCGGAGCTGGGCGCCGCACCGAGCGCCGACCGGCGAGCGGTGGGCGTCGACCTGCGCGACGATTGGCCGGCCGCGTTGGCCGACAGTGGATTTGACCCGGGCGCACCCGCGGCGTGGAGCGCCGAAGGGCTGCTGGGGTATCTGCCGCCGGAGGCACAGGACCGCCTGTTCGACAACATCACCGCGCTGTCCGCCCACAGCAGCAGGATCGGCACCGGCTACGTGCCCGACATCCGCGGCCGTATCGAAAAGCGTGGCCGTGAGATCAGCGAGCGCTGGCGGCGCATGGGGCTGGACCTCAACTGGGCCGATCTGGTCTACCCCGGCGAACGCAACGACGTGGTGACCTACCTGTCCGCACAGGGCTGGGACTCTTCGGTGCACAGCACCCCGGAGCTCTACGCGGCCAACGGTTTTGACTTCCCCGAGCAGCCGTCAATGGCCGCTTTCGCAGACATCAGATACGTGGACGCCGTTCTGCGATAACGCTCAGCGGGGATCGGCCGCCGGTGCGCGCACCACCATCGGCACCGCGGGGAAACACCCCGCCATCTCCGAGCGCGACTTGCGCAGCGCGGCGGTGCCGTAGCCCCGCTTGCGGTGATCGGGATGAATCCAGATCCGGACGTCGACCTCGCCGCGGACCAGCTCGCCGAACACCATGCCGACCTTCTCACCGGAATCGATGGCCACGAACCAGGCGGCCTCTTCGTCGTCCACCCGGCCCAGCGCTGCGCTGATCTCGTCGTCCACGCTGCCGGCCGGCCCCCCGGAACCGTCGCCGGCAAAGCCGATGTCCTCGGTGCGCACGGCGAAGATGTCGCGGTCGATCGCGGCGGAGAAGGGCCGCAGTTCCAGCGTCTCCCCCAGGCTCGCCGGACGCTCGCCCAGGGTGAAGCTCAGCTGTTTGTTCAGGTCTTCGAGTTCGGCCAGGATCTTGCGGCGCGAGTCGACGGTGAGCTGATCGAACGACATGCCCATCACCGCTTCGGCGGCGACCTGCGAGGTGTCGAGCAAGCGGACGATCGCCTTTACCGCGGCCGCCTTGTTTTCAGACTCCACCACGACGTCGGCTATCTCGTGGCGTCGTTCAAGAGCTTTCAACAGGGCGTCGGCGATCTCACGGCGGGCAGCTTTGCGGTCCTGGTCGGTCATTGCACCAGCCTAGAACGCCGGTAGTACCACCGCGCTACATCGGTGGTTTCCCAGCGCCAGGAAGCGCTGGTAGCGATCCTCGACCGCGCTCGCCCACGCGGGGTCGGGCTCGACGATGCGCTCGGTGCGCACCCATCGAGCGGCATCGGCGATGGTCGTCTCCAGGCCCGCCGCCATGCGCGCCAGAAAGGCCGCTCCCAGCGCGGCCCCTTCGGCCACCCCGGACACCTCGACCGGGCGCCCGGTGGCGTCGGCGATGGCCTGCAGCCAGGCCTCCACCCGGGTGCCACCGCCGGTGGCCACGATGCGCGACACCGGCGTCCCGCTGAGTTCGATGAGCTGGCGGACCACGAAGCCGGACGCCTCGTAGGCCGCCCGGCGCAGCGCGGCGGCGTCGTGCGTCAGGTCCAGGGCCTCGAGCACGCCCCGGCGATCCGGGTCGTGGAACGGCGTGCGTTCGCCGCGCAGATAGGGCGACCACACCGGTATGCGCCCGGGCTGGACGGCGGACGGATCTGCCGCTGCCACAACGCGATCCACCCACCCCAGGAAAAGCCCGCCGGCGTTGCTGGCCCCGCCGATCTGGCTCTTGCCGGGCGTGGTGTGCGGGATGGTCCACAGGCCGGGCATCTGCCGGGCCTCGGTGATGGTCGTCCACACGATCAGCGTGGTGCCGCACATCACCAGGACGTCGCCGTCGCCGTCGGCACCGGCGACCATCTGTTCGCACAGCGCGTCGATGGTGCCGGTGGCCAACGCGGCCTCCGTGCCGTGCACCTGTCCGACGACGGCTCCCATACTTTCCACCCGCGGCATCTGCCCGACGTCCGCGCCCCGCTCGGCGCATGCTTCGGGATTCCAGCCGGTGCCGTCGAACAAGGGAAACGCCGTGGCGGCGGTCGCGATGTCGATCACCGCCTGACCCGACAGCGCGTGGTTGGCCACCGCCGGCGCAGGCCAATAGCCGGCGGCGCCCGGCGCGTGGGCGGCCGTCCAGCGCAAGAACTCGGCGGCCTCACCCAACGCGGGAAGCGGCGGCGCTTCCCCGCCGGGAGCGCGGCCCCGGCCGTCGCCGTAGAGCAGACCCGGCGTGATCGGCGTGCCGGCGCCGTCGACGGCGGTCATCGACGGCACCATCGCCGAGACTGCCACCGCCGCGATGCCGGGTTGGTCGACCAGTTCGTTCAGTGCCGCCGACGGCCCGCGCCGCCACGCCGCCTCGGCGTCGTGCTCCAGCCGGTCGGGCGCCGGGACCCGCAGCTCGTGGGGGATGCGCACGCGCGCCGTCACGTTGCCGTCGGCGTCGGCGGCTATCGCCTTGACCGCGGTGCTGCCGACGTCGATGCCGATCGTGACGTCTTTGCGTGACACGGGCGTCACCGTACGCCAGCATTGGCACTCGTGACGTCTAAACCACGCGCCTTGGTGACCGCCCCGCTGCGGGGTCCGGGCTTCGCCAAACTGCGCGAGCTGGCCGACGTCGTGTACGACCCCTGGATCGAGCAGACCCCGCTGCGCATCTACAGCGCCGAGCAGCTGGCCGAGCGGGTCACCCGCGAAGGCGCCGAAATCGTGGTGGTGGAAAGCGATTCGGTGCGCGGTCCGGTGTTCGACCTCGGCCTGCGGGTGATCGCATCCACCCGCGGTGACCCCAACAACGTCGACATCGCCGGAGCCACCGCGGCCGGCATCCCGGTGCTGAACACCCCGGCACGCAACGCCGATGCCGTCGCCGAGATGACGGTGGCCCTGCTGCTGGCCGCCACCCGACACGTGCTGACTGCGGACGCGGATGTGCGCAGCGGCAACATCTTTCGCGACGGAAGCATCCCCTATCAGCGGTTCCGCGCCGCCGAGATCGCCGGTCTGACCGCCGGGCTGGTGGGACTGGGCGCCGTCGGCCGCGCGACGCAGTGGCGGTTGTCCGGTCTGGGCCTGCGGGTCATCGCGCACGACCCCTACAACGCCGACGCCCGGCACAGCCTCGACGGGCTGCTGGCCGAGGCCGACGTCGTCTCGCTGCACGCCCCGGTCACCGACGACACGGCCGGCATGATCGGTGCGCGGGAGTTCGCGGCGATGCGCGACGGCGTGGTCTTCCTCAACACCGCCCGCGCCCAGCTGCACGACACCGATGCACTGCTCGAAGCGCTGGTCGCCGGCAAGGTGGGCGCCGCGGGGCTCGACCACTTCGCCGGCGAATGGCTGCCGGCCGACCACCCACTGGTGGGCATGCCCAACGTCGTGCTGACGCCGCACATCGGGGGCGCCACCTTCAACACCGAGGCGCGGCAGGCGCAGATGGTGGCCGACGACTTGGAAGCGCTGCTGGCCGGCAACGCACCCGCCCATATCGTCAACCCGGAGGTGCTAGGGCCGTGAAGTTCGTCGACAACCCGGAAACCGCGGTGCTCGACGCCGCCAAGGACATGTTGCGCCGTGGCCTGGTGGAGGGGACGGCCGGCAACATCTCGGCCCGCCGCGCCGACGGCAACATCGTCATCACCCCGTCGTCGGTGGACTACCGCGACATGCAGCTCGACGACCTGGTGCTCATCGACCCGGCCGGCTCGGTGCTGCAGGCGGCCGAGGGGCGCTCACCGTCGTCGGAGATGCAGCTGCACCTGGCGTGCTATCGGGCCTTCGACGACGTCGGCAGCGTCATTCACAGTCATCCGGTGTGGGCCACCATGTTCGCCATCGCCCACGAATCGATCCCGGCCTGTATCGACGAGTTCGCCGTCTACTGCGGCGGCGATGTCCGGTGCACCGACTACGCCGCGTCGGGCACGCCCGACGTCGGCACCAATGCCGTGAAGGCGCTCGAGGGCCGCGGCGCCGCGCTGATCGCCAACCATGGCCTGGTGGCGGTGGGACCGCGGCCCGACAAGGTGTTGCATATCACCGCGCTGGTCGAGCGGACCGCCCAGATCGTTTGGGGTGCAAGGGCTCTCGGCGGTCCGGTGCCCATCCCCGAGGACGTCAACCGCAACTTCGCGTCCGTCTACAGCTATCTGCGAGCGAACACCTGACGCCGCGAACGCCATCAGGACAGGTTGCCGCGAATCGGGGGAAGCGTACAGTGGGTGAAGCTTGTTATATCGGCTAAATATTAGATGGACTATCTCCGATAAGGGGCACAAAATATGACCTCCACCAGGTACGAAGGCGACACCTGGGACCTGGCGTCCAGCGTCGGGGTGACCGCGACTATGGTCGCGGCGGCCCGCGCCATGGCCACCCGCGCCGACAAACCACTGATCAACGACCCGTTCGCCGAGCCGCTGGTCAAGCTGGTCGGCGTGGACCTGCTCTCCCGGCTGGCCGGCGGCGAGCTGGATCCCGCCGAGTTGAACGACGTGCACGACGGCGCCGCCGGGTCCGCCGGGGCGATGTCACGCATGGCCGACAACATGGCGGTCCGAACCAAGTTCTTCGACGAGTTCTTCCTGGACGCGACGAACGCCGGCATCAAGCAGGCGGTGATCCTGGCATCCGGGCTGGACGCCCGCCCGTACCGGTTGGCGTGGCCGGCCGGGACAGTGGTCTACGAGGTGGACCAGCCGCAGGTCATCGAATTCAAAACGCGAGCGCTGGCCGATCTGGGTGCCGCTCCGACCGCCGAGCGGCGGGTGGTGGCCGTCGATCTGCGCGACGACTGGCCCACCGCATTGCGCAACGCTGGATTCGACCCGGCCCGGCCGACCGCGTGGAGCGCCGAGGGCCTGCTCGGCTACCTGCCGCCCGACGCGCAGGATCGCCTGCTGGACACCATCACCGAGCTCAGCGCGCCGGGCAGCCGGCTCGCCACCGAGAGCGCGCCCAACCGCGAGCCCGGCGACGAGGAGAAGATGAAGGAGCGCATGCAGACGATCTCCGAGCGTTGGCGTGCGCACGGTTTCGAGCTGGACATGGCGGGGCTGGTCTACTTCGGCGATCGCAACGAAGCGGCGCCCTACCTGTCCGACCGTGGCTGGCGGCTGAAGAGCGCCAGCATCGGAGAACTGTTCGCGGCCAACGGACTTGACCCGCTCACCGACGACGACATGCGCATGGGTGAGATGCTCTACACCAGCGGCACACTCGGCGAGAAATAGGAGACAAGAGGCATGACCATCGACGCGGGACGCACCGACGGCGACACCTGGGGTCCGGCACACAGCGTGGGAGCGACGGCCACCATGGTCGCCGCGTCCCGCGCCGTAGCGTCCAAGGGACCCGATGCCCTGCTTGACGATCCGCTGGCCGACCCGCTGGTGCGTGCCGTGGGGCTAGACCCGTTCATCCGCATCATCGACGGCGAGATCGACTTCGAGGACGACCCGCTGTTCAACCGCAAGGCGCGCGCCGAGCAGATCACGGTGCGCACCAGGTTTTTCGACGAGTTCTTCACCGGTGCCACCGAAGACGGTGTGCTCCAGGCGGTGATCCTGGCGTCCGGCCTGGACACCAGGGCCTACCGCCTGCGGTGGCCGGCCGGCACCGTCGTCTACGAGATCGACCAACCGGAGGTCATCGCCTTCAAGACCGACACGCTGGCCGGCCTCGGCGCCGACCCCACCGCCGAGCGCCGCGCCATCAGCATCGACCTGCGCGACGACTGGCCTGCGGCCTTGCGCGACGGCGGATTCGACGTCACCCAACCGACGGCGTGGAGCGCCGAAGGGCTGCTCCCCTACCTGCCGCCCGAAGCCCAGGACCGGCTGTTCGACAACATCACCGCGCTCAGCGCGCCGGGCAGCCGGCTGGCGACCGAACACATACCCGACCCCGACGCGTTCTCCGACGAGCGCTTGGCGCGCATCTCCGAGCGCTGGCAGCGCTTCGGTTTCAACCTCAACGCGGCCGACCTGTTCTACCGGGGCCAGCGCAACGTCGTCGTCGACTACCTGACCCGCAAGGGTTGGCAGGTTACGCCGTCTACCGCCCGGGAGTTGTACGCCCGCAACGGGTTCCAATTCCCCGAGGACGAGATGACGGCGACCTTCGGTGACATGAGCTACGTCGCCGCGACCCTCAAGTAACGCTCGGGTTAGGGTTCGGGGTATGTCACGCACTCACGACGATGAGTGGGATCTGGCGTCCAGCGTCGGCGCGACGGCGACCATGGTCGCGGCCGGACGTGCCATGGCGACCAAGGATCCCCGCGGTTTGATCAACGATCCGTTCGCCGAGCCGCTGGTGCGCGCGGTCGGGGTGGACTTCTTCACCAAGATGATGGACGGCGATCTCGACCTGGATGCCATCGAGAATGCCACGCCGGTGCGTATCCAGTCGATGGTCGATGGAATGGCGGTGCGCACCAAATACTTTGACGACTACTTCGTCGACGCCACCGGCGGCGGGGTGCGCCAGGTGGTGATCCTGGCCTCCGGGCTGGACTCGCGTGCCTACCGGTTGCCCTGGCCGGCCGGAACGGTCGTCTACGAGATCGACCAGCCGCGGGTGATCGAGTTCAAGAGCAGCACCCTGGCCGATGTCGGCGCCGGGCCGACCGCGTCGCGGCGCACCATTCCCATCGATCTGCGCGCGGACTGGCCCGCCGCCCTGAAGGCGGCGGGATTCGATACGACGGCGCCGACGGCATGGCTGGCCGAGGGTCTGCTGATCTACCTGCCGCCCGAAGCCCAGGACCGGCTGTTCGACAACATCACCGCGCTCAGTGCACCCGGCAGCACCATCGCCACCGAATTCGTGCCCGGCATCGTGGATTTCGACGCGGAAAAGGTGCGCGAGATGTCCGGTGCATTCCGGGAGCACGGCGTCGACATCGACATGGCGTCGTTGGTCTACACCGGCGAACGCAACCACGTCGTCGACTATCTGTCCAGCATCGGGTGGCAGGCCCAGGGCGTGACCCGAACGGAACTCTTCGAGCGCAACGGCATCGAGGCGCCCGCCCCGGAGAACGACGACCCGCTCGGCGAGATCGTCTTCATCAGCGCCAGGCTCACCGGCTAGCTAGAGCCGCCAGGGCCCCAGCCACAGCGCGCTGGCACCGTTGCAGGACCGTTCGGCGTTGTCCAGGATGCCGCCGATGGTGCGGCCCAGCAGCGCGCCCAGTGCGTCGGGCAGCGACGCGGCGGCCGGCTGCGAGGAGGCCCGTGGCCGCAGCATGTCCAGCAGCGATCCGCCCGGGTAGGTGACGATGCGCACGTCGGTGTCTTCGTCCAGTCCGGCAAGGATTTTCGCCCGGCGCAGCGCCGTTCGAAAGCCGCCCAGTTCGTCGACCAATCCCCCCTCGCGCGCATCGGCGCCGGTCCACACCCGGCCCCGGGCGACCCGATCGACGGCCTCGGTCGTCAGATTGCGGCCGTCGGCGACTCGCTCCAGGAAATCGCTGTACACCAGGTCGGCCTCGGCCTCGCGGTGAGCGCGCTGCTCGGGGGTGAACGGCGTCTCGATCGACCAGGCATCGGCATTGGCGTTGGTGCGCACGGCATCTAACCCGACGCCCATCCGCTCCAGCAGATCGCGAATCACCAGCTTGCCGGTGATCACGCCGATCGAACCGGTGATGGTGGCGGGACTGGCGACGATCGCGTCGGCGGCCACCGCGATGTAATAGCCGCCGGACGCGGCGACCGCACCCATCGACGCCACCACCGGCTTGCCGCGTTTACGAGCCCTTTTCACTTCGCGCCAAAGGGTTTCCGATGCGGTGACCGAGCCGCCGGGACTGTTCACCCGCAGCACGATCGCGGACACCGAATCGTCGGCGGCGGCTTCCCGTAGCGCGGGGGCGATGGTGTCGCTGCCGACAGTGGAGGCGCCGAACGGCAGGAACTGCGGTCCCCCTCGCCCGTCGACGATCGTGCCGTCGATGTTGATGACGGCCACGGTCGGCTTGGCGCGGCGTCCGGGAACCGAGGGTACCGGCGGGGTCAGCCGGGACCGGGCCGCGCCGGCGTAGCGCGACAGGTACAGCCGGGGTGGTGTGTTCTCCTCGGAAACATCTTCCACACCAACCAGTTCCGCCATGCGGTCATAGGCTTCGTCCCGGAAGCCGATCCGGTCGACCAGGCCCGAGGCCACAGCCTCCTCGCGCAACAGCGGGGCGCGATCGGCAAGCGCGTCGAGGGCACCGGCATCCAGCTTGCGTGAGTGCGCCACCGCTTCCCACACCTGCTCTTGCAGGCTTGCAAGCATCCGGGTGACGGCCTCGCGGTGGGCCTCGGTGAAGCCGTGCTCGGTGAAACGGTTTGCCGCCGACTTGTATTCGCCGCGTGCGACGAATTGCGCCTCGATGCCGGCCTTGTCGAACGCGTCGCGCAGGAAGGTCGCATTGCTGGCGAAGCCGATCAGCCCGACGCTTCCCGCGGGCTGCATCCAGACCTCACCGAACGCCGAAGCCAGGTAGTACGACAACGTGCCCGGGTAGGTCTCGGCCCAGGCCAGTGAGGGCTTGGCGGCGGTGAAAGCGACGATGGCCTCGCGCAACTCCTGCACCGCGGCCGCCGGCGACGCCGTGAGTTGCACCCGCGCGATCAATCCGGCGACCCGCGGGTCCTCGGCGGCGCGGTAGATGGCGGCCACCGTGTCGCGCAGCACTGCCGGCCGGTTTCCCCCGCTGATGATGGCCAGCGGGTCAAAGCCTGATATCTCCGGCGGCATCGAGCGCAGGTCCAATTCGAGCACACAGCCGTTGGGCACGCCGTGATGGCGGACGGTATCGACCCGGCCGGCCAAGGCCCGAACCTCGTCGACTCCGGGGATCGAAGGCAGGAAAGCGAACATGTCTGCAGACTACCGATGCACGGCCGTACGGTGGTCGGGTGAGGTTCTCCATCGCGATCCCGCAGTTCGACTACGGCAGCTTCGACGGCGCGGGGCTGCGCGCTTTCCTCGCGCGCGCCGAAGAGCTCGGTTTCGAGGGCGGCTGGCTCCTCGAACAGATCATCGGGCCCGCACCGCTGCTGGCACCGCTGGAGCTGCTGGCGTATTGCGCCGCCTGCACCGAGCGGCTGCGCCTGGGCGTCGCCGTCCTGGTGACGTCGCTGCACGACCCGCTGCAGTTGGCCTCCGCCGCCACCGCCGTCGACCGACTCAGCCACGGCCGCCTCGACATTGGTGTCGCTCCCGGTGGCGGGAGGCGGCAGTTCGCCGCCTTCGGCGTGGACAAGAGCACCTTCATCTCGTATTTCACCGAGGGCCTGGAGCTGATGAAGGCGGCCTGGTCCGACGAACCGAGGGTGACGTTTCACGGTCGGTTCCGCGACGTCGACGACCTGCCCATCCAACCCAAGCCGGTGCAGCGGCCGCACCCGCCGATCTGGTTCGGCGGCCTCGCGCCCAAGGCCCTGGCCCGCGCGGTGCGGCACGGCGACTCATTCCTGGGCGCCGGCTCGTCTACCACCGAAGCGTTCGCCGGCGCCGTGACCGTCGTGCGCCGCGAACTCGACGAGCAACACAAGGACCCCGCGAACTTCACCATCGGCAAACGGGTCTACCTGATGGTCGACGACGACGCGGGCAAGGCCCGGGAGCGTGTGCTCGACGGGCTGGACCGCATTTACGGGCCGATGCCCGGCGTGCAGGATGTGCCGGTCTCCGGCACACCCGACGGCGTGGTACGCGGGTTGCGTGAGGTCATCGACGCCGGGGCGCAGATGGTGCTACTGAATCCCGTCGGCGTCGACGCCAACGAGAACCGCGAGCAGATGGAACGCCTTGCCGCGGAGGTTATTCCGCAGCTGAGCTAGCTTTGGACAGCTCGGTGGCCGAACCGCCTGCGGCGGTGATCTTCTCGCGGGCGCTGCCGCTGAACTTGTGCGCGGACACCTCGACCTTGACCGTCAGCTTGCCGTCGCCGAGGACCTTGACCAACGAGTTGCGGCGAACGGCGCCCTTGGCCACCAGCTCGTCCACGCCGATCGAACCACCCTGCGGGAAAAGCCGATTGAGGTCGCCGACGTTGACGATCTCGTACTCGGTGCGGAACCGGTTCTTGAATCCCTTGAGCTTGGGCAGCCGCATGTGGATCGGCATCTGGCCACCCTCGAAGGTCGCCGGCACGTTCTTGCGTGCCTTGGTGCCCTTGGTACCGCGACCGGCGGTCTTGCCCTTGGAACCCTCACCGCGACCGACCCGGGTGCGCGCGGTCTTCGATCCGCGCGCCGGCTTGAGATCGTGCAGCTTGATCGTCATTTCTTGCTACCTCCGGTACCCGCGGTCCTCGCCTCGGCGGGCTCCACCTCGACGAGGTGGCTGACCACCGCGATCAGTCCGCGGGTCTGCGCGTTGTCCTCGCGGATCACCGAGTGGCGAATCCGCCGCAGACCCAGGGTGCGCAGGGACTCCCGCTGCTTCCAGCGGGCGCCGATGGTGCTGCGCACCTGGGTGATCTTCAGTTGACTACTCATGGTTGCGCCCCCGGCGTCTGGGCCTCTCGTGCCGCCGCACTGGCCATCGCGTCACTTTCCCGGCGCGCCTTGAGCATTCCGGCCGGCGCAACGTCCTCGATGGGCAGGCCGCGGCGAGCGGCCACCTCCTCGGGGCGCTGCAGCAGCTTGAGCGCGGTGACCGTCGCGTGCACCACGTTGATCGCGTTGTCGCTACCCAGCGACTTTGCCAGAATGTCGTGCACGCCAGCGCATTCCAGCACCGCACGGACGGCGCCACCGGCGATCACACCGGTACCCGGGCTGGCCGGGCGCAGCAGCACCACGCCGGCGGCCGCCTCACCCTGCACCGGGTGGGTGATGGTCCCGCGGATCAGCGGCACCCGGAAGAAGCCCTTGCGGGCCTCTTCGACGCCTTTGGCGATGGCCGCGGGAACTTCCTTGGCCTTGCCGTAGCCGACACCGACCATGCCGTTTCCGTCGCCGACGATCACCAACGCGGTGAAGCTGAATCGCCGACCACCCTTGACCACCTTGGAGACGCGGTTGATCGCGACAACCCGCTCCAGGTAGTTGCTCTTGTCGCCGTCGCGGTCGCGGCCGCCACGACCGCCGTCGCCGCGCCGACCGCGGTTGTCGCGGTCTCCGCGCGAATCGCGGCTGTCGCCGGCGCCTTGTCCGCCGGCTGGCTGCTCCGCCATTATGCGGTCCTTCCAGTCGTGTTCAGGCTCTCGGTCATCACGCTGATGTTGTTCATCAGAATTGCAATCCGTTCTCGCGTGCGGCATCGGCCAGCGCCGCGATCCGCCCGCCGTAGGTGTATCCGCCACGGTCGAAGACCACGCTGTCGATGCCCGCGGCCTTGGCGCGCTCGGCGATCAGCTGGCCCACCCGCACGCTGCGGGCTTTCTTGTCTCCCTGCAGGCCGCGCACGTCCTCCTCGATCGACGACGCGGCGGCCACCGTGGTCCCGTTCTCGTCGTTGACCAGTTGCACGTGAATGTGTCGCGCGGACCGGTTGATCACCAGCCGCGGACGCTGCGGGGTACCGGCGATCTTCTTGCGCAGTCGTGCGTGCCTACGCAGCCGAGAGACGCGACGAGTCGCGGATACGCTCTGCCCCGCCGGCTTTCGCGCGGCAGTGCCAGCTTGTGTTTGCGCCATGATTACTTACCTGTCTTTCCGACCTTGCGGCGGATCTGCTCACCCTCGTAGCGCACGCCCTTGCCCTTGTACGGGTCGGGGCGGCGCAGACGGCGGATGTTCGCCGAGATCTGGCCGACCTTCTGCTTGTCGATCCCGGTGATGGTGAATTTCGTCGGCGACTGGACGGCGAACGTGATGCCGTCCGGGGCCTCGATCACCACGGGGTGGCTGTACCCCAGCGCGAACTCGAGGTTGGAGCCCTTGAGCTGCACCCGGTAACCGACGCCGAAGATCTCCATCTTGGTGGTGTATCCCTGCGTCACGCCGGTGACCAGGTTGGACACCAGGGTGCGCGACAGTCCGTGCAGCGAGCGGTTGCGCCGCTCGTCGTTGGGACGGGCGACCACGATGGCGCCGTCGTCGTTGCGCGACACGGTGATCGGCTCGGCCACGGTCAGGTCCAGGACGCCCTTGGGCCCCTTCACCGAAACCTTCTGACCATCGATCGTTACGTCGACCCCGGTCGGGACCGGAACCGGCTGCTTACCAATGCGAGACATAGTCTTTCGTTACCTCCCCGCCCTTACCAGACGTACGCGAGGACTTCGCCGCCCACGCCCTGTCGGGCCGCCTGGCGATCGGTCAGCAGGCCCGAGGAGGTGGAGATGATCGCCACACCCAGGCCACCGAGCACGCGCGGCAGATTGGTGGATTTCGCATACACCCGCAAACCGGGCTTGGACACGCGGCGCAGGCCGGCGATGCTGCGCTCGCGGCTCGGCCCGTACTTGAGCTGGACGATCAGCGACTTGCCGACACGAGCATCCTCGGTCCGGTAATCGGTGATGTAGCCCTCGCTTTTGAGGATCTGGGCGATGTTTGCCTTCAGCTTCGAGTGCGGCAATGTCACCTCGTCGTGGTACGCCGAATTGGCGTTGCGCAGACGTGTCAAGAAGTCTGCGATCGGGTCCGTCATCGTCATGACAGCGTTGGTACCTTCCTCGCGATGGTTCCCGGTCCGGGCCTGTCGCGCACCTTTTGTGGGTTGGTCTTAGGGGTTGGGCTGTTACCAGCTGCTCTTCTGCACGCCGGGCAGTTCGCCCGCGTGCGCCATCTCGCGCAAGCAGATCCGGCACAGGCCGAATTTGCGGAAGACCGCGCGCGGGCGGCCGCACCTATTGCACCGCGTGTAGCCGCGCACCGCGAACTTCGGCTTGCGTGCGGCCTTGTTGACCAGCGCCTTCTTTGCCATCGCTCAAGCTCCTCTTTGAGGTTCGTCCTTGAAGGGAAAGCCGAGGGCCCGCAACAGCGCTCGTCCTTCGTCGTCAGTAGTCGCCGAGGTGACGACGTTGATGTCCATGCCGCGGACCCGGTCGATCTTGTCCACGTCGATCTCGTGGAACACCGACTGCTCGGCCAGTCCGAAGGTGTAATTGCCGACACCGTCGAACTGCTTGGGCGAAAGCCCCCGGAAGTCGCGGATACGGGGCAGCGCAATCGAGGTGAGGCGGTCCAGGAACTCCCACATCCGGTCGCCCCGCAGGGTGACCCGCGCGCCGATCGGCATGCCCTCACGCAGTTTGAACTGCGCGATGGATTTGCGTGCGCGACGGATTTCGGGGCGCTGGCCGGTGATCAGACCCAGGTCGTTGACCGCGCCGTTGATCAACTTCGCGTCCCGCGCCGCATCGCCGACACCCATGTTGACGACGACCTTGGTCACCGTCGGGATCTGCATGACGTTGGCGTAGCCGAACTGCTGCTGCAACGAATCACGAATCTCGCTGCGGTAGCGCTCTTTCAGACGCGGCTGAACTTTTTCTGCAGTACTCATCAGATGTCCTTGCCGTTGCGCTTGGAGATACGAACCCGCTTGCCGGTCTCCTCGTCAAGCCGGTAACCGACGCGGGCGGGCTTACCGTCCGAGTCGACGACCATCACGTTGGAGACGTGGATGGGGGCTTCCTGGGTGACGATCCCACCCGACTGCGCTCCGCGCTGGTTGGTCGAAATCGCGGTGTGCTTCTTGATCCGGTTGACGCCCTCGACGAGCACTCGGTCGCGTTCCGGGTAAGCCTGCAGCACCTTGCCTTTGGCACCCTTGTCCTTGCCGGCGATGACCAGGACGGTGTCGCCTTTGCGGACCTTCATTTACAAAACCTCCGGGGCAAGCGAGATGATCTTCATGAACCGCTTCTCGCGCAGTTCGCGGCCCACCGGCCCGAAGATGCGCGTCCCGCGCGGGTCGTTGTCGGGCTTGATGATCACCGCGGCGTTCTCGTCGAACTTGATGTAGCTGCCGTCGGGACGCCGACGCTCCTTGACCGTGCGCACCACGACGGCTTTGACGACATCCCCACGCTTGACGTTGCCGCCCGGAATGGCGTCCTTGACGGTGGCGACGATGACATCACCGATGCCGGCGTAGCGTCGCGACGAACCGCCGAGCACACGGATGCACAAGATCTCCTTGGCGCCGGTGTTGTCGGCGACCTTCAGTCGCGATTCCTGCTGAATCACTCGATCTCCTGACCTGGTTGCGTGTGCACGGCAGGAGAACCCACCTGAGTGAGCATTCGGCGGGCATGACCCACCAAAAAACCTGACGTGCGCGGTCTTTGTCACCGAAAGGCACGCGGGGCCGATTCGCACCGGCCGAGGTCTGCCCAAGGCAACCCCTAGAGTCTAGGGGACGACCAGCTCAGAGCCAAATTCTGTGCGAAGGCGATCGAGATGGGGAAATCACGCACCTAAAACGGTGGCGGATCCTCGTCGGGCCCGCAGCTGGCGGGCCAGGCGTAGCTCACGGCCGGGGCGGCCCGGGCCATCCGTGCGTCGCGGTTGCGGCGGCGTTCGGTGGCGATGCGCGCGGTGCGGTTTTGAGCACGGGTGCTGCGGCGTTTGGGCATCATCGCGGTGCGCTGACCGCAGTAATCCGGGGGCGGATCGGCTTCGGCGGCCGGTATCGCGCCGGTGCTCGAGCACAGGCTCGGAAACAGCAGCGCGCTGCCCGGGGTCGTGACGTAGGTGTGCCCGGCCGGCGAGGTCAGGATCAGCGTCGCGTCGGGCAGTTGCTGATCCCGCCAGCCCCAGAACGTCTTGACCAGGTGATGACTGCGGCAATAGCACTTCAGGTTCGAGGCATGCGTTGGCCCGCCCGCGGCGTACGGGATCGTGTGGTCGATGTCGCATTCGGTGGCCGGGCGGTCGCAGCCGGGCCAGCGACACGTCAGATCCCGGCAGCGCACGAAATCGGCCAGCGCCTTCGAGGGCACGTAACCGGGCTCAGGGGCGGCGTCACCGGGGTGCACCAGCGGCACCAGCTTGGCCGAAGCGGCCAATTCGGCAACGAGTTCGGGGGCGATGAGTCCGTCGGCGCCCAGCTCGGAGGCGGGCGCGGCACCAGGCTGGTCAAGCGTTGGCCGCTCGGCAATGACGTGAATCACCACCGCGCCGGGCGCGGGCCGCTTCCCGGCCGCGCAGTCGGGGCGCCCGCAGCGGCAGCCCAGCCGGTCCGCCCCGGCCGCCAGGGTCCCCAGTGCATCGGCCCGGCGCTGCTCACGGCTGCGTGGATCGTGCTCACATACCGTGCCCGCCAACGCATCGAGCCGTTTGTCCAGCGCATGCGCATCCGGGGTGAGCAGGCCGCCGTGGATCTCGGCGATACCCCCGACCCCTTCCGCGATCCACACCTGGCGGTCGGCCACGAACTTCTTGCGTCGCCGCACCGCATCCGCGTCGGCCTTGGCCACGATCTTGTCTACCTGCGCGCAGAGCCGTCCCCGGGTCATCGACGGCCAGCGCGCCACGTTGACGGCCAGCTCGGCGTCCACCGCGGCGACCACCTCGGGGTCCGCGATCAAATCGGTGCGGAACACGATCGTTTGAAACATGAGGTAGCCGATATCCCCGGCTGTGAAGACCGCGCCCACCTTCGGCAGCCGTTCGCGCATCGCCCGGGCATACCGCAACCGGCTTCCGGCCAGCCCCTGCCCGATCCGCAACGCCGCAGCCACCTCGGCGGCTACCGCCTCCTGCGTGTCGACCGCCCAGTCCTCGGTCTCCGAGCACCGCGACAACCGGTACGCGAACAGCTTTCCGATGGCGACCAGCTGGGCGGCCGCGGCCCGGTTCTCCTCCCGCGCCGACGCACAGATCGCCTCGATGAGCGCCTGGGACTCCGGCGTGGTCGACGGGTAGTGCCGCTCGACGAGTTCGTCAAACCGGGCGATCACCTCCGGCGGCGATCCCGTCCCCGAGCTGCATTCGAACATAGGTTCGATCATGCCACGGGGCTCCGACATTCAGTCGCCCTGCCGCATCCACGCGATGATGTACAGGGTCATCGCAGTGACCAGCGCGATGAGCACCCACTGCACGATCGCCTGGTCGATCCACGACCCCGGCGGGGGCGCCCCGGGGAGGATGTTGCGCAGCGGGACGATCGCGAACAGGTTCGCGGCGTACCAGGTGGCGAACGGCGGCAGGAACTTCCTTCGGCCCATCGCCATCGGAATGGCGACCAGCAGGGCCAACGTGGGCAGGCTGATCAACACCAGGCATATCCCGAGGTCGAAGATCAGCGGACCCTTGGCCCGCTTCAGCGTGATCACCACGTTGCCGTTGTCGGTCGCGCGGGAGGTGGGCAGCGCGCTCGGGTCGTGCACCCGGTTGACGCTGACCTGCCAGCCGTCCAGCGCGCCGGTCACTTCGACGCGGGCGGGCACCTTCTTGCGGTTGTCGCCGGTCCCGACGAAGGCGTCGGCCGCGATCGGCTCGGTCTGGTAGGAGTCGAACGGCCAGTTACCGGGGTCGCCGTGGGCTTCGATGGTGGTGCTGAGTTGGGCCGGCGCCTTGCCCTTGGGATATTGCAGATCGCCCAGATCGCTTGTGGGATACAGGCGCACCGCGACGTCATTGGCCAGCACGTCAAAACGGTTGTCGTACTGAGCAACTCCTGGATAGGCGAGCACCTCGACGGAGAGCCGGTTTGCGACCGGCTTCAACTCTTCGAGGCGCAACTGCACGATCGTGGCGTCGCCGCCGCCCTGGCTCAGGTCCAGTGGTGGCAGCGGGCCCTCCGACCGCTGCAGAAAATGCACGCCGAAAAGTGACAGGACATAGACGACGATGACCGCCGCGAGAATGCACACGCCGATCGCGATCCGCGGCGCCTCGCGCTGCTTCTTGGTGGGGGGCACCGGAGCCGGCTGCTCCGCCGGCGCAACCGGGCTCGGGGCCTCGGTGGTCACCGGACGCCGCCGCGAGCAACAGCGCACCGGGGGCGTCGTGCGGCTTGCTGGCACCGGACCGGCAGCCCTGGCGAAATCCGGCCGAAACGGAGCGACACGTCGTCAGATGCTAGCGAATCACGGGGCCGTGCGCGCGACGAAATCCCCTGGCTGGAAACGCAAGAGGCGTTTGTCACCTCCCGGCCATCCGCCGTTCACGTCACCGGCCGGCAACGCCCGCGCGCAACGGGCCGACACGGGCGCTAGGGATTTGCTAGCTAGATGACGAGTCCGCCACGCAGCGAAACCCGATGTGGGTCGTCGCTGAGCCCGCGATTGCGGTGATCGGGCCGCCGGAAGGTAGCGGTGGCAGTACTCCGGCACGCACCGGTGGCAGCTCCCCTTCAGCCTCTGGTTGACGGACGGATCGGCGGGGCCCGACGGCGCGCAGCAGGACTTGGGCGGCCCATCGAGCGCCTACTCGGATTGCCGATACCAGGTCAGCATGTACAGGGCCATCGCCGCGACCAGCGCGATCAACACCCAGATCACCAGGACTTGGTCGATCCATGCGCCCGGTGGGGGCGCCCCTGGCAAGAAGTTGCGAATGGGGATGACGGCGAACAACATGGCGGCAAACCACGTCACGAACGGCGGCACGAATTTCCTTCTTCCCAAGGCGATTTGGATGACCACGGCAAAAGCCAACGCGGGCAGCGCGAAAAGGACCAAACAAATTCCCAGGTCGAAGATCAACGGCCCCTTGGCCCGGTGCAAGGTGATGATGACGTTGTCGGCGCGATCCGAATCCTGACTGGCTTCGCCGACGCGCTGAACGCTGACGTCCCAGCCGTCCAAGCCGCCGGTGACCTCCACCCGCGCGGGTATGTAGCGGCGCGCATCACCCTGGCCGACAAGCACATCGGCGGACAGGGCATCGGTGCGGTAGGAATCGAACGGCCAGTTGTTGGGGTCGCCGTGTGCCTCGACGGTGGTCGCGACCTGCGCAGGCGACTTGCCGGCGGGGTACTGCAGGTCGCCGAGGTCGTTCGGCGGATCCATCCGCACCGCGGTGTCGGTCTTGAGCACCTCGAGGCGTTTGTCGAACATCGACTCCTCGGGGATCACCAACACCTTCACCGTCAATCGGTTCGCGGTGGTGTCCAGCTTTTCCAGACGCACCAGCACGACCGTGTCATTGGTGGCATTGAGGTCCGGTGGTTTGAGCGGCCCGCCCGATTTCGCCAGCAGATGCACGCCGAACAGCGACAGGGCGTACACGGCGACGAAACCCGCGACGGCGGCCAGAACAATGCCCCTGCGCCGCTTGTGCCGGTCGGGCACGGCCGCGGGCGGAGGTGTTGGGAGTGATTGCTCCGACGGCGCCGGATGCGGTGGCGAGGGTGGCGCTTGGTGGGTCATCGGTCAATACCTCCGGTGGGGAATTCGAGCACTCGAGGACGGATGCTAGCGAACTCCCGAACGAGGCGGGGTGACTTTGGGATTTCGTCATGTCTAGGTAATTTTCGCCGCTTTGTCGAGAGCCGCTCACCGCGCCAGCGAAACCCGCTCGGCGCCCCGGCGACAGCGGCCAAGCCGCGCGCGCAAACCTGGTGCGGCGTGCCGCCGGGCGCACCAGTTCATCCGGCGTTTGTTTGCCTGTTAATGCGGTGGCGGTAAATGTCGGGTGTGAAGCGCAATCGTCCGGCACTGGCCACCGGCGTTCTGGCGGCCGCCGCCATGCTGGTCTCGGCATGCAGCGACTCATCCGCGAGCCTGCCGTACACCGCCGGGGCCAAGGTCGACTGTGGCGGCACCCAGGCCCTGGCCGCCAGCGGCTCGACCGCGCAGGCCAACGCGATGACCCGGTTCATCGACGCCTATCGCCATGCCTGCGCCGGGCAGACCCTGAACTACACCGCCAACGGGTCGGGCAACGGCATCGCCGACTTCCTGGCCGGCAGAACGGATTTCGCAGGATCGGACACACCGCTGTCGGGCGACCAATACGCCACCGCCAAGCGGCGCTGCGGCGGTGCCGACGCCTGGAACCTGCCGGTGGTGTTCGGCCCGCTAGCCATCACCTACAACCTCGCCACCGTCGACTCCCTGGTGCTCGACGCGCCCACACTGGCCAAGATCTTCAACGGCACCGTCACGCGCTGGGACCACCCGGCCCTGACCTCGCTCAACGCCTCCATGCCGGCCGAGGACATTCACGTCATCTACCGCAGCGACGGGTCGGGCACCACCGACAACTTTCAGGCCTACCTGCAGTCCGCGTCCGGCGGGGCGTGGGGCAAGGGTGCGGGCAAGACCTTCAACGGCGGCGTCGGTGCCGGCGCCGTCGGCAACACCGGCACCGCGGCCGCCGTGAAGAGCACCGAGGGCGCCATCGGTTACAACGAACTGTCGTTCGCTCTTGCGCAAGGCCTGTTCGCCGCCGACATCAAGACGCCGGCGAGCCGTAGGTCGTTGCGTCCGGTGCGGATCGGCACCGACACGGTCGGCAAAACCATCAAGGGCGCCATGATCACCGGCGCCGGCAACGACCTGGTGCTCGACCTGTCGTCGTTCTACAACCCCGCCCAGCCCGACGTCTACCCGATCGTGTTGGCCACCTACGAAATCGTCTGCGCCAAGTACCCCACCGACGATGTGGCCAAGGCGGTCAAGGCTTTTCTGCAGGCGGCCATCGGTCCCGGCCAGATCGAACTGGCCAGGAACGGCTACATCCCGTTGTCGCCCGCCTTCCAGGCGCGGGTGTCCAGCGCGGTCGACGCGATCAGTTCCGCGAACGCACCGAAAGCAGAATGACCGAGTTCAGGTCTTAGTGGGCGTTTTTCGATCGCGTTGTCGCCACCAGCCGACCAGGAACAGCGTCAGCGCGGCGACCAGTCCGATCAACACCCACAGCACGATGGCCTGATCCACCCACGAGCCGTAGGGTGGGCTGCCCGGCAGGATGTTACGCAGCGGGACAATGGCGAAAAGCATTGCGCCGTACCACGTGGTGAGAGGCGGCAGGAACGACGTCCTGCCCAGCGCCACCGGAATGGCGACCCATAGGGCCAAGACGGGCAGCGAGATCAAGACCAGGCAGATGCCGACGTCGAAGATGAGCTGCCCCTTGGCCCGCTGCAGCGTGATGACCAAGTCGTCCTTGAGATCTGGGTTGCTGTCTTCGGCGTCGTGGACGCGGGTGACGGTGGCATCCCACCCGTCCAGTCCTCCGGTGGCTTCGACGCGGGCGGCCGTCTTCTCCTTGCTGGAGCCGGACCCGGTGAACACATCGGCCGAGATGACTCCGGTTCGGTAGGAATCGAACGGCCAGTTCGCGGGATCGCCGTGCGCCTCGATGGTGGTGGTCACCTGCGCGGGCGCCTTGCCGACGGGGTACTGCAGGTCACCCAGGTCGTTATCGGGATACAACCGGACCGCCGCGTCGGTGGTCAGCACGCCGAAGTTCTTGTCGTACAACGTGTCTTTGGGGTAGACCAGCACATTGACCGTCAACCGGTTCGCGACGGTGTCCAGTTTCTCCAGCCGCACCTGCACGACGCTGTCCTCGGCCTCGACCTTGCTCAGGTCCACCGCGGGCAGTGGGGGCGCCGATTTGGCCAACAGATGCACGGCGATCAGCGACAGCACGTAGATGACGATGAGGGAGGCGACGATCCCGAACGCGATCGCGATTTGCCGTCCTCGAGCACCGGTGGGTACCGGCGGCGCCGGCGGCCCGGCAGTCATTGGGGCATCACGCAGCGTGATGCTAGCAGCGCAGACCCGACTTTTCAGCGGATAACGATGACGGCTTACCGCGCATCGGTTTGCTCAGCGGACGACGGAATCGGCGATTTCCCTTTTACCTACGGATCAGTCCCGCGAAAAGGCAAGCGCGACCTCGGTTTCCACGTCCACGTAGGGCCGGCCGGACAGGTCGACGGTGACCTGGGTGATGGTGCCGCCGGTGAACGTGAATGGTGCCTTATAGCGGCTGGACACTCCCGATCCGCCGTTGCGCCCGACCGTGATACCGGCACCCGCCAGCCCGAAGGTGCCGGGATGGGTGGCCACCCCGGTCAGCGTGCCGACGACCTTGTCGTCGATGAACAATGTGACGTCGCCCAGCGGCGTATGGCTGTTCTCGACCGTTCCGGTGCGTGAATAGCTGGCGCCGAACAGATGTCTGCCCAGGGGCACGGCCTCGGACGAGGAGACCTCCTGCTGACGCTCGCCGAGGAAGTTGTACACGTAGTGCAGCCGGCCGTCCTGGATGAACAGCACATGCCCGCCGTGCGCGCCGCCCTGCTTGAACAGCACCCCCTCGGCACCGATCGTGTCGATCGTCACCTCGGCGAGCACCGAGAACGACCGGCCGCGGATTTCAGCGGCGGCACCGATGCTCACATCCGCGCAGTCGGGGTAATAGATGTAGCTGCTCCGGTCGCTGACCAGATACGGCCGCGACCGCCCCAGGGTCTCCAGAATGTTCAAATCCGACAACGGCAGCCCGTTGTATTTGGCTGCCTCCGAGAACCACAGCGCCTTGAGTTCTTCGAGTTTGTCCGGGTTTTCGGAGGCCAGGTCGTGGCACTGGCTGCGGTCGGCCTCGATGTGAAACAGTTCCCAGCGGTCGGCATCGAAGTGCGACCAGCCGGCCGGTGTCGCCGCATGCACGGTGTTGGCGAACCAGCCCTGATGCCAGATCCCGCGGGTACCCAGCATGGTGTAGAACTGGGTGCTCTTTCCGGTGGCCGCGGCGGGATCGGCAAGGGCCGCTTTGAAACTCATGCCGTCCAGCGGCTTCTGAGTGATGCCCTTGACGGTTTCCGGAGGGGTCATGCCCAGCAGGTCGTAGACGGTCGGGGTGATGTCGCAGACGTTGACGTAATTGTCGCGGACTTCCCCGTGTGCGCCAATGCCGTTGGGCCACGAGATGATTGCCGTGTCGGCGATGCCACCCTCATGGGAGGCGTATCGCTTGTACAGCTTGTAGGGCGTGTTGAAGGCCATCGCCCAGCCGATCGGGTAGTGGTTGTAGGTCTGCGGACCGCCGAGGTGTTCGAACACCTTCATGCTCTCTTCGACGGTGTCGATGTAGCCGTTGAAGAACTTGCCCTCGTTGACCGACCCGTTCGGGCCGCCCTCACCGCTGGCGCCGTTGTCGGAGATCACCACGACGATGGTGTTGTCCAGCTGACCCGATTCCTCGAGATAGTCCAGGATCCGACCGATCTGGGCGTCGGTGTAACTCAGGAACCCCGCGAACACTTCGGCCATCCGCGAAAACAGCTTCTTCTCTTCGTCGTTGAGCGAATCCCAGGGCCGTACCGTGTCCTGCAACGGCCACGGTTCACCGCTCGGTCCCGTCACGTCGAGATACGGATTGACCGGCGACAGCTCGGTGTCGGCCGGCACGATCCCCAGCGACTTCTGCCGTTCCAGCACGATCTCGCGGTAGCGCTCGTAACCCATGTCGAAGCGGCCGGCGTATCGGTCCGCCCACTCTGTGAAGACGTGATGCGGTGCGTGCCCTGCCCCGGGGCACACGTAGGAGAACCAAGGCTTCTCGGGCGCAATCACTTTGGCGTCGCGGATGAATTCGATCGTCTTGTCGGCGATGTCCTTGGAGAGGTGATAGCCGTCCTCCGGGGTGCCCGGCGGGGTCACCGGATGGTTGTCGTACACGAGGTCGGGATACCACTGATCGGTTTCACCACCCAGGAATCCGTAGAACCGTTCGAAGCCCCGCGAGGTCGGCCAGTGCCGCTTCGTCGAGGCGAGGTTCGATTCCTCGAGGGGGGTCAGGTGCCACTTGCCCACGCAGTAGGTGTTGTATCCCTGTTCGGCGAGAGCCTCGGAGAGCAGCCCGGTTTCAAACGGTATGCGGCCGTTCGCGTTGGGGAAGCCCTCGGTGAACTCCTCGATGGTGGCCATGCCGACGGTCGTGGCGTTACGCCCGGTGAGCAACGACGCCCGGGTCGGCGAGCACAGCGCGGTGGTGTGAAACTGCGAGAGTCGAATGCCACGCTCGGCGATGCGCGACATGGCGGGCATCTCCACCAAACCGCCGAAGCAGTCCCAGGTCGCGATGCCCGTGTCGTCCCACACCAGGTACAGCACGTTCGGTGCGTTCGCAGGCGCGGTCGGTGCGGCGTAGGGGCCCCAGTCCGGTTCGGAATCCCGGATGTCGAGCTCGACCTTGCCTCTGAATTCCCCGGATTGCCCCGACCCAGCCACCATCGTCAGCCTCACTCTCGTAGCGGACTCGCGCCGAACGTGCGTGAAGACTACACCCGGGGCCGGGCGTTGTGGTGTTGGTCGTGCGGGGGCTTACTTAGCCTTTTCCAGAATTTCGACGAGCCGCCAACGCTTGGTCGCCGAGGTAGGGCGGGTCTCCATCAGCGAGACGCGGTCACCGATGCCTGCGGCGCTGTTCTCGTCGTGCGCCTTGACCTTCGTGGTGGTCCGGATGATCTTGCCGTACAGCGGGTGACGCACGCGGTCTTCGAGCTCGACCACGATGGTCTTCTGCATCTTGTCACTCACCACGTAACCGATGCGCATCTTGCGCCGTCCCCGCACCTTCGGGTTGGGCGGAGTGTTCTTGGGGCCTTTGAGATTCCCGTCCTTCGACGCGGCCTCGGTTGCGGCGGCCTTCTTCGGCGCTGCCTTCTTGGCTTCTGCCATCACGACTCCTTACCGTCGGGCCCGGAAGCCAGGCCCAATTCTCGTTCGCGGAGCACGGTGTAGACCCGCGCGATCTCCTGACGCACCGTGCGGAGCCGGCGGTTGTTGGTGAGCTGTCCGGTCGCCATCTGGAAACGCAGATTGAACAGCTCTTCCTTGGATTCGCGCAAACGCTCGGCCAGCTCCTCTTCGGTGAGCTCACGCAGTTCGCCAGGCGAAATTCCCACTGCCATCAGAACTGATCCTCTCGAGTCACGATGCGTGCCTTGATCGGCAACTTGTGGATTGCGCGGGTCAGCGCCGCCCGAGCGATCTGCTCGTTGGGGTAGCTGAGTTCGAACAGCACCCGGCCGGGCTTGACGTTGACCACCCACCACTCCGGCGAACCCTTACCCGAACCCATGCGGGTTTCGGCGGGCTTCTTGGTCAGCGGACGGTCGGGGAAGACGTTGATCCACACCTTGCCGCCACGCTTGATGTGCCGGTTGATGGCGATACGAGCGGACTCGATCTGCCGGTTGGTGACGTAGGCGTGCTCCAGAGCCTGGATGCCGTAGTCACCAAAGCTCACCGCCGTGCCGCCACTGGCGATACCGCGCTGGCGGGGGTGGTGCTGCTTGCGGTGTTTAACCCTGCGGGGAATCAACATGATTCAGCTCTCCGTGCTTTGTGGTTCTGCAGCGGGTGCGGACTGGGCCGCCGCGGCAGTGCCCTCTTCGGCGCTTGCGGCCGCGCGGCCGGCTTCGGTGCTGGTGGCCGTGGTGCCCGATGCGCCACTGCGCCGCGGACGGGTGCCCGACGGACGCTCGCGACGCGAACGCTCGGCGCCCGCCGGTGCCGCAGCGGCCAATTCGCGCTTCCCACCGACGATGTCGCCCTTGTAGATCCACACCTTCACGCCGATCCGGCCGAAGGTGGTCTTGGCCTCGTACAGGCCGTAGTCGATGTCGGCGCGCAGCGTGTGCAGCGGAACCCGGCCCTCGCGGTAAAACTCCGAGCGGCTCATCTCGGCACCACCGAGACGGCCGGAGCACTGCACCCGGATGCCTTTGACATTGGGCTGACGCATCGCCGACTGGATGGCCTTACGCATCGCGCGGCGGAACGCCACGCGGTTGCTCAACTGCTCGGCGACGCCCTGGGCCACCAACTGTGCCTGCGACTCCGGGTTTCTGACCTCGAGGATGTTGAGCTGAACCTGCTTGCCGGTCAGCTTCTCCAGGTCGGCACGGATCCGGTCGGCCTCGGTGCCGCGGCGGCCGATGACGATGCCGGGACGCGCGGTGTGGATGTCCACCCGGACCCGGTCGCGGGTGCGCTCGATTTCCACGTCGGCGATGCCGGCCCGCTCCAGGCCGGTCGAGAGCAGCCGCCGGATCGCGACGTCTTCCTTGACGTAGTCCGCGTACTGCTTGTCGGCGTACCAGCGGGACTTCCAGTCGGTGGTGATGCCCAGCCGGAAACCGTGCGGATTGATCTTCTGGCCCACTAGTCTGAGCCTCCCTTCGCGTCAGAGGTCTCAGACGTCTTGGCTTCGGCTTTCGCCGCCTTCTTCGCGGGCGCTTTGGTGGCGGCCTTCTTGGCGGGCGCCTTGTTGGCCGGCGCTTTCTTGGCGGGTGCCTTCGCGGCGGCCTTGCTGGCCTCGGCACGACGGGCCCGGGTCGACTTCGCCGATCCCTGGTCCTTGCCCGGCCGGCTTTCCACCACGACCGTGATGTGGCTGGTGCGCTTACGGATCCGGAACGCGCGGCCCTGGGCGCGCGGACGAATGCGCTTGGCGGTGGGGCCCTCGTCGGCGTAGACGGTGGCGACCACCAAGGTCGCCGGGTCCAGTCCGTCGTTGTTCTGCGCGTTGGCCGCGGCACTGGCGATCACCTTGGCCACCGGCTCGCTGGCGGCCTGCGGAGCCCAGCGCAAGATGTCCAGCGCGTCGGCCACCGACCGGCCGCGCACCAGGTCGATGACCCGGCGCGCCTTTCTCGGCGACACCCGCACGAATCGTGCTTTGGCCACCGCCGATGGGAATTCCGTTGTGGTCATCGCCGTTTGGCCTTCCGGTCGTCCTTGATGTGTCCCTTGAAGGTGCGGGTGGGCGCGAATTCACCAAGCTTGTGACCGACCATCGCCTCGGTGACGAACACCGGGACGTGCTTGCGTCCGTCGTGGACGGCGAAGGTGTGGCCGATGAAATCAGGAATGATCGTCGAACGCCGCGACCATGTCTTGATCACCTGTTTGGTGTTCTTCTCGTTCTGCGTGTCCACCTTCTTGAGAAGGTGGCCATCGACGAACGGGCCCTTCTTCAGGCTGCGTGGCATGTGCTACTCCTGACTTCCTAGCGACCGTGCTTCTTGCCGGTGCGCCGGCGTCGGACAATGAGCTTGTTACTGGCCTTGTTCGGGTGGCGGGTGCGGCCCTCCGGCTTGCCCCACGGGCTCACCGGGTGGCGACCACCGGAGGTCTTACCCTCACCACCACCGTGCGGGTGGTCCACCGGGTTCATGACCACACCACGGACCGAAGGGCGCTTGCCCTTCCACCGCATCCGGCCGGCCTTGCCCCAGTTGATGTTCGCCTGTTCGGCGTTGCCGACCTCGCCGACCGTGGCGCGGCAACGCACGTCGACGCGGCGGATCTCGCCGCTGGGCATACGCAGCGACGCGTAGGTGCCCTCTTTACCGAGCAGCTGGATGCTCGACCCGGCCGAGCGCGCCAGCTTGGCGCCGCCGCCCGGCCGCAGTTCCACGGCGTGGACCACGGTACCGGCGGGGATGTTGCGCAGCGGCAGGTTGTTGCCCGGCTTGATGTCCGCGTTCGGGCCACACTCCACCACGTCGCCCTGCGAGAGTCCCTGCGGCGCAATGATGTAGCGCTTCTCGCCGTCCAGGAAGTGCAGCAACGCGATGTTGGCGGTCCGGTTGGGGTCGTACTCGATGTGCGCGACCTTGGCGTTCACCCCGTCCTTGTCGTTGCGACGGAAGTCGATCACCCGGTAAGCGCGCTTGTGGCCACCACCCTTGTGGCGGGTGGTGATGCGGCCGTGCGCATTTCGCCCACCACGACCGTGCAGCGGGCGCACCAGCGACTTCTCCGGGGTGGAACGAGTGACCTCGGAGAAGTCGGACACGCTCGAGCCGCGGCGGCCGGGGCTCGTCGGCTTGTACTTACGAATTGCCATGTCTAATCAGGTTTCCTCTCGCCGGCGGCTACGCCGGTGCCCCGAACAGATCGATCGGCTTGCTACCCGGCGCCAGCGTGACGATGGCCCGCTTGGTGCTCTTGCGCTTGCCGAATCCGGTCCTGGTGCGCTTGCGCTTACCTTGCCGGTTCGCGGTGTTCACCGATGCGACCTTGACGGAGAAGATCTTCTCGATCGCGATCTTGATCTGCGTCTTGTTCGAATCGGGGTGCACCACAAACGTGTACACGTTGTCGTCGAGCAGCGAATAGGACTTCTCCGAGATGACCGGGCCCAGAATGATGTCGCGGGGGTCAGTGATGGTAGCCATCAGGCCGTAACCTCCACATCCTTGTCGGCGGCACCGCCGGTGGCCCCGGCGATGTAAGCGCCCAGCGCCTCAACGCTGAACACCACGTCGTCGGAGCGCAGCACGTCATAGGTGTTGAGCTGGTCGGGAGTCAGCAGGTGCACACCGGGCAGGTTGCGCACGCTCTTGGCGCCGGCCTCGTCGCTGCGGCCGATCACGACCAGCACCTGCTTGCGGTCGGTCAGCGTGCCCAGGAACGCCCTGGCGTTCTTGGTGGACGGCGTCTGACCCGACACCAGCTCGGTGATCGCGTGGATGCGGCCGTTGCGCGCGCGGTCGGACAGTGCGCCGCGCAACGCCGCGGCGATCATCTTCTTGGGCGTGCGCTGGCTGTAGTCGCGGGGCTTGGGTCCATGCACGATGCCACCGCCGGTGAACTGCGGGGCACGGGTCGAACCCTGTCGAGCCCGGCCGGTTCCCTTCTGCCGGTACGGCTTACGGCCACCACCGCTGACGTCGCCACGCGTCTTCGTCGAGTGCGTGCCCTGACGCGCCGCCGCGCGCTGCGCGGTGACGACCTGGTGCATAAGCGCGATGTTGGCCGGCGCATCGAACAGTTCGGCCGGCAACTCGATCGAGCCCTCGACCTTGCCGTCCGGGGTCTTGACGTCAATCTTTACCGCTGCCATTACTTCTCACCTCGTTTGATCGCCGTGCGGACCACCACGAGTCCGCCGGTGCGGCCGGGGACCGCACCCTTGATCAACAGCACGCCGTTCTCGGCATCGACCTTGTGCACCACCAGGTTCTGCACGGTCACCCGGTCACTACCCATCCGGCCGGCCATCCGGGTGCCCTTGAAGACGCGCGCGGGGGTGGCGCAGCCACCGATGGAACCGGGACGACGGTGCACCGCCTGGGCACCGTGGCTGGCACCCTGACCACTGAAACCGTGGCGCTTCATGGTGCCGGCGAAGCCCTTGCCTTTGGAGGTGCCCGTGACGTCGACGTACGCGCCGTCGGCGAAGATCTCCGCCGTCAGCTCCTGGCCGACTTCGTATTCGGCGGCCGCCTCGGGGTTTTCCAGCCGCAGCTCGGCCAGGTGGCGGCGCGGGTTGACGCCCGCGGCGGCGTACTGACCGGTCACCGGCTTGTTCACTTTGCGGGGACTGATCTCGCCGTAAGCCAGCTGCACGGCGCTGTAGCCGTCGCGCTCGGGGGTACGGATCCGGGTCACCACGTTCGGGCCGGCCTTGACGACCGTCACCGGCACAACCCTGTTGTTCTCGTCGAACACCTGCGTCATGCCCAGCTTGGTACCCAGAATGCCTTTTCTTGCCATGAGTCTGGATCTCCTACTGGATGTTGACGTCGACACTGGCCGGAAGGTCGATGCGCATCAGCGCGTCGACGGTCTTCGGCGTCGGGTCGAGGATGTCGATCAGCCGCTTGTGAGTGCGCATCTCGAAGTGCTCCCGCGAGTCCTTGTACTTGTGCGGAGAGCGGATGACGCAATACACGTTCTTCTCAGTCGGCAGCGGCACCGGACCTACAACGCTGGCACCCGTGCGGACGACGGTCTCGACGATCTTGCGCGCCGACGCGTCAATAGCCTCATGGTCGTAGGCCTTAAGCCTGATGCGGATCTTCTGTCCCGCCACGCTTCTCCTACCCTCACTCCTGTTGAGGCCCGGTACCCGGGCTCAAATAATCCAATGTCCTCAGTGCCACCGGCGCGCCGATCGGGCCGGCCAACTCTGGGCCGATCGAGCGTTGCGCCGGATACTGCGCCGCTGTTTACCTGTCGTGGTCCACCGGCCCCCGCGGTCGGGCGTGTCACCCTCACGCAGCCTCATCCGCGATCGAAATTCATCGCTCTCAAAGGATGGGACCGGACGCGCCCGTGTGGACGCTGGTCGTATGCCCGACCAGGCGCGAACCCGGCTCAAGGCAACCTGAACAGTATGCCTCAGATCGTGGCCCGAACAAAATTCGGCCCGGATCGCCGGCCGAATCCGCCGCGCCCCTCCCGGGGACGGTAGCAGCGGAGCTTAAATGCGCTGGTCAGAGGCCTTGAGCTCGGCGGGCGCCGGGGTCTCAGGCACCCGCCGATTCGATATCCGGTGCGCCGGCCCTGGCGCACTGTACGTGTAGGAAGCCGTCGACGGCCGCCAGCGCGCATTGGTGGTAGTCGAAATCGGGGAGGGTGGACAAGCGGCCCAGCACCAGGGGCCCGATGAGCAGGGCGATCGCCCTCGACCGGTCCACCTCCCCCAGCTCGGCGGCCTCCGGGCTGTCGAAGATCACGTCGAAGGGCTCCGCGTACTGCTGGGCGATGCGCTCGCGCAGGGTGGTAATCGCCGCGCTGTCGGCGTTGTGGCTGTGCCGGGGCTCGGGCATGCCTTCCAGATCGCGACCCAGCGCGAGCCAGGACATGGCGGTCATGACGGTCGGGGCCAGCGCCACCGCTTCGGCCTGAGCCAGCACCACCGCGACCAGACGGTCGCGCAGCGAACCCTCGGCCGGCGGGGTGGGTGACGCCGGTATCAGGCTGTTGAAAGCCGCTGCCAGTAAATCGTTTCCGCTCGGGAAGTGGCGATACAGGGTTGCCCGGGCGACGTTGGCGGTGCGGGTGACCGCGTCGACCGTCACCGCACTGGGACCCCCGGCACGCAGCAACGTGACGGCGGCTTCCAACAGCCTGGCCCGCGACCTCGCCGGGCGCGGATCGGACGTCCCGGTGGTAATTGCGCCCACCTCCTGTTTGAAAACGAGACTATTGGTCTACCTACAAGACTGTTGGTCTCGAAACTTCGCACGCTCCCAAGGAGGCGCACCGCATGGTCGAAACCCTGGTCCGGACTGACCAGCGTACTGACGCGGTCGGCATCGGCGATAGCTTCCGGGCACGAAACTGGACGCTGGCCGTCGCCTGCATGGGTGTTGCGCTGGTGGTGGCGTCGATGACGGCCCTGAACACCGCACTCGGCGATCTGGCGGTGGCCACCTCGGCCACCGCATCCCAGCTGAACTGGATCGTCGACGGCTACACCGTGGCCCTGGCATGCCTGCTGCTGCCGGCCGGCGCGATCGGTGACCGCTACGGCCGCCGCGGAGCGCTGTTGACCGGACTGCTGGTGTTCTCGATCGGCTCGATGGCACCGGCGTTGCTGCACGACCCGTCCCAGATCATCGCGGGCCGCGCGGTGGCCGGGATCGGCGCCGCGTTCGTCATGCCCGCCACACTGTCGCTGCTGACGGTGGCCTATCCAAAAGACGACCGCACCAAAGCCGTCGGCATCTGGGCCGGGACGGCCGGTTCCGGCGGCGTCCTTGGCATGCTCGGTTCTGGCCTGTTGCTTCGCTTTTGGGACTGGCACGCCATCTTCTGGTCGCTGGGCATCGCCGGCCTGGTGATTTTCGCGCTGGCCTGCACCGTCGCATCGTCACGCGACGCGGGCGCTCCCCGGATCGATGCGCTGGGCGCGGTCCTGATCGGCGCGGCGGTCGCCGTCGCCGTGGCCGCCATCCTGGAAGCGCCCGGGCGCGGATGGAGCGATCCACTGGTGTGGGGCGGGCTCGGCGTCGGCGCGGTCATCGCCGCGGCGTTCGGCGCCCTCGAGCTGCGACTGGCCTTACGGGGTCGACAACCACTGCTGGATGTCCGGTTGTTCGCCGACCCGAATTTCGCCACCGGGGTGACCGCGATCGTCATTCTGTTCGGCGCCACCTTCGGGTTCTTCTACATCGGCATGCAATACGTGCAGCAGATCATGGGCTACTCCGCGCTGACGACGGCGACCGCTTTCGGGCCGTTCATGGTGCCGCTGGGCATCTTCTCCGCCCTGTCGTTCTGGTATGTGCCCAAGCTGGGTCTGCGGCTGGTGTTGTTCGTCGGCACACTTCTGATGGCGGTCGGATTCGGGTGCATGTACGGGTTAGGCCTGCACTCGACGTATCTCGAATTCGCCTGGCCCACACTCATTCTCGCTACAGGAATCGGAATCTGCACGGCGCCAACGACTTCGGCGATCATGGGTGCGGTTCCCGACGAAAAGCAGGGCGTCGCCTCCGCGGTGAACGACACATCCCGCGAAATGGGCGGCGCGCTGGGCATCGCGGTGGCCGGTTCCATCCTGGCCGGTCGCTACTCGCACGAGCTGGCGCCCAGGTTGGCGAATTTTCCCGCACCGGTCCGGGACCAGGCCACCGACTCGCTGGCCAAGGCGATCGAGATCGCCGGCCGGCTCGGACCCCAGGGGCGGCAACTGGCCGACATCAGTAAGTCCGCATTCCTGGCGGCCCTGCACGCCTCCACCATCACGATGGCCGCTATCGTCGCCGTCGCCGCCGTGGCGATCGGGGTATGGGCCCCGGGCCGCGACGGCCGCCAGCTACGCCCGGTGCGGCGGATGCTGTCGCGTCACTGAACGAACTCCGCAGCGCGGTGCCCGATCATCACGATCGTCGCGTGCGGGCCTCGGCTGGTGATCGCCGGCAGGATCGAGCCGTCGATCACCCACAGGTTGTCGATGCCAAGGACCCGGCACCGCGGGTCGATGACGGCCCGCGGGTCGCCGTCGACACCCATCGGTGCGGTGCCGCAGAGATGTTGCGAGGTCGACCAGACGGGCGCCGCGGCATCGGTTGGCCCACCGGCTAATTCGCGCGCCAGCTCGCTGCCCCGGCGCAGCGCCGCGACATCGTCGGGCTCGCTGTCGTAGCGGTGCTCGATTCGCGGCGGCACATCGGGATCCGCCGAGACCAGCGACACGCGCCCGCGCGCGCGTGGTTGCATCAGCGCCACCCCGATGTGTGGCCAGTCGGCGTGCCCGGCGGTACCGTCACCGGTCATCGCCACGAATCCACCGGTGTACGGCCTGATCTCGAGATCGTCGGCGGTGCTGAGCACCACCTCGAGGACCGGCCGCCCGGGGGCCACCGTCCAATCGGTGGGCAACACCCACTCGGCATGATCGCTGAACGCCCCCACCGGCAGCGGCGCCACCACCGGCACCCCCGCGGCGGCCAGCATGGGCTCGTCCCCGATCCCCGAGAGCATGAGCAGGTGTGCCGATTCGATCGCGCCGGCGCACAACACCACTCGGTCGGCGGTAAACGCCACCTGACCGTGCGGACCGATCGCGTCGACGCCCACCGCGACGGTGCCGGCAAAACGCAGCCGGGCCACGCTGGTCCGCGCATGCAGGTTCAGGTTTGGCCGGCGCAGCGCCGGGATCAAGTATCCCGCGCCGGAGCCCCGCCGCACGCCGTCGACGATGTTGAGCGGGACGGGGCCGATCCCCGAAACCGGCTCCGATCCGGCGTCATTGAGATCGGCGATCCAACCGAATCCGGCGCGCTGCGCGGCACCGATGAAACGCTCGGTGGTCCCGGTCATTTCGTGCGTCCGGCGCACCTGGATGGGGCCGCTGTCGCCATGGGCGGGACCGTCGAAATCCAGGTCGGTCTCGATGGCACGGAAGCTCTCCAGCACGTCGGACCATTTCCAGCCCGGTATGTCCATCCGATCGAAGTCGCGTGGTAATCCGCGGCAGAAGTAACCGCCGTTGATCGCGCCCGATCCGCCCACCGTCGCCCCCCGCACGAGGGGATGCCGGCGCGGGGGTTCGTCGGTGAGGTGGGTCTGATAACGCCGGACCAGCGGACTGCCGACACCTATCGGCAACTGCAACCCGTTGGCGGTTTGGGCGAGCAGTCCCGGGTCGTCGAGCGCCGGCCCCGCCTCGAGGACGGTCACCGTGCACTCCGGGTCGGCGGAAAGACGTTCCGCAACAACCGATCCTGCGCTGCCGGCGCCGACGATCAGCACATCGCTGTGCGAGACGGCTGTGGTCAAGGTGGTGGTTTAATTCCGGATCTGGGGTTTCAGGGCGCGCACGTTGCGCTCCCGCAGCACACCCCACCACAATCCGAGCCCGTACGCCAGGTCGTCGACGCGCTTGAGCAACAGGTAGGTCGGCAGCCCGATCGGTTCGACATCGTCACCGATGGCGTCGCGGCGGCGAAGCCAGTCGACCACCCCGTCCATGACGGCCGCGACCAGGACCACCCTTCTGAAATGACGCGACAGGGTGGCCGCCACCAACGCCAGCGGCCAATAGTGGCGGCACAGCGCCGACGCCAGTTGCAGCGCCGCGGACCACAGGCCACGGCCCGCGATCATCGCGACATCGGTCATCGATGTTTCGGCGGTGCGCATCGCCCGCGCGATCCGGCGACCGGTCAGGACCGCGAGGACGACGGACACCAGCCGCGACAGGGTGGACCCGAACGCCATCAGAATCCACGTCATCAGCGCCCAACCGGAAATCACCACCGGCGCCGTCTTGTCCGGGTGGCGTACCGAGAGCGGAGCAGCCGAGCCGCCGTAAAACGCTTTGCGCGCAAGCCAATCCCGCAATTCGGTGCGGTGGTCGTGGGCGACCAGCGCGATCGGCTCGTAGCGCAGCCGAGCGCCCGCCTCGATGAGCCGCCAGCACAGGTCGACGTCCTCGCCGGACTGCAAGGTCTCGTCGAACCCGCCGACCTCCCGGATTGCCGAGCACCGGCAGATGATCGCCGCGCTGGGCACGTAGGACACCGTGCTGTGCGGCAACACCGGCGCTTCGCGCTCACCGAGGTCGAGCGAGGAATGCACCGCCTCGTAGCGTGCCACCACATTCTCGCTGTGCGACAGGCCGACGATGCGCGGCGCGACCAGGCCGACCGTGGGGTCGCAGAAGTGACCGAGCAGGGCTTCCAGCCAGCCGCGGCGCGGCGCGACGTCGGAGTCCAGGAACGCGACGAAGTCCGTCCGGCAGACCCCCAACCCGCTGTTGCGGGCCGCAGCCGGGCCCCTGCTGCGGTGGTGGCGCAACACCTCGATGTCGCAGTGTGCGCCGACGAAGTCCTCCCGGACGACCGGGGGGAACGAGCCGTCGTCCACCACGACGACGCGTAGGCCGCGTAGCGAGCTCACCAAGCGTCGCACGCCAGAAAGGTTGTCCCGCACCGGGATTACCACCGTCACGTCATGGTGCGACGGGCCGCCCGCGGGCCGGGGATGCGCCACCGTGGCGTCCAGCAGCGTGCGGGCGAGTTGGGCGCTGAGGTCGTCGCGCACCTTCAGCCGGCCATCCGAGAGCATGTCCTGCGCGGCTGGAGCCAACTTCAGCAGCCGGGTCGGCGACCCGCCGAGCAGCGCCGAGCCATCACCGAGCACCCGCACGCGGCGATCGACCTGAACGGCGAACCCGTTGGGCAGCCGGGGCGCCGTCATGTGCGCCACTCCTCCCCATCGCTTTCGCCGTGGATCCTCGCCGGCGCGCTCATGTCAGCATCCCGTCGGGCCCGGGGCGCCACCGGGTGACCCGGCGGACACAGCCGTCCACCATCTCGGTGAAGATCCGTCTGCCCTCGGCGGCGCTGGCGGTGGTCGGGTCGCCCAGCACGCCGACCGGGCTGACCGCCGCGACTCCCCCACGCCGCATCGACCCGAGCAATTCGGGCAGGGGCGCGGTGTTGCCGGCCACCCACTGATCGGTCCGGACTTCGGCCGGCGAGATATGTAGCAACACCGATGTTTCGGTATGGCCGGCGTGGGCGTCACCGCCGGCGGTCAGGCAGGGGCACCAGCCGACGTCGCGGCCCTCGGTCCGCAACAGCGCCACCGCGGCGTCCAACGCCGCGACATTGCCGCCGTGGCCGTTGACGAAGACGAGGCGCGGGGCCCAGCGGGCCGCTGACCTGCCGTACTCGACCAGCAGCGAGGTCAACGCCTCGGTGCCCAGCGAGATCGTCCCGGCGAAACTCTGGTGCTCGCCGCTGGCGCCGTAGGCGATGGCCGGCGCCACCAGCCACCCGTCCCCCGGGCGCTGGTTGAGACGGGCTTGAGCGGCGCCGGCAACCGCCGTCGCGATGCGGGTGTCGGTGTCCAGCGGCAGGTGCGGACCGTGTTGTTCGGTCGACCCCAGCGGAACCATGAGCGACGCCGCCTTGCTGGATAGCTGGCTCGACGTCGCCGTTCCCAATTCGCCGAGTACGGGCACTCGGTGATGGTAGGACGAATTCACCTGGCGTGCACCAATTGTTGAAGCTTCAAAATAACTTTTTTTCTGGGTCGTTCACCGGGCGTTCGAATTGTGGACTCGTCCGTCACGGTTACCCCGCCCGTATCACGATTTGCGCGGGCGTCACTTAATCCGGATAAAGCCGCCCAGGATAACCGGGCTGCTGCTACGCGACGCCCGGGGGCACACCCAGCGCCCGGACGAAACCGGGCGGCACCAGGATGTGGTCCGGTCCGAGGTCGTGTACCGAGGAGAGCCCCAGACCCATCAGCGCCGAGTCGATGCCGCCGCGCAAGATGTCGAGGACGTTCTCCACACCCGGTTGGCCGGCCGCGGCCAGCCCCCACAGGTAGGCCCGGCCGATCATGACCGCGCGCGCTCCCAGCGCCACGGCCTTGACGACGTCACTTCCGCGCCGGACGCCACCATCGAGGAGCACCTCGATCTGATCGCCGACGGCCGCGGCCACCGCGGGTAGGGCGCGAATCGAGGCAGGGGTCCCGTCCAGATTGTTGCCACCGTGGTTGGACACCGAAATCGCCGAAACCCCCGCGTCCACCGCCCTTTTGGCGTCGTCGACGCGCATCACGCCCTTGAGCATGAACGGCCCGCCCCACAGTTCGCGAAGCCAGGCGATGTCCTCCCAGGTCGGCGGCGGCGTGCCCATCCACTCCCCGTAGGCCTGAAAGAACGGAGGCCCGGGCTCGCCGCGGCGACCCTGGTTGGGCACGCGCAGCTCCGGCGGCCGCATGGTCTTCGCCCACTGCAGGAACCATCGCGGCTTGGTGATGACCTCGGGGCTCATCTTGACGATGGTTTTCAGGTCCATCTTCTCCGGGATCGCGGGGCTGCCCCAATCGCGCCCGTGCGAGAAGCTCCAGTCGGTGGTGACGATCAGGCCCACCGCCCCGGCCGCCCGGGCGCGCTCGACCCGTGCGGCGATCGCGTCGCGGTCACCCAGCCAGTACACCTGGAAGAACACCTTGGGGTTCGCCGCGACGACCTCTTCGATCGGTTTGCTGGCGAACGAGGACAGCCCCATGGCGGTGCCGCGGGCGGCGGCGGCCCGCGCCACGGCCACCTCACCCTCGGGGTGCACCGCCTGCACGCCGGTCGGCGAGATCAGCACCGGCAGCGAAATCTCCTGCCCCATAACGCTGGTCGACATGTCGCGCTTTTCCAGCGCGCCAATCACATGCGGCGCGAAACCGAGTTCGCTGAAGGCTGCCACGTTGTCGGAGACCGTGACTCCCTTTTCGCTGGCCGAAATCAAGGACGAATAGGCCGATTTCGGCAACCGGCGCTTAGCACGCTGCTGCGCGATGGCGACGGTTTCAAACCATGCGTCGGCCACTGTCACACCGGACTTTCGTTGCACATGCGGGCCGGCGGCGTTGCCGGCGTGACCACCGGGGGCCGCACCGACAGGGTGAGCGGCACCGGTTGGCGGATGCGCTTCCCGCGGGAGTGATCGGCCCGGGGACGCGGCGTCTCCCGCTCGTTCGCCAGCGCCGACTCGCTGTGGCCCTGGACGCATTCGGGGTCCGGTCCGTCCAACGGCAGGCCGGTGAAGAATTTGGCGGCCATGCATCCGCCCCGGCAGCTGTCGTAGTGCCCGCAGCTGCCGCAGGCACCCGCCGACTGGGGCTCGCGTAGCTCGCGGAACAGCGGGGCATTTTTCCAGACGTTGGCGAACCCAAGCCCAAAACCGGTGTCCGTCAACACGTTTCCGGCCAGGAAGCGGTCGTGGATGGCGAACGGGCAGGCGTACACGTCGCCCACCGGGTCGATCAGGCACACCACGCGGCCCGCGCCGCACATGTTCAGACCGGCTAGTGCGCCGGATTGGCCGAGCGGAGCCAGGTGGAAGAAGGAGTCGCCGGTGAGCACCCGCTCACCCTTGGCAACCAGCCAGTCATACAGCTGGACCTGCTGGTCGGCGGTGGGATGCAGCTCTTCCCAGACATCGGCGCCACGCCCGGACGGGCGCAGCCGGGTGATCCGCAGCATGGCACCGTAACGGCTTGCCAGCGCCGCGAATTCGTCGAGCTGGTCGACGTTGTGCCGGGTGACGACCACCGAAATCTTGGCGTCGGAGAAACCGGCGTTGGCAAGGTTTTCCAGCGCACGTACCGCCATGTCGAAGGACCCGGGTCCGCGGACGGCGTCGTTGACCTCGGCGGTGGCACCGTCCAGCGAGATCTGGACGTCGACGTAGTCGCTGGCCGCCAGCCGCGCGGCCACCTCGGGCGTGATCCGGACGCCGTTGGTGGAGAACTTCACGCCGACGTGGTGGGCCGTCGCGTAGTCGACCAGTTCCCAAAAGTCCGGTCGCACAGTGGGTTCCCCGCCACCGATGTTGACGTAGAACACCTGCATGCGTTCCAGCTCATCGATGATGTCCATGCATTGACGGGTGGACAGCTCCCGCGGGTCACGCTTGCCCGACGAGGACAGGCAGTGCACGCAGGCCAGGTTGCAGGCATACGTCAGTTCCCAGGTGAGGCAGATGGGTGCGTCCAGCCCGTGCTCGAACTGCTCGATCAGCCGCGGCACGGGTGCCTGCGATGGTGCGGTCATTGATGGTCCTCTCGGGGCACCAGCATGTTGGACTCGGCGAGCACACCCAGCGCATGCAGATACGGCGCGTGGGCGGCGTCCTCGACTCCCGCCGCACGGCAGGCGGACCGGATGTCGGGATGGTCGGCCAGCGACCGCACCACGGTAAGGATGGTGCGGTTCTTCAGGAACGACAGCTTGCGGGTACCGAAGTGGTAGAGCAGAGCGCCGAACGGTTCGGGCCGAACCGCCACCTGGGGGTGCAATCGCCAGCCGCGATCAGGATCGAACGAGGTTGCCGTCCGGGCCTGCGCGGGCGCGGGCACGGTCAGTAAACCCCGCACATGCCGTCGATGGACACCTCTTCGACCAGGGTCTCGGTGACGAGTTGGGTGTCAGTTTCGGTCTCGTGGTCCACGGGGCCTTGCCTTTCGTCCGGTCTTGACAACGATGGGGTCTGAGTCACACTCGCCGTCAGAATATGGCATCGAGTGCCGAAATGAAAGGGCGGGGTTCGATGATGCCGCAGCCGCGGGTGGGCAGGCGCCGCTCGACCACCCCGCACCACATCACCGACGTCGCCATCGACATGTTCACGGCCCGCGGTTTCGCCGACGTGAGTGTCGACGACGTCGCCCAGGCCGCCGGTATCTCCCGCCGGACCCTGTTCCGCTACTACGCGTCGAAGAACGCCATTCCCTGGGGCGATTTCGACAATCACCTTGCCCACCTGCGTGATTTGCTCGACAACGTCGATTCCGATGTGCGCCTGGGCGATGCGCTGCGCGCTGCACTGTTGGCGTTCAACACCTTTGACGAATCCGAGACCGCTCGGCACCGCCAACGCATGCGGGTGATCCTGCAAACCGCCGAGCTGCAAGCGTATTCGATGACGATGTACGCCGGCTGGCGCGAGGTGATCGCCGCGTTCGTGGCCCGACGCCTGGAATGCAAGACGGCCGATCTGCTGCCCCAGACCGTCGCCTGGACCATGCTCGGGGTGGCGCTGGCGGCCTACGAGCACTGGCTGAGCGATGAATCCGTCCCGCTGCCGGTTGCCCTGGGCAATGCCTTCGACGCTGTCGGCGCCGGGCTGGACGGGCTGGACAGGTGACCGCCGAGCACCTGGTGCACACCCTGCGGTCACAGGGCAGATTCTGCGCCGCGTCGGGCTCACGGATGTATGGCGATCTGTTCGAACTGGTGGCCGCCGACGTCGAAGCCGGCGGCGTCTTCGCGACCGTCCTGTCCGGGCGCGAGGACGCCCCGTCACGCGACGCCGTGCCGTTGCGGTTGCTCGGCGGGCTGCACCGGTTGGTGCTCGACGGCCGGGCGGCGCCCTTGCGCCGCTTCTATCCCAGCACCGGCGGCGTGTGGGATGCCGGAGGTGCCTGGCCGGAAATCCTGGACACCGCGGCCGGTCACGCCGACGTACTGCGCGCGGCCCTGGGCCAGCCGCCACAGACCAACGAGGTGGGCCGGTCGGCCGCACTGATCGGCGGACTACTGCACATTGGTCACGAATTCGGCTTGCCGATAAGGCTTTTCGAGATCGGATCGAGCGCTGGGCTCAACCTGCGCCCGGATCATTACCACTACCGCTTCGCCGGCGGCCAGTGGGGGCCGCCCGACTCACCGGTGACCATCGATGACGCATGGCGCGGGGCGCTGCCGCCCGGGCGCGAATTGCGGATCGTGGCGCGCCATGGGTATGACATCGCCCCCATCGACGTCGGTCACCCCGACGGGGAGATGACCGTGCTGAGCTACGTCTGGCCCGACCAGGGTGCCCGGCTGGCGCGGCTGCGCGGCGCCATCGAGGTCGCCCGCCGGGTTCCGGCGACGCTCGAGCGCAAGACGGCGGCCGACGCGGTCGGCGGCCTGACACTGGCCGACGGGGCGCTGACCGTCTTGTGGCATTCGATCACCTGGCAGTATTTGTCGGCCGACGAACGCGGCGCGGTGCGCGCTCACGTGGCCGCGCTGGCCGGCCGCGCCAGTGCGCGCTCGCCGTTCGCCCACCTCACGATGGAGCCCGCACGCTCCGCATCGCAAGGCCCGGGCTCGCCGATCAAGTTCGTGGTGCGGGCCCGCAGCTGGCCCGGCGGCGATACGCGGATTCTGGGCGAATGCCATCCGCACGGCCCGCCGGTGGACTGGCGGTAGCGTGACGCGGCCGAATTGCCGGACTACGTCCGGCAATTGGCCACGTTGAGGTAGGAGTTATCAGGTCCCCATGAAGGTCATCGGATCGTGCAGCACGCGGGTGCCGTCGTGCAATCCCTCAATGGCCTCCATGTGCTCGGGGTCGAGCGTGAAGTCGAACACGTCCAGGTTCTGGGCGACGCGTTCGGGCTTGGACGACCGCGAGACGACGACGTTGTCCAACTGCAAATTCCAGCGGACCAGCACCTGCGCGGGAGTGCGACCGTACTCGGCGGCGATCGACGTCACCACCGGGTCCTCGATCAGCCGGCCGACGCCCAGCGGGCTGTAGGACTGCGTGGTCACATCGTGCTGGACGTGGGCTTGGCGCAGCTGGGCCTGATTCAACCGCGGGTGCAACTCGACCTGGTTCACGGCGGGCACCTCGTCGGTTTCCTCGATGACCGACGCCAGCAGTTCCTCGGTGAAGTTGCAGACACCGATCGAGCGGACGTGCCCCTCTTCGCGGGCCACCTTCATGCCCTCGAAGCTCTCCACGTACTTACCCAGCTTCGGCGCCGGCCAGTGGATCAGGTAGAGGTCGAGGTAATCCAACCCGAGTCGGTCCAGGCTCTCCTTGCACGATTCCTGGGCGGTATGGAAGCCCTGCTTCGAGGTGCCCAGCTTGGTGGCGACGAACAACTCCTCGCGGGGGATGCCGGACGCGGCTATCGCACGCCCGACGGCTTCCTCGTTTCCGTAGGAGGCGGCGGTGTCGATGAGGCGGCAGCCGGCTTCCAGCGCCGCGAGTACCGAGCCTTCCGTCTCCTCATCGGACAGCTTGGCTACCCCCAAGCCGAGTACGGGCATCTTCGCCTCGTCATTGAGGGCGACGGTCGGAATTGCGCTGGGCGAGCTGTATATCTCATCAATCACTGTCACTTGCCAATCACCTGCCTGCCAATTTGGGTTACTGGGTTTTCTGGTTAAGAACGATGATTTTTCAGGCGGCCGTCAAGCCGGGCGGTTCAGCCAACCCCACCGCATTGTGCAAGGTCCCCAACATCGTTCGCCCGCAGACAGTAATGGAGCCCGGCAAGTGGTGCACAAAACGTGGCGAGGCGTGTCAGCACAGCAAAATTCGTCACCGCTGCGAGTTACGGTTTTCCAGCACAATGCGTTTGGCGTTGCGGTACTGGCAATTGTGTGACACCTACTACAGCGCTACCGTGCGGCCGCCGTTGAGCATTGCAAATGCCGCACGTCGAGTGAGGTGTATCACCATCGAATTATGCTGTGGCGTATGCCCAATTCGTGTCGAAAGCGCAGGAAGGCCTAGTCGTGTGAACGAAAGTCTCGGTGGGCTAAGCGCTTTCGATCTATCGATCGATCGAGCGGGGTGCGCACGATGCGAAATCGCCGATGCCTTATGCTCGAAAAACGCCGAACGCACGCCAACTCCGGAAGCGAGGCAGACCTGTCCCATGAAGACAACGCAAGAGCTTTTCGAAATAGCTTGGCAGGCAACACAACTCGGTGCCGCCACGCTCAAGAAATCACAGCCGAGCTCGGTGCAGCACAAAGGTGACCGCGACACGGTCACCGACGTCGACCTCGCGATCCAGCGCGACATCGCCGGTTACCTCGGCCAGACCACACCCGATATCGCGCTACTGGCCGAAGAGTCCGAACAACAGCCCGACATCGAAAGCTCCGAGTGGCTCTGGGTTCTTGACCCCATCGACGGAACATCCAACTTCGTCCACGGCCTGCCGCTGTGCGCGGTATCGCTGGCCCTGCTGCGCGACGGTCGCAGCGTGCTGGCCGTCACCCATGCTCCCCTGCTCGGCAAGACCTACCATGCCATCGAAGGCAAAGGCGCGTTCGTCAACGGGCAGCGGATCACCGTCAGCGCCACCGACAGCCTCAGTGGGGCCATCGTGTCCCTCGGTGACTACGCCGTCGGCCACGACGCCGGCCGGCTCAACGCGCACCGACTGGCGATCACCACCGAGCTGGTGCCCCGCGTCGAGCGCATCCGGATGATCGGGGCGGCGACGCTGGACCTCGCCTTCGTCGCCGAGGGCGCCCTGGACGCCTGCGTGATGATGTCCAACAAGCCGTGGGACACCGCGGCGGGGACGCTGATCGCCCGCGAAGCCGGAGCGCAGCTCACCGACGCGCACGGCAACCCGCACACCCACAGATCCGCGTCGACGATCGTCACCGCGCCGGGCATAGGCGAACAGCTCGCCACGGTGATCCGCAACACCGACATCCGCAGCGACCGGTACGCGGCCGCCGTCGGCTAGCGGCGGCTCAGCTCAGCATTTCGGTGATGGGCACGGCCGCCGCGATCTTGGCACGGACCTTCATGACCTTGCCGGGCATCCCGCCGCCGACCACGCCGACCAGGGCCCCGTCGCGTTCGTAGTAGGCCAGGAACTTGCGGCCGTCGTCCTCGACGACATGGACGATGTCGTCGGCCTCGGGCTCGCCCAGGCACTGGATCTTGACGTCGTACTGGTCGCTCCAGAAGTACGGGACCACCACCACCTGCGGCACATCCCGGCCCAGCATGGCGGGCACGACGACACGGGCCTGATCGGCGACGTTGCTCCAATGTTCTACGCGCCCTTGGTGTCCCGTCGCGTCGCGCCACGATGCGACATCACCGAGCGCCCACACATTCGGCGCGCTGGTGCGTCCGGCCTCGTCACAGATGACACCGTTGTCGACCTGAACTCCGCTGCCCTCGAGCCATTCGGTCGCCGGGCGCGACCCGATGCCGACGACCACTATGTCGGCCGACAGCTCGGTGCCGTCGCTCAACACCACCGCCTCGACGCATGAGTCACCGCGTACCTCCGCCACCCCGACGCCGAGACGGACGTCGACACCTTCGGCACGGTGCAGCCGGGCCACCAGCGCGCCGATCTGCTCGCCGAGCACCGCGGCCAGCGGCGTCGGTTGCGGCTCCACCAGCACCACGTCCACGCCCAGGCTGCGCAGGCTGGCCGCCACCTCGCAGCCGATGAAGCCGGCACCGATGACGACGGCGCGCTGCGCCGCCGACGCATGCTCGCGCAGCGCCATGCTTTCGTCAAAGGACCGCAGCACCCGGATGCCCTCGAGATCCGGGATCGCCGGAATGCGCCGGGGCACCAGGCCCGTGGCGATGACGAGTTCGTCGTAGCGAAGCGTCGTTCCGTCGTCGAGAGTCACCGTCTGCGCCGCGGTGTCCAGACCGGTTGCCGCCGACCCCAGTCGCAGGGTGATGTCGTTCTCGTCGTACCACTCGCGTGGCTTGAGCGCGGTGTCGTCGACCTCGTTGCGCAGCACCTCTTTGGACAGCGGCGGACGGTCATACGGCAGGTGCGCCTCGTCGCTGACGATCGTGAGCGGCCCGGAATACTCCGACTTGCGCAGCTGCTCGGCGGTGCGCGCGGCGGCCAATCCGCCGCCGACGATCACGATTCCGTTGGTGGCGCTTTCGTCACTACTCACGTGGAGTTCTTAGCACGCTGGGCCCTCAGTACTTTAGGGCACCCTTATCCACCGGGATCTGGGTGCCGGTCAAGGTGCCCGAGCCGTCGCAGGCGAGCCAGGCCACCACGTCGGCCACTTCGTCGGCCGTCATGAACCCATTGGGCTGCACCGGCATTGGCGGAAAGCTGTGCACGAAGCTGGGATGCCTGGCAAAAATGTCCATCATCGCTTCGGGCTCGATCATCGGGGTGTCCACCGAGTACGGGTGAATGGAGTTGACCCGGATGCCGAATTCGCCGAGCTCGATGGCGAGGGTGTTGGTCAGCGCGGTCAGTCCGTGTTTGCTGGCCGAATAGTGGCCGTTGCCCGGTGTGGCCTTGATTCCCGCCGACGAGCTGACCACGACGATGGAGCCCCCGTTTCCCGCCTCGATCATGGCGGGAACGGTGGCGCGCAGCGTGCGCCAGGTGCCGGTCAGGTTGACGCCGATGACCGTGTCCCACTGCTCATCGGTCAGCTCCCAAACCCGGCCCCAGCTCAGCACTCCGGCGTTGGCCACCACTATGTCGAGCCGGCCGAATTGCTCGATGCCGTCGGCCACCAATTCCCGCAGCGCGGCATCGTCGCGGACGTCGACCCTTCGGCTGAGGATCTTGCGTCCCTCGCCCTCCACCAGGCGGACGGTCTCGTCGAGGTCTTCGGGGGTGGCCGGGGTGTACGTCACGCTGGCGGACGCCGGCGCGCAGATGTCCAGCGCGATGATGTCGGCGCCCTCGCGGGCCAGCCGCACCGCGTGCGAGCGGCCCTGTCCACGGGCTGCACCGGTGATGAATGCGACCCGTCCCTGCAGTGATCCGGCCTGTCCAGCCACGTGTAACCCCTTCGACCGCCGATAGACCAAGCCAGGCTAGCAGCGCGATTGAAACGTGTTCTAATTCACCCGATGTTGCCGAACGGGCTCGCTAGATCTCGGAGATGATCGCGGCGCGCCGGCTGGCGTATTCGGCGTCGGTCAACGCCCCACGGGCGTGCAGATCCATGAGCTCTTGCAGTCGCCCGGCGATCGTCTGTTCGGGGGGTGCGACGACGGCGGCCGCCGCGGGCGCCGCGGCCGGTGCCGGTTGGGCGGCCGGCGCCTGTTGTTCGACGGCGCGGCGCACCACCGCCTGGATCTGGCCGCGCAGCGCCGGGTTCGACCGGATGTCGACCATCTGATTGAGCGCAACGTTGTTGGCCTTGAGGATCTGCAGAATCTCCATCAACGGGCCGGCCTGCCCGCTCAGGTCGTAGGTTTTGTTGTCTTCGGCCACCGTGAACTGCGCGGGCACCAGGCCGTTGACCAAAGCGCTTCGCTCCCAGTCGATTCGGTATTCGGAAGTGGTGGGGTTGACCAGGACCACCACCTTGCGGGCGTTGAGGTTGCCCAGCCGGGTGACGCTGGCGATGACCCGGTCTTCGGAGTCGAACGGCAGGAGTCCGGGTCCGGCGATGTGCAGGTGCACCTTGACGACCTGCTGGTTGTTGACCCACGTCCCGGTCTCGGTGATCCCGGTGATCTGAGCGAGCGCCAGCACCCCGGTCTGCTCGAGCGCGGCCACCTTGGCCGACGACTTGGCCCCATAATTCGCCAGCGCGAGCGCGATCAACACGTCGGCCACGGTGATGAGCAGACCGACGTAGAACATCCACTGCAACAGGCTGTCGAGCCCGAGGGTGAAGTACACGACCAAGAAGATCGGTCCCACCAGTCCGCCGCACAGCAAAACCACCAACTGTGCCTTCAGGTAGCGAGCTAACACATGCCCCTCCTCGGCTTACTGGGGAATCCGTGTCAGACTAGCGCTCGCGGTGACGTGGCGAACCCGATACGCGCAAACCGATTCCGGTCGCCTACAGCGGCTCGGGCGGCACGATCGGCAGCCGCCTGACCGGCGTGCCCGCCGGCTGCGCGGGGTGCGCCGGCTGCGCCGCGGTCGGAGCGGGCGGCGCGGTACGCGCCGACACCGGCATTGCGGGGGCCGCAGAGGTCTGCGGCGGCACTGCGGTCTGCATGGGCGCGGCGGGGGTGCCGGCCGGTGTGGCCACCGATGCCGCCGGCTGGACGGTGGCCGGCGAACCGGCCGGAGCGTAGGCCGGCGTTGCCACCCGCGCCGCGCCGGTCGGCGTGGTGGCCGAGGCCAGCGTCGCCGATCCCGCCGGCGCCGCCGCGACCGGCGTGCCGGCCGGTGCCGGTGTGGCCGCGGCCGCGGCGGGTGCCACCGCCGCCGCCAGGGGACCGGCGGGCGCCGTCGGCGCGGACGTACCCACCGCGCCGGCGCTCACCGCCGGTACCTGCGCGGCCATCGACGCCGGGGCCGCCGCGGACTGCAGGGGCGTGGTGTTGGCGGCCTCGGCGAACGCATACTGCGCCGCGCCGCCGTTCATCAGTTGCACGAACTGGCTGTGAAACGCGGCCGCCTGGGCGCTGAGCGCCTGATAGACCTGGGAGTGCGCGTCGAACAGCGCGGCGATACTCGCCGACACCTCGTCGGCGCCGGGGGCGAGCACACCCGAGGTCGGTCCCAGGGCGGCGGTGTTGGCCGAGGTGATCGTCGACCCGATCTGGGCCAGGTCCCCCGCGGCAGCCGCGACGAATTCGGGACTCGCTTGAACGTATGACACCGGCACCTCCCCGCCACGCCCACGGTCAGGAGAATTATGAGCAAATCCTAAACCAGTCGGTCCCGTCGCCGCACGATTTCCCCCGCGTGGGTCTGCGCCCGCGCGCAACCAAAGCACAAGGCCCGGATCGCCGAGTCGGCAATCCGGGCCTTGAACTAACTCAGTGGTGGTTCGAAACTACTTGATGATCTTGACGACCCGGCCGGCGCCTACGGTGCGGCCACCCTCACGGATCGCGAACCGCAGGCCGTCGTCCATGGCGACGGGCTGGATCAGCTTCACCGAGATGTTGGTGTTGTCACCGGGCATCACCATTTCGGTGCCCTCCGGCAGTGTCACCACACCGGTCACGTCGGTGGTGCGGAAGTAGAACTGCGGACGGTAGTTGTTGAAGAACGGCGTGTGCCGCCCACCCTCGTCCTTGGACAGAATGTAGACACTGCCCTCGAACTCGGTGTGTGGCGTGGTGGTGCCGGGCTTCACGACGACCTGACCGCGCTCGACGTCCTCACGCTTGATACCACGCAGCAACAGACCGACGTTGTCACCGGCCTGACCCTGGTCGAGCAGCTTGCGGAACATCTCCACACCGGTGACCGTGGTCTTGGTGCTGGTCGGCTTGATACCAACGATCTCGACTTCCTCGTTGACGTTGATGATGCCGCGCTCGACACGACCGGTGACCACCGTGCCACGACCGGTGATGGTGAAGACGTCCTCGACGGGCATCAGGAACGGCTTCTCCGTCTCGCGGACCGGGTCCGGGATCGACTCGTCGACGGCCTCCATCAGCTGCTCGACGGACTCGACCCACTTGGCGTCGCCCTCGAGCGCCTTGAGCGCCGAGACCCGCACGACCGGGGCATCCTCGTCGAACTCCTGGGCGGCCAGCAGTTCGCGGACCTCCATCTCGACGAGCTCGAGCAGCTCTTCGTCGTCGACCATGTCGGCCTTGTTCAACGCGACCAGGATGTAGGGCACGCCGACCTGACGAGCCAGCAGCACGTGCTCACGCGTCTGCGGCATCGGGCCGTCGGTCGCGGCGACCACCAGGATCGCGCCGTCCATCTGGGCCGCACCGGTGATCATGTTCTTGATGTAGTCGGCGTGACCCGGGGCGTCCACGTGGGCGTAGTGACGCTTCTCGGTCTGGTACTCCACGTGGGAGATGTTGATGGTGATACCGCGCTGACGCTCCTCGGGCGCGTTGTCGATCTGGTCGAATGCGCGCGACTCGTTCAGGTTGGGGTACTTGTCATGCAGAACCTTGGTGATAGCCGCGGTCAGCGTGGTCTTGCCGTGGTCAACGTGACCAATGGTCCCGATGTTGACGTGCGGCTTCGTCCGCTCGAACTTCGCCTTCGCCACTTCTGTGTCCTCCTGGACTAGTTGGTGCTCGTTAAAGCAGTGTTGGTGTTTTCAGTTGTGCCGCGCCCAAGGCATTCCAATGACCCGGCAAGGTTACTCCGAGGTGACTTGAGCTTGTGGCCCGACTCCTCGCTCGTAAGCTCCGCTTACTCGCCGTCGTCGTCGCTCACTGACCGGTCGCCTTCGCGATGATCTCCTTTGACACGTTCGCCGGCACTTCGGCGTACGAGTCAAAGACCATGGAGTAGTTTGCCCGGCCTTGGGTCTTGGACCGCAGGTCGCCGACGTAGCCGAACATCTCCGACAGCGGCACATGCGCCTTGACCACGCGCGCACCGCTCCGCTCCTCCATGGCCTGGATCTGGCCACGGCGGGAGTTCAAGTCGCCGATCACGTCACCCATGTAGTCCTCGGGCGTGGTGACCTCGACGGCCATGATCGGTTCCAGGATGACCGGCTGCGCTTGTGCCGCAGCCTTTTTCAGCACCTGGGAACCGGCGATCTTGAATGCCATCTCCGACGAGTCGACCTCGTGGAAGGCCCCGTCAAGCAGGGTGACCTTCAAGTTGACCAACGGGTAGCCGGCCAGCACACCGTACTGCATGGCGTCTTGCGCGCCGGCATCCACCGACGGGATGTACTCGCGCGGGATGCGCCCACCGGTGACCTTGTTCTCGAACTCGTAGGTCGCACCGTCTTCGCCGTGGAACGGCTCGAGGCTGATCAGCACCTTGGCGAACTGGCCAGAACCGCCGGTCTGCTTCTTGTGGGTGAACTCGACCTTGTCGACCTTGCGCTTGATGGTCTCCTTGTAGGCCACCTGCGGCTTGCCGACGTTGGCCTCGACCTTGAATTCGCGGCGCATGCGGTCGACCAGGATGTCGAGGTGCAACTCGCCCATCCCGCCGATCACGGTCTGGCCCGTCTCGTTGTCCTGGTGAACCTTGAAGGTGGGATCCTCTTCGGCGAGCTTCTGGATCGACAGGCTCAGCTTCTCCTGGTCGCTCTTGGTCTTGGGCTCGATGGCCACCTCGATGACCGGATCGGGGAAGGTCATCGATTCCAGCACGACCTGCTGGTTCGGGTCGCTCAGGGTGTCGCCCGTGGTGGTGTCCTTCAGACCGATCACCGCGTAGATGTGACCGGCCGAGGCGGTCTCCACCGGGTTCTCCTTGTTGGAGTGCATCTGGAACAGCTTGCCCAGCCGCTCCTTCTTGCCCTTGGTGGCGTTGATGACCTGACTGCCGGAGTCGACCTTGCCCGAGTACACCCGGACATAGGTGAGCTTGCCAAAGAAGGGGTGCGTCGCGACCTTGAACGCCAGCGCCGAGAACGGCTCGTCGGTCGAGGGGTTGCGGGTGACCTCTTCGTCCTCCTTGCCCGGTGCGTGGCCGACGGCAGGCGGCACGTCCAGCGGCGAGGGCAGGTAGTCGATGACGGCGTCCAGCATGGGCTGCACGCCCTTGTTCTTGAACGCGCTGCCGCACAGCACCGGGTAGGCCTCCGAGCTGATGGTCAGCTTGCGGATGGCGCCCTTGATCTCGTCGACGGTGAGTTCTTCGCCGCCGAGGTACTTCTCGAGCAGCGCCTCGTCGGTCTCGGCGACGGCCTCGAGCAGCTTGGTCCGGTACTCCTCAACCTTCTCGGCCAGCTCGGCCGGGATGTCGATGGTGTCGTAGGTTTCGCCCAGCTTCGTCTCGCCGCGCCACACCTTGGCGTTCATCTCGACCAGGTCGACGATGCCCTCGAAGTCACCCTCGGAGCCGACGGGCAGCTGAATCGGGATGACGTTGGCACCGAGGCGCTCCTCCATGGTCTTCACGGAGAAGTAGAAGTCGGCCCCGATCTTGTCCATCTTGTTGACGAAGCAGATGCGCGGGACGTCGTACTTGTCGGCCTGACGCCAGACCTGCTCGGACTGCGGCTCGACACCTTCCTTGCCGTCGAAGACGGCCACGGCACCGTCGAGCACGCGCAGGCTGCGCTCCACCTCAACGGTGAAGTCGACGTGCCCGGGGGTGTCGATGATGTTGATCTGGTTGTCTTTCCAGAAGCAAGTGGTAGCCGCGGAGGTGATGGTGATCCCGCGCTCCTGCTCCTGCTCCATCCAGTCCATGGTGGCGGCGCCGTCGTGCACCTCACCGATCTTGTAGCTGATACCGGTGTAGTAGAGGATGCGCTCGGTCGTCGTCGTCTTGCCGGCGTCGATGTGCGCCATGATGCCGATGTTGCGGACCTTGGTGAGGTCGGTCAGCACGTCCTTCTGTGCCACAGAAGTCTTCCCACTCTTTCGATTGCTTGGTTAGTTCGCTGTCGGTTTGCGCCCGGCCACTCTGCCGTTGGGCGCCGTCCGGCCCTACCAGCGATAGTGCGCGAAGGCGCGGTTGGCCTCGGCCATCTTGTGGGTGTCCTCGCGCCGCTTGACGGCGGCTCCGAGGCCATTGCTGGCATCCAGGATCTCGTTGGCCAGCCGCTCGACCATGGTCTTCTCGCGGCGTTGCTTGGAGAAGCTGACCAACCAGCGCAGTGCCAGCGTCACCGAGCGATCCGGACGGACCTCGACCGGGACCTGGTAGGTAGCGCCACCGACGCGGCGGCTGCGCACCTCGAGGGAGGGCTTGACGTTGTCCATCGCGCGCTTGAGCGTGATCACCGGATCGGTACCCGTCTTGTCCCGGGCATTCTCGAGCGCTCCATAAACAATGCGTTCGGCCAGCGATTTCTTCCCGTCCAGCAGAACTTTGTTCACCAGCTGCGTCACCAGCTGCGATCCATAGACCGGGTCATTGACCAACGGACGCTTCGGCGCGGGCCCCTTGCGCGGCATCAGCTCTTCTCCTTCTTGGCGCCGTAACGGCTGCGAGCCTGCTTGCGGTTCTTGACACCCTGCGTGTCAAGCGAACCGCGGATGATCTTGTACCGGACACCGGGCAGGTCCTTCACACGACCACCACGCACCAGCACCATCGAGTGCTCCTGCAGGTTGTGGCCTTCGCCGGGGATGTAGGCGGTGACCTCAACCTGGCTCGTCAGCTTCACGCGGGCGACCTTCCGAAGCGCCGAGTTCGGCTTCTTCGGGGTGGTGGTGTACACGCGGGTGCATACGCCACGGCGCTGCGGGCTGCCCTTCAGGGCCGCGGTCTTGACCTTGGCGACCTTGTCGCGGCGACCCTTACGGACCAGCTGCTGAATGGTTGGCATCTACCGGCTTTCTGTATTCGTGTTCGGCATACTTCTAGCGTTTTCAAGTCTGTGTACTGCAGTTATGTCCGGCCGCGTCACCCCGCGTCCGGGTGTGTCGCATGCGCTGCGCACCGGACCTGGTCCGATGCTTCGTGGACACGCGAATTCGCCCGGCATCCACTTCCTTACGGTTAGGCGCCGTAAGCCGCCAGGCACGAGGGACCACAATACCCGCCGCCGGTCTCGCAGGTCAAAGCGACGGCGGGGCTAATGGCGATCGCTAGTAGCGGGCGCCATCGGCGGCGGTGCGCCTTTCCATGCCGGCCGCCAGCCGCAGCACCATGTCGGAGAACAACACGTCGGTGTCGATGTCATCCATGACGCCGGTCATCTCCAGTAAAACGAAGCCGTGCAGGGCGGACCAGAACTCCAGCGCCGCATGAAAGGCCGCCTCACCGTCCAGACCGTAGGAGGACAGCACGGCGATCACCGGTCCGGCCGCCCCGCGGGTCGCGGCCGTGTATTCGGGATCCTCACCGCCGAACGGCATCCGGGTGAAGGCCGAGTAGCGCCCGGGGTGGTGGTGGGCATAGCTGCGGTAGGCACCCGCCATCACCAGCACCGCGTCGTCGCGCTCGCGGCCCTCGCCGACCCGGTTGAGCATCGTGATGATGTCGTCGATGACGCGAATCCGCACCGCGCGGCGCAGGTCTTCCAGGCTGTCGACGTGGTTGTACAGCGACGGCCCCTTGGTGCCCAGCTGCATCGCCAGCGCGTTGATGGTCAGGGCGTCCCAGCCCTCGCGGTCCAGGAACGTCAGGGCGCCGTCGATGATGCCGTCCCGGCTCAGCTTGGCCGGACGGGAGGCGGGCCGTCCCGCGCGCTGGCGCCCGGCCGCCGGTGGCGGATCCGGTGGAGCTGCCATGGCGGTCGCCCTTCGATTGCATGAACGGGTTGCGGTTAACTAATGACTCTAGTTGACGCCCGTGGCGACATTAGTCTCCCGGAGGGGATATGAGCGCCCGGCAAAGGAAAATAAACTCTGCCACCGGGCAGGCAAATGCACGTAATGTCATGCTTGCTCGTTTCGAGCAGCCGAGCCGTCCCAAAGGGGGCCCGCAGTGAAGTGGACGACTGTCGCCGGGTCACTGGCCACCTGTGTCATCGCCGTCATGGCCGGCGCCGCCGCCCCGCCGTGGGTGGCGCAGGCCAAGAACGGTGACACCCACGTCATCGGGGAAGACATCGAGCAGACGATCGACTGCAACGACGCCACGCTGATGGTCAACGGCAGCGGCATCACCGTCACCGCGCTGGGCAACTGCTACGCCGTGACGGTGATGGGTTCGTCGAACACCGTGATCGCCGACTCGGTTTCGCACGACATCACCGTGTACGGCTACAACCAGACGGTGTTCTACAAAAACGGCCAGCCCGCCCTGTGGGACCGCGGCCGCGAACTGGGTATGACCAACCGGCTCCAGCAGGTGCCGGGCTAAACCACGGCGCCACACCATTATCCGATCGAGGGGAATCGAGGAACCATGCCCGCCTACATCCGTGACCGTTCGCTGCGCTTGGCCGTGCTCGCCGTGACGCCGGCCGCCGCCGCCCTGGTGCTGGCCGGTTGCAGTTCGACGGCCAACCCGCCGGCGGGCTCTTCGACCACCACCACGAAGAGCAGCGCGACGACCAGTGCCGGCGCCGCGCCGACGACGGGATCGAGCGGGGCGAGCACCACCGCGTCCATCGAGATCGGGAACACGATCAATTACGGATCGATGGGCACCACCACCACCCTGGACTGCGCCAGCGGCAAGTCGTTGAACGTCGGCGGCTCGGACAACACCCTGACCATCACGGGCACCTGCGAGACCGCCACCGTCAGCGGCACCAACAACAAGATCACGTTCGACAAGGTCAACACCCGCATCACCGTGCTGGGGATGAACAACACCATCACCTACAAGGACGGTGACCCCAAGGTCGACAAGATCGGCCAGAGCAACACGATCAACAAGGGCAGCTGACCGCCCACGCCTAGCCGGCTGGCGCGCCGTGCCGTCCCGCGCCCGCCGCGAACCGCCCGGCTCCTTCGTTCGCCTCCGCGGCCACCCGGGAGATGCTGGCGAATTCGACGTCGAGCGCATCGGATTCCGTTGTGCCCCACTGGTGTAGCGCCGAGAGTCGGTCCGAGCGCAGGCACTGCTGCGGCAGCGCCGCCAGTTGCGCCGCCAACTCCTCTGCGGCCTGACGCGCCTGGCCTTTGGGGACAACCCGATTCGCCAATCCGATGGCGTGGGCTTCGTCGGCGGCGACCGCACGGCCGGTGAGGATCATGTCCATCGCGCGGCTGTGGCCGATCAGCCGGGGCAGCCGCACGGTGCCGCCATCGATGAGCGGAACCCCCCAGCGCCGGCAGAACACGCCGAACACGGCGTCCTCCTCGGCCACCCGCAGGTCGCACCAGATGGCCAGTTCCAGGCCGCCGGCGACGGCGTGGCCACTCACCGCGGCGATGACGGGTTTGGACAGCACCATCCGCGTCGGGCCCATCGGGCCCGGGCCCGTGCGGTGCACCGCGTTGGCGTCGGGTGTGCCGAAGGCTTTCAAATCGGCTCCGGCGCAGAATGTTCCATTATCGCCCCACAGCACGGCCACCGATGCGGTGTCGTCGCGGTCGAACTCCTCGAACGCCGCGTAGAGCGCGGCGGCCGTCGGGCCGTTGACCGCGTTGCGCGCCGCGGGCCGGTTGATGATCACCGTGGTCACCGGGCCATTGCGCTCGATGCGCACCGGATCAGTCATGTCGCCTCCGCAAATAGTGGTTCGCGCCGCGTGAGCAGCTCAGTGGCAAAGTCGTGGTAGGCCGCCCGCAACCGGGCACCCGGCCAGTCGGCCGGCAGTAGCTCGTCGGGCAGCACCGGGTCGGTGAGCAGGTGGCGGACCGTCGCCGCGGCTACCACGAAACGGCCGGGAACGTCTGGCGCGGCGGCCATCTCGTCGAGCAACTCATGACCGGTCTGCGCCCAGGCGGGAAGATCCCACAGCTGCGCGGCCAGCTCGGCGGGGTCGTCGTCGCGCGCCCGCAGCACCCGCGCCTGTGCCGTGACCTCGGGCCCGGCCTCTGCGTCGATATTGTCGGGGCGCATCCACACCCCTTCACGCAGCTCACCGAAGCGCTTGTCCTGCAGGGTGGTTCGCAGTGCCGCTCGGGTGCGCGCGTCCTTGCCGACGCTGGTCACGATCAGCGTGACCCAGTCCCCGCCCCAGGGGTGCACCCGCGGGTCGATGGCATCGTCCTGGCGTCGCTGGCGGGCCAACAGGCGATCCGAGAGCCGATAGCCGTCGGCGGAGCGGATCAGGTCGCCGGCACCGACCATGCGGGTCAGCGCCACCCGCAGCGTCGACTCCTTGATGCCGAAATCGGAAGTGAGCCTGACCAATTCGCTAGCCCGGGCGTGCGCGGGGTGAGCGCCGAGCAGCACGCTGAGCACCACCGACCGTGCTGTCATATCCGGCATGGCTACACCCCGGACGCGCGGCGGCCGTGGTCGCCGAACGGTTCGTCGCGATGCCGGACCGCCTCACGAAATCCGTGCTCGACCGCGTCGGCGACGAAGGCGTGGCCCTCCGGCGTGTGCCGGGCGACACCGTCGAACACCGTGCTGACCATCCGGCTGGTCGCCACACCCTGTTGCAGCAGAGCGGAATTCAGCGTGAGCTTGACCATGATCAGCTGGTTGACCGGTACCGCGGCGATCCGCTCGACCAGCCGCTCGGTGCGCTCATCGAGGTCCGCCGGATCCGGTGCCTCGACCGCCCATCCCCACTCGGCGGCCTGCGCGCCGGTGATGCAATCACCGGTGAACAACAGCCGTTTCGCCCGCGCGTCGCCGAGGCGGTGCGCCCACAGGCCGGCCGCCGGGACCCCCCACACCCGCGTCGGTGGGTAGCCGATCTTGGCGTCGGCGGCGGCGATCACCTGATCGGCGTGCAGCGCGATGTCGGTGCCGCCGGCCACACAGTAGCCGTGGATCTTGACCACCGTGGGCTTGTCCGCGTGCAGGAGGCTGGAAAAGCCCCGCACGAAGCGACTCATCATCTGGTAGTCGATCATCGGGTCCCACGGCTGGTCCGCCAGGTGGTTGACCGCCTGGGTCTTTCCGTCCAGCACGGTGCCCTGATAGGCGCCGGTGCCGCCGGCCGAACCGGTGCGATCGGCGTAGGCACTGAGGTCGAAGCCGGCGCAGAAGCCCTCACCGCGACCCGACACCAGGATGACATGCACCTTCGGGTCGAGATCGGCGCGCTCCACCAATGCCGAGAGCTCCAGCGGTGTGTCCGCGACGATCGCGTTGCCCTTCTCCGGCCGGTTGAACGTGATGCGGGCAACCCGATCGGTGACCTCGTAGGTCATCGTTTTGAGGTTGTCGAAGTCGACCGGCCTGATCGCGTGAGTCAACGGCGCCACTCCTCCTCATCGCTTCGCTCTGCATCGCCGTCGGCGTGAGTCATCTTGTGGCTCAGCCCTTGACCAGTGCCCGCTCCAGAATCGGTGCGAGGTCGAGCCCGTCCGGCATGGTGCCGAACGCACCGCCCCACCGGCGGTCGAGCCGGGTCGTCAGGAACGCCTCGGCGACGGCCGGGTGGCCGTGGCGCACCAGCAGCGAGCCCTGCAACGCCAGGCAGATGTCTTCGGCCACCTTGCGGCCGCGGTACTGGATCGTCTCCAGGTTGCCCAGTTGGTCGCGCAGTCGCGCCACATGACCGGCCAGCCGCGGGTCCTGACCCGCGCTGTCGGCGAGCTCCTCGAACAGCACCTCGACGCACTCGGGACGAGTCGCCATGGCGCGCAAGGTGTCCAGCGCGCTGACGTTGCCCGAACCCTCCCAGATGCCCATCAGCGGCGCCTCGCGGAACAGCCGCGGCATCCCGGAATCCTCCACATAGCCGTTGCCGCCCAGGCATTCCAGCGCCTCGGCGGCGTGCGGGGTGGCGCGCTTGCACACCGAGTATTTGCTTGCGGCCAGCCCGATCCGGCGCAGCAGCGCTTCCTTCTGGTCGCCGCGCACGGCCTTATCGGTGGCGCCGGCCATCCGCATCGCGACCATGGTGGCCGCCTCCGCCTCGACGGCCAAATCGGCCAGCACGTTACGCATCAGGGGCTGGTCAATCAGATAGGCGCCGAAGGCCTTTCGGTGCTGGGCGTGGTAGATCGCGCGGGTCAGACCGGTGCGCATGCTGGTGGCGCTGCCCAGCGTGCAGTCGAGCCGGGTGAGGTTGACCATCTCGATGATGGTGGGCACGCCGCGCCCTTCCTCCCCCACCAGCCATGCGATCGCGCCGTCGTATTCGACTTCGCTGGACGCGTTGGCGTGGTTGCCGAGCTTGTCCTTGAGGCGCTGCAAGAACATTCGGTTGCGGGCGCCGTCGGGCAGTACCCGGGGCAGCAGGAAGCACGACAGCCCGCCCGGCGCCTGCGCCAGCACCAGGAAGATGTCGCACATCGGCGCCGAGGTGAACCACTTGTGCCCGGTCAGGCTGTAGGTGCCGTCGGCGTTGGGCGTCGCCTGGGTGGTGCCGGCACGCACGTCGGAGCCACCCTGCTTCTCGGTCATCGACATGCCCGCGGTGATGCCGGGCTTGGTGGTGGCCAGCCTGAGCTCGGGGTCGTATTCGCGGCTGGTCAGCAGCGGTTCGTAGACGCCGGCCAGCTCGGGGTTGAAGCGCAGGGCGGGAACGACGGCGTACGTCATCGAGATCGGGCAGATGTGGCCCGGCTCGACCGTCCACACCGAGGTTTTGGCGGCCCGGACGACGTGCGCACCCGGGCGCTCGTCGGCCCACGGCGCGGCATGCATGCCATGGGCGACCGCCGCGCGCATCAGTTCGTGGTACGCCGGGTCGTATTCGACCTCGTCGACGCGGTGACCGTTGCAATCGTGGGTGTGCAGGACGGGTCGGTTGCGGTCGGCGAGCTCGCCCCACCGCTGCGCCTGGTGGGTGGCCGACAGCGCACCCACCTCGTTCACCTCGTCCAGGCCCCACTGCCCGCCCTCGCGGATCAGGGCCTCGATGAGCACCGCAGAGCCGGCGGGGTTGTGGTTTTCCAGGGGCGGGACCTGGTTGGTGACGACATGCGTATCCGACATCCCACCAATGTTACATTTTCCCGACAGTTGCACAAGAGGTGTAATGGCCGGGGGCCGGGTCAGCCTTGGGTGTTCTCCCGCAGGAAGGCGATGTCGTCCTTGCGGCCCTCGTCCGCGGTTTCGCAGATCACCGGCGCGCCGGCGGCCTGCACCACCGCGACGAGCAGCTCGGGGTCGATCTGGCCGGTGCCGAAGTTGGCGTGCCGGTCGGCACCGGAGCCTGCCGCGTCCCTCGAGTCGTTGCAGTGCACCAAGTCGATGCGTCCCGTCAGGGCCCTGATCCTGTCGACCGCATCGATCAGGGCCTCACCGGCGGCCCAGGCGTGACAGGTGTCCAAACAGAAGCCGATTCCCTTGTCGCCGATGTGATCCCACAGTCTGCCGATGGTGTCGAAGTGACGGGCCATCGCGTGGTCGCCGCCGGCGGTGTTCTCCAGATAGACCTGCACGTCCGTTTCCAGGTAGTCCAGTGCTTTGACCCACCGCTCGAAGCCAGCTTCCATGTCGTCGTCGTCGGCGTGGCCGCCATGCACGATGACCGCCGTCGCGTTGATTTCCGAAGCCGAGTCGCAGGTGTCCTGCAAGATTTTGCGCGACGGAATCCGGATGCGGTTGTTCGCCGATGCGACGTTGATGAGATACGGCGCATGGACATAAAGGGGCACGGTGGACGCTTTGAGCGCCTCGGCGTCGTCGCGGGGTTTCGGTTTCTTCCAGCTCTGCGGGTTGCTGAGGAAGAACTGCACTACGTCGGCGCCGTCGGCTTGCGCGGCGGCCAGTGGGTCGTCGTTGCGGACGTGTGAACCGATGAGCACGTCGGCCAGTCTAGTGACGGCCCCCGACGGCCGCGACGGCGCAAGGCGGACCCTGATGCGAGTCCGGAAAGTGCTGGCAAATGCGGTAGCGCGTCTGGGAATCCGGTAACGGGTCCCCGCGGCTACCGGTGTGGCGAACGGGCTGCGCGAGCAAGCTGCGTGCCCGGTGAACAATCCTGGGGGCACGAAAAAGCCCCGGGGCGAACCCGGGGCTTTTTCGTTGTTGACTAGCGGTAGTCGCTGTAGCCGTAGTCGTCCAGCGGCACCGCGGCGCCGGCGGCCTGGCCGAAGTCCGGGCTGTAGTACTGATCCTCGTAGGACGGGATCGTGTACGCGGCGGCCCGTGCCTCCTCGGTCGGCTGCACCGCGATGTTGCGGTAGCGGTTGATACCGGTTCCGGCCGGGATCAGCTTTCCGATGATCACGTTCTCCTTCAGACCCTGCAGCTTGTCGCTGCGGCAGTTGATCGCCGCATCGGTCAGCACCCGAGTGGTCTCCTGGAACGACGCCGCACTCAGCCACGAGTCGGTGGCCAGGCTCGCCTTCGTGATACCCATCAGCACCGGACGGCCGGCGGCGGGCTCGCCACCCTCGGCCACCACCCGGCGGTTCGACGCCTCGAACTCCGCACGGTCGATCAGCGAGCCGGGCAGGAACTCCGTCGAGCCCGAGTCGATGATGGTGACCCGGCGCAGCATCTGGCGCACGATCACCTCGATGTGCTTGTCGTGGATCGACACACCCTGGGCGCGGTAGACCTCCTGGGTCTCCCGGACGAGGTGGATCTGCACCTCGCGGGGGCCCTGCACGCGCAGCACCTCGTGCGGGTCGGCCGAGCCTTCCATCAGCTGCTGGCCCACCTCGACGTGATCGCCGTCGGACAGCACCCGCTCGGAACCGTCTTCGTGCTTGAACACCCGCAGCCGCTGCCGCTTGGAGAGCTTGTCGTACACGACCTCTTCGCTGCCGTCATCGGGAACGATGGTGATCTTGTAGAAGCGCTCACCGTCCTCGAGGCGGATCCGTCCGGTGACGTCGGCGATCGGCGCCTTACCGCGCGGGATGCGGGCCTCGAACAGCTCCTGCACACGGGGCAGACCGCCGGTGATGTCCTCACCGACACCACCCTGGTGGAAGGTACGCATGGTCAGCTGGGTACCGGGCTCACCGATGGACTGGGCCGCGACGATACCGACGGCCTCGCCGATGTCGACCAGCTTCCCGGTGGCCATGGACCGCCCGTAACAGGTCGCACACACACCGGTTCCGGTGGTGCACGTCAGCACGGAACGCACCTTGATCTGCGTGATGCCCGCAGCCAGCAGGGCTTCGATCGACGGGTCACCCAGGTCTTCACCACGCGCCACAACGACGTTGCCGGCCTCGTCGACCGCGTCGGCGCCCAGAGTCCGTGCGTACGCCGAGGTTTCGATGTACGGGTCGCGGATCAGCGTGCCGTCCGGCTGACGCTCGGCCAGCTCGACGAGGATGCCGCGCTCGGTCTCGCAGTCGTGTTCGCGGACGATGACGTCTTGGCTGACGTCCACCAGACGACGGGTCAGGTAGCCGGAGTCGGCGGTACGCAACGCGGTGTCCGCCAAGCCCTTTCGAGCGCCGTGGGTGTTGATGAAGTACTCCAGCACGGTCAGGCCCTCACGGAACGAGGACTTGACCGGACGCGGGATGAACTCACCCTTCGGGTTGGTCACCAGACCCTTCATACCGGCCAGCGTTCGCGTCTGGGTGAAGTTACCCGTGGCACCCGAGTCGACGATCGTGATGATCGGGTTGTCGGCCGGGTAGTGCTCACGCAGCGCCTGACCGACCTCGTCGGTGGCTTCCTTCCAGATCTCCACCAGCGCCTCGTTGCGCTCGTCGTGGTTCAAAGCACCACGCTGGAACTGCTTTTCGACCTTCTCGGCCCGCTCCTCGTACTGGTCGAGGATCTCCTTCTTGCGCGGCGGGACGAGCACGTCGGCCATCGAGACCGTGACACCGCTGCGGGTCGCCCAGTAGAAGCCGGCGTCCTTGAGCTTGTCCACGGTCTGCGCAACCACGATCATCGGGTAGCGCTCGGCCAGATCGTTGATGATCGACGCCTGCACCTTCTTGTGCATCTGCTTGTTCACGAACGGATAGCCCACCGGCAGCAGCTCGTTGAACAGCACGCGGCCCAACGTGGTCTCCGCCATCCAGGCATCCCCCGGCTGCCAGCCGCCGGCGCCGAACAGCTCGGCCTCGATCTCGGCGGGCGGACGCAACTGGGTCAGCCGCACCTTGATCTTGGCCCGCACCGACAGCACGCCACGGTCCGACGCCATGATCGCCTCGGCCGGCGAGGAGTACACCCCGACCTCGGGCTCATCCTTGGCGGCCGCCTTGAATTCGCCCTTGTCACCGTCGACTTCGGTGGTCAAGAAGTACAGACCGGTCACCATGTCCAGACGCGGCATGGCCAGCGGACGGCCCGACGCGGGCGACAGGATGTTGTTCGACGACAGCATCAGGATGCGGGCCTCGGCCTGCGCCTCGGCGCTCAGCGGCAGGTGCACCGCCATCTGGTCACCGTCGAAGTCCGCGTTGAACGCCTCACACACCAGCGGGTGCAGCTGGATTGCCTTGCCTTCCACCAGCATTGGCTCGAAGGCCTGGATACCCAGGCGGTGCAGGGTGGGCGCGCGGTTCAGCAGCACCGGGTGCTCGGCGATGACCTCTTCGAGGACATCCCACACCTGGGGACGCTGACGCTCCACCATGCGCTTGGCGCTCTTGATGTTCTGCGCGTGGTTGAGGTCGACCAGCCGCTTCATCACGAACGGCTTGAACAGCTCCAGCGCCATCAGCTTGGGCAGACCGCACTGGTGCAGCTTGAGCTGCGGACCGACCACGATGACCGAACGGCCCGAGTAGTCGACACGCTTACCGAGCAGGTTCTGACGGAACCGGCCCTGCTTACCCTTGAGCAGATCGCTCAGCGACTTCAGCGGACGGTTACCCGGCCCGGTGACCGGGCGGCCGCGACGACCGTTGTCGAACAGCGCGTCCACCGACTCCTGCAACATCCGCTTCTCGTTGTTGACGATGATCTCGGGCGCACCGAGGTCGATCAGCCTCTTGAGGCGGTTGTTCCGGTTGATCACGCGGCGGTACAGGTCGTTGAGGTCGGAGGTGGCGAACCGGCCACCATCCAGCTGCACCATCGGCCGCAGTTCCGGAGGGATCACCGGGACGGCGTCGAGCACCATGCCCATCGGCGAGTTGCCCGACTGCTGGAAGGCGGCGACCACCTTGAGCCGCTTGAGGGCGCGAAGCTTCTTCTGCCCCTTGCCGTTTCGGATGACGTCACGCAGGATCTCGGCCTCGGCGTCGATATCGAAGTTCTCGATCAGCTTCTGGATCGACTCCGCGCCCATGGCGCCGGTGAAGTACTCACCGAAGCGGTCGATCAGCTCGCGGTAGAGGTTCTCGTCGACGATGAGCTGCTTGGGGGCCAGCTTGGTGAAGGTGGTCCAGATCTCCTCGAGCCGGTCCAGCTCGCGCTGGGCGCGGTCGCGCAGCTGACGCATCTCGCGCTCGCCGCCGTCGCGGACCTTGCGGCGCGCGTCGGCCTTGGCGCCCTCTGCCTCCAGCTCGGCCAGGTCGGCCTCGAGCTTCTGGGCGCGGGCCTCCAGGTCGGAGTCGCGCTGGTCCTCAATGGCCTTGCGCTCCACCATCATCTCGGCCTCGAGTGTCGAGAGCTCGTTGTGGCGCATCTCATCGTCGACCGAGGTGATGACGTAGGCGGCGAAGTAGATGATCTTCTCGAGATCCTTCGGCGCCAGGTCGAGCAGATAGCCGAGCCGCGACGGCACACCCTTGAAGTACCAGATGTGCGTGACGGGCGCGGCCAGCTCGATGTGACCCATCCGCTCGCGACGCACCTTGGCGCGCGTCACTTCGACGCCGCAGCGCTCACAGATGATGCCCTTGAACCGGACCCGCTTGTACTTGCCGCAGTAGCACTCCCAGTCGCGAGTCGGTCCGAAGATCTTCTCGCAGAACAGGCCGTCCTTTTCGGGCTTCAGCGTGCGGTAGTTGATCGTCTCCGGCTTCTTGACCTCGCCGTAAGACCATTGCCTGATGTCCTCCGCGGTGGCCAGGCCGATACGGAGTTCATCGAAGAAGTTGACGTCGAGCACGTAACTCCCTTTCCCCTTGCGGGTTTAGTTACCAATAAGAGGCTGGCTTGGCTGCAATGGATTTGCCGCTAAGCCAGGTCCTCAACAGACGCAGATTCGTTGCGGGACAGGTTGATTCCCAGGTTCGCCGCTGCCCGCTCGAGGTCCTCGTCCTCGCCTTCGCGCAATTCGATCGCCGCACCGTCCGAGGAGAGCACCTCGACGTTGAGGCAGAGCGACTGCAACTCCTTGAGCAACACCTTGAAGGACTCGGGAATACCCGGCTCCGGGATGTTCTCGCCCTTGACGATCGCCTCGTACACCTTGACCCGGCCGACCGTGTCGTCGGACTTGATGGTCAACAGCTCCTGCAGTGTGTACGCGGCGCCGTAGGCCTGCATGGCCCAGCACTCCATCTCACCGAAGCGCTGCCCACCGAACTGCGCCTTACCACCCAGCGGCTGCTGCGTGATCATCGAGTACGGACCGGTGGAGCGGGCGTGGATCTTGTCGTCCACGAGGTGGTGCAGCTTCATGATGTACATGTAGCCAACGGTCACCGGGTACGGGAACGGCTCGCCGCTGCGGCCGTCGAACAGCACCGCCTTGCCATCGCCGTTGACCATGACCTCGCCGTCACGGTTGGGCAGCGTGCAGGACAGCATGCCCTGCAGCTCCTCCTCCTTGGCGCCGTCGAACACCGGCGTCGACACGATCTGGTTCGGCTGCGCGTGCAGCAGCTGCTCGGGCAGGTTGGCCGCCCACTCGGGCGAACCGTCGATGTTCCAGCCGGATTTGGCCACCCACCCGAGGTGGGTCTCCAGGATCTGACCGATGTTCATCCGTCGCGGCACACCGTGGGTGTTCAGGATGATGTCCACCGGCGTGCCGTCCGGCATGAACGGCATGTCCTCCTGCGGCAGGATCTTGCCGATGACGCCCTTGTTGCCGTGGCGTCCGGCCAGCTTGTCGCCGTCGGAGATCTTCCGCTTCTGGGCCACGTAGACGCGCACCAACTCGTTGACACCGGCCGGCAGCTCGTCGTCGTCCTCGCGGGAGAACACCCGGATTCCGATGACCTTGCCGGACTCGCCGTGCGGCACCTTCAGTGAGGTGTCGCGGACCTCGCGGGCCTTCTCACCGAAGATCGCACGCAGCAGCCGCTCCTCCGGCGTCAGCTCGGTCTCACCCTTCGGGGTGACCTTGCCGACCAGGATGTCGCCGTCACGGACCTCGGCACCGATGCGCACGATGCCGCGCTCGTCCAGGTCGGCCAGCACCTCGTCGGAGACGTTCGGGATGTCCCGGGTGATCTCCTCGGCGCCCAGCTTGGTGTCGCGGGCATCGATCTCGTGCTCCTCGATGTGGATCGAGGTGAGCACGTCCTCCTCAACCAGCCGGTTGGAGAGGATGATCGCGTCCTCGTAGTTGTGGCCTTCCCACGGCATGATCGCCACGAGCAGGTTCTTGCCCAGCGCCATCTCGCCGTTCTCGGTGCACGGACCGTCGGCGATGACCTGACCGGCCTCGACCCGCTCCCCCGCGTCGACGATCGGCGACTGGTTGGCGCAGGTGCCATGGTTGGACCGCTCGAACTTGCGCATCCGGTAGGTGTGCCGGGTGCCGTCGTCGGCCATCACGGTGATGTAGTCGGCGGAGACCTCCTCGATCACCCCGGCCTTGTCGGCCACCACCACGTCACCGGCGTCGATCGCGGCGCGCAGCTCCATGCCGGTACCCACCAGCGGCGCCTCGCTGCGCACCAGCGGAACCGCCTGGCGCTGCATGTTGGCACCCATCAGGGCACGGTTGGCGTCGTCGTGCTCGAGGAACGGGATCATGGCCGTGGCCACCGACACCATCTGGCGCGGCGACACGTCCATGTAGTCCACCTCGGACGAGGGCACGTACTCGACCTCGCCCGCCTTGCGGCGGACCAGGACACGTGACTCTTCGAACCGGCCCTTGTCGTCGATCGGCGAGTTGGCCTGCGCCACGACGTGGCGGTCCTCCTCGTCGGCGGTCAGGTAGTGGATCTCGTCGGAGACCACACCGTCGACCACCTTGCGGTACGGCGTCTCGATGAACCCGAACGGGTTGACCCGGGCGTACACCGACAGCGAGCCGATCAGACCGATGTTCGGACCCTCCGGGGTCTCGATCGGGCACATCCGGCCGTAGTGCGACGGGTGGACGTCACGGACCTCGAGGCCGGCGCGCTCACGCGACAGACCACCCGGGCCCAGCGCCGAGAGACGACGCTTGTGGGTCAACCCGGACAGCGGGTTGTTCTGGTCCATGAACTGCGACAGCTGGCTGGTGCCGAAGAACTCCTTGATCGCGGCGACGACCGGCCGGATGTTGATCAGGGTCTGCGGCGTGATGGCCTCGACGTCCTGCGTCGTCATCCGTTCCCGGACCACGCGCTCCATCCGCGACATGCCGACGCGGATCTGGTTCTGGATCAGCTCGCCGACGGTGCGCAGCCGGCGGTTACCGAAGTGGTCGATGTCGTCGGTCTCCACCGGCACCTCGGTGCCGCCGGGGACGGTCATCGTGGCCTGGCCCTCGTGCAGGCGCACCAGGTATTCGATGGTGGCGACGACGTCTTCCTCGGTCAGCGTCGACGACGTGATCGGCTCGCCGACGTGCAGCCCGAGCTTCTTGTTGACCTTGTAACGGCCCACGCGGGCCAGGTCGTAGCGCTTCTCCTTGAAGAACAGGTTCTCCAGCAGGGTCTGCGCGGACTCCTTGGTCGGCGGCTCGCCCGGACGCAGCTTGCGGTAGATGTCCAGCAGTGCCTCGTCGGTGCCGGCGGTGTTGTCCTTCTCCAGCGTCGACATCATGATCTCGGAGAAACCAAACCGCTCGTGGATCTGCTCGTTGGTCCAGCCCAGCGCCTTGAGCAGCACGGTGACCGGCTGGCGACGCTTGCGGTCGATGCGCACACCGACGGTGTCGCGCTTGTCGACGTCGAACTCCAGCCACGCACCCCGGCTGGGGATCACCTTGACGCTGTGCAGCAGCTTCTCGGTCGACTTGTCGATGCTCTCATCGAAGTACACACCGGGCGAGCGGACCAGCTGGCTGACCACCACACGCTCGGTCCCGTTGATGATGAAGGTGCCCTTCTCGGTCATCATCGGGAAGTCACCCATGAACACCGTCTGGCTCTTGATCTCGCCGGTGTTGTTGTTGATGAACTCGGCAGTGACGAACAGCGGGGCCGCGTACGTCATGTCCTTGTCTTTGCACTCGTCGACCGGCGCCTTGACCTCGTCGAAACGCGGGTCGGAGAACGACAGCGACATCGAGCCGGAAAAGTCCTCGATCGGCGAGAGCTCGTAGAGCACCTCTTCCAGGCCACCCACCGGAGTGACGTCCCCGCGGGCGGCGGCGGCCTCACGCCACCGCGGCGCGCCGATCAACCACTCGAAGGAGTCGATCTGCACGTCAAGCAGACCGGGAACCTCAAGCGGTTCGCGGAGCTTGGCGAAGGAAACTCGGTTGGGGGCTCCAGGCACGGACCCGTTTGAAGAACTTCCATAAGAGGAACTTTGTGGGCGATCCGTCTTGCTCTGGCGGAAATCTGCCAAGATGCATCCTTCCAGCACCTCGTGCGACTCACGAAGGCCGGGACCACCGGCCAGCTCGCCGCGAATTTGTCGGTTCGGCCGGCGAACGAACTGTCCGGATCTCACGCGCAACTAGAACTAAGCCGCTTAACGGGGCTCAGACTTAGACCACGGTGTCAGGTGGCGGGTGAGGTGGGCAGGAAGTAGCCAGCGCAACGTCCAACAATAGCGCAGGACCGCGCATTCCTCAACTTCCCAGCACTAGCAGTCCAGGGATATCGGCGCTGGCTGGCATCTCGACTTTCCGCTGGATACATGCTGCCCAACAGACTGGCCGGTTTACGGCCCTTCGTCAAGAGGGCGGGCCGCCGTGTTACCCGGAGTTATCGCGAAACCCACCGGGCCTACGCACCCTAGTCGCCGAACTCGTGCGCGCGGTACTTGTGGGTGCCTTCGAGGTCGTCGAGGATGGCGGCCTGAGCACCCTTGGGCAGCGTGTGCAGAATCTCGCGCACCCTGGCCTGGCGGCGGGCGACTGCCTTGCGCTCGGGCATCCCGGGGGTCGCGACGATCTGCGGCGGCACCCCCTCGATCTCCTCGACACCACCGGCGTGGTGACCGGCATCGATCATGGCCTGCTCTTCGGCCATGGTCGCCTCGTCCTTTTCCTCGGACATGCCGATCGGCCCGATCCGGCGGCCGTTGAGGAATTGCCGCACGACGGGCTCGTCGCTGGTCAGCAGCACCTCACGCGGGCCGAACATGACCAGCTTGCGACGGAAAAGCATGCCCATGTTGTCCGGCACGGTGCGGGCGATGTTGATGTTGTGCGTCACGATCAGCACCGTGGCGTCGATCTGGGCATTGATGTCGAGGATCAACTGGCTCAAGTAGGCGGTACGAACCGGGTCCAGACCGGAGTCGGGCTCGTCACACAGGATGATCTGCGGATCCATCACCAAAGCCCGGGCCAGGCTGGCGCGCTTGCGCATACCGCCGGAGATCTCTCCGGGGAACTTCTTCTCGTCGCCACCAAGACCGACCAGGGTCAGCTTCTCCATGACGATGTCACGGATCTCGCCTTCCTTCTTCTTGGTGTGCTCGCGCAGCGGGAACGCCGCGTTGTCGAATAGGTTCATCGAACCGAACAGGGCACCGTCCTGGAACATCACGCCGAACAGCGTGCGGATCTCGTAGAGTTCCTTGGCCGAACACTGCAGGATGTCGGTGCCGTCGATGACGACCGAGCCGCGCTCGGGCCGCAACAGACCGATCAGGGATTTCAGGAAAACCGATTTGCCGGTACCCGACGGCCCCAGCAGCACGCTGACCTCCCCGGCGGGGACTTCCAGCGTCACGTCTTCCCAAATCCTCGAGGATCCGAAGGACTTCGTCAGTCCATTCACCTCGATAGCGACGCCCATGGGAAATCCTTCCGTCGACACTCGTGCCCGCCACCTGCCCTTTTGTGTGGCATGAGTCACTGTAGCGCACGCCTGCCACACGGCATCAGGGATGCGGAGGACAGCTGGAAAAATTGGCCGTCTTGAGATCACCCGGAAGCCCGCACGGCACAACTTATTTGACGCACGTTCCAGCCGAACGTTAGCCAGTGGGCGCCCAGTTGCCGTGGAAGCCCATCGGCACCCGCTGCGGCAGGTGGACGGTGGCCACCTGTTCGAGCGTCTGCGCGTCCAGCAAAAGCAATTGGCCTTCGTCGCGGTCGCGGTGATAGCCGAAGCCGATCAGGATGCCGTCATCTTCGGCGCGTGCCGAGGGATTGGGCACAAAGGACATCTCGCCGAGTAAAACGCCGGCATCGAGGACTGCGACCTCGCGGGATCCCGTCGCATAGTCGTGTTTGAAAAGGCCGGATCCGCCGCCCGCGAAGTGCGCGCCCACGGTGTAGCCGAACCGGTGCCGTGCGCCCAGCAACTCCTCGTTGATCCGCGGGAATTCCTGGGACTGTTCGTCGCGGCATTCGGTGGTGACCGCGCCGGTCGCGAGGTTGATGGTCCAGCGGTCCAGCATGGGGGTGCTTTCCCCGGGGCCGCGCCGGTCCCGGTCGAACATCCGCGTGTAGCGCACCACGTCGAGCACCAAAACCTCGGCGGCACCGCGCATCTCCGAATAGGCGTTCAGCGGGTGGTAGACGTAGCAGGGTTCGATGTCGAACCAGCGCACGTCCTTGTTGGCTCCTTCCCTGGGCATGACCCCGATGCGCGCGGGGTAGCGCGGGTTCCACGCATAGGGCATCCGGTCGGAGTGGGTGGCGCCGCGGTTCAGCCTGGCGTTGATCGGGCTCGGCACCCGCACCCGCCCGATCAGCGACTGCAGCACCAGACGGGCCGGCAGGGCCAGCCAGGGCGGCATTTTCTGCGGCAGCACCTGTACCGGGTCGAACGTCACCGGGAGGTCGTAGATCACCACGTATTTGTCGGTCAGCGAGAAGTCGTGCATCATCGGCGACCCGCCCACCTCGATGTCCACCGTGCGCCGGGCACGTCCGGCGGCATCGATCACCGAGTACTGCACGGTTCGTCCGCGCGTGAACGAGTAAGACACCGCGTGCAGTTCGCCGGTGCGCGGATCGCGGTGCGGATGCGCGGTGTAGCCGCCCGTCAGCGTGCCGTCGAAGTCGCACGTCCCGATGGTGTCCAGCTCTTCGGTGAGCTCGTAGTTGGCGACTCCGCCCTCCACCAGCGCCAGGGTGCGTCCGGCGTGGCTCACCGCGCTGGTGTTGGCCCCCAGGCTCAGCATTCCCGCGCGCGGGTCGAGCCGGCCGGGCGCCGGCTCGCCGAGGGTTCGGCACACCGGTCGGCTGCGCACCCAGCGGTTGCGATACCAGCGGGCCTGTCCGTCGCGCAGCGCCACCCCGTGCACCATGCCGTCGCCGCTGAACCAGTGGTAGACGGCCGGGTCCACCTCGGCGGCCGGGTTGGGCCCGTTGCGCAGGTAGCGCCCGTCGAGGTGTTCGGGAATGTGCCCGGTGACCGGCAGATCGTGCGCGGTGACTTCCGCGCTCACCGGCGCCAGGAAGTCCTCGAGGTAGGGATTGCCGGGCTTGACGGTTGCCGTGGTCACCATGACTGAACTCCTATAACAGTGTTATTTCAGCGTTATTGGTACGGTACGCTGCTGATGAGAAGATGGCAACGATGACTTCAGAAGTTCAGCGCAGCGTTCGCGAGGAGATGCTGCACGCCGCGGTCGGTCTGCTCGACGACGACGGGCCCGACGCCCTGCAGACGCGCAAGGTGGCCGGCGCGGCGGGAACCTCCACCATGGCGGTCTACACCCATTTCGGCGGGATGCGGGGGCTCATCGCCGAGGTGGCCGAGGAGGGACTGCGCCAGTTCGACGCCGCACTGGCCGTGTCCGAAACCAACGATCCGGTCGCCGACCTGTTTGCGATCGGGGCGGCCTACCGCCGCTACGCCATCGGGCGCCCGCACATGTATCGGCTGATGTTCGGCAGTACCAGCGCGCACGGCATCAATGCCCCCGCCCACAATGTCCTGACGCTCACGGTCGCCGAGATCGAGCGCGGATACCCCAGCTTCGCGCACGTGGTGCGCGGGGTGCACCGCTGCATGGTGGCCGGCCGCATCACCGTGGGCGCTGCCGACGACGACGCGTCCGTCGTGGCCACCGCAGCCCAGTTCTGGGCGTTGATCCACGGGTTCGTCATGCTCGAGCTGGCCGGCTACTACGGCAACGACGGCGCTGCCGTCGCGCCGGTACTCACCGCGATGTATTCGAGCCTGCTTGTGGCACTTGGTGATTCAGCAGACCAAGTGCACGAGTCCGTGCGGTCGACACGGCGCTGAATGCACGAAACCCCCGGGATGGTGATCCCGGGGGTTCACGCGCAGTGACTTACTTGACGGTGACGGTGGCGCCGGCGGCCTCGAGCTTGGTCTTGGCCTCGTCGGCGGCCTCCTTGGCCACCTTCTCCAGCAGTGGTTTGGGCGCGCCGTCGACCAGGTCCTTGGCCTCCTTGAGGCCCAGGCCGGAGACGATCTCGCGGACCACCTTGATGACGCCGATCTTCTTGTCACCGGCGGCCTCGAGGATCACGTCGAACTCCGACTGCTCCTCGGCGGCCTCGGCGGGCGCGCCACCGGCGGCGGCGCCACCGGCAGCGGCGACGGCGACCGGGGCGGCCGCGGTGACCTCGAAGGTTTCCTCGAACTTCTTCACGAAGTCGGAGAGCTCCAGCAGGGTCATTTCCTTGAAGGCGTCGAGCAGGTCGTCGGTTGACATCTTTGCCATGGGTATGGGTCCTTCCTTGTTTTTTCCAGGTTCCGGGTTGGTTGTTATTCGGCTTCGGCCGGGGTTTCCGGCGCCTCAGCCGGTGTTTCCGAAGCTGGTTCCGGGGCGGCTTCCGCGGCCGGCTCCGCAGCGGCTGCGGGTTCCGCAGCAGCAGCGGGACCTGCCGGAGCTTCGGCGGCCTTCTTCTCCTGCAGGGCGGCCGCGAGCCGGGCGACCTGCGAAGCCGGAGCGTTGAACAAGCCGGCCGCCTTGGCGAGGTTGCCCTTCATCGCGCCGGCCAGCTTGGCCAGCAGCACCTCACGCGACTCGAGGTCGGCGATGCGCTCGACTTCGGCGACCGTCAGCGCGCGGCCGTCCATGTAGCCGCCCTTGATGACCAGCGCCTTGTGTTCCTTGGCGAAGGTCTTGATGGCCTTGGCGGCGTCGACCGGTTCCCCGGTGACGAATGCAATGGCCGTCGGGCCGGCGAAAAGCTCGTCGAGCCCCTCGACCCCGGCCTCCGAAGCGGCCCGCCTGACCAGCGTGTTCTTGGCGACCGAGTAGGTGGCCGCCCCGTTGAGCGAGCGCCGCAGCTCGGCCAGGTTGGCGACCGTCAGACCCCGGTACTCCGTGATCAGGGTCGCGGTCGATTCCTTGAACTGCTCGGCGATGTCTGCAACGGCGGTGGCCTTGTCAGCCCTGGCCATGCCTACCTCCTGAAGTGAAAGTCAATGCGACGTGTCGTCTCGATCCCCGTAGAACGACGAACGCCCCGGCGCAGAAGCGGCCGGGGCGTGAAAGCACGCCGGCAGGCGCCGGCGCTGTGCCTCGTCCTCCTGCGTGGGCCGCCGGGATGCTCCCGGACCTTCAACCGATTGCTCGGTGACCGACGGTCTTCGGTGGATCGGCTAACACAATAGCGTGACGTGCGCGATCAGCCAAAACGGCGGCCTCAGGTGACCGCGAGGACCAGCAGGACAAACACCGCCAGCAGCAGGATCACCCGCAGCCGGTGCCGTCGATCCCAGCGGGCCGCGAGCTCGCGCGAGAGCTCACCGGTGCTCGGCCACTTGGCGATGCGGTTGTTGATCGGCACCAGCATGGTGACCGTCAGCAGCACCACCACCGCCATCAGGCCCGCGGCGACGCCGCAGAGCCAGTCGCGCGGGGCGCCGCGCTCCTGGATGGCGAGCGACACCAACAGCAGCAGGACGATGGCATACCAGAACGGCATCGTCGTGCCCAGCGCTCGGCCGGCGCCGCCGCGCGCCGCGCGGAAGGCGTCGTCGGGCAGCCGGGCGATGAGCGGGTTGAAGAAGACCGCGACCGCCAGCTCCACGCCGACCAGCAGTCCGGTGATCACGACCGCGAGCGCGTCGATGCTGTGGTTCATGCCAATGACCTTTGCATGACGCCGGACCCGGTGCTGCCGAGTCTGTGCGACCTGGGCCCACAGCACATGCAGCGGGTCAGCGCAGGGCCGCGAGCCGGGCCGCGCCGATCAGACCGGCTGCGCCGCCCAGCTCGCCCGGCACCACCCGCAGTCCGGACAAGAAGTCCAGGCCGGCGTATTCGGCGAGCTTGGCCCGCAGTGGGTCGAAGAGCAGCGGCCCGGATTTGGCGACACCTCCCCCGATCACCACGAGATCCAGATCGCACACCGCGCCGACCGAGGCGATCATCGCGGCGAGCGCGTTGGCGCCGCGATGAAATGCTCTCTGCGCCAAGGGGTCTCCGGACTCCGCGGCGGCGGCCAGGTCGCTGGCGCCGGCGCCGGGGGGCGCCGACCACCCGTTTTCTCGCGCCCGGCGCACCATCCACGGCCCGGACGCGACGGTCTCCACGCAGCCGTGACCGCCGCAGGTGCAAGGCCTACCGTCCAGTTCGACCACCACGTGTCCGACGTGACCGGCATTGCCGGTGCGCCCCGAGTAGGGGACACCGTCGAGCACCAGGCCGCCGCCCACCCCGGTGGAGACCACCATGCCCAGCAGAAACCGGGCGTCCGGGCCCGCGTCCTTGCCGGCTCCAATCCAATGCTCGCCCAACGCCATACAGACGCCGTCGCCGGCCAGCACCACCGGCACTCCGGGCACCGCCGCCGCAACCCTGTCGCGCAACGGGAACCGGTCCCAGCTGTCGATGTTGATCGGGCTGACGGACCCGCTGCGCAGGTCGATGGGCCCGGACGACGCGATCCCCACGGCGGCGACCGGCCCCGTCGCCGCCCGCAGCGCGTCGCTGATCATCGCTTCGACGACGGCCCAGACGTCGTCCGCGGCGGACGTGATCGGCGTGGGGCGGATCGCGGAGTACACCAGCTCTCCTCCCGAATCTGCCAGCGCAGCGGCGATTTTGGTGCCGCCGACGTCCAGGCAGAGGGTGAGCATGGCGCTCAGTGCCGGTGGGTGTTGTCGGGTTGGCGGGGGTCGCCGGGATGCTCGTAGCCGGGTGCCAGCTCCACCAGCGCCGCGCGTCGCGCGTCCAGCCACAGCCGGAAGGCGCGTCGCCGTGCGGCGCCGCGCAGATGCTCTTCGATCGCCGATCGCACCTCGTGCAGGGGCGGGGCAGCCAAAGCCGCTGTACGCCAGCCATATTCGCCACGCCGCGGCGTGGCGAAGCGCAGTGGGTTGCGGGCGTGATAGGCGGCCACCTCGGCGTCGGCCACCCGCACCGCGGCGGTGACATCGGCGAACAGCGCCCGGGCCCGCGGGTCGGCGAGCACGGCCGCGGCGACGCTGCCGATCTCCAGCCGGGCGGTCGGGTCGGGCAGCAGCCCGGCCTCCGACGGCGCACCGCGCGCGCTCAGCCCGCGTGCGGTGGCCTCCGCGGCGACCACCCGCTCGGTGACGATGAGTTGGGTCAGCCACCGCCGCAGTTGGCGGCCCTCGCGGGTGCCGCTGACCGGTAGGGCGGCCGCCCCGCGCGCGGTGCGCAGCCGCGCTTCGGCGGCGTCGAGGACGTCCGGCGAAACGGGCACGCCGGCAACCGTCGCGATCGGATGCATGCTCATGTCACCGTCACTTTCACCGCCGGCGAGTAGACCAGTCGGCCACTGCAGCCGACCCGCACCAGCGCCCACCACTGGCCGGGGTCCAGCCAGGCCGGCGGGGTCAGCTGGAAGCCTAGGTCGACGGTGCCCCGGGCGGGTAGCACCGCGCCCAGCGCGCCCGGACCCATCCACTCCCAGGTGCCCCAGGGGCTGATCAGATGCGCCTCCAGCGCCAGGTCGGCCGCGGCGTGGCTGCCGACCGTGACGGTCACGGCGCCCGCTTCGCCGGCCTCGAGCGTGACCTCGGCGGGCCCGTCGGCGAGGTAGACCAGCTCGCCGGGGTCACCCACCGCCACCACGCACACGTCCTCGACGGGCTGCCGCCACGAGGCCGGGACCCCTTCGCCGGTGATGCGGAGTTCGGCGCGGACCGGGTATAGCCCCGGCTCGGCGCGAGCCGGGACCGACACCACCACGTCGGTGTGCAGGTAGTCGCCGGTGCACAAAGTGAAGGGCAGCTCGGCCGGCATGGGCGTCCAGCCGGCCGGACATCCGAGGACGACCGCGCCGTGCAGCGTGGCATCGGTGCTGTCGCTGGCCGCGGTGAGGCGCAACGTCACCTCGCCGCCGGGTTCCGCTGTCAGCTGCGACGGGTGCAGATGGGCGACCGCCGGAAGTCCGCCCAGCGGCGCGGGGCCGCGATTGTGCAGCCAATACCGCGCGTACAGCGGTTGCGCGGCCTCGGCGTGCGGGGCCAGGACGGCGGCGCCGGTCACCGCCCGGGGCGCGGCGAATCGGGCCAGCACGGTCGCCACCTGGTAGCCGTGCAGCTCGATCGACGGCACGGGTTCGGGCCGCGTTTCCAGCAGATCGACACGCTGCAGGTCGTTCACCGTCGCGACGTCCGAGTCGATGACGACGTGGGTGGTCGTGCCGGTCGTCTCCACCAAGCGCAGCGCGATCGCGTTCGGGTCCAGGGGCGCCGCGCTGCCCGCGGTCAGCGGATTGCCGGCGGCCTTGAGGGCGCCCAGCTGTACCGATTCGGCGGGCTCGACGCGCAGCAGCGATCCGGTCGGCGGCAGCGCGCCCCCGCGCCGGCGCGCAGTGACGGCGAGCAGTGGCTGGGAGAACCGCGCACCGCGGGTGGGGATCTGGGCTTGCCGCCAGTCGCCCGCTGCGCTGACCAGCGCATAGTCGAAGGCATGCGTCCAGTGCTGCAGTTGGAAGTTGGAGCCGTCCGGCGCGGTGCGGCGCGGGTCGTCGATCCAGATGCCCGACGGCCAGCCGGTGCAGGAACGCATCAGCGCGGTATGCAGGGTGCCCTCGGTGTCGACGGCGAAGCTGGGCACGCCGCGGTTGAGCAGGGCGACGGTGCGGTCTTCGAAAGCGACCGTCCCCGAGGGTGGTTGCTGCGTTACGACGATCTCGGCGTCACCGAGGTCATCGGCCACCGCGGCGATCGCGGCCCGCAGGTGGTCGGCGTCGCGGCCGTCGATGACCAGCACGGGCAACGCCCGCAACGAACGCAGGTCGGCGTCGGGCACCCACACCGCGTCCAGCGGCGTCTCGGCCGGCACCCATATCCGGGCCCGGCCGGTCGTCGCCAACTGGCGGTCCAGTTCGTCGCGGTACGCCGGACCCGCGTCGGCCAGCACGGCCGCGGCGAACGCGTTGCGGCCGGGCCCGCCCAGCGCGATGCGCACGTCGGGCAGATTGGAATCGACCTCCAGGTTGCCGTAGCGCGGCTTGTCCGCGGCGCTGCAGGTGGCCGTGACGCCCGCGCGGACCAGCGCGACCATCAGCTCCCGGGCCAGCGGGCCGGACGCCGCCTCCGTCGGCGACACCACCTCGGCGACCGACACCGCCCGCACGCCGCTGCCCGAGATCCGCACCCGGGCCGCCGAGGACAGGCCGAACCAGCCGTACGCCGGGTTGTCCAAGGTCCACAGGTGCTGGGCGGTGTCCACCGAGCGGGTCCCCTCGTGCAGCAGCGCGAAACCGCGGCCGACGACGGCATCGCCCACCTCGCTGACCGGCATGGCGCCCGGCACCGGGCACGGCCAACGCAGCCGCACCAGCTGGTCTGCGCCGCTGAACTCGTCGATCGTGGTGCGGCAGTCCACCCGCGCGACGCCACGCCACAGCGTCAGGGTCTGGGTGTAGCGCAGCAGCGTGCCGATCCGGCCTTGCACCACCACCCGCTGACCGAGTGGCCCGTGGTAGGCCCGAACCCGCGCGGGCGCTTCCGACGAGCACACCACCGGCCCCTTGGGCAGCAGATGCCACGGGCCCTCACCCTGGCTCGGGTGCGCCGGGTATTCCTCGTAGACGGCGAGCTCGTTGCCCACCCGCCCGTCGGCAATCAGCTCGCGGCCGTCCTGGATCAGCGAGGCGACTCCCCCGCCGCGCGCCGGGTCGACCTCGACGCGGTAGTGCTCGTTGGAGATGACCGATCCCGCCACCGATCTCCAGCCGCCCGGTCCGTCCGGTTCGGTGGGCACCAACCGGTACGCCCGCCAACCCAGCGACGGCACATCGCGCGCCAGCCAGCTGACCGATCGGCCGTCGTGCTCGACGTGCGCCGCCAGCTCGGCACCGTCGGTGTCGAACACCCGAACGCGGCCGGCCGGGTGGTCCAGGCGTGCGGTGACGATGTCGGTGCGCGGGCAGGTCAGCGGATTCCACACGATCACGTCGCCCTCAGCGACTCCTACGGCCCCGGACAGCAACGCCAGCGAGTTGTCGCGGGCCGCGGTGCCCAGCTCCCAGGCGTCGCGCCATCCGGTCAGCAGGTCGAGGTACACCTGGTCGGATTCCGAGCCGGTGATGGCGTCATGGTGTGCACCGTAGGCCAGCTGCACCCAGGCCTTGGCCAGCGCGGCCTGCGGGTACGGGGCGCCGCTCAGCAGCCCGGCGAACACCGCGAAGCGCTCGGCCTGCAACACGGCGTTCTCGGCGGCCCGGTTGGCCTGCTTGGTGTCGATGTAGGACACGTCCTTGCCGGTGTAGATGGGGTTCATGTCCCGGGTCTGGGGCGAGGGCGCGCGATCGCAGTGCGCCAGTTCGGCACGCACCGCCGCGAAGAACTCGCGCGGCAGCGCGCACACGAAGCGCGGCCAGGTGTACCGGCCGGCCCAGTCACGGTGGATCTCGGTGACCCACTTGTTGGGCGGGGTGTAGTCGGTGCCGACCGGCAGCAACACATTGCGGGTGAGTGCGACTTTTTTGAGCTGATCGAAGAGCTCATACGTGGCGGCCTCGGCCTCGCTCAGCGACGCCGCGGAATCCATCCACCAGCCGGCCGAATAATGCGCGGGCATGTAATGGGTGAGCAGCCCGCGGCCCGACGGCGAGATCCACTCGAACTCGCTGCTGAACTGCATGCGCTCCACGCCGCCGGTTTCGGGATCACCCTGGGCCGGACCCCACTGGTGGTGCGGTCCCCTGGCCCACGAACTCGACGTCAGCCCCGCGTCGGCGGCCATCCCGGGGAATTGCGGATCGTGACCGAACACGTCCAGCTGCCACGCCGTGGCCGGGTCGCCTCCCAGGACATGGCGCTGAAAACCCATGCCATGCACCAGGTTTCGAATCGTCGTTTCCGGGCTGGTGAGGTTGGTGTTGGGTTCGTTGTACGTACCACCCATCACCTCGACGCGGCCCTGGGCGATGAACCGGCGCAGGTCGGCACGGTCTTCGGGGCGGGTGTCCCAGTAGGGCTTGAGGTAGTCGACCTCGGCCAGCACGAACTTGTAGTCGGGATCGCGGCGGGCCATCTCCAGATGGGCGTGCACCAGCTCGAACCCGTTGGTCTGGCGGGCCCGCCCCGGCGGGTCCTCGGTCCACTCGCTGGTATAGGCGCCCTGGGTGTTCCACCACACCGGGTCGTAGTGGAAGTGGCTGATCATGAACATGGTCCAGCCGGGCTCGGCCACGGTGAACTCGAACGGCAGCCGCAGACCACCGGCGTGCACCCGCGCGGGCCGGCGCTGTCCGGCGACAGCCTCATCGACGGTCACCGCAACCTCCACGGCCTCGCATCCGCGTTCGGCAACCGCCCGCCCGCGCAGGCCGCGGCCGTCGATGCGAATCGGCGTGGGCTTCCCACAGTCGGAGACGGTGACGCGGACCAGTTGCAGCGGCGCGTCCGGTGGCCCGACGAAGAGCTCGGTCGACTCGGCCTTCGTTATTCGCATGCCGAAACCACCTGCATCCCCGCACCTTACGGCGCACGAGACCTAGGATCGACTCATGCCCGCACTCGCCCCGCCGGTGGCCGACGAACGTAGCGCCCTGCGCGATTTCCTGGAGTTTCACCAGAGCGCGTATTTCGCGGTCAGCCATGGCCTCACCGACGACCAGGCCCGGTCAACGCCTTCGGTCAGCGCGTTGTCGATCGGCGGGCTGATCAAACACGCCACCGGAATGCAGCGCAGCTGGATGGCGCGCGTCGCCGCCGCACCGGACGCGCCGCCGAAAGACAACCGCCCGTTCGAGCAGATCACCAAGGACTTCGGCGATCAGCACGTGATGCGGCCCGACGAGACGCTGGCCGGGTTGTTGCGGGCGTTCGAGGCGCAGAACGCGACGACGCTGCGGCTGGCGGAGACCGCCGACCTGGAAGCCGCGGTGCCCGTCCCGCACGACATCCCGTGGTTTCCCAAGAATCAGCAGGCCTGGTCGGTGCGCTGGGTGATCCTGCATGTGATCAACGAGCTGGCCCGGCATGCCGGGCACGCCGACATCATCCGGGAGACGATCGACGGCGCCACCATGTACGAGTTGATCGCCGCGCGGGAGAACTGGGCGATCGAGGGCTGGGTGCAGCCCTGGAAAAGCGAGGGAAGCGACGGGCGTCCGAGGTAGAGGATTGGGACTCCTGCGTGCCGATTTGGCACACTGCACAGATGAGCCCTACCAAACATCGAGAGGGGGCCAAGCTCGACCGGGTGCCGTTGCCGGTCGAAGCGGCCCGGGTTGCAGTGACAGGTTGGCAGGTCACCCGCACCGCCGCTCGCATCGTCACCAAGCTGCCGGGCAGGGGTCCGTGGCAGCAGAAGGTGATCAAGCAGCTCCCGCAGACGTTCGCCGACCTGGGACCGACGTACGTCAAGTTCGGACAGATCGTGGCGTCCAGTCCCGGGGCGTTCGGTGAATCGCTGTCCCGGGAGTTCCGCGGCCTGCTCGACCGGGTACCACCTGCCAATTCCGAGGAAATCCACAAGCTGTTCGTCGAAGACCTCGGCGGCGACCCGTCCGAGTTGTTCGCCAAATGGGACGAGACGCCGTTCGCCTCGGCCTCCATCGCGCAGGTCCACTACGCCACCCTGCACACCGGCGAGGAGGTCGTCGTCAAGATCCAGCGCCCCGGTATCCGGCGCCGGGTCGCGGCCGACCTGCAAATCCTGAAACGTTTCGCCCAGGCCGTCGAGCTGGCCAAGCTGGGCCGCCGGCTCTCGGCACAAGACGTGGTCGCCGACTTCTCCGACAACCTGGCCGAGGAGCTGAATTTCCGGCTGGAGGCGCAGTCGATGGAGGCGTGGGTATCGCACCTGCACGCCTCCCCGCTGGGCCGCAACATCCGGGTGCCGCAGGTGTTCTGGGACTTCACCAGTGACCGGGTGTTGACGATGGAACGGGTCCACGGCATCCGCATCGACGACGTCGCCGCCATCCGCAAGGCCGGGTTCGACGGAGTCGAGCTGGTCAAGGCCTTGCTGTTCTCACTCTTCGAGGGCGGGCTGCGGCACGGGCTGTTCCACGGCGACCTGCACGCCGGCAACCTCTACGTCGACGAGACGGGCCGCATCGTCTTCTTCGACTTCGGGATCATGGGCCGCGTCGATCCCCGCACCCGCTGGCTGCTGCGCGAGCTGGTGTACGCCCTGCTGGTCAAGAAGGACCATGCCGCGGCGGGCAAGATCGTGGTGCTGATGGGCGCCGTCGGCACCATGAAGCCGGAGGCCGAGGCCGCCAAGGACCTGGAGCGCTTCGCCACCCCGTTGACCATGCAGACGCTGGGTGACATGTCCTACGCCGACATCGGCCGGCAGCTGTCGGCGCTGGCCGACGCCTACGACGTCAAGCTCCCCCGCGAGCTGGTGCTGATCGGCAAGCAATTCCTCTACGTCGAGCGGTACATGAAGCTGCTGGCGCCCAAGTGGCAGATGATGTCGGATCCGCAACTGACGGGTTATTTCGCGAACTTCATGGTCGAAGTCAGCCGCGAGCATCAATCCGACATCGAGGTATAGGAGCTTCTCTGGTGCAGATACGCACGGGGCATGCCATTTCCGGCGATCTGAAGCTGTACTACGAGGACATGGGCGACATCGACGACCCGCCCGTCCTGCTGATCATGGGACTGGGTGCCCAGCTGCTGCTGTGGCGCATGGCGTTCTGCGAGAAGCTGGTCGGCCACGGCCTGCGCGTCATCCGGTACGACAACCGCGATGTCGGCCTGTCCAGCAAAACCCAACACCGCAGCTCGGGTCAGCCCCTGGTGACGAGGTTGCTGCGGTCCTGGTTGGGTCTGCCCAGCCAGTCGGAATACAAGCTTGAAGACATGGCCGACGACGCTGCGGCGGTGCTGGATCACCTGGGCATCGAGCGTGCCCATATCGTGGGCGCGTCGATGGGCGGCATGATCGCGCAGATCTTCGCGGCGCGATTCAGTGAGCGGACCAAGACCCTGGCGGTCATCTTCTCCAGCAACAATTCGGCACTGCTGCCGCCGCCGGCCCCCCGCGCGCTGCTGGCGCTGCTGAAGGGCCCGCCGCCCGACTCGCCGCGCGACGTGATCATCGACAACGCGGTGCGCGTCGGCAACATCATCGGCGGCCCGCGCTACCGCGTGCCCGAAGAGCAGGCCCGCGCCGAGGCCGCTGAGGGCTACGACCGCAACTACTATCCCCAGGGCGTCGCGAGGCACTTCGGCGCGGTCCTGGGCAGCGGCAGCCTGCGTCGCTACAACCGCCAGACCACCGCACCCACCGTGGTGATCCACGGCCGGGCGGACAAGCTGATGCGGCCGTTCGGTGGGCGCGCGGTGGCCCGGGCGATCCCCGGGGCCCGATTGTTTACATTTGACGGAATGGGTCATGATCTTCCACAGCAGTTGTGGGATCAGGTGATCGGCGTGCTGACGAAGAACTTCAACGAGTCCGGCTAGCCAAAAACACTCGGTAGAAACGCATCCCCGCGATTTTCGGTCCATGTCGCAGGGTTGTACGGTTGGCACAGAAGGGTGGGTGTCTCAAATGGCCAAGCTGAAGCCGTATTACGAAGAGTCGCAAGCAACCTACGACATTTCAGATGACTTCTTCGCGCTGTTCCTCGACCCGAACATGGTGTACACCTGCGCCTACTTCGAACACGACGACATGACCCTGGAAGAGGCCCAGCTCGCCAAGCTGGATCTGGGGCTGGACAAGCTGAATCTCGAGCCTGGAATGACGGTGCTCGATGTCGGGTGCGGCTGGGGTGGCGCCGTGGTCCGGGCGGTGGAGAAATACGACGTCAACGTCATCGGCATCACGTTGAGCCGCAACCACTACACGCGCACCAAGGCGAGGCTGGCCGCGATCCCGACAACGCGACGGGCCGAGGCCCGGCTGCAGGGCTGGGAAGAGTTCGACGAGCAGGTCGACCGGATCATGAGCTTCGAGGCCTTCGACGCCTTCAAAAAGGAACGTTGGCCGGCGTTTTGGGATTGGGCCTACCAGGTCCTTCCCGACGACAGCCGGATGATGATGCACAGCATATTCACGTATCCGCAGTCGCAATGGAAAGAGCGCGGCATCCCGATCACGATGTCGGATCTGCGTTTCTTCCACTTCCTCGGCAAGGAGATCTTTCCCGGCGGGCAGATGTGCGGGGAAACCGATATCGTCGACTACGCGCAAGCCAGCGGTTTCTCGATCGAGCAGACCCAGTATCTGCAGTCGCATTACGCGCGGACGCTGGACACGTGGGCGGCCAATCTGGAAGCCAGCCGCGAACGCGCCATCGCCATCCAGTCCGAAGAGGTCTACGACCGCTTCATGCGCTATCTGACCGGCTGCGCGAACCTGTTCCGCAAAGGCATCTCCAACGTGGCCCAGTACACGCTCACCAAGTAGCGACCGCCTCCGGTTCACGTTCCGCGCTTCGGACTGAACCGAACGATTAGCGGCCTCGTCCTTCCGGGTATACATGCGTGCACGGGCGCCGGACTGTCGAGGGGGCCAGCGAGGTCCAGAAAGGCGTTGCTTTATGGACGCCAAAAAATTGACGCCGCATTTCGAAGAGGTGCAGGCGCACTATGACCTGTCGGACGATTTCTTTCGCCTGTTCCTCGATCCGACCCAGACGTATAGCTGCGCGTATTTCGCCCGCGACGACATGACGCTGCAAGAGGCACAGATCGCGAAAATCGATCTGGCGCTGGGCAAGCTGGGGCTGCAACCCGGCATGACGCTGCTCGACGTGGGCTGCGGGTGGGGCGCCACCATGCGCCGCGCAATCGAGCGGTATGACGTGAACGTCATCGGGCTGACATTGTCCAAGAACCAGGCCACCCACGTGCAGAAGTCGTTCGATGCGATGGACTCCCCGCGCGGCAGGCGGGTGCTGTTGCACGGCTGGGAAGAATTCGATGAACCCGTCGACCGGATCGTGTCGATCGGCGCCTTCGAGCACTTCGGTCGCGATCGCTACGACGATTTCTTCGCCATGGCGCACAGCGTGCTGCCCTCCGACGGCGTCATGCTGTTGCATTCGATCACCGCGCTGACCCGAGACCAGCTCAGTGTGCAGGGCCTGCGCACCTCCATGGACATGGTCCGCTTCCTCAAGTTCATCCTCACCGAGATCTTTCCCGGCGGTGGCGCGCCGACGATCCAGATGGTGGAGGAGCACTCGGCGAAGGCGGGTTTCACGCTCACCCGCCGCCAGTCGCTGCAGCCGCATTACGCGAGGACCCTGAGCCTGTGGTCGAAAGCACTGAGCGAGAACAGGGACCGCGCGACCGATATCCAATCCGCCGAGGTCTACGAGCGCTACATGAAATATCTGACCGGCTGCGCCAACGCTTTCCGGTCGGGATGGGTGGACGTGAACCAGTTCACCCTGGAAAAGTAGATCGAGAAACTCGAGTCAGAGCGCCCGCAGATCCGCAGTATCTGACTGGCCGAGTGTAGGGTCGCCGGGGATGGTCACCTCGAGGTGTCTGTCCTTGGGGAGGACGAATGTCTGACAACTCCGTGGAAGCCATGCTTCCGCGGGCGAATTTCGCTGATGTCCAGGCGCACTACGACCTGTCCGACGAGTTCTTCGCGCTATTTCAGGACCCCACCCGCACGTACAGCTGTCCGTACTTTCCGCGCGAGGGCATGACCTTGCAGGAAGCGCAGCTCGCCAAGCTGGACCTGACGCTGGGCAAGCTCGGACTCGAGCCGGGGATGACCTTGCTCGACGTCGGCTGCGGCTGGGGTTCGGTCATGAAGCACGCCGTGGAAAAGTACGACGTCAACGTCGTCGGGTTGACGCTGTCCAAGAACCAGCATGCCCACTGCCAGCAAGTGCTCGACGGTATCGACTCGAACCGCTCGCGACGTGCGCTGCTGTGCGACTGGGCGGACTTCGCCAGGACTCTCGACCTGTGGGTCGAGGCGTTGGCGGCACATAAGGATGAGGCGTTGAGATCCAGTCCGAAGAAATCTTCGAGCGGTACATGAAGTACTTGACCGGCTGCGCCGGGGCTTTCCGGACGGGCTACATCGACTGCAACCAGTTCACCCTGAAAAAGTAAACTCTTGCATGGATTATCTGACTGCGGGCACAGCATCCAACCCCGAGCGACTCTGCATCCACCCCAGTCAGACGACACCTCAACATTGGGTATCGTTGCACGTCACACCACCCCTCGATGCGTGCGTGGGTTATAGGCAATGAACCTCATCCACGAGAACAGGACGAAAATGGCCGAGCACCCGATTAGCCCGACGAAGACGCGGACGCGTTCGGAAGACATCCAGGCGCATTACGACGTCTCCGACGACTTCTTCGGCCTGTTCCAGGATCCGACCCGGACCTACAGCTGCGCCTACTTCGAGCGCGACGACATGAGCCTGGAAGAGGCCCAATACGCCAAGATCGACCTCAACCTGGACAAGCTGGACCTCAAGCCGGGCATGACCCTGCTGGACATCGGCTGCGGTTGGGGCACCACCATGAAGCGCGCCGTCGAACGGTTCGACGTCAACGTCATCGGCCTGACGCTGTCCAAGAACCAGCACGCCCGCAGCGAGGAACTGCTCGGGTCGCTGGACAGCAACCGCTCCCGTCAGGTGCGGCTGCAAAACTGGGAGGACTTCTCCGACCCGGTCGACCGCATCGTGTCGATCGAGGCCTTCGAGCACTTCGGCCACGAGAACTACGACGACTTCTTCAAGCGGACTTTCGACATCATGCCCGAGGACGGCCGGATGACCGTTCAGAGCAGTGTCAGCTACCACCCGTACGAGTTCGCCGCGCGGGGCAAGAAGCTGACGTTCGAGACGGCGCGGTTCATCAAGTTCATCGTCACCGAGATCTTCCCGGGCGGGCGGCTGCCGTCCACCCAGATGATGGTCGATCACGGCGAGAAGGCGGGATTTATTGTGCCCGAACCGCTTTCGCTGCGTCCGGACTACATCAAGACGCTGCACATCTGGGGCGACACGCTCGAGTCGAACCGGGACAAGGCCATCGAGGTGACCTCTGAAGAGGTCTACAACCGATACATCAAGTACCTGCGTGGCTGCGAGCACTACTTCGCCGAGGAGATGCTCGACGTCAGCCTGGTGACCTACCTCAAGCCGGGTGCCTCGAACTAGTTGGGGCCTGATTTTGTGGCACCTGTCGGATTAGCGCTGCGCGGTTCGTCGAGTAGGTAGAGAGTGGAGCACACGGCTTCGCTCACTACCGGAGGTGACGAACATGCAGTACTTCGCCTTGTTGATCAGCAAAGAACAAGAGCGCACGCCCGACGAATACGGCGCCATCATGACGGCGTTTGAGGACTTCCATGCCAAGGCGGGATCGGCGATCAAAGCCGGGGACGCGCTGGCGCCCGCCGCGGCCGCAGCGGTCATCACCGGGGGCCCGGATGCGCCAATGGTCACCGATGGTCCCTTCGCAGAGGCCGCCGAGGTGGCGTGCGGTTATTACGTCTTCGAGGCCGACAACCTCGACGAGGCGTTGGCGCTGGCCCGCGACGTCCCGATCGCCCAGCACGGCGCGGTGGAGCTGTGGCCGGTTGTTCACTCCATCGAGCCGTCCCGCACGCTCACCGGCGACGACTGGCTCGCGTTGCTGTTGGAACCCGCCGAATCGGCACACACACCGGGCACGCCGGAGTGGGGGGCAGTGGCGGCCAAGCACGCGGACCTGCACGCCGGCGCCGGTGATCACGTGATCGGTGGCGCCGCATTGCACGACCGGTCCACGGCCACGACCGTGCGCGTGCGCGACGGTCAGGTCCTCATCACGGACGGGCCGTACGTCGAGGGCGCCGAAATCGCTACCGGGATCTACCTGCTCGGCGCCGCTGACCGCGATGAGGCCGTCAAGATCGCATCCATGATCCCCGCTTCGACGGTGCAACTGCGCCAGCTGGCGGGAATCTCGCACCGGTAGCGCATGACCAACCTGGACGGCGTCTTCCGCCGGGAATGGGGCCCGGCCGTGGCCGCGCTCGCGCGGTGGTCGGGTGACCTCACCGTCGCCGAGGACGCCGTCCAGGAGGCCTGCGCCGAAGCGCTGCGCGCTTGGCCGCGCGACGGGGTGCCCGCCAACCCGGGTGGCTGGCTGGTGACCGTCGGCCGTAACCGCGCCCGGGATCGGCTGCGCCGCGAATCCGTGCGCCCCGGAAAGGAATTGGCGGCTTTGAAAAGCTACGTGGACGAGATCAGGGCACGCACCGACCACAGCGATCCGCATCCGGTTCGCGACGACGAGTTGCGGATGATGTTCACCTGTGCCCACCCGGCGCTGGACCGGCAATCGCAATTGGCGCTCACGTTGCGGTTGGTGTCCGGTTTGACCGTCGGCGAGATCGCCCGTGCGCTCCTGCAGACGGAGGCGGCGATCGGGCAGCGAATCACCCGCGCCAAGAACAAGGTTCGCCATGCCAACATCCCGCTGCGGGTGCCGCCCGCCGAGTTGTTGCCCGAGCGCACACCGCACGTGTTCGGTTGCGTCTATTCGGTGTTCACCGAGGGCTACTGGTCGACCGCCGGCCCGTCGGCCATTCGGGACGACCTGTGTGACGAGGGGATCCGGCTGGGCCTGGAGTTGTGCGCGCTGTTGCCCGACGAGCCGGAGGCGCACGCCTTGTCCGCGCTGATGCTGCTGCACGATTCACGGCGCGCGACCCGGGTGGACGACACCGGGATGCTGGTGCCGCTGGAAAATCAGGACCGGCGCCGGTGGGACCGCGGACGCATTTCGCGCGGGCTCGAGCTGCTGCGTCATGCGCAGGGCTCGACGGGCGCCTACTTGCCTCAGGCCGTGATCGCCGCGCTGCATGCCACGGCACCGTCCTGGGAGCAGACCGACTGGGTCGCCATCTGCACCGCATATGACCGGCTGTTCGCACTGACGGGCTCGCCGGTGGTGGCCGCCAACCGGGCGCTGGCGATCGGATTCCGCGACGGCCCCGCGGCCGGCCTGGCCGACCTGGACCAGGTGGCACACGATCCGCGGCTTACCCGCTCCAATCTCGTCGCGACCGTGCGCGCCGACCTGTTGCGGCGCTCGGGCAGACCCGCCGATGCGCTCACCTGGTATCGAATGGCGTTGGAGTCCAACGGATCTGATCCGGGCCGCGCATTTCTGCGGCGGCGCATCGTCGAGTGCGGCGGATAGTTGCCCCGCGAAATAGGTCGGTCACCGCGGCGCCCGGGCGCCGCGGAGCTCAGCCCTCCGAGAAGTTGCGGGTGACGGCCGGGTCTACCGGGATGCCCGGTCCCGTCGTCGTCGAGACCACGATCTTCTTCAGGTAACGGCCCTTCGACGCCGACGGCTTGAGCCGCAGCACCTCGTCCAGCGCGGCACCGTAGTTCTCGGCCAGGTCCTTCTCGTCGAACGAGGCCTTGCCGATGACGAAGTGCAGGTTGGCCTGCTTGTCCACCCGGAAGTTGATCTTGCCGCCCTTGATGTCGGCGACGGCCTTGGCGACATCGGGGGTCACGGTGCCGGTCTTGGGGTTCGGCATCAGTCCGCGGGGACCGAGCACGCGGGCGATACGACCCACCTTGGCCATCTGGTCCGGGGTCGCGATCGCGGCGTCGAATTCCAGCCAACCGCCCTGGATCTTCTCGATCAGGTCATCGCTACCGACAACATCGGCGCCCGCGGCGACGGCGGCATCCGCTTTGTCGCCGACGGCGAACACCGCGACGCGGGCGGTCTTGCCGGTGCCGTGCGGCAGGTTGACCGTGCCACGGACCATTTGGTCGGCCTTGCGCGGGTCGACGCCCAACCGGATCGCGACCTCGACGGTCGGGTCCTGCTTGGTCGACGCCGTCTCCTTGGCGAGCTTGGCCGCCTCGAGCGGGGAGTACAGGTTGTCCCGGTCGATCTTCTCGGCGGCGGCGCGGTATGCCTTGCTGTTCTTGCTCACGTACTCATCCAATCGTGGTGTTGGGTCGTGGTTAGGAAGCGGGCCGAAGCTGGCCCTCCCACGGTTAGGGGCTATTCGACGGTGATACCCATCGACCGGGCGGTGCCGGCGATGATCTTGGCGGCTGCGTCGATGTCGTTGGCGTTCAGATCGGCCTTCTTGGTCTCGGCGATCTCCTTGACCTGATCCCAGCTGACCTTGGCGACCTTGGTCTTGTGCGGCTCGGGCGATCCCTTGCCCACGCCGGCGGCCTTGAGCAGAAGCTTGGCGGCGGGTGGCGTCTTGAGCGCGAAGGTGAAGCTGCGGTCCTCGTAGACCGTGATCTCCACGGGGATGACCTGGCCGCGCTGGCTCTCCGTGGCGGCGTTGTACGCCTTGCAGAACTCCATGATGTTGACGCCGTGCTGACCGAGCGCGGGCCCGACCGGCGGCGCCGGGTTGGCCTGCCCCGCCTGGATCTGAAGCTTGATCAGCCCGACGACTTTCTTCTTCGGGGCCATGAGATTGTGCTGTTCCTTCCTGGTTTACGCCCGGCGTATGCGCCGGTTTAGAGCTTGGAGACTTGGCTGAAGGTCAATTCGACCGGGGTTTCGCGGCCGAAGATCGACACCAACACCTTGAGCTTCTGCTGTTCGCCGTTGACCTCGCTGATCGTCGCCGGCAGCGTCGCAAACGGCCCGTCCATGACGGTCACCGACTCGCCGACCTCGTAGTCGACCTCGATGGCCGGCCGCTCCAGGCCGCCGACCTCGGCGGCGGCCGCCGTGGTGGCCGCGCCCTTGGCGGCCTTCTTCGTCGCGCCGCGCGGCAGCAGGAACTTCACCACGTCGTCGAGCGTCAGCGCCGACGGACGCGAGGTCGCCCCGACGAACCCGGTGACGCCGGGGGTGTTGCGCACCGCGGCCCACGAGTCGTCGGTCAGGTCCATGCGTACCAGGATGTAGCCGGGCAGTACCTTGCGGTTGACCTGCTTGCGCTGGCCGTTCTTGATCTCGGTGACCTCTTCGGTGGGCACCTCCACCTGGAAGATGTAGTCCCCGACGTCAAGGTTCTGCACACGGGTTTCGAGGTTGGCTTTGACCTTGTTCTCGTATCCCGCATAGGAGTGGATGACATACCAATCGCCGGGCTTGCTGCGCAGTTCCGCCTTGAGCGTGGCGGCCGGGTCGGCCTCTTCGGCCGACTCGTCGGGGGCCTCGGCGGCCTCGGCCTCGGCCGTCTCGTCGGCAGCCTCGTCCGCAGTCGCCTCGGTGACCTCAGCGGCCGCAGAGGTGTCCGTTTCAGACGCCTCGGTGGCTTCGGCGGTCTCTTTCAGGTCGACCGCTTCACCCGCGGACGGGTCACCGTCGAAGGTAGTCACGGTTTGAGTCCTCTCTGTCACTCGCTCAGCCGAACACCAATAGCACCAGCTTGGTCAGGCCGAAGTCCGCCAGGCCGACCAGCGCCACCATGAAGGCCAGGAAGGCCAGCACGACGGAGGTGTAAGTGAGCATCTGCTTGCGGTTGGGCCAGATGACCTTCCGCATCTCTGCAACGACCTGCTTGAGGTAGTTGTAGATGAACACGAACGGGTTGGCCCGATGGTCCCCGGCCTTTGTGGGCTTCGCGGCCTTCTTGGCTTTGGTGGCCTTCTTGGCCTTATCCGGCGTAGACGCCTCGACCTCGTCCGCCGATTCGGCGTCGTCGCCGGCCTCGACCGCCCGCTGCCGGGACCGCTTGCCCGTGGGGCGCTGTGGCCGCGTCACCACCGCCGTCCGACCGCCGCTCGCGCGGCCGTCCTCTTTGTCAGTGCCGTCGCTTGCGGCGTCGTTGGCAACATCGCCTTCGTCGCTCACCGCATGCTCCTTTGTTTGCTAGTACTCCGAGACACGTCCCTTTTGTGGCGGCACGTACTTCCAGTGTCCACCATGGCACATTCTCAGTGCCCGGCTCCTCCTCAGGCCGTCCCGGCCTGCATTGTCACCGGACGTTCTCCGTCAGCAGGGGCGACAGGACTTGAACCTGCAACCTGCGGTTTTGGAGACCGCTGCTCTGCCAGTTGAGCTACGCCCCTTCGCGGTTGGCAGGCCAACCTGCGCTTACCTACCGGGGCTTACATGACACGCGCGCCTTCCGATTGCTCGACTCACGGAAAGCGCGCTAATGCTGGGAAAACCCCGAGGACCGAGTGTACATCGGCGCGGGAGTCAGATACTAATTACGCCGTTCTGACGACCTGGCCGGAGTCCGGGTCCCAGCGCAGGTTCGCGGACCCGTCGGTGTACTGACTCATCAGCGTGGTGTAAGCCTCCATGACCACCTCGCCGTGCTCGTCGGTACAGGTGTTCTTGGTGACGACGATGTCGGCGCCGAAGCGCTCGTCCACCGAGTAGACGTCCATGCGGGCCCACAGCTTGTCGCCGGCCTTGATCGGCCTGGAGAACACGAACCGCTGGTCGACCTGGACGATCACCATCGTCTCCATGCCGATGTCGACATGCCGGAAGAAATCCAGCTGGACCAGCTTGGCGAGGATGGTCGCGAAGGTCAGCGGCGCGACAATCGCGTCGTGCCCGAGGTCGGCGGCCACGCTTTCCTCGAAGTGGGCCGGGTGGTCGTTCTTCACCGCTTGCGCGAACTGGCGCAACTGTTCGCGCCCGACAACGAAGTAATCCGCGTACCGCCAGATCATTCCCCTGATGTCTGTTTTGAGCGCCATGGGCTATGCGAGAGTCGCGGACGCGATTGCCCTGCCGAAGATCTTCTTGCCGCCGGTGGTGGCCGTGAGCGCGATGGTCACGGACTTGGTCTCGGGATCGGCGGACTTCACCCGACCGCTGAAGACGAGCTCGGCACCCTTACCGTCGTTGGGCACCGGCACCACGGCGGTGAACCGCACGTTGTACTCGGTGACGGCGCCGGGGTCGCCGATCCATGCGGTGACGTAACCACCGCCGATGCCCATGGTCAGCATGCCGTGCGCGATCGCGGTGTCCAGGCCGACGACCTTCGCGATCTCGTCGTCCCAGTGGATCGGGTTCAAGTCGCCAGAAACGCCCGCGTAATTCACCAGATCCTGTCGGGTCAGCGGGTAGGTCCGCTCAGGAAGCTGGTCACCCACCTTCACGGAACTGAACTCACGCAGTGGCATCGGAAAATCCCTCTTCTCCATCGTCGCCGGCACGGCCGGCCAGTGTCGTGTAGGTCTCTTGCACGACGTCACCGGCTTCGTTGGTGATGACATTCTTGGTGACAATGATCTGGGTGCCGTGCGACACGCGCACCGAGTCCACATAGACGTCGCAGTAGAGTTTGTCCCCGGCCACCAGCGGCGCGAAGAACTTCAACACCTGATCGACCTGCACGACCTGTGCATCCTGGACGGCGACGTTGGCGTACTTGAAGAACGCCGTCTGCGCCTGGTACCCGAACACACTGACAAACGTCAACGGGGCGGGCAGCCCCTTGTAGCCGAGTTCGGCCGCCGCGTTCTCCGCGGAGAACATGGGGTCGTCGTTTTGCACGGCCACCGCGTACTCGCGGATCTTCTCCCGCTCAACCTCGTAATGATCGGGGTAGCGGTAGTGCATCCCGACGAGGCTTGAAGTTAACGGCACGGTTCTTAAACTACCTAGTCAATCGGAGTAGACGCTCGCGGGCGGCCGCTAGCGTGTCTCCCGATGCGCCTGATGCTTACCGCAGTTGGGGCAGAACTTCTTCAGGTCCAGCCGGTCCGGGTCGTTCCGGCGGTTTTTCTTGGTGATGTAGTTGCGGTGCTTGCACACCTCGCATGCCAAGGTGATCTTCGGCCGTACGTCGGTACTGGAAGCCATGACGATTCTCTCTCAATTCCTGGACTGTGCTGTTGTGTTGTAGCGATGGCCGGACTCGAACCGGCGACCTAACGATTATGAGTCGTTCGCTCTAACCGACTGAGCTACATCGCCTCTGGCCACCCCTGTTGGGCTCGGGGCCGCCACGCCTGCTCGGCGTCCTCCGAGCCCCCTAACGGAATCGAACCGTTGACCTTTTCCTTACCATGGAAACGCTCTACCGACTGAGCTAAGGGGGCCGTTCACCCGAAGCGATCTCCTCCGCGCGGGCCTAAAAGAGGGTACAGCCTGGCTCGCAGCGGAACCAAACCACGGGTAACGACGGCGCTGTCGGGCGCGGGTCGTTCGTGATCATGGGTCTCGCCGGGCGATTGATGACGCCCAGGCAAACATCAACCGCCGCCGACGCTGCGCTGGGGTTCCCAGGCACTGAGGTCGCTGAACTCGTCGTACGCATCGTCGCGTTCGACGGAATCACCCTCGTTGAGCAGGGTCCGCAACGCCAGGTTGACGGCCTCACGCGCGTCGCCGAGATGGAAGCGGCGGATTGCCTCATCGACCAGATCGACGTCGATCTCGATTTCGACCTTCTTCTTCATGTGCCAACAATACCCACTGGCTACCGGCCTAACTCGGGTCCGAAACGGCTGTGTCAGGCAGTGTCCGCCGCGGCGAATCCGCAGTGGTGGGACTAGTCGTGGCACGCTGCGGTCGGGGTCCTAGTCTGGTCACGTGCCAGAGGACCGGCTGTACTTCCGCCAACTGCTCTCCGGTCGCGACTTCGCCGCCGGCGACATGATCGCGACGCAAATGCGCAACTTCGCCTACCTGATCGGCGACCGGCAAACCGGTGACTGCGTGGTCGTCGACCCGGCCTACGCTGCCGGCGATCTCCTCGACACGCTCGAGGCCGACGGCATGCACCTGTCCGGCGTGCTGGTCACCCATCACCACCCCGACCACGTGGGCGGATCCATGATGGGGTTCGCGCTGGCGGGCCTGGCCGAACTGCTGGAGCGGGCACCGGTGCCAGTGCACGTCAATACCCATGAGGCCCTGTGGGTTTCGCGGGTCACGGGGATAAGCCTGGGCGACCTGACCTCCCATGAGAACCATGACAAGGTCAGCATCGGTGACATCGAGATCGAGTTGCTGCACACACCCGGGCACACGCCGGGCAGCCAGTGCTTTCTGCTCGACGGCCGCCTCGTCGCCGGTGACACGTTGTTTTTGGAGGGCTGTGGGCGCACCGACTTCCCGGGCGGCGACTCCGACGAGATGTACCGCAGCCTGCAGCGGCTCGCGACCTTACCCGGTGACCCGACCGTATTTCCGGGCCATTGGTATTCGGCGGAGCCCAGTGCCTCGCTCTCGGAGGTCAAGCGCTCCAACTACGTCTACCGGGCCGCGGACCTTGATCAATGGCGGATGCTGATGGGCGGCTGAGTTCCCCTGGGATCGCTCGTCATGACCATCCGGCGGCCGCCCCTGTGATATAAGCGGGGGGTGGATTCCATGGGTTGGATCCAGGACAGCTGGCATGATGTCACGCACGTCGGGTCTGGCACCTGGATTGCGTGGGCAGCGTGGGCGGCAATCATCCTGGCCGTCGTCACACTGATCTTCACCAACAGCCAGATCAACCGCAATCGCCGGGCAGCGGCCGAGCAGACCCGCCCGCACGTCGCGATGTTCATGGAACCGCATTCCGCCGACTGGCACGTGATCGAACTCGTGGTCCGGAATTTCGGCCGGACCGCGGCCTACGACATCGGGTTCTCCTTTTCCAATCCCCCCACGGTGGCCGAATACGAGAACGCCACCGACGGTTACGCCGACGTCATCGAACTGCGGCTCCCCCGCGAACTGCCGATGCTGGCCCCCGGCCAGGAATGGCGCATGGTGTGGGATTCCGCGCTCGACCGCGCGGAGATCGGCAGTGGCATCGAATCGCGCTTCACCGGCACCCTGACCTACTACGACCGGCCCGATACGCCGCACGGCCGCAGGTTCTGGCAGCGCGAGCGTTCGCCGCTGCACACCGACGTGGTGCTGGACTGGGACGCCCTGCCGCCCGTCCAGCGCATCGAGTTGATGACCAGCCACGACCTGGCGAAGCGGGAGAAGGAGAAGCTGGAGCTGTTGCGCGGCCTGCTGACCTATTTCCACTACGCCAGCAAGGAAACCCGTCCCGAGGTGTTCCGCAGCGAGATCGAACGGATCAACGGCGCGGTCCGGGAAACCCAAGACAGATGGCGCACGCGCCAACTCGACGAACCCACCGATGTCAGCCTGCGCTGGAGTAACGCCGAAGACGAACTGGGCAAACACCACAGCCAGCCCGCCTGACGGCAAGGAGCAGCCGATGACCGCCCCGGTCCACTACAGCACCAAAGACTCCATCGCCGTCATCAAGATGGACGACGGCAAGGTCAATGCGCTGGGCCCCACCATGCAGCAGGCCCTGAACGACGCGATCGACCGCGCCGACGCGGACAACGCCGGGGCGCTGGTGATCACCGGGAACGAGCGGGTGTTCAGCGGCGGCTTCGACCTGAAGATCCTCACCTCCGGTGAGGTGCAGCCCGCGATCGACATGCTCCGGGGCGGATTCGAGCTGGCGTATCGCCTGCTGTCCCATCCCAAGCCGGTGGTGATGGCGTGCACCGGCCATGCCATCGCGATGGGGGCGTTCCTGTTGTCGGCGGGTGATCACCGGGTGGCCGCGCACGCCTACAACATTCAGGCCAACGAGGTCGCGATCGGCATGGTCATCCCGTATGCCGCCCTGGAAATCATGAAGCTGCGGTTGACGCCGTCGGCTTACCAGCAAGCCAGCGGGCTGGCCAAAACCTTCTTCGGTGAAACCGCCCTCGCCGCAGGCTTTATCGATGAGATCGTGCTGCCCGAGATGGTGATCGACCGCGCCGAAGAGGCCGCACGGGAATTCGCCGGCCTGCATCAGCGCGCGCACGCCGCCACCAAATTGCGCACCCGCGCCGACGCCCTGACGGCCATCCGCGCCGGCATCGACGGAATCGAATCCGAATTCGGGGTGTGAGCCGTTGAGGGCGTCCGCCCGAGCCGGTTTCGCGGGCCGCTGCCGGGGAAGTCACCGGAATGGCCATCGATCGCATCGCGGACCCCTGGGGGACGCGGACTCCCTACGAACCCGCCACACGGTGGCCGGAACGAGTCGATAGCTACCTGGCCGACGGAGTCACCGCCGAATCCGTGGACCGCTGGGTGCAATCGGCTGCGGTGTTGCATTCCAACGGCGACGGTCTGGACATCGCCGTCAAGGACGGGCGGATCGTGGGGGTGCGCGGACGCGCCGTCGACCGGGTCAACCACGGGCGGCTCGATCCGAAGGACCTCTTCGGCTGGCAGGCCAACGCCTCAGCCGACCGGCTCACCACACCGATGATCAGGGTCCGCGGCGAGCTGAAGCCGTGCGACTGGGACACCGCGATGCAGCGGATCGTGGACCACACCAAGGACTTACTCGACAACTACGGTCCCAGCTCGATCGGTTTCTACACTTCCGGGCAGTTGTTCGCCGAGGCGTACTACACCCAAGGGGCCATCGCGCACGGGGCGATCGGCACCAATCATGTCGACGGGAACACCCGGCTGTGCACCGCGACGGCGGCCGAGGCGCTCAAGGAATCCTTCGGCTGCGACGGGCAACCGGGGTCCTACACCGATGTCGACCACGCCGACGTCATCGCGTTGTTCGGGCACAACGTCGCCGAGACGCAAACGGTGCTGTGGGCGCGGATGCTGGACCGGCTGGCCGGCAACTCGCCACCGGCGATCATCTGCGTCGACCCGCGGCTCACGCCGGTGGCGCGGCACGCCACGGTGCACCTGGCGCCGCTGCCGGGCACCAACGTGGCGTTGATGAACGGACTGCTGCACGAGATCATCGGCCACGGCTGGACCGACCAGGACTACATCGACTCGCACACCATCGGTTTCGACGAACTGCGTGACCGGGTCGAAGAGTTCGCGCCCGAGCGCGTGGCCGAGATCTGCGGCGTGGCGGCCGAGGACATCCGGCGTGCGGCACGACTGCTCGGCACGGCCAAGCGGTTGATGTCCACTGTCCTGCAAGGCTTCTATCAGTCCCACCAGGCCACCGCGGCGGCCGTGCAGGTCAACAACATTCACCTGGTGCGCGGCATGCTGGGCAAGCCGGGTTGCGGTGTGTTGCAGATGAACGGGCAGCCGACCGCGGAGAACACGCGCGAGTGCGGCGCCGACGGGGACCTGGCCGGCTTCCGCAACTGGTCCAACGACTCCCACGTCGCCGAGTTGGCGAAATTGTGGAATCTTGAACCCCTGCAGATTCCGCACTACGGCCCGCCGACGCACGCCATGCAGATGTTCCGCTTCGCCGAGGAGGGGACGCTGCGGATGCTCTGGGTCACCGCCACCAATCCCGCGGTGTCGCTGCCGGAGCTGCCGCGGATCCGTGACATTCTGTCGCAGGAACGGCTGTACCTCATCGTCCAGGACATCTTCATGACCGAGACCGCCGCGCTGGCCGACGTGGTGTTACCCGCCGCGGCGTGGGCAGAGAAAACCGGCACCTTCACCAACGCCGACCGCACCGTGCACCTGTCCGAAAAGGCCGTGGAGCCACCGGGTTCCGCGCGCAGTGACCTCGATATCTTCCTGGACTATGCGCGGCGGATGGATTTCCGCGACAAGGACGGCCAGCCGTTTCCGCCCTGGACGGATCCGGAGTCGGCGTTCGAGGCGTGGAAGAAATGCACCGCGGGCCGGCCGTGCGACTACACCGGCCTGAGCTATGACAAGTTGCGCGGCGGCAGCGGCATTCAATGGCCTTGCAACACAGAGCATCCCGACGGCACCGAACGGCTCTATGCCGACGCGAAATTCTGGGCAACACCGGACTACTGCGAGGCATACGGCAAAGACCTGATCACCGGCGCTCCGTTGCAGCCCGACGAGTACCGATCGATGAACCCCTTCGGCAAGGCCATCATCAAGGCGGCCGAATACGTGCCCCCGCACGAGCCCACCAGCCGCGATTTCCCGTTCGCGTTGATCACCGGTCGCACCGTCTACCATTTCCATACCCGCACCAAAACCGCTCGGGCTCAGCAACTTCAGCGGGCCGCGCCCGACGTGTGGGTCGAGATGTCCGAACGCGACGCGCGCCGCCTGGGCATCGCGGAGGGCGATCTCGTCGAGGTGAGCACGCCGCGTGGCTGCGTCGTGGCCGCCGCACGCATCTGCGGCATCCGCGACGGCGTGCTGTTCGTGCCCTTCCACTACGGCTACTGGGACGTAGGAGGCAGGACGCATCATCGGGCCGGCAACGAAATGACGCTCACCGATTGGGATCCGGTGTCCAAGCAGCCGATCTACAAGACGGCCGCCGCGCGGCTGCGCAGGGTGCGGGTGGGGCAGCAGGGGAGAAACGGCGCCGGATACGCGCCGACCACCGCGGCGTCCGCTCCGGTCAACGGATCGGTGCCCCCGACCGAGGGCGGCGCGTCGGCCGGCGTGACCGAGGTCGTGTCGACGGGGAGCCGATCATGAAGCTGAAATTGGCGATCCGCGAGCTGCACCGCTCCGAACGTAAGCTGGCCCACCACCTCAACGTGATGGCCGCGCGCCACCACAGTGATCAGGACATCCGCCACCTGGCGCACGACATGGCTGGCTGGTCGAAGCAGCACGTCAGCGAGCTGGCGCGGCACGGCCGCCACTATGGTCTGCGCCTGTCCGCCGACCCGCGCACCGGCGCGATGACCGGTTTCATGCAGTCGCGGATGAGTGGCCTGCTGCGGCACCGCCCCGAACCCGCCCTGGCGCTGCTCGCGGACCTGCGACGGATTCACCGGCTGTCGGCGGGGGTGTCGCTGGATTGGGAGCTGCTGGCCCAGGGCGCGCAGGCCGCCAAGGATTCCGAACTGCTGAGCCTGGCGTCGCGCTGTCACCCCGAGACGTTGCGCCAGATGCGCTGGGCCAACGCGATGCTGAAAGAACTTTCCCCGCAAGTCTTGATGAACTGAATGACGAACGCGGTGGCCACCATTGGCCGCCACCGCGTTCCCTTCGCCTCCTCGCCGCCAGTCTGACACGTACGCGACGGGCCGTCACTTCACTGCGGCGACCTCGCGTCAGGCGTCCGCCGCAACCCATTGATAGGGAAGAAACTTCCCGTCGAACGTCACCACGACGCGGTCTCCGGACGGGTGCGGCTTCTTCTGCACGTCGAGACTGAAGTTGATCGCGCTCATGATGCCGTCGCCGAACTGTTCGGCGATCACCTCCTTGAGGGCGCCGCCGTAGACCTGCAGGGCTTCGTAAAAGCGGTAGATGGTCGGGTCGGTGGGGACGGCGGTGGGCAGGCCGCCACGCATGGGCGCCGCCGCCAGCACCGGCACCGCGGACGCGTCGAGCTTCAACTTCTCGGCCAGAATTTGGGCCTGCTCAACCGGAATCGGGTGCTGACCGAGCAGCGCCGACGTTGTCCACAGCACCGGCCGGTCGATCGCATCGGCCAGCTGTTGCCACGTCAGCCCCTCCCGAAGCCGGGCTAGAACGACCTGTTCGGTGAGTTCGGTTCTGTTCATAGCCCTCAAGCATGCCCGCGCAGTATCACTCCGGCTTGGTTGCGGTGACCAAGCGGGTGGAGAACCAGGGGCCACCGTACCACATGCGCCAGCCGAGGTTGCGCCGGCGCACGTTGCGCCAGCCGAGTTCGCGCAGCCGGGCGGCATGTTGACGCGTCTCCCACAGGTCGGCGATGGCGAGCCGGCCCCCGGGCCGCAGCACCCGCACGGCTTCGTCGAGTGCCTGGCGTCGCCCGTCGTGGCCACCGATGTTGTGGATGGCCAGGTTGCTCACGACCACGTCGACACTCTCGTCGGCGAGCGGCAGCGCGGTCATGTCGGCGGTGCGTAACTCGACGCGATCGGCGACGCCTTCGGCCGCCGCGTTGGCCAGCGTGGCCTGCTCGGAGTTGTCGGTCTGGTCGGCCTGCCACAGGTCGACGCCGATCGCGCGGCCCCGCGGCAACCGCTTGGCCGCCGCCAGCAACACCGCACCGCGCCCGCATCCCAGGTCGAGCACCGTTTCGTCGCCCGCGAGGCGCAGATCGCGCAGAACCCGGTCCCAGACAACGAATTTCCCGGTCCGGGTGGCGTGCATGTAGAGAACGACGGCGCCCGCGACCCCGGCGGACGACACCGCGGCCAACGCCGCCCGCAGCCGCCTCCCGCGCGCCCAGCTGATCCCCGCGAACACGGCCAGACCGACGGCCTGAGCGCCGATGCCTATTGCCTGTGCGCGGGCCGAGACGGTGTGAAAAGAACCGTCGACCCCGTAATCGCCCTGGTGGTCATGCACGCCCATCAGCATACGACTCAATAACGCGCCGAAGCTTTTTCGCCGTGACGATCACCAACGGCCGTGGTGCACGACCTCGGAGAACGGCCGCCGATTCGGCTTGCGGATCGGCGCGAGCGGGCGATCCGCGGGATAGCCGATCCCGAGCAGGAAGGCCACCAGGTAATCATCGGGCACGCCCAGGATTGCCCGTGCCTTGTCCTGGTCCCCCACCGACGAATGACCGGTCCCGATCCCCAGGTCGGTGGCGGCGATCATCATCGCCATGGTGGCCTGGCCGACGTCGTAGTTGTCGGTGACCACCCGGCGCTCGTCGGGGGGCAGCGGGACCCCGATGGCGATCGCGGCCGCGGCCGCCGCGATGTGGCCGGCGCCCCGCCAGACCGTGGACAGCTCCTGCAGCTGATGGCGATCGGTGACGATGACGAAGTCCCACGGCTGGCGGTTCTTCGCCGACGGCGCGCGCCAGCCGGCTTCGGCGATGCGGTCGAGGTCGTCGGCCGGTACCGGTTTCGGCTGGTACTCCCGCACATTGCGACGTGCGCAGATCGCGTCCCAAGCTTCCATCTGGTTCCCTCCAGCAACTCTGTTCCCGGATCAACCGGCGTAGGATCGGGTGAATTCCGAGGTAGCGATTGCGCCTTCGCCCGTAGTGTAGCCCCGGTAAATGTGAGCGCACGGGCGCCAACGCAGCCAAACACCTTGGGCCACAGTTCAACACGAGTTTCCTCCGAGACGGCCATCGCCGCGCCGGGTGTGCAGCGCCGGATTCGACAACAGAATGCCCGCCGGCCCGGTCGGGTGCGATCGCCACATTTCCTGGAAGCCGTGGTGAACCAATTGAGCGGCCCACTCGTGAACAACTGAATGCCCCCAAGCCAGAAAGGCGGTAGCCGCCGTGGCAGAGCACCTGACGCCGCACTTCGAAGAGGTACAGGCCCATTACGACCTGTCCGACGACTTCTTCCGGTTGTTCCTCGACCCCACCATGACCTACAGCTGCGCGTACTGGGACCGCAACCGGGATATATCGCTTGAAGAGGCGCAGCTGCGCAAGATGGACCTCTCGCTGGGCAAGCTTGGCCTGCGGCCGGGCATGACGCTGCTGGACATCGGGTGCGGGTGGGGTGGCACGATGCGGCGCGCGATCGAAAACTACGACGTGAACGTCGTCGGTCTGACCCTGTCCGAACACCAGGCCGCGCACGTGCAGAAGCTCTTCGACGCGATGGACACCCAACGCAGCAGGCGGGTGCTGCTGCACGGCTGGGAAGAGTTCGACGAGCACGCGGACCGGATCGTCTCCATCGGCGCGTTCGAGCATTTCGGGTACGACCGCTACGACGACTTCTTCGCGATGGCCCATCGCACCCTGCCCGAGGACGGGGTGATGCTGCTGCACACCATCACCATGCTGACCCCGCAGCAGATCATCGAGCGCGACCTGCCGATGACCGAGGAGCAGACGCGCTTCAACGAGTTCATCGCCACCGAGATCTTCCCGGGCGGGCAGTTGCCGGCGATCGAGATCGTGGAGTTCCACGCATCGAAGATGGGCTTCAACCTGAAGCGCAGGCAGTCGCTGCAACTGCACTACGCCCGCACACTCGATCATTGGGCCGAAGCTCTACAGGCTCACCACCGCGAGGCAGTCGAGATCCAGTCCGAAGAGGTCTACCAGCGTTACATGCGGTATCTGACCGGCTGCGCCAACGCATTCCGGGTCGGATACATCGACGTCAACCAGTTCACGCTGGCGAAATAACACCGCACCCGCCCCTCGGGCGACACACTGCGCAGCCCTAAGCGCCCACCCGTGTCGGTCATCGGGTTTATCGTGACAGCGCAATGCCGCTTCATCTGCACCGTGCCGAGCGCACCGATCTGTTGGCCGACGGTCTCGGCGCTCTGCTGGCCAACCCGCAGCCCGACCCGTTCGCCACCGAGCTCGTCGTGGTCCCGGCGCGTGGCGTGGAGCGCTGGCTCAGTCAGCGGCTGTCGCATGTGCTCGGTGCGCGCGGCGGTGACGGGGTGTGCGCCGGGGTCGCGTTCCGCAGCCCGGGCTCGTTGATCGCCGAGATCACCGGCACGGCCGACGACGATCCGTGGTCGCCGGACGCCATGGCCTGGCCGCTGCTGGAGGCGATCGACTGTTCGCTGGACCTACCGTGGTGCCGCACGCTGGCCATGCACGTGGGTCACTTCCACACCGGTGCGGAAGCCGAGCTGCGTCAGGGCAGGCGATACGAGGTCGCCCGCCGGCTGGCCGGGTTGTTCGACTCCTATGCCCGGCAACGCCCGCAACTGCTCGTCGACTGGGGCAACGGCGACGTCGGTGATCTCGATGAGGACCTGCGCTGGCAGCCCGAGCTGTGGCGGGCGCTGGTCGCGCGCGTCGCCGCCGACCCCCCGCAGGTCCGCCACGCCATGACCGTTGCGCGGCTGCGCGAAGCACCTAGCGAGCTGCCGCCCCGGCTGTCGCTGTTTGGGCACACGCGGTTGACCCGTACCGACGTTGAGCTGTTGGAGGCGGTGGCAACCCACCACGACCTGCATCTGTGGCTACCGCACCCGAGCGAGGAGCTGTGGCGTGCGCTGGCCGGCACGCACGGCGCCATTCCCCGGCGCGAGGACGTCAGCCATCGCGCGGTGTCCCATCCGCTGCTCGCGACGCTGGGACGAGACCTGCGTGAATTGCAACGCAGCCTGCCGGCGGTCCCCCGGACCGACGAGTATCTGGCCAGTGCCGTCCGCGCGGACACGCTGCTCGGCTGGCTGCAGTCCGACATCGCCGCCAATACCGTTCGCCCACTTGGCCGCACGCCGGCGTCCGACGATCGCTCGGTCCAGGTACACAACTGCCACGGCCCCGCCCGCCAGGTCGACGTGCTGCGCGAGGTGCTGCTCGGCCTGTTGCAGGACGACCCGACGCTCGAGCCGCGCGACATCCTGGTGATGTGCCCGGACATCGAGACCTACGCGCCGCTGATCATGGCCGACTTCGGCCTGGGCGACGTGGTGCACGGCGCCCATCCCGCCCACCAACTGCGCGTGCGGCTGGCGGACCGCTCGCCGATCCAGACCAATCCGCTGCTGGGCGTGGCCGCGCAACTGCTGGCCCTGGCGGCCGGCCGGGTGACGGCCAGCGAGGTGCTGAACCTGGCCCAGTCCCCGCCGGTGCGAGCCCGGTTCGGGTTCACCGATGACGATCTGGAGGCCATCACCCGCTGGGTCCGGCAGGCGAACATCCGGTGGGGATTGGACCAGGAGCATCGCCGGCCCTACCACGTCGACTTCGTGCACAACACATGGCGTTTCGGCATCGACCGGATACTGGCGGGCGTCGCGATGTCCGACGATTCGAACGCATGGATCGACGCCACGCTGCCGCTCGACGACGTCAGCAGTAATCGCGTCCAATTGGCCGGCCAGTTGGCCGAATTCGTCGCACGGCTGCAGCACGTCCTCGACTCGCTCACCGGAACCCGGCCGCTGGCCGAGTGGCTGACCAACCTCACCGACGGCATCACGCTGCTGACACGGGTCCGCGACGCGGACGAATGGCAGACCGGTCAGCTGCAACGCGAGTTCGCCCGGACGGCTGCACAAGCCGGATCCCGGAGCGACACCGCGCTGCGATTGCCCGACATTCGCGCGCTACTAGCCCAACGCCTCTCCGGTCGCCCGACGCGGGCGAACTTCCGCACCGGCACCCTGACGGTGTGCACCATGGTGCCGATGCGCTCGGTGCCACACCGGGTGGTGTGCCTGGTCGGCCTGGACGACGGGCTGTTCCCGCGGCTCGGCATCGTCGACGGCGACGATGCGCTGGCCCGGTGCCCGATGACCGGTGAACGCGACATCCGTTCCGAGGACCGGCAATTGCTGCTCGACGCGATCGGCGCGGCCACCGAGAAACTGGTGATCACCTACACCGGCGCCAACGAATATTCGGGGCAGCCGCGTCCGCCGGCGGTGCCGCTGGCCGAATTGCTGGACACCCTCGACATGACCACTTCGACCAAGGTGCGTGACCGCGTCGTCGTCCAGCATCCGTTGCAGCCGTTCGATATTCGCAATGTGATCCCGGGCAGGCTCGTCCCGACCGTGCCGTTCAGTTTCGACCCCACGGTGCTGCGCGCGGCACGCGCGACCACCGGTGAACACAGCGAACGGCCGAAATTCATCTCGGCGCCCTTGCCGCCACCACCGGCCGGCGACGTCATTCTCGCCGACCTGGTCGGCTTCTTCAAAGACCCGGTGAAAGGCTTCTTTCGCGCACTGGAATTCACGCTGCCTTACGACGTCGACGGCGTGCAAGACGCCATGCCGGTCGACATCGACGGTCTCGAAGAGTGGACGGTCGGCGACCGGATGCTGGGCGACATCCTGCGCGGGATGTCGCCGGACGATGCGCGGCAAGCCGAGTGGCGCCGCGGCACGCTGCCCCCCGGTCAGCTCGGCTGGCGCAAGGTCACCGAGATCCGGGACCAGGCCGCCCTGTTGGGGGTCGAGGCGCTTCGCCACCGTCCCGCCGGCGGCGCGGCCTACGACGTCGACGTCGATCTGGGCGGCGGACGGCGCCTCACCGGCACGGTGTCGCCGGTGTATGGCGACAAATTGGTATCCGTGACGTATTCGCGGCTGGACGGCAAGCACCTACTCGAATCGTGGATCCCGTTGCTGGCGTTGGTCGCTCATGATGCCGACCGGGACTGGACGGCGGTGTGCATCGGCCGCATGCGCCGCGGCACCAGCACCCGGGTGGAGGGTCTGGGGCCGCCGCGTGACCGTGAGCAGGTCATCGAGGTGCTGCGCGAGCTGGTGGAGATCTACGACGCCGGACGGCGTGAGCCGATTCCGTTGCCCATCAAAACGTCCTATGCCTGGGCGGCCGCCCGGTACGGCGGCGAGGACCCGGTGGCCGAGGCGCGGTACCGATGGAGATCGAGCGACCGCTTTCCGGGTGAGGACCAGGCTCCGGCACACGTGCGGGCATGGGGGAAGGGTGCGCCGCTCGACGAACTGATGCAGCCCGTGCGCCCGGGCGAGGAGTGCGACGGCGAGGACAACCGGCTCGGTGCCTACGCGGCCCGGGTCTGGCTGCCGATGCTGCGCGCCGAGAGGAAACCCATCTGATGGAGCGCTTCGACCTGTTGGGTGCCCTGCCGGCCGAGCGCTCCACCACCGTACTGGAGGCCAGCGCGGGAACCGGCAAGACTTTCGCGTTGGCTTCGCTGGTGACCCGGTATCTCGCCGACGGCGCCGCGACGCTGGATCAGATGCTGCTCATCACCTTCGGCCGGGCCGCCAGCCAGGAACTTCGTGAACGCGTCCGGTGTCAAATCGTCGAGGCCGTGCGCGCTTTCGCCGATCCGTCGACCGTCGGCGATAACCAGGTGGTGGCCTACCTGCTGGACGGCACCGACGATCAGCGCGCGGCGCGCCAAGAGCGTCTTCGCGACGCACTGGCCGGCTTCGATGCGGCGACGATCGCCACCACCCATCAGTTCTGCCAACTGGTGCTGCGCTCACTCGGCGTGGCGGGCGACACCGCGGCCAGCGTGACGCTGCTCGAGAGCCTCGACGATCTGGTGACCGAAATCGTCGACGATCTGTACCTGGCCCACTTCGGTCAGGAGCGCGACGATCCGGTGCTGCACTACCGAGAAGCGCTGCGGCTGGCACGCGAGGTGGTCAAGAACCCTTCGACGCAGCTGCGGCCGCGCGACCCGGATCCCGATTCGCGGGCCGCCGTCAGCGTCAGGTTCGCCAATGACGTTCTGACCGAGCTGGATACGCGCAAGCGCCGGCTGGGCGTCCTCGGCTACGACGACCTGCTGATCCGGCTGTCCGACGCGCTGGCCATCGACGGCTCCCCCGCCCGCCTGCGGATGCATCAACGCTGGCCGATCGTCATGGTCGACGAGTTCCAGGACACCGACCCGGTGCAATGGCAGGTGATCGACCGCGCGTTCAGTGGGCGCTCCACGGTGATTCTCATCGGTGATCCGAAGCAGGCGATATATGCGTTTCGCGGCGGTGACATCGTGACCTATCTGCGGGCCGCCGAGACGGCGGGCAAGCGCAAGACGCTGGACGTCAACTGGCGCAGTGATTCCGCGCTTCTGCAGCGGCTGCAGGTGGTGCTCGGTGGCGCCCAACTCGGTGACCCCGCGATCGTGGTGAATGACGTCGACGCGTATCACCGCGGTCATCGGCTCGCCGGTGCACCGCACAACGAGCCGTTCCGGTTGCGCGTGGTAGCGCGGAAGACGTTGGGGCGTCGTGGGATTCAGAACCTGCCCATCGACCAGGTGCGCGAGCACATCGGTGCCGATCTGGCATCCGACATCCGCGCGCTGCTGGCCGGCGGCGCCACGTTCGCCGGTAGGCCGCTGCAAGCCCGCGATATCGCCGTGATCGTGGAGAAGCACCGGGATGCGCATGCGTGCTTCAAGGCGCTCTGCGACGCGGGCGTCCCCGCGGTCTATACGGGCAACTCCGACGTGTTCACCTCCGAGGCCGCCGAAGATTGGCTGTGCCTGCTGGAGGCCTTCGATCAACCACACCGGCCCGGCATGGTGCGCGCGGCCGCGGCGACGATGTTCTTCGGGGAGACCGCCGAAACGCTGGCGGCCGGCGGTGACGCGCTCACGGATCGAATCGCGAAAACCTTGCGGGAGTGGGCCGGTCATGCGCGCGAACGTGGTGTCGCGGCCATCTTCGAGGCAGCCCAGTTGCTGGGGATGGGCAACCGCGTGCTCGCCTGGCAGGGCGGTGAGCGGCACATGACCGACCTGGCGCATGTCACCCAGCTGCTGCAGGATGTCGCGCACCGCGAGCACTACAGCCTGCCGGCGCTGCGCGATTGGCTGCGCCGGCAGCGTGATGAGCGCAGCGGCGCGCCGGAACGCAACCGCCGGCTCGACAGCGATGCCGCCGCCGTACAGATCATGACCGTCTTCGTCAGCAAGGGCCTGCAATACCCGATCGTGTATCTGCCGTTCGCGTTCAACCGCAACACCCAGGACAGCGACGTGGTGCTTTTCCACGACGAGGACGGCATGCGTTGCCTGCACGTCGGGGGCAAGGACAGCCCCGACTTCAAAGCCGTCGAGCGACTTGGGCGTAAAGAGGACGCCAGTGACGACAGCCGGTTGACCTACGTCGCGCTGACCAGGGCGCAGGCCCAGGTGGTGGCGTGGTGGTCACCGGCGTACTACGAACCCAATGGCGGGCTGTCGCGGCTGCTGCGCGGCCGGCGGCCCGGCGAGGCGGTGGTACCGGACCGATGCGAACCCGCGAAGATCGCCGACGACGACGCCATGGCCCGGCTGCGCGAGTGGGAGGCGGCCGGCGGGCCGGTCATCGAGGAATCGCTGGTGGCACCGGCGCCGTCGCTGCCCGCCGAGCCGGTGCCGCGGCGGCTGGAGAATCGCCACTTCCACCGCGGCATCGACACCGGCTGGCGGCGCACCTCCTATTCCGGTTTGATTCGGGCGGCGCAGACCAGCGGGGTCAGCAGCGAACCCGAAATCGGCGAACTCGACGACGAAGTCGGCGACATCCCATTGGTTTCCGCGGTGTCCGGGCCGGACGTGCCCTCGCCGATGGCGGATCTTCCAGCGGGCGCCACGTTCGGCACGCTGGTGCACGCCGTGCTCGAGACAGCCGACCCGTTCGCCGCGGATTTGACCGCCGAGCTGGAGACGCAGATCCGGGCGCATTCGGCGTGGTGGCCGGTTGCCGCGGCCCCCGAGCAGCTGGCCGCGGCGATGGTTCCGATGCATGACACGCCGCTGGGCCCGTTGACGGGTGGTATGACGCTACGCCAAATCGGGCTGTCAGACCGGTTGCGCGAACTGGACTTTGAGCTCCCACTGGCCGGCGGTGACCGTCGAGCGCCGGCGCCGGAGGTCCGGCTGGCGGATCTGGCGCCGCTGTTACGCGAGCACCTGCCGGCCGATGATGTGCTGGCGTCGTATGCCGACCGGCTGGCCGAACACGGCCTGGGTGATCAGTCGCTGCGCGGATACCTCACCGGCTCGATCGACGCCGTGCTCCGCGTTCCCGACGGCTCGGGGCATCGTTTCGTGGTGGTGGACTACAAGACCAACCGGCTCGGAGATCCGGAGCGACCGCTGACCGCCGCCGACTACGACCGGGCACGGATGGCGGAGGCCATGTTGCACTCGGACTATCCGCTGCAGGCGCTGCTGTATTGCGCGGTGTTGCATCGGTTTTTGCGTTGGCGGTTAGCCGATTACGACCCGAGCCGGCATCTCGGCGGCGTCCTTTACCTGTTCCTGCGGGGGATGTGCGGTGCGGATACGCCGGTGCTCGACGGTCACCCGGCGGGTGTGTTCGATTGGCGACCGCCCTGGTCGTTGATTGCGGCCCTGTCGGACCTGCTCGACGCGCAGGGGGTCGCCGCGTGACGGTTGAAGTGATGTCCGCGACCGGATTGCTGCGCACATTCAGTGATGCCGGTATTTTCGAGCCCGCCGACGTCCATGTGGCACAACGGCTTACCGCACTCACCGGCGAATCCGATGAGCGGGTGGCGCTGGCGCTCGCGCTGGTGGTGCGTGCGCTGCGGGGCGGGTCGGTGTGCGTGGATCTGCGCGCGGTGCCCGCCCAGGTCGGTGATGCCGACCTCCCCTGGCCCGGCGCCGACGACTGGATGGCGACCGTGCGTTCCAGCGCATTGCTTCAGACGCCACCGGTGCTGCGGCTGCTCGGCGATCTGCTGTACTTCGACAGGTACTGGCTCGAGGAAGAGCAGGTCTGCATCGACCTGCTGGCGCTTTCGGTGGCGCCCGCGACCGTCGAATCATCCACTTACGAACGGCTTTTCCCGCCCGGATATGATGAACAGCGCGCCGCCGCCGAGATCGCGGTGTCGCAGGCGCTGACCGTGCTGACCGGGGGGCCCGGCACCGGCAAAACCACCACGGTCGCCCGCCTGCTCGCCCTGCTGGTCGAACAAGCCGAGCGTGCCGGTCGGCCGAGACCCCGGATTGCGCTGGCCGCACCGACCGGCAAGGCGGCGGCCCGGCTGGCCGAGGCGGTGGCCGTGGGAATCGAGGGGCTCGGCACGGCGGACAGGGCTCGGCTGACCGGTCTTCCGGGAACCACGCTGCATCGCCTCCTGGGTCCGCGGGCGGATACGTCCGTGCGGTTCAAGCACAATCGCGGCAACCGGCTGCCACACGACGTCATCGTGGTCGACGAAACGTCGATGGTGTCGTTGACCATGATGGCGCGGCTGGTCGAGGCGGTCCGGCCGGACACCCGGCTGATCCTGGTCGGTGACCCCGACCAGTTGGCCTCGGTCGAAGCGGGCGCCGTGCTGGCCGACCTGGTGGACGGGTTGGCCGCTCGCGACGACGTCCGGGTGGCCGCCCTGCGGACCCCGCACCGATTCGGCACGTCGATCGGCGCCCTGGCCGAAGCGATCCGGATCGGCGAGGCGGACCGCGTCGTGGAGTTGTTGGCGGCCGGCGGTGAACACATCGAGTGGGTGGACTCCGAGCGTCCGGCCGACCGGCTGCGTGAGGTGCTGGTTGTGCACGCGCTGCGGCTGCGCTCGGCCGCGCTGCTGGGCGCGGTGCAACAGGCATTGGCCACGCTGGACGAACACCGGTTGTTGTGTGCGCACCGTGAGGGACCCTACGGGGCGACGCACTGGAACACGCAGGTGCAGAAGTGGATTGGCGAAGCGACCGGCCAGCCGGCTTGGTCGCAGTGGTATGCGGGCCGTCCCCTGCTGGTGACGGCGAACGACTACGGCCTGCGCCTCTATAACGGCGACACCGGCGTGACGGTGGCCGGCGCGGACGGCCTGCGTGCCGTCGTCGCCGGCGCGACCGGGCCGTTGGACTTCGCGACCAGCCGCCTCGGCGAGGTCGAGACGATGCATGCCATGACCATCCACAAGAGCCAGGGCAGCCAGGCCGACGAGGTGACGGTGTTGATACCGCCGGAGGATTCGCGATTGCTGACGCGGGAATTGTTCTACACGGCGGTGACACGCGCGAAGACCAAGGTGCGGGTGGTGGGCCCCGAGGCTTCGGTCCGCGCGGCGATCGAACGCCGCGCGGTGCGGGCCACCGGATTGCGGCAGCGGCTGCGGTCGGTCAAGTAGCGGCAGGGCCACCCTGGGGTGCGCTTCCGGACCCAGCCCGCGCGGCCATCTGCTTGAGCATGCCGTCGTGGATGATGTCGATCCGCGAGCGAGCTTCCGCGCACACATATGGGTCCCGGATCACGGTGAGTTGGTTGTCCTGCTTGGATTCTCCGCCGGTGGACCAGTTCGTGGAACCGGTGATGACGTCGACGCCGTCGATGATCACCATCTTCAAGTGCATGATCGCCGACTTCTCACTGTGACCGATCGCGATGCTGTTGCCGACCTTGTCATTGAGCCATGGGGCCAGCAGAGCGTGTTCGGACTTTCCGGCGGCCTGCGTGGAGTCGAGACTCATTTGTACATAGATCTTTTCGTCGTTCAGCGCCGACTGGAGCACCGCATTGAGTTCGGTGTCGTCGTAACCATACATCGCCACGACGATGGTCTTGTTGGCCGAGGTCAACAGGGCCTTGAGCGCTTGGTGCACCTGGTCGACCGGACTGTAGAACGTCCTTGTGTCGTCGGGATAGCCCGGGGGGAAGGGCGCGGCTTTGTATTGGTCCAGCTCGGTCAGCGAACTCAGTGCCATGGCGGTTGCTCCTTCACAACGCGGGAGACATCCAATCTTTCGGGTCGGCGGACAGCCGTTGCTGCTCGTCGGTCAGGTTCGGTAAGTAGCCCGGATTGTCACGACGGCGCGCCAACACGCTCGGGTGCACCAGCGCGTCGGGGTTCATCGGCCGATGCCGGCGGCCGACCAGGTACCACAACTTCCCGTTGTTGTGGATCGGCGCGCACGCAAAGTCTTCGGTCACCGCGCACTGCCGCCGGTAGGCCGTCGCGTCGATCGCCAGTTCGTCGGTGATTCCGTCGACGATCCATTTCAACGCAATCGCGGCAAGCCGGTGGTCGGGCATAAACGTGCCGCCGACGTCGGCGTGCACACCGGCGAACCAGCGTTCCTCGAGGCCCTGCGGGTGCCGTTGGACAAGATATTCACGGTACGGCCGGCGTCGCTCGTCGATCGAGACGGCGTGGCGGATGCGCGCCACGTTGGGCAGCGAACGGGTGTAGGGCCATCGCAGGCTGCCGAACCGCAGGAAGCCGGCCGCCTTGACGGTGTCCCACAGTCCGAGATACGCCACGGGCACGGCGTAGTGCCACACCTGGTTCGGACTGTTTTGACGCACCACGGAAAACAGCGGCTCGCCGTCGGTGCGCCAGCAGAACGCGCGGGCGAACTCGGCCCAGCGGTCAAACTCATCCTGCGTGAAATCGCGGTTGATGGCGTACTTCTCGACCGCGTAAGGCAGCAGGTTCTCCGAACCCGGCCGCATCAGTCCCGGCCGCAGCAGCATGCCCGCCAACGCGCGCGCCGTGTAGGCGCCGCGGCTGAAACCGAAGATGTACAGCGCGTCGCCGGGACGCCAATGCTCCATCACATACCGGTATGCCTGTGCGACATTGTCTTTCAGGCCTGCACCGAACGCCTTCTCGATCAGCAGCGACACCGAGCGCCGCACCGCCGAGTGCGCGGCGGCCGGCGCCAGCGTGCCCACACCGGGGTCATAGTAAACCAGTTGAGTGCTGGGATCGTTCTTGTCGAGCAGCTCGAAAAGCTTGGCGACATTGGTGAGGTTGCCGGCTCCTATCTGGTTCGCGGTGCCGTCCAGGCAGACGACTATCCGCTTGCCTTTCGGCGGCACAGGCTGCTCGGTCATCGGGGAAGGCCTCTCACCAGAATTCGACTCCCTGATATGCGGCACTCTACGACGACCGCGCCCGCACCGCGGCGTGTTGAAAATCCCCGGCTGGGATGAGCGAGCGGCGGTGCGGAACAATCATGGTCAACATGGACGACACCGACGGTCCGCCACCGACATCGCGAAGGTCCCACATCGTGCGGCTCGCCGTGTTCGCCGCGTTTCTGGGCGTGGTCTTCTATCTGGTGGCCGTCGCGCGGGTGATCAACATCGACGAGATCCGTCGTGTGGTGTCGTTGACCGGACCGGCGGCGCCCCTGGCCTACGTCGTGGTCTCGGCGGTGGTGGGCGCGTTGTTCGTTCCGGGCTCGATACTGGCCGCGGGCAGTGGGTTGCTGTTCGGTCCGCTATTGGGCGTCTTCGTGACGCTGGGCGCGACGGTGGGCACCGCGATCGTCGCGAGTTTCGTCGGCCGGCGCGCCGGTCGCGACAGCGCACGCGTGCTGCTGGGTACGGCGCGCGCCGATCGCATCGACGCCCTGATCGGACGCGGCGGACTGTGGGCGGTCGTCGGCCAGCGCTTCGTCCCCGGCATCTCAGATGCGCTGGCCTCGTATGCGTTCGGCGCGTTCGGGGTTCCGGTGTGGCAGATGGCCGTTGGCGCGTTCATCGGCTCGGCCCCGCGCGCATTCGCCTACACCGCGCTGGGCGCTTCGATCGGGAACCGGTCGTCACCGTTGGCCTACGCGGCCATAGCGGTGTGGTGTGTGAGCGCCGTCGTCGGCGCGTTCGCCGCGCATCGTGGCTACCGAAAATGGCGCGGGCACGCACCCGACGACGAGGGCAACGGTGCGCCGGAGCCCGATTCGGCAGCGCGCTAGCCGCCATTAAATCCCTTGTGCCACTTTGGTTTCAGTGGCCACAAAGCCGCGATTCTTGTCGGTGGTGCTTCCTACGATTTGACGCATGGGTTCGAGCAGCCGTGAAGAGGTCGTCGACGTTCTCGACGCGCTCGACGACGACGTGGACCGCCTGTGCAAGTTGACTTTTGAGGCGCTGACCACCCCAGAACGACTGCGCGCACTGGAACGCATGGAACGCGTCGCGCGTCGCCTGCGAGCACCACAGCACGTCTTGATCAACCAAGTCGGTGCCCAGGCCGGCGACGCAGAACTGGGCGGCACGTTGCGCTCGGCGCTCGCCGATCGGTTGCGCATCACCAAGGCCGAGGCCGGGCGGCGCATCGACGAGGCCGCCGACCTCGGCGAACGTCGGGCGCTCACCGGCGAACTGTTGGCGCCCAACTTGGCCGCAACGGCGGCCGTCCAACGCAAGGGGCTCATCGGCGATGGGCACGTGCGGGTGATCCGGGGCTTCTTTGCTCACCTGCCCGCCGCGGTCGACCTGCCGACCCGCGAGGCCGCCGACGCCGACCTCGCTGCCAAGGCGGGCGGGTATCGTCCCGATGAACTGGCCAAGTACGCCCAACGCATCATGGACTGGCTCAACCCCGACGGGGACTTCAGCGATACGGAGCGCGCCCGCAAGCGCGGCATCACCATCGGCGACCAGCAGTACGACGGGATGTCGCCCATCACCGGCTATCTGACGCCTGAGGCGCGGGCCACGATGGAACCCGTGCTGGCCAAGCTGGCCGCTCCCGGTGCGTGCAACCCGGAGGATCACGCACCCTTCGTCGACGAGCTACCAGATGAGGACGCGGTCCGACGCGATACCCGCAGCCAAGCCCAACGCAATCACGACGGACTGCTGGCCGGGCTGCGCGCCTTGATGGCCTCGGGCGAGCTGGGCTGCCACAACGGCCTACCCGTCTCGGTCGTGGTCACTACCACGCTGCAGGATCTGGAATCCGCCACAGGCAAGGGTTTCACCGGTGGCGGCTCTTTGGTGCCGATGTCGGATCTGATTCGCATGGCCAGCCACGCTCATCACTACCTCGCGATTTTCGACAAAGGCAGGGCCCTGGCGTTGCAGCACACCAAGCGGCTGGCCTCGCCGGCACAGCGAATCATGTTGTACGCCAAGGATCGTGGCTGTACGAAACCGGGCTGTGACGCACCGGCGTATCACAGCGAGGTCCACCACGTCCAGGGCTGGACCGCCACCCGCCGCACCGACATCGACGGGCTCACCCTCGCCTGCGGACCGGACAACAGACTTGCCGAAAAGGGCTGGACCACCCGCGCCAACGCCCGAGGCGAAACCGAATGGATCGCGCCTCCGCACCTAGACCATGGGCAACCGAGGACAAACGCATTTCATCACCCCGAACGATTCCTGCGCGGCGGGGACGACGATGAACCCGGTTGACATTGGCGCAGAGTGCTTTCGGCGCCGCCGGTCGCTAGCTCGTCGTCCGTTGCGCTGCCACGAACAGATTCCCGGGCACGTAGTCCCGGACTTCCTCGGGCGCTGCGCGACCATAGCCGGCCATCAACTCGTCGGCCGGTGTCACCGTTACATTCCAGCCGTGGCGGCCGAACCATTCGCCGACATCCTCGCGTTCCTCGAAATACCAGAGCTCGTCGGTCCGGGGTATCTCACGGTCCGGATCCACGTCGGCCATCAGCCCGCGGATCCGGTCCATCCGCTCACGGCGCTTGGCGCGGGCCTGCGGGTCGAGGAACGTCGGACCCAATGCCTCCACGGCGACCCGGCTGCCGGCAACGGTCAGCCCTTGAATGCGGTCGAACAGTAAATCTTGGGCCGCCGCCGGCAGATACGGCATCAGCCCCTCGGCCGACCAGACACTGGGCGCGGAGATGTCAAAACCCGCCTGTTGCAACGCGACCGGCCAATCCTGGCGCAGGTCCACCGGCACCGCGACGCGGTTGCAGGCGGGCGTTGCCCCATGCTCGGCCAACGTGGACGCCTTGAAGTCCAGCACCCGGGTCTGGTCGAGCTCGTAGACCGTCGTGCCCGCCGGCCAGGGCAACCGCCAGGACCGCGCGTCCAGGCCGGCCGCCAGGATCACGGCCTGGCGGATGCCCGCGCCGGTGGCCTCGAGGAAGAACTTGTCGAAAAACGCTGTGCGCGAAGCCATGTAGCCGACCATCGACTGCATCTGCAGCGGCAACGTCGGCTCGGCTTCGATGATCTCGGCCGGTAGCTGCGCCGCGGAATGCCAGTTCCACACCCCGTCGCCGGCGGCATCCAGGAAAACCTGGGCGAATGGATCTGTGATCAACGGGTTTTCGCTGCGGGTCTCCGCCGCACGGGCGGAGGCCACACCCAGCGCGGTCGCCCCCACGCTTTCGGTGATCTCCCAGCTGTCGTTGTCGGTTCTGGCTCCGCTCATTTCTCCGGTCACGCTTCCTTTCTGGTCCGTTGCGCCGCGACGAACAGCGTCTGCGGAGTGGCGTCGTCGATGTCTTGTGGTGGTCTGCGGCCGTAGCCGGCCATCAGCTCCGGCGCCGGGGTGACCGTCACGTCCCAACCATGGCGGCCCAGCCAGTCACCCACGTCTTCGCATTCCTCGAAGTACCACAGGTCTTGCACGTCGGGAATGTCGCGGTCCGGATCCAGATCGGCCATCACGTCGCGCACCCGCTGCATGGTCTGGCGCTGCCGGTCGTGGGCGCCCTCGTCCAGGAAGTCGGGACCGGGCGCCTCCACGGCGATCCGGCTGCCTTCCGCGCCGAGTGCCTGCACCCGCTCGAACAACAGCTCTTGTGCGGCAGCCGGCAGAAACGGCAACAGCCCCTCGGCCGACCACACGCTGGGCGCCGAGGCGTCAAATCCCGCCTGCTGCAAAGCGGACGGCCAGTCGTGGCGCAGGTCGACGGGAACGTTGACCAACTCGCAGGATGGCTGGGCACCCTTGTCGCGCAGCGTCGCGGCCTTGAAGTCCAGCACCCGCGGCTGGTCCAACTCGTACACCGTGGTGCCGTGGGGCCAGGGCAGCCGCCAGGCCCGCGAGTCCAGCCCCGCCGCCAGGATCACCACTTGGCGCACGCCCGCGCCGGTTGCGTCCAGGAAGAACTGGTCGAAGAACGCCGTCCGCGCGGCCATGTAGTCGACCATCCCTTGCATCCGCGGCTTCAGGTCTGGGTCGATCTCGGCGATCTGGGCGGGCAGATTGGGAGCCGCGAACCAGTCCCACATGCCTTCTCCGGCGGCTTGCAGGAACACCCGCGCGAACGGATCGCGGATCAGCGGGTTCTCACTCTCGGTCTCCGCGGCCCGGGCCGCCGCCACACCCAGCGCCGTGGCCCCCACGCTCTCGGTGATCTCCCAGCTGTCGTCGTCCGTCCTGGCCACGCCGCTGCCCCCCAATTCGCTAGCACGCCTACCTACCCGACCCTACGCGTGCCGGATGAGCGGGAGCTGTCAACGAACCGGGTATTTACGTTAACTTGTCGGCGGGCAATTCAGCAGGCGGTAAGCGAGGTGTCAGCGGTGCCGGGCAATCCGAAGGATCGTTAATACATGCGAGTTGACGGGCGCGACATCTTCGTTTCCGGCAGCTTGCTGCAGCCGTTGACCCGGCGGACCAATGACATCCTGCGGCTGGTGCTGGCCTCGCTCTTCCTGGCGCTGGTGATCACGGGGTCGGTGATCACCCGTCCGCAGTGGATAGCGCTGGAGAAATCCGTCTCGCAGATCGTCGGCGTTTTGTCGCCCACGCAATCCGACGCGGTGTACCTGGTCTACGGAGTGGCGATCGTGGCATTGCCGTTCATGATCCTCATCGGCCTGATCGTGGCCGGGCAGTGGAAACTGCTGGGCGCGTACGCCGCCGCGGGGCTGAGCGCGATCGTGTTGTTGTCGATCAGCGGCACCGGCCTGGCCGCGCCGCGGTGGCACTTCGACGCCCTCGACCGGCTGACCACCCTGCCGGCGCAGTTGCTCGATGACCCTCGGTGGATCGGGATGCTGGCGGCGGTGCTGACTGTTTCGGGTCCCTGGCTGCCGGCGCGGTGGCGCCGTTGGTGGTGGGCGCTGCTGCTGGCGTTCGTGCCCATCCATCTGGTGATCAGCGCCATCGTCCCGGCGCGCTCGTTGGTGGGCCTGGCGGTCGGGTGGGTGGTGGGCGCGCTGGTGGTGCTCGTCGTCGGCACTCCGGGGCTCGAGGTGCCACTGGATGCCGCGGTGCGCGCCCTGGCCAAGCGCGGCTTCGCCGTCTCGCGGCTCACCGTGGTGCGCCCGGCCGGGCGGGGCCCGCTGATTCTTTCGGCCGACGGTGAACATCTCGGTGAAACTGCGCTGATCGAGTTGTACGGCCCGCATCAACGCAGCGGCGGAGCGCTGCGCCAACTCTGGGGAAAGCTGAAGCTGCGCGACGCCGAGACCGCGCCCCTGGTGACCTCCATGCGGCGGGCCGTGGAGCATCGCGCATTGATGGCGATCGCCATAGGTGAGGCGGGCCTGGCCAACACGGCGACGGTCGCCGTCGCCCCGCTGGACCGGGGGTGGATGCTGTACTCGCACCGGCCCCCGCGCGGCACACCCATCGACGAATGCGCGCAGTCGACTCCCGTTGGCCGGCTGTGGGAATCGCTGCGAGACCTCAACGACCGCCAGATCGCCCACGGCGACCTGCGCAGCCACCACATCACCGTGGAGGACGACACCGTGATGTTCGGCGGGTTCGGCAGTGCCGAATACGGAGCGACCGATGCCCAACTTCAATCCGACATCGCACAGCTGCTGGTTACCACCGCCGCCCTGTACGAACCGAAGTCCGCGGTGCGCGCGGCCATTGACGTGTTCGGCAAGGACACCATCCTGAGCGCGTCGCGCCGGCTCACGAAAGTCGCTGTGCCGCGATTCATCCGGCGGTCGGTACCGGACGCCGGCGCCGTCATCTCCGGTGCGCGGGCGGAGGTCAAGCGCCAAACCGGCGCCGATCAGATCAAGCCCCAGACCATTACCAGGTTCACCCGCAGCCAGATCGTCCAGCTGGTGCTGTTCGGTGCGCTGGTTTATGTCGCGTACCCGTTCATCAGCACGGCACCGACGTTCTTCTCCCAGCTGAGGACCGCGAACTGGTGGTGGGCGCTGGGGGGCTTGGTGGTGTCGGCGCTGACGTACGTCGGTGCGGCCGCCGCGTTGTGGGCCTGCGCCGACGGCATGGTGAATTTCTGGACCTTGTCAATCGCCCAGGTGGCCAACACTTTTGCCGCAACCACCACTCCGGCCGGCGTGGGCGGGCTGGCGCTGAGCACGCGGTTCTTGCAGAAGAGTGGCTTGTCGGCGATGCGAGCGACCGCGGCGGTGGCGCTGCAGCAGTCGGTACAGGTGATCGCGCACCTTGCGCTGCTGGTCTTGTTCAGCGCCGCAGCCGGCGCGTCGATGAACCTGCGGCATTTCGTCCCGAGCGCGACCTTGCTGTACCTGATCGCGGGGATCGCGCTGGGCATCATCGGCACGTTCCTGTTCGTGCCCACGCTGCGCAAGTGGCTGGCGACCGAGGTGCGCCCCAAGCTGAACGAGGTGGCGACCGATCTGGTCAAGCTCGCCCGCGAACCACGGCGGCTGGCCCTGATCCTGCTGGGTTGTGCGGGCACCACGCTCGGCGCGGCGCTGGCGTTATGGGCCAGCATCGAGGCCTTCGGCGGTGGAACAACTTTCGTCGCCGTCACCGTGGTCACCATGGTCGGCGGGACGCTGGCCTCCGCCGCGCCCACGCCGGGCGGTGTCGGGGCGGTCGAAGCGGCGCTGATCGGTGGCCTCGCCGCGTTCGGCGTGCCGGCCGCCGTCGGTGTGCCGTCCGTCCTGCTGTACCGGGTACTGACCTGCTGGCTGCCGGTCTTCGTCGGCTGGCCGGTGATGCGCTGGTTGACCACCAACGAAATGGTCTGAGGACGCTCAGGAGTTTTCGGACTCGGCCTGCGTGACCACGAGAACGGTTGAAGTGCGCACGCTTTGGCCGACGCTGGTGGTCAAAGACACCAGGTAGTAATCCTCGGGCACCGACTGTGCGACCGTGATAGGGACGGTGACGCTGGCCGAGCCGTCGGCGGCGAATTGACCAGACGTCGGCTTCACGCTGATTCCGACATCGGAGGACGTCCCGGCCAGGGCGTAGCCTTCGCCGGCGCCGGTCATGCGCTGCGCATCGAGGGTCACGGTGCCGGTGTGCCCGGGTGCGATGGTGACGACGGGTTGAGAAACGTTGACGGCCAACGCCGAGCTACCCTCCGCGAACGACGGTGGGGAATCCGCTTCGGCTGTGCCCCAATGCTTGTCGGGGTAGGCCGCAAGCGAGAACGCCAGCGTGCCCCCAGTACGGATGATCGACTCGGGCAGCGAGGTGTGCTGGGTGGCCTGGCCGTCGACCTTCAGGCCGCTGATGTATTTGAGGTGGTGTGGTCCGGATGCGCCCGGGGCAAAGATGCGGATGGACTTGTTTGCGGGCAAGGCGATTTCGACACGGTCGAAAAGCGGTGCGCCCATGGTCAGGATCGGCGTTCCCGGGGTGGCCGGGTACAGGCCCAGCGCCGCCCACACGTACCAGCTGGCCAGCGCGCCCAGGTCGTCGTTGCCCGGCTCACCGTCGGCGGTCGGACCGAAGAGCCCGCGCACCCGGTCGACCGTGTACTGCGTCTTCCACGGTTGACCAATGTAGTTGTACAGCCACGGCACACCGAAACTCGGTTCGTTACCGGCCCACAGGTAGGGCTGGTTGGGGCCGACATTGAGCTTCTCGGTGAAGCGGTCGAGCCGGTCGGCCACGGTCTGGCGGCCGCCGAGCGCGGTCACCAGGCCGGCAACATTGTGCGGCACCGACCAGACGTACTGTTCGGCGTTGCCCTCGTCGTACCCGACCTGGCCGAAATTTTCCGGCACGACCGCAAACCCGGGGCCGGGGCGGAAGAATCCGGTCCAGCTGCGCGGCAGGATGTATCGGGTGGTCGGGTTGAACAGGTTCTGCCAATACTGAGCCCGGTTCGCAAATTCTGCGGCGGTCGCGGCATCGCCCAGCGAGCCGGCGAATCGGGAAATGGTGAAGTCGTCGACCGACCACTCGAGGGTGATCGACGCGTCGGCGATCCAGCCGTTGCGGCCGAACTCCAACGTGAACGGCGCATAGCCCAGCCGCAGGTAGGTGCCGATGCCGCGGCGTGCCACATAGCCGCTTAGACCCGCACCACCTTTGGTCGCCCCGTCCACCATGTAGCGCAACGCCGTTTTTCCGTCGAAGTCTTTGGCGCCGAACATATTCAGGTTCACGATGAGCGGTACCACGCTGTCCCCGCTCATCTCGCCGGTCGCGGCGTTGGCGAACGCCCAGCGCGGCAGCGCGCCGCTCTGCTCGGCGTCGTTCACCAGCGATTGGGCCATGTCGCCGGCCCGGTCGGGGAACAGCAACGCCTGCAACGCCGCCAGGCATCGGTAGGTGTCCCAGTCCGAAAAGTTGGCGTACTGCGTGTGGCCGGCAGCCACGGTGTGAATGGCACCGTCGAACCCGACGTAGCGTCCGTCGGCGTCGTTGAACATGTTGGGGTGCAACAGCGATCGATACAGGGAGGTGTAGAAGGTGGTCAGATCGTCGGCATTCCTGCCGGCGACCGACACCCGGGACAGCGCTGCGTTCCATTCCCTGGACGCGGCGGCGCGGACGTCGTCGAAGCCCGCCGTATCCTCGGCCGCCAAATTCGCCCGCGCCCCCTCGATACCGACGTAGGAGATCGCGGTGCGCACCTCGAGCGTCGCGCCGGCCGGGAACTCCACATAACCGCCGCTGTACGGCGCGTTCGCGCTGCGGGCGCCGGCGTAAACCGCACTGCCATCCCAGGATCCGTACGAGGTGAAGGGCTGGCTGAACTTCATCGCGAAATACACCGTGTAGGCGTTCGGCTTGTCGCAGAATCCGCCGCTGGTGGCCCACCCCGTGATCGTCGTGTTGTCCTCGCCGATCTGGATCGTCGCGCGGGAATTGCCCGCCAGCGACGAGCCGGAGCGCACCTGGAGCAGCGCGGGGCGTCCGTTGCGGGGATAACTGAATCGGCCGACGCCCGTGTGCGCGGTGGCGGTGAGTTCCGCTTTCACCCCGGTGCCGGGGAACCGCACCGTGTAGTAGCCGGGCACACCCTGCTCGGTGTCGTCGTGGGCGATCCTTTCGGCCGCGTTCCAGGGTTGCAGGCCGACTTCACCGGTGACCGGCAGCATGGAGATGTCGCCGAACGCAGCGCATCCCACCGAGGCGTGGGTCATGCTGAAGCCGGTGGCGCGCGGGTTGTCGTAGTTGTAGCCGGCGTAGTTGCCCACGGTGTCCGGCGAGTACTGCACCATCCCGAACGGCACGGTGGCGCCCGGGAAGTTGTTGATCTCTCCCACCGTCTCGCCGCCCGTCCCGGTGCCGATGAGCGTCGCAACGTGGTCGACCGGATTCGCCACGAACACGGGCGGGCCGTCGTATCCCCTCGGGGGTGCCGCCGCGATGAAGACCATGAAGACAGCCGAGGCCGCGATGACCGCAATGAGGGCCCGCCGCGACCGCATACCTGTCTAATACTGGAAAACGACTGAATAACGGCGTATTCGCGTGGCGTTTTGGCCGTCGAGTTGGATAACGATTGGCGGATAGCCGGGGTTCGGTCAAAAGGTCCAAAAGATACCGGCAAAGTTGTAGATCATTTCGGCTACTGTCATTCCAGCTTGGCTGGCGCTGGTACCGGCCTTAATTTTCGGGAGTTTGATTAATGAAACATTTGACCCTAGCAACTATCCCCGTGGCGCTGAGTTTGGCGCTGGTCGGTTGCGGCCACGGCCACAAATCCGGTGATAAAACGTCGACGTCCACATCCGCGTCGACGACAATGTCGACTGCTACGTCTGGGTCGTCGCAAGCCAGCACACCACCGGCGGCGAAGGCCAAGTACACCATCGCCGACTACGTCAAGGACAACAACATCTCCGAGACGCCCGTGCACCACGGCGATCCGGGCCCGAACGTCGACCTGCCCGTGCCCGCGGGCTGGCAGCTCAACCAGAATGCCGGCACCTCCTACGGCGGCATCGTGCAGAGTCAGCCGGCCAATCCCTCCGATCCGCCCACCGTCTCGGCGCTGTTCTCCAAGCTGACCGGCAATGTGGACGCTGCGAAGATCCTTCAAGCCGCCCCCGGCGAGGTGCAGAATTTGCCCGGATATGACGGGCCCGGTGACGGTTCGGCGGCCACACTCGGCGGTTTCCAGGCCTGGCAGCTGGGCGGCACGTACCAGAAGGGCGGCAAAACCCGCGTCATCGCGCAGAAGACGGTGGTGATCCCCAGCCAGGGCGCAATCTATGTGCTCCAGCTCAACGCCGACGGCCTGGAGAGCGACCAACTGCCGTTGATGGATGCCACCCACACCATCGACGACCAGATCACCATCACCGGCTGAGTCCAGATGCGCGGGCCGCGGAGACCGGCGAGCTCCGCGGCTTGCCCCGCATCGCTAGGCCCGGGGCCCGGTGGGCTCTACGGTGAACGCATGACAGAGCAGTCGTATGCGGTGGACGCCGGGCACCCGCCCTCGGTGCTGATGCGGTTTATCAATCCGATGATGAGGTTTCTGCTTCGGACTCCGCTCGCAGGCCCGGCCCGTAAGCAGCTGATGGTGCTCAGTTTCACCGGGCGCAAGACGGGACACCCGTATTCAATTCCGTTGAGCGCTCATGTGATCGGCGATGACCTGTACGCGCTGACCGGCGCTGGATGGAAGCAGAACTTCCGCGACGGCGCACCGGTGCAGGTCGTTTACGACGGCAAGACGACCGCGATGCGCGGTGAGCTCATCCGCGACCGGGCCGTCGTCTCCGATCTGTTGTTTCGCTGCGCCGAGTCCTATGGCTTCCGGCGCGCACAACGCATGATCGGACTGAAGTTTCGCGACCAGCGCATACCGACACGCGATGAGTTCGCCGAGGCGGTCGACCGGCTGCATCTGGGTGCGGTCCGGCTGAGTCCGGACGAGTAGGACCGAGCCCGCTCAGGTGGTGTCGTCGGTGCTGGGCGCGCGCAGGTGCGGGCTGCGCAGGCGCTGGTCGAATCGCGAGCGCGCGGTGATGACCTCTTTGCCCAGCGCCGCGAAGTCTTCGGCGATCCGTTGGGCGAGCAGTCCGAGCTTCGTGTTTTCCGACTGGGACAGCGTTTTGAGCATGTTGAAGGCGGCGTCCTCGTCGATGCCGTAGATCAGCATCAGCATGCCTTTGGTGCGGTCGATCACGCCGCGGCGCCCGGCGATTTCGGCGACCTTCGCGCTGATGGATTCCTCCCGGCTGCGGACGGGCGCGGGGATGAGTTCGAGGTAAAAGCCGTGGGTTCCGACGACTTCCCCGTCGTCATCGCAGAATTGGTCGCCCACCACCAGGACGTGGTGGATGATGCCGCCGGTGTCCACGATGCGATGCCGCGTGGAAAAAGCCTGACGGCGCCTGATCATGTCATTGATGCCGTCGGCAACCTGAGGACGGTCGGCCGGATGCTTGTGCGAGAGCACCAGTTCCGTGGTGGGCGTCACGGTGCCGGGTTTGTAACCGTGCATGCGCTGCACCTGGTCGGACCACACCCAGCGCTGGCCTTCGAAGTAGAAGCGGAACCAGCCCGCGGATTGCGGCGTCGCGCCGGCCAGGCCACGCTCGATCGCCGCGGCTTGGTTATCTAGTTCCCAAGCCACGGCTGACGTTTCGCGTTGCGGGTGATCGAGTTGGCGGCCGAAAGCAGTAGCGATCGCGCGTCGATCGCTACTGCTCGGGCGGGAAAGCCGGCACTGCACCTGCAGGAGTGAGGAAACCCCATGGCGGTCAGGTTACATTTCCTGACCACTGGTCACGGCGGAATGACGAAATTGGCGGGAGAGTAAGTTTGGGGGCGGCTCAGCGGACGCGCCGCTGTCCGCCGCCCGAGGTTGACGCCGGCTCCCTCACGCAAGTCCCGCGCCCGCGGCCGCGTGGGTTCGGGTGACGGTGGGTTGCTCGAAGCCGGCGTCGACCGCGGCCCGCTGCACCGCCTCGCCGACCGCGTCCGCCCGGTCCAGCGGGACCAGGGCGATCACACAGCCGCCGAATCCGCCGCCGGTCATCCGGGCCCCCAGCGCGCCCGCGCGCACGGCGGTGTCGGCGATCAGGTCGATGCGTTCGGTGGTGATGCCGAAGTCGTCACGCATGGAGTGGTGTGAGGCGGTGAAAATCCGCCCGGCTTCGGCGTAGTCCGACTTTCGCAGCGCGGCAACGCAATCGATGACCCTCTGGTTTTCGGTGAGCACGTGGCGGGCGCGACGGGCGTCGACAGGGTCACGCACGCCGGCCAAGACGGCGGGCCCCTGATGGCCCGCGATGTCCTGCACCTCGCGCAGGGAGGACGCCGACAGATCGGCGGCCGCCCGCTCGCACGACGCGCGCCGCGCCGCGTAATCGCCGCCGGCATGGCTGTGGCGTTCCCGGGAGTCGATCAGTAACAACGCAACATCCGCGGCGGCCGGGTCGAAAACCACCGGCGTGACAGTGAGGTCGGCGAAGTCGATCAGCACGGCCGTCGTTTCCCGGCCGAAGAGCGAGGCGAACTGGTCGAGCAAACCCGTTGGCGCGCCGACGTACTCGTTTTCGGCGCGCTGGGCCAGCCGGGCCTGTTCTCCTGCGTCGATGCGGACACCGGCGGCAGACGCGATCGCGCCCAGCGCCGCGCATTCCAGCGCCGCCGACGACGACAGGCCCGACCCCATTTCCACGTCACTGGTGATCGACATCGTGCCGCCCGGCACCGGGTGGCCGCCCTGGCGCAGCGCCCACATCACGCCGGCCACATAGGCCGCCCAACCGCCCACCTCACCGGGAACGGTGCCGATCCGAACGCGCACCGGGGCGTGCGCGCGGTCACTGACCACGGTGATCGCGTCATCGTCGGCGGGCGTGAACGTCGCCACGGTGCGCTGCGGCAATGCGAGGGGCAGCGCGAAACCCAGGTTGTAGTCGGTATGTTCGCCGATCAGGTTGATCCGTCCCGGTGCGGCGTAGCGGATCGTCATCGCAGTTCGCGCAGCCGCTCGGCGACGCTTTCCGGGGTGACGTCGGCGATGAAGGCATCCATCGCCGATTCGGACGCTGCGAGGTACTTGAGCTTGGTGGCGCTGCGCCGGATGGACATCAATTCGACGTGGAAATACCCCTCGGCCTGCGCCGCGGTGTCGGCGTATTGATGCAGCGCCGAGATGTAAGGCAGCGGCGCGGAATACATGCGGTCGAAGCGCTTGAGCACGTCGAGGTAGACCTGCACGAATTCGTCCACCTCATCCTCGCCGAGTTCGGTCAGGTTGTGCACGAACCTGTTTGGGTAGATGTGCACCTCGACCGGCCAGCGCGCCGCGAACGGCACGAACGCGGTGAACAGCTCGTTGCGCGCGATGACGCGGCTGCCGTCGCCGACCTCGCGTGCCAGCAGGTCGCCGAAGAGGTTGCTGCCGTGCCGTTTTCGATGTAAACGCGCCTGCTCGAGCATGCTGGCGGTGCGCGGCGTCAGAAACGGGTAGCCGTAGATCTGGCCGTGCGGGTGGGTCAGCGTCACCCCGATTTCTTCGCCGCGGTTCTCGAAACAGAACACCTGCTCGACGCCCGGTCTGGCCATCAGGTCGGCGGTGCGGTGCCGCCACGCCTCGACGACCAGCCGCGCGTGCTCCGGCCCCAGCTGGGCGACGGACCCGGTGTGGTCGGCCGAGAAACAGATCACTTCGCAGTGGCCATGCCCGGGCGCGCTCGCAAAGCCGTCATCGGCGGGCACCGGCGCCGGGGCGGGCAACGACGGCAGCGCGCCGGACAGGCTGGGGAATCGGTTCTCGAACACGACGACGTCGTAGTCGGGGGCGGGCACCTCACTGGTCAGCCCGGTCGGACCCGGGCACAGCGGGCACGCCTCGGGCGGCGGCTTGTACGTGCGGTCCTGGCGCAGCGCCGCGATGATCACCCACTGCCCGGTGGATCGGTCGAACCGCAACTGCGACTGGGCAGGGAGCTCGGTGGCACGCGAGGGCAGCGGTCGGCGATCCTCGACCGGCGCCGGACGATGCCCGGGCAGCGCGAAGAACAGCAGGTCACGACCGTCAGCCAGCTTCGCCCGCGTCGGCCCCGTCACGATGTCGAAGACTAGCTTGGTCGCCGAGGTGCGGTTCGGGTAACCATGGTGGGTAAGCGCAAGAGAGGCGGTCATCCGAAATAACTGTTGTTTACGAACGCGCCCGCAACTGGGTGATCGGCTCCGATCCTGGCTTACTCCGGCTGCGAATGGCGACTCGGACGACGGCCGCGCTTGGCCTTTCGCTGCTGGCGCTGTACATCCTGACCAGGGCGACGGGACAACCCCTGACCGTCGCCCTGTTGGGTGTCGTCATCACCATGGTCGCGTCACGCTCGGTCAACGAACCCGACCCTCGTCAGCAGCGGATCACCATGGCGCTGCTGCCCCTGCCGGCCGCGGTGGCCATCACCGCGGCCGCGGTGCTGGCCCCGCACACGGTGGCCAGCGACGTCGTCTTCGTGATCGTCGTGTTCACCGCGGCGTACGTCCGGCGCTTCGGTGCGCGGGGCAGGGCGCTGGGCATGGTCGCGTTCATGTCCTACTTCTTCACGCTGTACCTGCATGCCCGCCTCGCGGAGCTGCCCTGGATGATCGGGGCGGTCGCGGTGGGCGCCGTGTGCACCTTTGTGATGAGCACCTACGTGATGCCCGATCGACCCGAGCAGGTGCTGCGTGCCACCATTCGGGCGTTGCGGGCCCGGATGGCGATCGTCATCGACACCACCGCCGAAGCGGTGCGGACGGGCCGCCTCGATGACCGGCGCCGCCGCCGCATGCGGGCCCGCACCGTCCGGCTCAACGAGACCGCCCTGATGGTGCAGAGCCAGATCGAAGACAAGGCCGACCCGGCCACCCTGTGGCCCGGCGTCACCGCCGAACAACTGGCCCCGTGGCTGCTGGATGCCGAGCTGGCCATCGAATGGGTGGCCACCGCCGGTCGACGGGCGGCCGTCCTTGCCTGTGAGTCCCCGGATTCGATCCCCGTGCCCACCCGGGCCGCACTCGTCGACGCGCTCACCGAATTGGCGCGAGCCATCCGGCTTCCCGAACCCGAGGGACTGCGCCGGGCCGCCGATCAAGCGCAGCGGCTGCTGGACGAGCAGTGCCCCGCTTCAGCCCCGGGGGGTGATGACGCGGGCAGCACGGCCGTACGCCGCCTCGCCCTGGCGATAATCAACGCCGCGACAGCTTCTTCCGACGTACGGGCAATCGTCGAGCGAGTGGCCACCGGCCGGCCCATCGACGAGGCCGACAACGAACCTGCCCCGGTGCCCGATGGCCCCGCGTCCGACGCGGCCACCGGGGAAGAGCAGGCCACCGGACTGCCGCCGACCACCCGGCAAGCCATCCAGGTATCCGTCGCCGCATCGTTGGCCATCGTCGTCGGCGAGCTGGTGTCGCCGGCGCGCTGGTACTGGGCGGTGATCGCCGCGTTCGTCATTTTCGCCGGCACCAACTCCTGGGGCGAAACCTTGACGAAGGGCTGGCAACGCCTGATCGGCACCCTGCTCGGCGTGCCCTGCGGCGTGCTGGTGGCCACGCTGCTGACCGGCCACAAGACCGCCGCGCTGGTCGGCATCTTCGTGTGCTTGTTCTGCGCCTTCTACTTCATGACGGTTACCTACAGCCTGATGACGTTCTGGATCACCACGATGTTGGCGTTGCTGTACGGCCTGCTCGGCCAATTCTCGTTCGGCGTGCTGATGCTGCGGATCGAAGAGACCGCGATCGGTGCCGTCATCGGGGCCACCGTCGCGGTTGTCGTGCTGCCGACCAACACCAGAACCGCGATCCGCAGCGATACCCGGGCCTTCTTGACGAGCCTGTCCCTCCTGATCGAGATCTCGGCCGCGACCATGTTCGGCGAAGAGGAATACGCCAGCCCCTCGGAACAGGCGCGTCAGCTCGATCGGGACTTGCAGCAGTTCCGGGTCACCGCCAAGCCGTTGGTGGCCGGTGTCGCCGGATTTGCCGGGCGGCGCAGCATCCGCCGCGCCCTGCGGATCTTCACGGCCTGCGACCGTTACGGCCGAAGCCTGGCGCGCAGCGCCGAGCAGTATCAGGATCCGGTCGGGTCACCATCGCTCGCCGAGGAACTAGCGCAAGCCTTTTCGGCGGCCGCGGCCCAGACGCGACGCAACATCGAGGCGTTGCAGGAGGCCATCGAGGGGGGCCACGCACCGACGCTGGTCTCGGCGGCCGACGAGCTTGATGCCGCCGAAACGGTGGCGCGGCAACAGGACGGCGACGGCCGCGGCGACCTGGGCGCGGACACCCGGCGATTCCTCACCGCCGTGCACGCCCTGCGCCAGATCGAGCGCGCCGTCATCACCGCGGCCACCAATCTCGGTGGGCGCGAAAGCGTCAGGACGGCCAGTCCCGCGTCGCGCTGATCCGGTGCGCCCCGAGATTTGCTAGGCGATCCGAACGCGCGCGGTTACCATCGTGCTAACCGCCGCGGTCAGCCGGCAGGAGTCGAGGAGAAATCCCATGGCGACACCGAACCTTCCGCCGAGCTTCGATTTCACCGATCCCGACATCTACGCCCAGCGGCTTCCAGTGCAGGAGTTCGCCGAACTGCGTGTCACGGAACCCATCTGGTGGAACGAGCAGCCGCTCGATCAAGGCGGCTTCGGCGACGGCGGCTACTGGGTGGTGACCAAGCACCGCGACATCCGCGAGGTCTCGTTGCGCAGCGACGTCTTTTCGTCGGCCGCCAAGTCGATCGTGCCGCGTTACCGAGAAGACTTGGCGCAGGGGCAAATCGAGGCGGGGCGCGCCTCGATGATCATGATGGACGACCCCGAGCACAGCCGGCTGCGCAAGATCGTCTCGCGTGCCTTCACGCCTCGCGCCGTCGAGCGGTTGCGCGCCGAACTTACCGAGCGGGCGCGGTGCATCGTTACCGAGGCCGCGGCGGCGGGCTCGGGCGACTTCGTCCGCCAGGTGGCCTGCGAGCTACCGCTGCAGGCGATCTCGGGCCTGCTCGGCGTGCCGGCGGAGGACTACGACAAGCTGTTCGACTGGACCAACAACATGATCGGCGGCGACGACCCGGAGTTCGCCGGGAATGACGCGCTGACGTCGGCCGGTGAATTGATGTGGTACGCCATGCAATTGGCCGCGCGCAAGGCCGAGGAACCCGGTAACGACATCGTCACCACGCTGATCCAGGCGGATGCCGAGGGCCAGCGCCTCTCGGAGGCCGAATTCGGCATGTTCGTGGTCACGCTGGCCGTGGCCGGAAACGAGACGACCCGCAACTCGATCACCCAGGGAATGATGGCCTTCACCGACCATCCCGACCAGTGGGAGTTGTTCCAAGCGCAGCGACCCAAGACCGCAGCCGACGAGATAATCCGTTGGGCCACACCCATCACGGCGTTTCAACGCACCGCGTGCCAAGACACCGAACTCGGCGGTGTGGCCATCGAAAAGGGCCAGCGGGTGGCGCTGTTCTACCGGTCAGCCAACTTCGACGACGAGGTCTTCGATGACCCGTTCACCTTCGACATCTTGCGCAGCCCCAACCCACACGTCGGCTTCGGCGGCACGGGAGCGCATTACTGCATCGGCGCCAACCTGGCCCGCATGACGATCGAGGCGATGTTCAACGCGATCGCAGATCACCTGCCCGACCTGAGCTCGGCAGGCGATCCCGAACGGCTGCGTTCGTCCTTCATCAACGGCATCAAGCACTGGCAGGTCGACTACCGGGAGGCGTGTCCGGCGGCGCGCTAGCCGGGATCGATCGAGCACTCGGGCTGGTCGAGCCGCTGGACGTCACATGGCAGTTGGTGCGACCGTAGAGGCCATCATGAGAATCGCCATCAGCGGTGCCGGCGTGGCCGGGGCGGCGCTGGCGCATTGGCTGCATCGCACCGGCCACGCGCCCACGCTGATCGAGCAGGCACCGCACTTTCGCACCGGCGGCTACATGATCGACTTCTGGGGCGTCGGCTACCAGGTGGCCAAGCGCATGGGCATCGAAGAGCCGATCCGGGCCGCCGGATACGAGATGGAACGGCTGCGTTCGGTCGGCTCGCACGGCGAGGTCAAGGCGGACGTGGACGTGAACGTCTTTCGCCGGCTCCTCGGCACCGACTTCACCAGCCTGCCGCGTGGCGATCTGGCCGCCGCGATCTACGCCACCATCGAGGACAAGGTCGAAACGATATTCGCCGATTGCATCGCCACCATCGACGAGCGCGACGACGGCGTCCGACTCACCCTCGACAGGGGCGAAACGCGCGATTTCGACCTGGTGATCGGCGCCGACGGACTGCATTCACACGTGCGCAGTCTGGTCTTCGGCCCCGAGCGACAATTCGAGCGCTATCTGGGCTGCAAGGTCGCGGCCTGCACGGTCGACGGTTACCGGCCGCGCGACGAGCTGGCCTACGTCACCTACGCGGCACCCGGGCGGCAATTGGCCCGTTTCGCGCTGCGCGGCGACCGCACCACGTTCTTGTTCATCTTCCGCGACGAACACGGCACCGCTGTGACGCCAAAAGCGCAGCTGCACACTATTTTTGGTGACTGCGGCTGGGAAGCCAACGACATGCTGGCCGCACTCGACGATGTTGATGACCTCTACTTCGACGTCGTCAGCCAGATCCACATGAACCGCTGGTCGCGGGGCCGGGTGCTACTGGTCGGCGATGCGGCCGGATGCATTTCACTGCTGGGTGGTGAGGGCACCGGCCTGGCGATCACCGAGGCCTACGTGCTGGCCGGTGAACTCGCGCGCGCCGGCGACGACCATCGCCGCGCGTTCGACGCCTACGAGACCCGCCTACGTCCCTTCATCGAAAGCAAGCAGGCCGGTGCCGCACGGTACATCGGCTTCTTCGCCACCCGGACCCGATCCGGGCTGTGGTTGCGCAACCTGGCCCTGCGCACCATGAATTTCGCCCCGATGACAAGGCTTCTCGCGGGAAGCGTGCGCGACGACTTCGAGCTGCCCGACTACGACGGGTAGCCATCGATCACAAGCTCGGCTGCTGGCTCTCCGTGTCGCGGCGCTCGCCCGTGGCGATGAAATCCTCGATCAGCTCCACCACCTGGTTGGGCGCCTCCACCTGAGCGAAGTGACCGACATCGGGCAGCACCTCGAGTCTCGCGTCCGTGCGCGCCTCGTGCGCGGCGTACGCGTGGGCGACGGGAATGATGCCGTCGCGCTCCCCCCAGATCGCCATCACCGGTAGATCCTCACGCAGCCGCAGCCGGCTGAGCGCGCTGACCGCCTGCCCGCGGTAGTCGACGACCGATCGCAGCGTCCGCAGAAACGACTGCCGTGTTTCGCCATCCGACAGCGACGAGTAGGCGCTCCACAACTCGGCACCGCGCGGCGACTGGATGCCGGCGCTTCTCAACCAGGACCTGACCTTGTTGCCGACGGACAGCACAGGTGGCGGCGCGATGATCGGCAACACCAGCTCGGCCCCTGGCGCCGAAAGCAGCCGCAGCACCCATCCGACGTCGGGGCCCAGGCCGCCGCTGCTGATCAGGATCAACCGCTTGGCGTAATCGGGATGCTGATAAACGAACTGCATCGCGACCCCACCGCCGAGCGACTGACCGACCAGGGTGGCCTGGCTGACGCCGAGTTCGTCGAGGAAATCACGAAGCCACACCGCGAATGCGCCCAATGAGTAGTCCGTGCGGGGCTTCGCCGACTCGCCGTGGCCCAGCAGGTCCGGGGCGATGACCCGGAACTTCTTCGCTAACGGCGGTATCACCGACCGCCAGGTCTCCGAACTGCCCGCCATGCCGTGGATGAGCAGGAGCGCCTCGCCCTCACCCTCGTCGCGGTAGGCGACGCGATCGCCGTGCAGCTCGAGGAACTTGATCTCAGTCATGGGGCCTGTGTACCCGATTTGGTCCTGCTCATGATCAGGCCGGGCGAATCGTGACCGAAAACGCCTCCGCCCCGCCCGGGCGCACACGGCTGAGCAATGATCTAGTGCATGACCGAACCGGTTGCGACCCGCGTGGCCGTCTACCTCGACTTCGACAACATCGTGATCTCGCGGTACGACCAGATTCACGGGCGGAATTCGTTTCAGCGGGACAAGGCCAAGGGGCTCGAGCAGTACTCCGATCGGCTGGACCGGGCGACGGTCGACGTCGGCGCGGTCCTCGACTTCGCGTCGTCGTTCGGGACCCTGGTGCTCACTCGCGCCTACGCGGACTGGTCGGCCGATATCAACGCAGGGTATCGCGGACAACTGGTGGCGCGCGCGGTCGATCTGGTGCAGTTGTTCCCGGCGGCCGCCTACGGCAAAAACGGCGCCGATATCCGCTTGGCCGTCGACGCGGTCGAGGACATGTTCCGGCTGCCCGACCTGACCCACGTGGTGATCGTGGCCGGTGACTCCGACTACATTCCGCTGGCCCAGCGCTGTAAGCGCCTGGGCCGGTACGTGGTGGGCATCGGAGTGGCCGGCGCATCCAGCCGGGCGCTCGCGGCGGCCTGCGACGAGTTCGTCATCTACGACGCGCTGCCCGGGGTTCCGGTGCCCGAACCGGCTCCCGCCGACCCGCAGGAGGCCAAGCCGAAAAAGGGGACCGGCCGCAGCAAGTCGGTCAAGCCCGAGGAGCCCGACGAGCCCGACGAGCAGCCCGACCCGCAGACCGCCGCCACCGCGCTGCTGACGCGCGCCCTGCGGATCGGCCTGGAGAAGGACGACGTCGACTGGCTGCACAACTCCGCTGTGAAGGCTCAAATGAAGCGGATGGACCCGTCGTTCAGTGAAAGGTCTTTGGGTTTCCGCTCATTCAGCGATTTCTTGCGTTCGCGAGCCGATGTCGTCGAGCTGGACGAGACGTCGACGACGCGGATGGTGCGGTTGCGCGCGCGCGACTGAGCATCGCCGCGCGTATCGCCGGCAATCCACTTTCTTTTTGGTGTATGGCGCCTTCCCCGACCGCCCGGCCGGCGAACCGCAAGCCCTGCACCTTGCCGGGCCGATATCGTTGACACTCCTCAGTGGTGGCCATACATTGTCTGAAAGTCGTCCGCAGCGTCTGCGGAATCAAGGAGACCGTCATGACCGTCGGTGCCGCTCCCCCAAACGTTTTCGACGCCGATTTGCCGACGCTGGATTACGACCCCGAAGAAACACCCGCCCAGGTCTACCCGCGCCTGCGCGAGGCGCAGCGGCAAGCCCCCGTCGCGCTGGGACCGCACGGCCCCGAGGTGCTCTCCTACCACCTGGTCAGGTCCGTCCTTCGGGATACCCGGTTCCAGATCCCGCCCGGCATCAACCTGCTCGCCCAGGACATCACGTCGGGCCCACTGTGGGACAAGGTGGCCAACAGCCTGCTGTGCCTGGAAGGTGATGCGCACCACCGACTGCGCGGTCTGTGCTCCAAAGCCTTTACCCCGCGAACGGTTGCGCGTCTGCACGACACCATGGTCGGCGTGCTGAACGAGCTGGTCGATCAGGTGGCGGACGCGGGCCACTGTGACGTCGTCACCGATATCGCGCGCCCGTACCCCGTTCCGGTCATCTGCGCGCTGCTCGGCGCACCCCGCGAGGATTGGCAACAGTTTTCGTTGTGGGCCGACGACGTGTTCAAGGCCTTCAGCTTCACCGTCGACCTCCGCGAAGTCGAGCCGGTCGTGATGCACGCGTGGCGCGCGCTCGACGACTACGTCGACGAGATGGTCGCCCGCCGACGACACAGTTTGACCGATGACCTGCTGTCCGACCTGATTCGCGCCGAGGACGAGGGCAACCGTCTCGACGCCGCCGAACTGCGCATGCTGGCCGGCGGTCTGCTGTTGGCGGGCACGGACACCACCCGCAACCAGGTGGCCGCCTCGGTGCACGTGCTGTGCGAACACCCCGAACAGTGGCAGCTGCTGCGCCGGCGGCCCGAGCTGGCGATGCGTGCCGTCGAGGAGACCATGCGGCACTCGCCGATCGCCTGCGGAACCCTGCGCCTGGTGGTCGAGGATGCAGAAATCGACGGCTACCTGTTCCCCGCCGGCACGGCGGTGTTGGTGAATACCTTTGCAGCAAACCGTGATCCGGTCGTGTACGACGACCCCGACCGCGTTGACATCACTCGCGAGGCCGCGCCGCCCATCCTGACCTTCGGCGGTGGCGTGCACTACTGCCTGGGTGCCAACCTCGCCAGGCGCGAGATCGCCGAAGCGCTGACCGTGCTCGCGAACCGGCTGCGAAACCCGCGTACGGCCGGACCGGCGCCATGGAAGCCGATGGTGAGCCTGAGCGGACCGAAGAGCCTGCCCATCGAATTCGACCGATAGTTAGCGCCGAGCCGTCGCCTGCTGTGACAAAGACCGCCGTGCGCACAAGTCGCGGTCGCACCGGGACGGCTTTACGCTGCTTGGTTACACGAACGTAACTGGGGGTTCTTGATGCGTGCAGCCTGGGGGCATGCGGCGCGACGCTGCCTGTCCACGTGGAGGCCTGCCGCGATCGCGTCGGCCGCCTGCCTGACCGTGGCGTCCTGTTCGGAAACCGCGGCGCCGCCCCCGCTCACCCCCACCACCTCGACATCCGTCTCGAAAACCAGCTCGCGGGCGGCCGCCCCGCCCGTACCCATAACCGGGCCACTGGAAAAGGACTGGAAAAGTTACGGCGGAACCGCGTATTTCGGCTGTCCGGACAAATTCTCGGCCAGCAAATCGGCGCTCGAGGACATCCGTCCGAAAATCTTCGACCCGAAAACCGGGCAATACGTCGCACCCGCCATCCCCACGGTTCCGGCCGGGGAGAACCTCACCGGTGGCATGTGCGCGCTGACCGGCACGGCGGACGACATGAAGGTCGTGTACGTCGTCACGACCCTCAAGCCTGCGCAGGCCCCCACAGCCCCAGTCACCACAACCACCGCCTACGTCTACGACTCCAAATCGGGCCAGCAGGTGGCCGCCAAGGAGCTGCAGCCGCCCGCCCCCGACCTGAAGCTGGCCCCGCCGAAGGATTGGGGACTGGCCTCGACCGCGTCGGGCGTGGCGTGGCTGAACGCCTTCATCGACGGCCACGGTGCCGCCTCGCCGCCCCGGACAGTCGTCCTGTCCGGTGGCGACCTGTCGATGATGTGGAACGATCCGCAGCCCGGGCGGGTCTGGCAGGACGTGCTCGCGTTTGCGCGCAACACCGAGCCTGCCAAGACATCTGGCGCCGAGCTGCGCCGGCCGAGCGGAGAAGCGATCTATCAGGACAACGACGTGCAATCCGTCGACGCCGAATTGACCGACGGCCCAAACAAACTGGTGAAGCTCACCCACTGGGATTCGTACAACCCCCCGGTGCTGTCGACGATGTTCTACGACCTCAACGCCAAATCCATCATCAAGATCGGCGATTCCGACCGGATCTCGGGCGGCGGGCTGACCGCGGCCCTGTCCGACGGCAAACTGTTCGTCGACGGCCACGGCTCGGACACCTCCCAGTTCGGCTTCGGTGTGTGGAACCTGCGCAGCCAACAGTGGGACTTCCAGAAGAGCCGAGACGACGCCCAGAAACTGTCGATTTCCAAGCTGGCGTTTTTTGAAGACCACCTGTACATCACCGGCACCGGCGGAACGTTCTCCGTAATCGCCTTGCCCGCAACCGATCCCGTCGCAACGAACTGGTCGCTACGCCCGTTCGAGCGGATCTCCGGATGGACGCTGGTGTGCCGCGGCGAGACCGCGCCGGCGTCCAATGGCGAATGCAAGGAGATCGTCATGGTGCAAGACCAGGACGGCCACTACCCCGGACCCTGGTTCTGACCAGGGCTCTGACGCTGGGCCGCGCTCAGAACAGGCCGAGGGCCTGCGGCGCCATGTAAAGGCCGAAGCCGATGGTCACGAAACACAATGCGCGGGTGATGTATTTGTGCAGCCCCCGCATCCGCCATTGCTCAGGCAGCGCCCTGGCTTCCAGCGCCAGCAGCAGGCCCAGCACGATGGGCAACAGCAGCGCGTTCATGACTTCGACGTCCACGGCCAGGTTGACCAGGTCGACACTGGCCAGCACCAGCGCCGCGCCCACGATGTGGGCGAGTCCGTAGGTGAGGTAGAACTTGGCGGTGGCGCGGTTGGGCCGCTCGTTGAGGGTGTGCTTCCAGCCGAACACCTCCGCAAGCCCCCACGCACCGGCCAGCGAGGCGACGATCGCGGCTACCAGCGCCGCACCCAGCATGCCCAGGCCGAACAGCACCGTCCCGCCCACGTGGCCCAGGTAGGGCGTGAGCGACTGGGCTATCTGGCCGACGGTTTCCAGCGCCGCCCCGCCGCTGTGTTCGCCGATCGTCGAGGCCATGGTGATCACCACCGCGATCATGATCAGCTGGGTCAGCACCGCGCCGAACGCGGTGTCGTAACGAGCCTGCCGAATCGTGCTCTGCGACAAGCGCTTATCGACCACCGCGCCCTGCTGGTAGAAGATCATCCAGGGCATGATGACCGCGCCGACGTTGGCCGCGACCAAAAGCAGATATGACGAGTTGCCCAGCGGCATCGACGACAGACCGTCCACCAGTGCCTTCGGATCGGGCCGGGCCATGACCATGGCCACCAGGAACGCCAATTCGGCCGCGCCGACGACAAGGCCGATGCGTTCGACGCGCCGGTAGCTGCCGGTCAGTGCCAGCGCCAACAGCGCGACCGTCGCGACCGGGATGCTCACCCACCGCGAGACGCCGAAGAGCTCGCCCACTCCGGCGACGCCGGCGAATTCCGTCAGCAACGCCCCGATTGCCGACGCGAACAAGGTGAACGCCGAAAGCCACGCCCAGCCGCGGCCGAACCGCTCCCGGATCAGCGAACCGTGACCGCGCCCGGTGACGATGCCCAGCCGCACCGTCATCTCCTGCACGACGTAGAGGACCGGCATCAAGATCAGCTGCGGCAGCACCATCCGGTAGCCCCACTGGGCTCCGGACTGCGACGCGGTGATCAGCGAGCCCGCGTCGGTGTCGGCCAGCATCACCACCAGGCCGGGGCCCCATACCGACAGCAGTCCCCACCGCAGCCAGCGGCCACGCGTACGCAGCGATACCGGCGGCCGGCGGTCGAATTCGTCCGCCACCGGCTGCGTGGTTGTCTCCGTCACCCTGGGCCCACTCCCCTAGTCCACTGCCAGCATCAATGCTGATCCGCCCCGAGGATAACTAAGGCTGGCCTAACCGCGGCAACTTTACCGGAGAGCGCCATTGGCGAAAAACGCACTGTCAGTCTCGAGGCCGCGCGCGAGCCGCCGGCCGCCTGGGTCGACGAGCATGTCGAACGGATGGGGGCTGGCATCGCGAAGGTCGACGACTCCCTTCGGCGCGGCGCCGTGTCCATACACACGGTCACCGGGCCGCCGACGCCAACCGCCTGACCAACAAGGACGACATCGATGTGGTGACCGGCATGCTGCGCTAATCCGGCATCGCCGTCAGCCTGCACCCCGTTTAACGCTGCCGGCGAATCAACCTTCGCTACGGCGTCTTGCGCCGACAACAATGAGGGCGGTGCAGATCACCAGCACGCCGGTGGCCGCGGCTTCGGCGACCAATGCGCCGGAGTTCACGAAATCCCGGTCCGCTAGCCCGGACGCTCCCATTTCGTACTTGGTGCCACCGACCAGTACTGCCGGATTCGCCACACACACGACGGCGGTGCCGAAGGCCACCACCGCGCAGCCGCACGCGACGAGCCCAAGTCGGCGCACTCGCGACGCGGCCAGCAAGGCACCGGCGGCCGCGATCGAGGCGATCAGCACGATCCATCCCGGCGCGCCGTCCACCATGCCCGAGAGCATGGGGCCATAGTGTTCGGCGTCCTCGCCCACGTACATGCCCAGACCATTCCACCGGATGGGGAATCCCAAGTGGCTCAAGTCGATCCATGACAGAAGGGTCAGCGCCGCTGACGCGATGGCCGCGACGAGCGCCACTATGGTGATTACTCTGGTACGCACCATATTTCCTTTCGATCGGCCGGGCACGACGAACTTCCCGTCGGCCACCCAGGGTAGGGCGACCGGGGCCGGAGATCCCGAGCGGGGATACGTGCCCGGGGGCGCCGCGTCGGCCCGACGAGTTAACCGCATCGGGGTCGCGGGTACCCATCGGGGCATGGGGTGGGTGACGGTACACGCAGTTGCGATCTTCTCGGCTTTGCTTTCCGCATTGTGGGCTGCCGTGGGAATCGTCGTTCGGCAGCGAGCGACCCACCGCGTTCCCGGTGATGAGGCCATGTCCGCGGCGATGGCGGCGACCCTGGTTCGTCAGCCGCTGTGGTGGGCGGGGACCGTCGCCGCCGTCGCCGGTTACACGTTTCAGGCCGTGGCGCTGGCGCACGGATCCCTGCTGCTGGTCCAGCCGCTACTGGTGTCGTCGCTGCTGTTCGCGCTGCCGTTGAGCGCGGCCCTGTGCCACCAGCGCATCAGTCGGGCCCAGTGGGGGTGGGCGATGCTGCTGACGGCCGCACTGGCGGTTTTCCTGCTGGTGGGCCAGCCCCGTGAAGGGCATAGCCGTCCGCCGATTCCGGCCTGGACGCTGGCGCTGGCGATCACCGTGCCGTCGGTGATCGCCTCCGTCATCGCCGCTCACCGCGCCGCCGGACGGGTCCGGGCCTCGCTGCTGGGCGCCGCGGTGGCGATCCTGCTCGGCATGATCGCCGTCGTGACGAAGGTCTGCACCCACCGCTTCGCGGTCGGCGGCTGGCATGCGCTGTTGACCGTCCCGGCCCCGTATGTGCTGGTTGCGCTGGCGGTGACCGTGACCGCGGTGCAGAACTCCGCGTTTCATGCCGGTGCGCTGCAGGCGTCCGTGCCGATCATGTTGGTGGGTGAACCGGTCGTCGCCGTCCTGCTCGGGGTTGTCGTGCTCGGTGAGCACCTGGCGGTGGGCGGCCTGCCGGCGCTGGCCCTCGTCCTCGCGGCGGTGGCGATGATGGCGGCCACTATCGCGCTGGGCCGCAGTCAGGCGATCGAAAACGGCGAAGTCCCGGACGGGCAACCCATCTCGCCGTCTGACCTCGATGAAGCCGCGCTTGCGGCGGTCGGGGCGAGCGTGCCGGGCGGGCGCGATCACCTCGAGTGAGGTGCTTATTTCTTGTACCGCGGCAACCGGCAACCCGTGTAGCCCGAGACGACGACGTGGCGCCGGTAGCCGAGCTTGATGACGATTCCGGTCGGGCCGTGGAAGCCCGCGTCGTGGATTCCGGGGTTGTCGTGCGTGACCTGCATGTCGGTGGCACCCTACTTGCCCGCCCCCTGCGGGGCTCAATCGGTTGGGGCCGAGTCAATTTCGGCCATAGCGGTCTGCACCTGAGATTAGGTGTCCTCGAACGAGGGCAGCCCGGCCAGGGTCTTGGCGGCGTCGGTGGACGTCGTGGCTGGCGCCCCACCCCACCGGCGAGCGACGTGGCGAGGCCGCCGAAGTCGGGAGCCTGCGGCGGGCCGCGAAAGGGAACGCGTCGGACACAACGCGCGTCGGCGACGGGCACAGCAGGACACCCCGACGCCGGGGTTGGGTTGGAGGAGTCAGCGCCGGGGTGCCGTCTCGGTCAGATCGTGTCGAAAGGCTCAGCCCGTCGCTTCAGAGATGAAAACGTCGAGGCCATCGAGGTAGACGTTCCCGCGCCGCACCGTTTCATCCAGCCGCGCCGCCATCGGATCACTAGATGGAAGAACAACTTTCACGTCTAGTAGTTCAAACATAGCGTCCTGCAACATGGTTCGTGCAATCACGAGGTCACCCACACTGCTGGCGGAATCCATCAGGTCGACGCCTTGGTGGAACAGCCCGGTGGCTTTGGCTATGTCTGATGTGACGCTCATGGGCATCCACCTTTCCCACGTAGATACAACGCTACGCGCGAAAACGCCTGGCGGGAAGGATTGCGGCCGAATGGGTTTCAGACGGTTTGTTTGACATTCGTACATTTAGACCAGGCTTCGGACATCGGTGTCCGTGTGCCGGTCGTGCACAGGCCGACAGTTGGCAGAACTACCCGGCGATGCCAGGATGCCAAACGCAGCCGAGTAGATATCCCGGGGGCCGGATCGGCCGGAAGGCGCCTCAAATCCTTCCAGCGCAGCGGCCCTGGCTTTCTCGGTCTCGGTGCGCAGGTTCCTGATTTCGTTGGCTTGCATTGCATTTTCAGTCTCTGGGGGCGCCGAACGTTCTTCGTCTGTGCCGTTATCGGCGTAACCCTCTAGGTCAGCGGTGAGCATCGGCAGCGCTTCGGCCATGGTTCCCCTGAAATTGACGGAGGCGGCAATGGCGCGAGCTTGAATGAGCCAGTCTCGTACGGCATCACGCAACCTGGCGAGTCGACCTGACCTGACGTGCCAGGCCCTACTCCGAGCGCTTCAGGCGAAAAATCCGGCCGCCGCCCAGCCTGGCCCTGGTTGCGGCTCACCCTCAGCAGATCGCGAACGTCCGCGCGGTCGCGTTGTCGGTCGCTCCCCTGCCCGGCGGGCCGGCCACCGTCAGGCAATAGGATGCGGCGAGGATGCGGACCCTCGACGGAACCCAAAACACGTCGCCTGACCGACAAAAAACTTTGGTGGCAGGTACAGGATTCGAACCTGTGAAGCTTTCGCGACGGATTTACAGTCCGCTCCCATTGGCCGCTCGGGCAACCTGCCGCCAGACAGGTTACAACGAGCGAGTAGACAAAGCACAAACGCCTATCACCGAGTGAAGGGACGGATTGCATGGCGGACTCATCGTTCGACATCGTCAGCAAAGTGGATCGCCAGGAGGTCGACAACGCGCTCAACCAGGCCGCCAAGGAGCTGGCCACCCGCTTCGACTTCCGCGGCACCGACACCACAATCGCCTGGAAAGGCGACGAGGCTATCGAGCTGACGTCGTCCACCGAGGAACGCGTCAAGGCGGCGGTCGACGTCTTCAAAGAGAAGCTGATCCGGCGGGACATCTCGATGAAGGCCTTCGACGCCGGCGAACCGCAGGCGTCTGGCAAGACCTACAAGATCAGCGGCACTCTCAAACAGGGCATCAGCAGCGAAAACGCCAAAAAGATCACCAAGCTGATCCGCGACGACGGCCCCAAGACCGTCAAAACCCAGATCCAGGGCGAGGAAATTCGGGTCACCAGCAAAAAGCGTGACGATCTGCAAGCCGTCCAAGCCCTGCTCAAGCAGGCCGACCTGGACGTGGCGCTGCAGTTCGTCAACTACCGCTAACCGGCGCAATCTGCGCGTTGCGACCCGGATTCGCCGGTTACTAGCCCGACCAACCGGTGGGTCTTTACGCTGGTGACGAGTCCCACAATTTGAGCGAGGTTCACGATGACCGTGACTCCCCAGGAAGCCGCCGACAGCGGTGCGACCGAGGCCGGGTACTGCGACGTGATCATCGTCGGTGCCGGCATCTCCGGCATCGACGCGGCCTACCGGATCACCGAGCGCAATCCGCACCTGACATACACCGTCTTGGAGCGGCGCGCGCAGATCGGCGGAACGTGGGACTTGTTCCGCTATCCCGGCGTGCGCTCGGACAGCAGCATCTTCACGCTGTCCTTCCCGTTCGAGCCGTGGACCCGTCAAGAGGGCGTCGCCGACGGCGTGCACATCCGCGAATACCTGGCCGCCACCGCGCGCAAGTACGGTATCGATCGGCACATCCGATTCAACAGCTACGTCCGCTCGGCCGACTGGGACTCCGCCACCGACACCTGGACGGTCACCGTCGAGCAGAACGGGGCACGCAAGCAATACCGCTGCCGCTTCCTGTTCTTCGCCAGCGGCTACTACAACTACGACGAGGGCTACACGCCCGACTTCCCGGGCATCGACGAGTTCAGGGGCACCGTGGTGCACCCGCAGCACTGGCCGGAAGACCTCGACTACACCGGCAAGAAGGTCGTGGTGATCGGCAGCGGGGCAACCGCGGTCACGCTGCTGCCGTCGCTGTCGGACCGCGCCGCCAAAGTCACCATGCTGCAGCGCTCGCCGACCTATCTCATTTCGGCGTCCAAGTACGGCACGGTCGCCGCCGTCTCCCGAAAACTGTTGCCCCGCAAGCCAGCTCACCTCGTCGTCCGCATGTACAGCGCCTTGACCGAGGCGGTGTTCTTTGCGCTGTCGCGCAAAGCGCCGGGGTTGGTGCGATGGCTGTTGCGGCGCAAGGCGATCAACAGCCTGCCCGCCGGCTACGACGTCGACACCCACTTCAAGCCGCGCTACAACCCGTGGGACCAGCGGATGTGCCTGATCCCCGATGCCGATCTGTACAACGCCATCAGCGCGGGGGGCGCCGAGGTGGTCACCGACCACATCGATCATTTCGACACGACCGGCATCGCGCTCAAATCCGGTGCACGCCTCGAGGCCGACATCATCGTCACCGCCACCGGACTGCAGCTGCAGGCCCTGGGCGGGGCCGCGATCAGCCTGGACGGCAACGAGATCAAGACCAGCGACCGCTTCGTCTACAAAGCGCACATGCTCGAAGACGTGCCGAACCTGTTCTGGTGCGTGGGCTACACCAACGCGTCGTGGACCCTGCGGGCCGACATCACCGCCCGGGCAACGGCAAAACTCATGGAACACATGGCCACTCACGGCTACACCCACGCCGCCCCGCATCGCGGCAACGAGCCGATGACCGAGAAGCCGTCGTGGGACATCAACGCCGGCTACGTGCTGCGCTCGGTGCATGCGCTGCCCAAGTCCGGCACCAGGCGGCCGTGGAATGTCCGGCAGAACTATCTCGCCGACGCCCTCGACTACCGCTTCGACCGCATCGAAGAGGCCATGGTGTTCGGCCGGGTCGACGACCGGGCGCCGCTGGCGGGGTAGTCGCAGCGCGCGCATGGGTGTTCGTGAACTGCTACTAAATGTGAGATGTCGGCAATACGCTGATCGCCATGGCATCTGAGAAGCGCGAACCCAAAGTCGTTGTCCTCGGTGGCGGTTCCTGGGGTACCACCGTGGCATCAATCTGCGCGCGCCGCGGGCCGACGCTGCAGTGGGTGCGCTCCGAGGCGACCGCCTCCGACATCAACGACAACCACCGCAACAGTCGTTACCTCGGCAACGACGTCGTGCTCAGCGACACCCTGCGCGCCACCACCGACTTCGCCGAGGCGGCGAACTCCGCCGACGTCGTCGTGATGGGCGTTCCCTCGCACGGCTTTCGGGGGGTCCTGAGCGAGCTGGCCAAGGAACTGCGGCCCTGGGTGCCGGTGGTGTCGCTGGTCAAGGGGCTCGAGCAGGGCACCAACATGCGGATGTCGCAGATCATCGAGGAGACGCTGCCCGGCCACCCCGCGGGCATCCTGGCCGGACCGAACATCGCGCGCGAGGTCGGCGAGGGCTACGCCGCCGCGGCGGTGCTGGCGATGCCCGACCAGCACCTGGCGACCCGGCTGTCGGGCCTGTTCCGCACCCGGCGCTTCCGCGTGTACACCACCGACGACGTCATCGGCGTGGAAATGGCCGGGGCGCTGAAGAATGTCTACGCGATCTCGGTCGGCATGGGCTACTCGCTGGGCATCGGGGAGAACACCCGCGCACTGGTCATCGCCCGCGCGCTGCGCGAGATGACCAAGCTGGGCGTCGCCCTGGGTGGCAACCCCGATACCTTCCCGGGCCTGGCCGGCCTGGGCGACCTCATCGTCACCTGTACCAGCCAGCGCAGCCGTAACCGTCACGTCGGTGAACAACTGGGGGCGGGCAAGCCGATCGACGAGATCATCGCCTCCATGAACCAGGTCGCCGAGGGCGTCAAGGCCGCCAGCGTGATCATGGAGTTTGCCAACGAATTCGGCCTCACCATGCCGATCGCCCGTGAAGTCGACGCCGTGATCAACCATGGCTCGTCCGTCGAGCAGGCTTATCGGGGTCTGATCGCCGAGGTCCCCGGCCACGAGGTGCACGGTTCCGGGTTCTGAACTGGCTGGTTAACACCAGGTAATTCAAATCTTTGCGTTCTCTATGGGCATGGCCCCTCGGCTTGACCGGCGCTTTGCCAGCAAAATACCGTCGATCCAGGCAGCCAGTGGTTTCCGGGCGCGATCCTGCGGGTCGGCCCGATCGTAATCGTCTGTACGCCAGCGCGTTACGAAGAGGTAATGAGCGCACGATGGGGCGGATATCGGAACATCCCCCGCTAACACCTAACGAGGGACGCGACCGATGCACAACGTTGAACAGTCGGGTCAAACGACCCGTGACCAGAGCCGGGCCGGGCATCTCAATCGGTTGCGCGACGCGATCCGGCACGACTTGCCGTCCTCACTCGTGGTTTTCCTGGTCGCGCTTCCCCTGTCGTTGGGGATCGCGATCGCTTCGGGCGCCCCGGTGCTCGCCGGGCTGATCGCGGCGATCGTCGGGGGAATCATCGTCGGCTCGTTGGGTGGGTCCCCGCTGCAGGTCAGTGGTCCCGCGGCCGGACTGACGGTGGTTGTCGCCGACCTGATTTCCGATTTCGGTTGGGGCATAACGTGCTTGATCACCGTCGCCGCCGGAGTCGTGCAGGTTCTGCTGGGGCTCAGCCGCGTCGCACGTGCCGCCCTTGCGATCTCACCGGTCGTCGTGCACGCCATGCTGGCCGGCATCGGCATCACGATCGCCCTGCAGCAGGCCCACGTGTTGCTCGGCGGGAAATCCAAAAGCACGGCCTGGCACAACCTCATCGGGCTCCCGGGCCAGATCATCGGTGCGCACCGGCCGGGGGTGATCCTGGGGGTACTGGTGATCGTCATCCTGGTGGGCTGGCGATGGGTTCCCGCCAAAGTGCGCCGCATTCCGGGTCCCCTGGTCGCCATAGTGGCGGTGACGGTGATTTCGGTGGTCTTCGGATTCCACGTGCGCCGGATCGACCTCGAGGGGTCACCGCTGGATGCGCTGCAATTGCCCGATCTTCCCCACGGCAACTGGGGCGCGTTCGCGATCGGGGTGATCACGGTGGCGCTCATCGCCAGCGTCGAAAGCCTGCTGTCGGCGGTGTCGGTCGACCGGATGCACAACGGGCCACGCACCGATTTCAACCGCGAGTTGGTGGGGCAGGGTGCCGCCAACATCGTGTCGGGCACCGTCGGTGGACTGCCGGTGACCGGCGTGATCGTCCGTAGCTCAACAAACGTCAACGCGGGCGCCAAATCCCGCGCCTCGGCGATCATGCACGGCGTCTGGATCCTGCTGTTCACCATCCCCTTCGCCGGGTTGGTCGAAGAGATCCCCACCGCCGCCCTGGCCGGTCTGCTCATTGTCATCGGTGTCCAGCTGCTGAAGCCGGCGCACATCGAAACCGCCCTGAAACACGGCGATCTGGCGGTGTACGTCGTGACGGCCGTCTGCGTCATCTTCCTCAACTTGCTGCACGGGGTCATGATCGGGCTCGCACTGGCCATCGCGCTAACCGGATGGCGGGTGATCCGGGCCAAGATCGAGGCCACTTCGGTGGACGACCAATGGCGGGTGAGCATCGAGGGCGCGGCGTGCACATTCCTGGCCCTTCCGAGGCTGACGCGGATGCTGGCCTCGGTTCCGCGGGGGACGACGGCGACGGTGGCAATTGCGGTCCACTACCTCGATCACGCTGCCCACCAAACGATTACCGACTGGCAGCAACAACATGAGGCGACGGGCGGGAAGGTTCACATTCAGGGCATGATCGAGACGGGTCGGCGCGATGCGCACGAACCGCTGCTCGAAGCCGAAAGGCCTGAGGCCGCAGCGTAATCGGCTCGACGGCTGGCCGGACCCGGCAATGCCCGGTCGGTCAGTCGACGTCGATGCGGATATGCAGCCGCTTGCCGCATACCTGCGCCAACCGCTGCAGCTCGTCGACACGGGGCACCTCGGTCCCGTCCTCCCACGCGGCGACGACTGCGTGGGTGGTGCCAAGCGCCTCGGCAAGCTGGGCCTGGTTCATTCCTGCACCGGCACGTGTTTCGAAGATCAAGTCGGGCAGATCCAAGGCCAGCCCGGCTTCGTGAATATCCATCGAGTTGGGTTCAGTCATCGTCAATCACCATCCAATCCCGATGGTACTTGCGGTCTCGGCCTACCGCCCGGCCATTTCCTCGAGCCGGCGGATACGGTCCTCGATCGGCGGATGCGTCGAAAACAACGAACCGATCCGCTCGCCCGACCGAAACGGGTTGGCGATCATCAGGTGCGCCTGGCTGGCCAGCTGGGGCTCCGGCGGCAGCGGGGCCGCCTGAACCCCGCCGGATATCTTGCGCAGGGCCGACGCCAACGCCAGCGGGTCACCGGTCAGCACCGCGCCGGATTCGTCTGCCTGGTACTCGCGTGACCGCGACACCGCCAACCGCACCACCGTCGCGGCGATCGGACCCAGCAATGAAACCAGCAGCAGCGCAAAGGGATTCTCGCCATCGCGGTCGTTACCGCCGAACATGCCGGCGAAAATAGCCATGTTGGCCAGTGCGGTGATAACCGAGGCCAGCGCGCCGGCGATGCACGAGATCAGGATGTCGCGGTTGTAGACGTGCGAAAGCTCGTGTCCCAGTACGGCACGCAGTTCGCGCTCGGTGAGGATGTCCAGGATGCCGGTGGTGCAGCAGACCGCCGCGTTGCGGGGGTTACGGCCGGTCGCGAACGCGTTGGGCGCGTTGGTGTCGCTGATGTACAGCCGGGGCATCGGCTGGTGCGCTGCGGTAGCCAGCTCGCGCACGATCCGGTACATCGCCGGCGCCTGCACCTCGGAGACCGGCTGCGCGTGCATGGCCCGCAGCGCCAGCTTGTCGCTGTTGAAGTACGTGTAGACGTTCATCCCGATGGCGAACAGCACCGCGAGGAACATTGCGGTCCTGCCGAACAGCGACCCGACGAACACGATCAACGCGGACATGCCAACCAACAACGCGAACGTCTTGAACGTGTTGTGATGCGGATGCCAGGTCATCGGTGTCCTCCTCGGAACACTCGGGAGCGCGCGTTATTGCCGACTACAGCACATTGAACGCACCAGATGGCCCCGTTGGTTCCGCAGGGCTGTCGGAGGTGACGTTAGCCGTGCCGGCTGATGGTGTAGTCGACCAGTGTCTGCAATGCGTGCCGGCCGGGAAGATCCGGCAGCACGGCCAGCTCTTGGCGGGCCTGCTGCGCGTAGTCCTGAAGCGAGTGCTTGGCCTTGGTCATGCCCGGCGATGCCCGCAACAGCGCCAGCGCCTCGGCCACCGTCTCGTCGTCGTCGATGGGCCCGACCAGCAGCTCACGCAGCCGCGCCGCCTCGGGCCCGGGTTCGCGCAGCGCGTAGACCATCGGCAAGGTGTGCACGCCTTCGCGCACGTCCGTGCCGGGCAGCTTGCCGGACTCGTGGGAGTCGCTGTCGATGTCGATGATGTCGTCGGAGATCTGAAACGCGGTGCCCACGATGCCGCCCAGGCGACTGAGCCGCTCGACCTGATCGGCGTCGGCACCCGAGAACATTGCACCGAATCGGCCCGCCGCGGCGATCAGGCACGCGGTCTTCTCGTACACCACTTTCAGGTAGTGCTCGATCGGGTCGGATCCCTCGACGAACCCGCGAGTCTCGCGCATCTGGCCGGTCACCAATTGGGCGAACGTCTCGGCGATCAGCCGGACCGCCTCGGGCCCCAGCCGTGAGACCAACCGGGATGCCGTGGCGAACAAATAATCCCCGGCCAGGATCGCGACGTTGTTGCCCCAGCGCACGTTGGCGGTGGGTGTGCCCCGGCGAACCTCCGCCTCGTCCATCACGTCGTCGTGATACAGCGTGGCCAGGTGCACCAGTTCGATGACGGCGCCGGCGATGGTCACCTCCGCGGCGTCCGGGTTCGGCCCGATCTGCGCCGCCAGCACGGTGAACAGTGGCCGGAACCGCTTGCCGCCCGCGTTGAACAGGTGCGTCAGCGACTCGGTCATGATCTCGTCGGCGCTGCGCAGTTCGGTGTCCATGAGCTGCTCGATCCGTCCGACACCGTCCCGTACGGTCGCCGCGAAAGCGGCGTCGCCGAAGTCAACGCCCGCCACCACCGTCGCCGGAGTCCTCACGCGACCAACATACTGGTGGCGTGGAGACCCGAGCCCTCAAGGCCCAAGTGGTGGTCGTGGGCGCAGGACCCGCCGGTTCGGCGGCGGCGGCCTGGGCCGCCCGTGCGGGCAACGACGTACTGGTCGTCGATTCGGCGAGCTTTCCCCGCGACAAAGCCTGCGGCGACGGGCTGACCCCGCGCGCGGTCGCCGAGCTGGAACGCCTCGGACTGTGCGACTGGCTGGACACCCGCATCCGGCATCGGGGATTGCGGATGAGCGGGTTCGGCGGCGAGGTGGAAGTCGATTGGCCCGGGCCGTCGTTCCCGTCGACGGGCAGCGCGGTGGCCCGCTTCGAGTTGGACGACCGGATCCGCAAAGTCGCCGAAGATTCCGGGGCGCGGATGCTGCTTGGCATCAAAGCTGTTGCCGCGCAACATGATTCATCAGGACGGGTGACATCGGTGACATTGGCCGACGGCACCGACGTGAGCTGCCGTCAGTTGATCGTGGCCGACGGGGCCCGATCGCCGCTGGGCCGCAAACTGGGCCGTCGCTGGCACCAGGAGACGGTGTACGGCGTCGCAGCCCGCGGGTATCTGACCACGGCGCGCGCCGACGACCCCTGGCTGACGTCGCACCTGGAACTGCGCTCCCCCGACGGCGCGGTGTTGCCCGGCTACGGCTGGATCTTCCCGCTCGGCAACGGCGAGGTGAACATCGGCGTCGGAGCACTGTCGACGTCGAAACGGCCCGCCGACCTGGCGTTGCGGCCGCTGATCGACTACTACACCGACCTGCGCCGCGACGAGTGGGGGTTTTCCGGCCAGCCGCGGGCGGTGGCCTCGGCACTGTTGCCGATGGGCGGCGCGGTGTCGGGGGTGGCCGGCGCCAACTGGATGCTGATCGGCGACGCCGCGGCCTGCGTGAACCCGCTCAACGGCGAAGGCATCGATTACGGGCTCGAGACCGGACGACTGGCCGCCGAGCTGTTGGATTGCCGCGACCTGTCGCAGGTGTGGCCGTCGCTGCTGCAGCAGCACTACGGTCGCGGCTTCTCGGTGGCGCGCAGGCTGGCGCTGCTGCTGACGTTCCAGCGGTTTTTACCGTCGACCGGACCGATCGCGATGCGCTCGACGACGCTGATGAGCATCGCCGTGCGGGTGATGGCCAATCTGGTGACCGACGACGATGCGGACTGGGTGGCGCGCGCCTGGCGCGGCGGTGGGCGGCTGTCGCGGCTGCTCGACCGCCGAACGCCGTTCAGCTGACCGAGTGCCCGCATCACCGCTGGTCGGCGCGCTGACCGTGGTCGTACGAGGCCGTCGATCTGCGATTGACTTTCGTCCGCACACCCCGACCGGGCCGTGTATAGTCCAGCTAATGAAGGGAACGAGGCTGGCTACTATCGGAGCCGCTGCTGCGGCTGCCATCACGCTGGGCGCGCTTGCCGCGCCGGCACTTGCCGACCCGCCGCCGACGGCGCCGTACCCGACGCCGCGCACACCGTCGCCCCCGAGCGACTACGACGCCCCATTCAAGAACACCGTCAACGGCTTCGGCATCTACCAGCCGCAGGACCAGCTGGCGTGGCTGGGCAAGATCACCTGCGATCGATTGGGCCGCGGCGTGGACCACGACGCCCACCAGTCCGCGACCTTCATTCAACGCAACCTGCCGCGCGGCACCACCGAGGGGCAGTCGTTGCAGTTCCTCGGCGCAGCGGTCGACCACTACTGCCCGGACCAAATCGGCGTCGTCCAGGCCGCCGGCAATCACTAGAACGTTCTCAGCGCAGGGGCTTGCACCCGGCGTGTAAGGCGACGATCCCGCCGGTCAGGTTGCGCCAGCGCACCCCCGACCATCCGGCCTGGGTGATCTGCTGCGCCAACTCCGCCTGATCCGGCCACGCCCTGATCGACTCCGCGAGGTACACGTACGCGTCGGGATTGCTGGACACCGCCCGGGCCACCCGCGGCAGAGCCCTCATCAGGTACTCCTTGTAAACGGTGGCGAACAGCCCATTGGTGGGTGTGGAGAACTCGCACACCACCAACCGGCCACCGGGACGCGTGACGCGGGCCATCTCGCGCAGCGCGGCCTGGGTGTCGACCACGTTGCGCAGCCCGAAACTGATTGTCACAGCATCGAATACATCGTCGCCGAAGGGCAGCCGGGTGGCATCACCGGCGACCTTCGGAACGTCGCGGGCGGCACCGGCCGCCAGCATGCCGACCGAGAAATCGGCGGCCACACACCACGCCCCGGACTTGTTCAGCTCCACGGTGGACACCGCGGTACCCGCGGCGAGATCCAGCACCTTCTGACCCGCGCCAATGGCCAGCGCCGAGCGGGTGGCCTTCCGCCAATACCGGTCCTGGCCCATCGACAGCACGGTGTTGGTCAGGTCATACCGGCGGGCGACGCCGTCGAACATCGACGCGACATCCCGGGGATCCTTGTCCAACTCCGCGCGACTCACCAGAGAGACGCTACCGGTTCGGGGAATGCGGCGGCGCGATCGGCGTTACAGGAAGGCGTGACTGAAAAAGTTTGGTTTATCACCGGTACATCGCGAGGTTTTGGGCGGGCGTGGACGATCGCGGCACTGGAGCGCGGCGACAAGGTGGCCGCCACGGCACGCAACACCGCCGCGCTGGACGACTTGGCGCAGAAGTACGGGGATGCGCTGCTGCCGATCCGTCTGGACGTCACCGACCGGGTGGCGGACTTCGCGGCAGTCAAGCAGGCGCACGACCACTTCGGCCGGCTCGACATCGTGGTGAACAACGCCGGCTACGGCCAATTCGGGTTCGTCGAGGAGCTGTCCGAACAAGACGCACGCGATCAGATCGATACCAATGTCTTTGGGGCACTGTGGATCACGCAGGCCGCGCTGCCGTATCTGCGCGAGCAGGGCAGCGGCCACATCATTCAGGTGTCCTCGATCGGAGGCATTACCGCGTTCCCCTTGGTCGGCATGTACCACGCATCCAAGTGGGCGCTGGAGGGCTTCTCGCAGGCGCTGGCGCAGGAGGTCGCACCGTTCGGTGTCCACGTCACGCTGATCGAGCCGGGCGGTTTCGACACCGACTGGGCGGGCGACTCGGCCAAGCACGCCGATCCGCTGCCGGCCTATGACGACATTCGCGCCGCCGTCCAGGCCGAGCGCAGCCGCCGGTGGGCCAGCCCGGGCAACCCGTCGGCGTCCGCAGCCGCCCTGCTCAAGGTGGTCGACGCCGAAAAGCCGCCGCTGCGAGTGTTTTTCGGCGCTTCCCCGCTGGAAACGGCCAAGGCCGACTACCAGAGCCGGCTCAAGAACTGGGAGGAATGGCAGCCCGTCGCCCAGCTGGCGCAGGGCTGATCAGCCCACGGCCATCTCGTTGATGGTCTATCCCCGAGACGGCTCTAGGGTCTCCTCGGCGGTGGGTCGGGCGCGCAGCCGGATGACGGGAAGCTCGCGGTCGGTTTCTGCTCGTATTTCGCCAAACGGTCTGCCGCGCTGGTGATGTGGCGCCAGGCGTGCTGGCGGGCGGTGCCGTGCAGCTGCTCGGCGCTGACCGCGATGGTGCGCCCGGCGACCTGGATCTGCACGGTGTCGGGGTGCGCAGCCAAGTGGCCCCAGACGGACGGCCCACATTGGCTCCACGCTGTTGGCTGTGACCATGTCACCGGCACCTGCGTGAGTTGGCTATTCTCACACGGGTTCGTTCACCGGTTGTCTGCTCCCGACGTAGGTTGACCCCCCGACGCCGAGCGGCTGTTGGCCCGCGCGGCGGCGGAAGCGCGACTGAAGATGGGCCTGTCCGATCTCCGCCGATTGCTCGGCTCGACAAGTGATCTACGACCACCCTCCATCACAGGATGACGGGTGTCCGCCGCAACCAGGTGTCGGTCGTCAATTGCTCGAGCACGAACTGAGCGACATCGGCGCGCGCTATCTTGCCGCCGTTGACGCCTGCGAGGTCGGCGGTGGCCCTGACGCTGCCACGCGGCGGGTCGTTGGTGAGCATGGCGGGGCGGACGACAACCCAGTCGAGCGAACTGGCGCGGATCGCGGCTTCCTGGCGGTCCTTGTCCTTGTAGGCGGGGCCGAGCAGCAACGGCTGGAACAGCCGGTCGAAGACGAAGCCGCCGTGGCCGCGACTGTCGCCGACTCCGAGCGCGGAGATGCAGATTAGACGGCGGACGCCGGTGCGGGTCATCGCGGCGACGAGGGCGCGGGTCGCGACGGTCAGCAGGTCGACCTCGCGCAAGCCCATCCCGGTGCCCAGCGCGCTGACGACGGCATCGCAGCCGTCCAACGCGCGCGCGAGGGTCCCCTCGTCGCGCACATCGCCCTCGATCACCTCGGCTCCCGGCAGATCAGCGCGCGCTTTGGCACGAACCAGCGCCACGACGTAGTGACCGCTCGCCGTGGCGTCGCGGACTATTAGCTGACCGGTTGCGCCGGTTGCCCCCAAAACCAATATCTTCATGTTTGCCCGCAATCTTTTCTGATGGTGAGAATCACTGACCACATTAGTCAATAAAGCTGACTATATCAAGGCCGGCAAGCCACTGACACCTGCCGGCCCAGGTGGGGGCCTCCCGGCGAACGGCTTCGAGTGCCGCCGGCTCGGCGCAGCTACGATTCGTGCGCGTAGGGGTCGGTGATCTCGCGGAGTTGATCCAGGATCTGGTGCAACAACGTGAAGTTTCGGGTGCCCAGGAAGGCCTTCCACTCCGCCAGGATCTCGGCGGATGTCGCCATCGCCACCTCGGCCGCCCGCCGGCCACGTTCCTCGATCACGATCAACCGGGCGCGCCCATCGGTCGGGTCGGGAACCCGGCGGACATAGCCCAGGCGTTCCAGTTGATCGACCAGCACCCCGGCGCTCTGTTTACTCATTTGCGCCTGATCAGCGAGGTCGGTGAGGCGCGAACCATCCGCTGCGAGGCGTTGAAACACCCGAACCTGAGCCAGGGTCCAGTCGTCGAACCCGGCATCCTGGATGGCCCGGAAAATTCGGTCCTCCATATAGCGATACGGGATGAACAGCGCCACCCCCAGATCAACCGGCTGCTCGTCGTCCATACCGTTCTCGGCTCCAGCGCCCACCTGCTCTCATGAGGTACACACCTTACGTCAGCGCTGCCGGATCAGATCGCTGCCACTACGACTGCGACGTCGCGCGCGCCTCGTTACGCTCGCTGGGTTCCGCACGTGTCATCGATGCGCTTCAGCGACTTCGCGTCTGTTGCCATCGGTCCTAATCTATGACTATATTAGTCAGAATAGCTGACTAATTGCCGAGTCCGGCACCGGCGCTGAGTGCCTCTAATATGTGAACCGCAAAGCAGCGTGCGGATGCCGACGTTCGGCGCCGGCATGCATTGCCGCCCCCCATGGACGCCGCTCACCGGGCCGAGCGGACTGGCGACGGAATTCGACTCCGAACATCAAGCCAAGACGCCGCGTGTAGGCGCGTGGCTCGGCGACAAAAAGGGTAACCGGCCGTTGCGCTTCACTTGGAACGAATAAAAGGACACGCTATGAGCGGCGCAGATAAAGCCCGAAACAAGCTGCGGCTGGTGACGGGCAAGATCAAAACGGCAACCGGTCGCGCGGTCAAGGATCCGGCGCTGGAGGCTGAGGGCAGGGCGGACCAGCGGGCGGCTCAGCTCAAGGACGCCGGCGAAAAGGTCAAGGACGCCTTCCGCCCCCGGCGGCGTCGACAGTTGTAGCCCAAGAGCCCGCCGCGATAACGGCCGCGGTTACCGCGCCTCGGCATACCTCATGTGCCCGTCACTCCCCCTGCGCGTAGCGGGTGGGCCGTACTTGCCGTCGGGCAAACGGCGACAGCACCGCTTCGTAGTGGCCGAGGAGTTCGTCGCAGATGACCGGCCAGCTTCGGCCGACCACACTGCGCCGGGCGGCCAGGGCGTAGCGCGGCCGCTCGGCGATCAGGTGCGCGACCGCGTCGTGCAACCGGGACTCGAACTCGTTGACGGCCAACAACAGACCGGTACGCCACGGGGTGACGAGGTCACGTGGGCCGCCGGCGTCGGGGGCGATCACCGGCAGCCCCGACGCCAGCGCTTCTTGCACGACCTGACAAAACGTCTCGTGCTCACCGGGATGCACGAACACGTCCATACTGGCGTACGCCGCGGCGAGCTCGTCACCGTAGAGCGCACCGGTGAAAACAGCTGTCGGCATTGCCGATTGCAGCTTGTTGCGGTCGACACCGTCGCCGACGATGACGAGCTGGACCGCGTCGTTGGCGGCCAGCCCGATGAGTCGCTCGACGTGTTTCTCGGGCGCGAGCCGACCCACGAATCCGACAATGGGTTTGGCCTGCGGCGACCACTGCCGCCGGAGCGCCTCGTCGCGTGCGGACGGCGCGAACCGCAGCACGTCGACCCCGCGTGCCCACCGGTGTACCCGCGGAAAGCGGTGAGCGACAAGTGATTCCATAGTCACACTGGATGGCGCCAGGGTACGGTCGGCAAGGCCGTGCAGATGACGGAACCAGGCCCAGGCTGCCCGCGCGGTCATCGGAAGGCCATAGCTCGCCGCGAAGCCCGGAACGTCGGTCTGATACACCGCAACCGTCGGAACCCCCAGCCACCGGGCCGCCCGCACGCCGCCGTAGCCCAGCAGCGCCGGGGACGCGAGATGCACCACGTGCGGATCGAATCCACGCATCACGCTCACCAGCCGGGGCGTCGGCACGCCGAGCGGCAGCGTGGTCACCTTCGGAAACATTCGCGACGGCACCCGATGAACTCGGATGCCGTCGTGAATACGCTCTGCCCGCGGCTCCCCCGGCGGCGTGTCGGGGGCGATGACGAGGGCTTCGTGGCCCGTCCGGCGCAGATGCTCGAGCACCCGGATCACCGAATTGCTAACACCGTTGACTTCGGGGAGGAACGATTCCGCGACGATGGCAACGCGCACATCACTACGGTGTCAGCGTCGGCTGTCGACAAGGTTGCCTGCCGGCATACGTCATGCGAAATTTGCAGGTCCGACACTTTTTACAGCGGGGCTATCTGCTTCGTTTCGCGGTATGTCGCGCCGGTCGAGCCATTTGTCCAGCAGCGCCAGCACGACCAGGATCACCGCCGCACCCAGCCAGCCCACCACCGCGATCGATCCGGCCGGGATGATCGCCAGGCCGGCATTGCGATGCTGCACGCGAACCAGGTTGGGATCGTTCTTGTTGTACTCGACGTAAATCCGCATCCCGGTGGCCAAATGCGACGGGTAGAGCACTCCGAGTTCGGGGCGATAGGTGACTCGCTCGGGCGTGACGAATTCGATGGTGGAGCGAAGCGGCCCGGCGCTGAGCACCTCCGCCTGAGCGACGCCCATGTTGTGGGTGATCGCAATGTCATCGCGCCAGGCGCCGGCCACCAGCAGCATTGACTGCAAGGTGACCAGGCCGGCGACGATCAGCACCGCAATCCGGGCCCATCGCAACGCAATCCGGGCATGCGTTTTCGGCGGCTCGTCGCTGCGTCCATGAATCAGTATGTGCAGCAGAGCTTTTAGAGATATCTCCATCTATGCGCGCCTCATAGCGCGGCCTTGATGGCGGCGTGCAGTTGCCGCAGCGACGACCGGTCGGCCTTGACTTCCAGCACCCGCATTCCGGGTCCGGGTTCGTCGAGGGCCGCCGGCAATTCACCGACCTCGATTTGGCGGCTTTCGACGTGGTAGGCACGACACAGCGCGCCCACGTCGACGTCGTGCGGTGTTCCGAAAACCCGTGACGACACGTCGGAGAACCGCGGGTCGCCCTGTTCGAGAAGCTCGAAGATGCCGCCGCCGTTGTCATTGGAGACCACGATCGTCAGTCGGCGCGGCGTGGGTTCGGTGGGGCCGATCAGCAGCCCGGAGCTATCGTGCACGAACGTCAGGTCGCCGATCAGCGCGACGGTACGCGCCGGGGTGTCCGCTCCGCCCTCCCGCTCATGCGCGAGCGCCGCCCCGATCGCCGTCGAGACCGTCCCGTCGATCCCGGCGACGCCGCGGTTGGACCGCACCCGGATGCCGTGGGTGTCCAGGCCGACCAGCGCCGCATCGCGAACCGGGTTGGACGCCCCGAGCACCAGCTGATCGCCGGGCGCCAGCGTGTCGGCCACGGCCGCGGCGACGTGCAGGCCCGTGGTCAGCGGGTGCGCCGCGAGCTGGCCGCGGAGGGCGGCCAGGGCGTGCCGGTTGGTTTCCGCGCAGCGGTGCAACCACGCCGGGCTCGGTGCGCCGGTGGTGACCGCGCGTGTCCCGGTGGCCTGCGAGTTGCCCGAGACGTCCGGCCAGCGCGGCCCGGTGGTGAGCGCGAACACCGGCACCTGCGGGTCGGCCAGCAATGTCGACACCGGCCGGTGCAGGGTGGGGCGGCCGAGCATGATCACCTGCTTGGGCCGCAGCAGGGGCAGCGCCAGCGGGTGCAGTGGGTTGGCCGGCGCCGGGGCCGTCGGCTCCGCGACGGTCGGCAGCTGCGCCAGGTTGGGTTGCGCGCCGGCGCCGTGTCCAGCGATGACGACCGTGTCGGGTGAGAGATCGATGTCCAGCGGCTGGTCGAAGCTGACCGGCGGGGTGTGGGTCCACGGCCGGCCACCCGGGCGGCCCTGCGGTGTCACCGCTTGAGGTTCGGAATCGGGCACCAGGGGCTCGCGCAGCGGAATGTCGAACTGCACGGGCCCGGCATTGGCGGTACGGGATCCGGTGGCGGCCGCCAGCACCCGACAGGTGGCCGATCGCCAGGTGGCGTTGGCCGAATCCAGCCGCTCGGGGGCGTCCTCGGCCAGGCCCAGGCTGATGGTGGCCCGCACTTGGGTGCCGAAGTAGCCCAGCTGCTCCATGGTCTGGTTGGCCCCGGTGCCCAGCAGTTCGTAGGGCCGGTTGGCCGACAGCACGATCAGCGGCACCCGCGCGTAGTTGGCCTCGATCACTGCCGGACCGAGGTTGGCGACGGCGGTGCCCGACGTCATGGCGACGCACACCGGCGCGCCGGCGGCGATGGCCAGGCCGATGGCCAGATACCCGGCGGTGCGTTCGTCGATGCGGACGTGCAGGCGGATCAGACCGGATCGGTCGGCGTCCTGCAACGCGAACGCCAGTGGGGCGTTCCGCGAACCGGGGCAAAGCACCACATCGCGGACACCGCCGCGAATCAGCTCGTCAACGACGACGCGAGCCTGTGTCGTCGAGGGGTTCACTCCTACAGGGTGTCACAGCCCCGTGACGATGCCCGCCGCGTAGCGGCGGGAGGAAGGAAGCGGGCAATCAGACCCCAGCCTCGAGGAACCGCATCAGCCCGGGTGAGCCGCACTCAGCCCGTGGCCTCGCCGAAGAACTTGAGCATGGCGGCGTTGACGGCGTCGGGCCGCTCGAAGAAGCCGAGATGACCCGTGTCGGGTATCTGCACGTAACGGCCGTTGGGCAGCGCGTCCGCCACCTCGCGACCCAGATACGGCGGCGTCAGCACGTCGTCGGAGAAGCCGATCACCAGCACCGGGGTCGCAATGCTGCGGTAGGCAGTCAACCGGCTGGTGTACGGCGCGACATCCAGCTGCGCACGAATGCCGGGGGTGGGCTTGACGGGCCAGGTGGAAAACATCGCGATCCAGTCGGCGACCGCGGTGTCATCGTTGAGCGTCTTGCGGGAAAAGTTTTCCAGCAGGCGGATTTTCGCTTCATATGCGGCCGGCAGCGCGACACCGGCATCGGCCAGCTCGGCCTCGGCGTCACGGAAGAACTGCCGGGCCCGGTCCATGCGGCCACGGGTGCCCATCAGCACCGCCGAGCTGACCAGCTCGGGCCGGGCGAGCATGAGCTCCTGGGTGATGAACGCGCCCATCGACATCCCGACGATGCGGGCCGGGGCCGCGTTCAGGCCTTCGATCAACGCCGCGGTGTCGGCCACCATGGTCTGGGTCGAGAAGCCTTCCGCGTTTTCGGTGGCTCCGATTCCGCGATTGTCGAAGGTGATGACGCGGTATCCGGCCGCCAGGAACGCGGGGACTTGATAGGGGTGCCAGGTTCGTCCGGCGCCGCCGTGGCCGGCGATAAAGACCACGGGCTCACCGGAGCCGCGGTCGTCGTAAGCCAGGTTGATCACCCGGACGACGGTACAAGCAACCGATGGCAGGCCTTGACCCGGTCGATCCACCACTGCCGCCGATCTGGCGCCGCCCGCAGCGCGTGCAGGCGCCCCGGATCCGGCGTGACCGGCCCCACCGGCAGGCAGCCGTCGACGGGCGCGGCGGCCTCGGCGACGTCGTCGACGAACAGCCCGCCGGTGCCCAGCCCGCAGGCGTGGCGAAGCTGCGGCAGAGCCGCGGCGGCTCTCAGGCCGGCGGCGATTCCCACCGCCGAATCCAGCGCGCTGGAGACCACGACTGGGATGTCGATCTGCGCGGCGATCTCGAGCATGGCCGAAATGCCGCCCAGCGGGGCTACTTTGAGCACGGCGATGTCCGCGGCCCGGGCGCGGACCACGGCCAGCGGGTCGTCGGCCTTGCGGATGCTTTCGTCGGCGGCGACCAACACGTCGACGCGCCGGCGCAGCGCGGCGAGTTCGGTGACCGTCGCACAGGGTTGCTCCAGGTATTCCAGCGGCCCGTCGGCGGTCAGCGCGGCCGCCGCCTGTACGGCCTGTTCGACGCTCCAGCCGCCGTTGGCGTCCACCCGCACGGTGGGAATCAGTTCGCGCACGGCGTTGACCCGGGCGAGGTCGTCGGCCAGCGTCTGCCCGGGCTCGGCGACCTTGACCTTGGCCGTGCCGGCCCCCGGGAAGCGGGCCAGCACCTCGCCCACCTGCGCGGCGGGCACGGCCGGCACGGTCGCGTTGATCGGCACGCGATCGCGGCGGATGGGCGGCGGCCGGCGGTAGGCGGCTTCTATGCCCGACGCCAGCCAGTGCGCGGCCTCGCGCGGCTCGTATTCGACGAACGCCCCGAACTCGCCCCAGCCCGCCGGTCCGTCGATCAGCGCGACTTCCCGGGTGGTGATGCCGCGAAAGCGCACCCGCATGGGAAGCGCCACCACGTGCAGGCGGTCGAGCAGATCCTCGAGCGTCGGCGTCACGCGCTGTAGACCTGGCGGCCCGCCAGATACGTCGCCCGCACCTGAAGGTCGGCGATCTGCTCGGGCGGCACCGTTCGCGGGTCGGCCGAGAGCACCACCAGGTCGGCGTACTTGCCGACCTCCAGCGAGCCGATCACGTCGTCGCAGAACAGCTGCCAGGCCGCGTCGATGGTTTGGGCGCGGATCGCCTGGTGGACAGTCAAGCGCTCCTCGGGTCCGAGCACCCGGCCGCTCGGCGCCGTCCGGGTCACCGCCACGCTGATGTTGCGCAGCGGCTCCTCGGGCGTGACGGGCGGATCGTTGTGCAGCGAGATGCGCATCCCGGTGGCCACCGCGGATCCCGCTGGCATCCAACGGGTTCCGCGCTCCTCGCCGAACAGCCCGTCGACGATGACGTCACCCCAGTAGTGGATCTGGTCGACGAAGATGCTGCAGGTCACGCCGAGGTCGGCGGCGCGCTGCAGTTGCTCGGGCCGGATGGCGCCGACGTGCTCGAGCCGCAACCGGTGGTCGTCACGCGGATGGCGGCGCAGCGCGTCTTCGTACACGTCGAGGATGGTGTCCACACCGGCGTCGCCCTGCACGTGGCAGGCCATCGGCCAGCCCAGCGGGAAGTAGGCACCGACGATCTCGTGCAGCTGTTCGGCGGTGTAGTTGGCGCAGCCGCACGAACCCGGTGCGACGCCGATGATCCGGGTGGCCTCGGTGTCCAGGTAGGGAAACGAGAGGTCGATGTTGCCGATCCACGGCGAGCCGTCCACCCAGATCTTGATGCCGACCTGGCGCAGGATGTCGTCGCCCTGCCCGGGTGTGGCGGCGGTGGACATCTGCGGGTTGGAGATTTCATACGTGCGCAGCCGCACGGTCAGCTGATCGCGCAGCTGTTCGACCATCGGCCGGAACCCGGGGTCGAACGCCATCTCCGAACAGGTGGTCAGGCCGGCGCGGTTGAGCCGAGCGCACTCGGCGAGCAGCATCCGCGGATAGTCGGCGAAGTCGATGGCCCCGCCCAGCAGCGGAAACACCGCGCCGGTCTCCTCGGCGGTGCCGTCGAGTTCACCGTCGGCGTCGCGGCCGAACTTGGCACCCTTGGGGTCGGGGGTGTCGCGGTTCAGCCCATGCAGCTTGGCAGCGGTGGAGTTGAAAAAGGCCTTGTGCCCGGAGTTGTGCAAAATGACGAGCGGACTGTCCGGCGCGACGTCGTCAAGCCAACTCAGCGTGGGTTCTGGAAGACCGTTCTGCAACAACGGATCCCAGCCGTTGAGGTAGGCGCCGTCGGATCCGCGGCGGGCGACCTCGGAGTGGATCGCCGCGACGACGTCGTCGGCGCTGCGCATGGTGACCGGGCGGATGTCGACGATACGGTCCGACAGGGCGACGGCCTCCATCAACGGATGCCCATGTGCCTCAACGAATCCCGGCATGACACAGCCGTCGCCGATGTCGATGGTCTGGGTGCCGGGACCGACGAACTCGGCGACGTCGGCCCGGGTGCCGAGGGCGATGATGCGACCGTCGGCGATGGCGAGCGCCTCGGCCGTGGGCCGCGCCTCATCGACGGTCAATACGGTTCCGGTAACGACGAGATCTGCCTGCCCCATGCGTAGGGATCCTAGTGGCGATCGCGAGGGCGGCGGAGCCGGACGAAGCGGGTCGCCACCGGTCAAACCTAGTGGCGATCGCGAGGGCGGCGGAGCCGGACGAAGCGGGTCGCCACCAGTCAAACCTAGATCCCCGGGGGGTCATCGAGGGTGCGGCTGACCCAAATTGCAACACGTTCTAGTCTGGCCACATGAGTGACGATCTGTTGCGCAACCCGACCCACAACGGCCACCTGCTCGTAGGCGCACTCAAGCGCCACAAGACCAAGCCGGTGCTGTTCCTCGGCGACACCACGCTGACCGGTGGTCAGATGGCCGAGCGGATCAGCCAGTACATCCAGGCGTTCGAGGCGTTGGGCGCGGGCACCGGTGTCGCGGTCGGCCTGCTGTCGCTCAACCGCCCCGAGGTGCTGTTGATCATCGGCGCCGGCCAGACCCGCGGCTACCGGCGCACCGCCCTGCATCCGCTGGGCTCACTGGACGACCACGCCTATGTGCTGAACGACGCCGGCATCAGCTCGCTGATCATCGACCCCAACCCGATGTTCGTCGAGCGCGCGCTGGCACTGCTGGAGAAGGTCCCGGGGCTCAAACAGATCCTGACCATCGGCCCGGTGCCCGAGGCGCTCAGCGGGGTCGCGGTCGACCTGGCGGCCGAGGCGGCCAAGTACGACCCGCAGCCCCTGACCGCCGCGGACCTGCCGCCGGATCAGGTCATCGGCCTGACGTACACCGGGGGCACCACCGGCAAACCCAAGGGCGTGATGGGCACCGCGCAGTCGATCTCCTCCATGACCCAGATCCAGCTCTCGGAGTGGGAGTGGCCGGAGGAGCCGCGGTTTTTGATGATCACCCCGCTATCGCATGCCGGGGCGGCGTATTTCCTGCCCACCCTGATCAAGGGCGGCGAGATGCACGTGCTGCCCAAGTTCGATCCGGCCGATGTGCTGAAAACCATTGAGGAGAAGCGTATTACGGCCACCTTCTTGGTGCCGTCGATGCTGTATGCGCTGATGGACCACCCGGATTCACACACCCGCGACCTCTCGTCGCTGCAGACCGTCTACTACGGCGCCTCGGCGATCAACCCGGTTCGGCTGGCCGAGGCGATCCGCAGATTCGGCCAGATCTTCGCCCAGAACTACGGGCAGTCCGAAGCGCCGATGGCCATCACCTACCTGGCCAAGGGTGAGCACGATGAGAAGCGGCTGACGTCGTGTGGGCGCCCAACGCTTTTCGCGCGGGTCGCGCTGCTGGGTGAGGACGGCAAGCCGGTGCCCCAGGGCGAGCCGGGCGAAATCTGTGTCAGCGGACCGCTTTTGGCGGGCGGCTACTGGAATTTACCTGACGAGACCTCGAAGACCTTTAAAGACGGCTGGCTGCACACCGGTGACATGGCCCGCGAGGACGAGGACGGCTTCTACTTCATCGTCGACCGGGTCAAGGACATGATCGTCACCGGCGGCTTCAACGTGTTCCCGCGCGAGGTCGAGGACGTCGTCGCCGAGCATCCGGCCATCGCCCAGGTGTGCGTGGTCGGCGCGCCGGACGAGAAGTGGGGCGAGGCCGTCACCGCGGTGGTGGTGCTGCGCTCCGACGCGCCCCGCGATGACGCGGCGATCGAGAAGATGACCGCCGAGATCCAGGCCGCGGTCAAGGAGCGCAAGGGCTCGGTGCAGTCACCCAAGCGCGTGGTGCTCGCCGACTCGCTGCCGTTGACCGGGCTGGGCAAGCCGGACAAGAAGGCCGTGCGCGCGCAATTCTGGGAAGGTGCCGCCCGCTCCGTCGGCTAGGTTTCTGCGCCGAACGCGCGGCCGGCCGCACACTGGGTCAGGTAGCCGCCACGCCCGCGACCAGCAGGTCGAGCATGCGCCCGGTCTGCTCCGGCGAAGAGCTGGCCAAGAAGATGCCGATGAGGCTGGACACCACGTCGTCGGCCTGCACGTCGGCGCGCAGGGTCGCGTCGTCGGCGCCGGCCCGCAGCAGCATCTCGACGGCACCGACGATGCTGTCGCGAGTCTGGCTGGGCTCAAGAGCGCCGGAGTCGAAGATCGCGTGCAGCGACTCGGCCATTCCGCGCTTGGCGGCTACGAAGCTCGCGTACCTGTCCATCCAGCGTCGCAGCGCGGTCTTGGGCGGATGCCGCTTGAGCACCTGCTCGGCGGCCGCGGCCACCTCGGCGAGCTCGGCACGGTAAATCGCCTCGACGAGGGCTTCCCGAGTGGGGAAATGGCGGTAGAGCGTGCCGATTCCCACTCCCGCGTCGCGGGCGATCGACTCGAGCGAGACCGACGCGCCGTGCGCGGTGAACGCCGCGGTGGCCGCCGCCAGCAGCCGTTCGCGATTGCGGCGTGCATCCGACCGTTCGACCAAAGCGGAGGACCCTCCGTTTCTGCTACGCTGACCGAAGCGGAGGGTCCTCCGCATTTTCTCCAGTGTGTCACGAGCCAGGGAGCATCATGACCGACAAACCACAACCCGGCGGTACGGGCAATCTCGGCACGGCCACCGTCGCCCGGATGGGCTACGGCGCCATGCAGCTGTTCGAGGCGCCGTCCGTCGACGCCGCGGCCACGGTGCTGCGCCGCGCCATCGAACTCGGCGTCAACCACATCGACACCGCGTCGTTCTACGGCCCGGGCGAGGTCGACCGTCGGATCCGCGCGGCGCTGGCCCCCTACCCGGACGACCTCGTCATCGTCAGCAAGGTCGGTGCGCGCTATACCGGCGCACAACCGATTCCGCTGGCCGCCGCCCAAAAGCCGGCCGAACTGCGCGCGGCCGTCGAGGACGATCTGCGTCAACTCGGTCTGGACCAGATTCCGGTGGTCAACCTGCGGCGCATGGACCTGGGGCCCGGCGTGGCCGCCGAGGGAGACCAGATCGTCGACCTCGATGACCAGCTCGCCGAGATGATCGCGCTGCGCGACGAGGGGAAGGTCGGCGGGATCGGGATCAGCGCGGTGCCGCTCGAACTGGTGCAACGCGCGCTGCCCGCGGGCATCGTCTGCGTGCAGAACGCCTACAGCCTGCTGGACCGCTCGCAGGAAGCCACTCTGCAGTTGTGCGTGGCTGAGCGCATCGCCTGGGTGCCGTACTTCCCGCTCGGCTCGGCGTTCCCGGGATTCCCGAAGGTCGCCGACAACCAGGTGGTGGCCGACATCGCCGGCGACCTGGGCGTCACCGGCGCCCAGGTCGGACTGGCGTGGCTGCTGGCCCACACGCCGAACACGTTGCTGATCGCCGGCACCCGGTCGATCGCCCATCTGGAGGAGAACATCGGCGCTGCCGGCGTCACGCTGAGCGCCGAGGCGATCGCCCGGCTCGACGCCGTCGCCACACCCGGTGCCGATCCCTGGGCGCACGGTGCCGAACCCTTCTTGGAGGCGCCGCAGACCTGACTACTGTGTCAGGCATGGGTACGCCCGAAGAGCTCAAGCCGCCTCTCAAACCGCCTTGGTGGCTGAAGCCGGCGAACAAAGTCTTCATCCGGATGTCGCGGCTCGGTCTGAGCTTCGGCGGTGAAAGCCCGGTCGTGCTGAGCGTGCCCGGACGTAAGTCCGGCGCTCCCCGGTCGACGCCGGTGACCCCGATGACCCTCGACGGCAGGCGTTACGTGGTCGCCGGATTCCCCGGTGCCGACTGGGTGGCCAACGTGCGGGTCGCGCGGGAGGCGACGATCGCCCGCGGCCGCCACGTCGAGCGGGTGCGGATGGCCGAGTTGTCCGCCGACGACGCGCGGCCGATTCTGCGGGCCTTCCCGACCGAGGTGCCCACCGGCGTCGGTTTCATGAAGCGGGCGGGCCTGATCACCGACGGGCGTCCGGAGGAATTCGAGGCACTGGCCGGCCGCTGCGCGGTATTCCGGCTGGACCCGGTATAGGAGTTCAAAAGCCTTGAGCGACAATCCCTTTGACGCCCAGCAGTGGCGTTCCGTCGACGGCTTCGGCGACCTGACCGACATCACCTATCACCGGCACGTCGATGACGCCACGGTGCGGGTGGCGTTCAACCGGCCCGAGGTGCGCAACGCGTTTCGGCCGCACACCGTCGACGAGCTCTACCGGGTGCTCGACCACGCCCGGATGTCGCCCGATGTCGGCGTGGTGTTGCTGACCGGCAACGGGCCGTCGCCCAAAGACGGCGGCTGGGCGTTCTGCTCGGGCGGGGATCAGCGGATCCGCGGGCGCAGCGGCTATCAGTACGCGAGCGGCGAGACCGCCGACACCGTCGACACCGCCCGCGCCGGACGCCTGCACATCCTCGAGGTTCAGCGGCTGATCCGGTTCATGCCAAAGGTGGTCATCTGTCTGGTCAACGGGTGGGCGGCCGGCGGCGGGCACAGCCTGCACGTGGTCTGCGACCTCACCCTGGCCAGCCGCGAGCACGCCCGCTTCAAGCAGACCGACGCCGACGTCGGCAGCTTCGACGGCGGCTACGGCAGCGCGTACCTGGCCCGTCAGATCGGCCAGAAGTTCGCCCGCGAGATCTTCTTTTTGGGCCGCCCCTACACCGCCGAGCAGATGCACCACATGGGCGCGGTCAACGCCGTCGTCGATCATGCCGAGCTGGAATCTGAGGCCATCCAGTGGGCGCGCGAGATCAACGCGAAATCCCCGCAGGCGCAACGGATGCTGAAGTTCGCATTCAACCTGCTCGACGACGGCCTGGTGGGCCAGCAGTTGTTCGCGGGCGAGGCCACCCGGCTGGCGTACATGACCGACGAGGCCGTCGAGGGCCGCGACGCGTTCCTGGAAAAGCGCGACCCGGACTGGAGCCGGTTCCCCCGCTACTTCTGAGCGGCGCGGTTGGCGCGTCGCGCCCCCACCTAGACTCGCGTCACGTGAGCAAGAGTCCCCTTCGCCGCATCGCCGACCAGCTGGTGCTGGCGACCATGCGGCCCCCCATGGCGCCGCAAGTTCTGATCAACCGTCCGCTGATCAAGCCGATCGAACTGGCGGGCAAGCGCATCCTGCTCACCGGGGCGTCGTCGGGGATCGGCGAGGCCGCGGCCGAACAGTTCGCCCGGCACGGCGCCACGGTGGTCGTCGTCGCCCGGCGTCAGGAGCTGCTGGACGCGCTGGCCCAGCGGATCACCGCTGCGGGCGGCGACGCGCTGCCGATCCCGTGCGACGTCTCGGATATGGACGCCGTCGACGCGCTGGTCGCCGACGTCGACACGCGTCTGGGCGGCGTCGACATCCTGATCAACAACGCCGGCCGGTCCATCCGCCGGCCGCTGGCCGAATCGCTGGAGCGCTGGCATGACGTCGAGCGCACCATAGTGCTCAACTACTACGCGCCGCTGCGGCTGATCCGTGGGGTGGCGCCCGGGATGATCGAGCGCGGCGACGGCCACATCATCAACGTCTCGACGTGGGGCGTGCTGTCGGAGGCCTCGCCGCTGTTCTCGGTGTACAACGCCTCGAAGGCCGCGCTGTCGACGGTGAGCCGGGTCGTGGAAACCGAGTGGGGCGACAAGGGGGTGCACTCCACCACGCTCTACTACCCGTTGGTGGCCACCCCGATGATCGCGCCGACGAAGGCCTACCAGGGAATGCCGGCACTGACGTCGGAGGAGGCCGGCGAGTGGATGATCACCGCCGCCCGCACCCGCCCGGTGCGCATCGCACCGCGGATGGCGATCGCGGCCAAGGCGCTGGACACCTTCGGCCCCCGCTGGGTCAACGCCATGATGCAGCGCCAAAGCATCCAGCCCAACCGCAACAGCGATAGCTGACCCGGCCGTTCCAACCGGCCTTTTCAGACGGGCACTGTGATAGACACGACGCTATGGAGATCCTGGCCAGTCGGATGCTGCTCCGGCCGGCGGACTATCAGCAGTCGCTGACCTTCTACCGCGACCAGATCGGCCTGGCGATAGCCCGCGAATATGGCGCAGGCACAGTCTTTTTCGCGGGCCAGTCGCTGCTGGAACTCGCCGGTTACGGCTCCCCGGACCATTCCCGGGGCCCGTTCCCGGGCGCGCTGTGGCTACAGGTCCGCGACATCGAGGCAACCCAGGCCGAGCTTCGCGGTCGCGGGGTGTCGATCGCGCGCGAGGCACGCCAGGAACCGTGGGGCCTCTACGAAATGCATGTGATCGACCCCGATGGGATCACGCTCATTTTCCTCGAAATCCCCTCCGACCACCCGTTACGGCGTGACACCCGGGGTGAACGACAGGGAAATTCCGGTTAACTGAGAGGCAACATTCGGCGACGAGTCAAGGTACACCCGCGTTTCGACTCTCCCAGCATTCGACAATGGAATCCTCCTACCACCAGAATCAGGCGCTGTGAACATCCAATTGTTCCTCTTGATCATCGTCGTAATCACGGCACTGGCTTTCGATTTCACCAACGGCTTCCATGACACGGGCAACGCGATGGCGACCTCGATCGCCAGTGGTGCGCTCAAGCCCAAAACGGCGGTCGCGCTGTCAGCGGTGCTGAACCTGGTGGGTGCGTTCATGTCCACCGCCGTTGCCGCCACGATCGCAAAGGGTTTGATCGACGGGCACATCGTGACGCTGGAACTCGTGTTTGCCGGCCTCGTCGGCGGCATCGTCTGGAACCTGCTGACATGGCTCCTCGGTATCCCGTCTAGCTCCTCGCACGCGCTGATCGGCGGCATCGTCGGTGCCACGATCGCCGCCGTCGGCGGACACGGCGTGATCTGGAAGGGCCTGGTGTCGCACGTACTCATCCCGGCCGTGGTGGCCGCGATCCTGGCCATCGCCGTCGGGGCGATCGCGACCTGGCTCGTGTACCGGATCACCCGCGGTCTGGAGACTGGTCGCACCGAGGCCGGGTTCCGGTACGGGCAGTGGGGCTCGGCGTCGCTGGTGTCGCTGGCGCACGGGACCGGCGACGCGCAGAAGACGATGGGCATCATCTTCCTGGCGCTGATGTCCTACGGGTCGATCAGCAAAAACGAGGCCATGCCGCCCCTATGGGTCATCGTCGCTTGCGCGGTGTCCATGGCGGCGGGCACCTACCTGGGCGGCTGGCGCATCATCCGCACCCTGGGCAAAGGACTGGTCGAGATTCAGTCGCCCCAAGGTATGGCCGCCGAGTCGTCCTCGGCCGCAGTCATCCTGCTGTCCACCCACTTCGGCTACGCGCTGTCGACGACGCAGGTCTGCACCGGTTCGGTGCTCGGCAGCGGGCTGGGCAAGCCCGGCGGCGAGGTCCGCTGGGGAGTCGCCGGTCGCATGGCGGTCGCATGGCTGGTGACGCTTCCGTTGGCCGGCCTGGTCGGCGCGCTGACCTACTGGATCGTCCACCTCATCGGCGGATACCCCGGCGCGATCGTCGGTTTCGCACTGCTGGTCGCGGTCTCGGCCACCATCTACATCCGGTCGCGCAAGGTCAAGGTCGACGCCAACAACGTCAACGCCGAATGGAAGGGCGACCTGACCGCCGGGCTGCAAAGTCCGGACGAACAAGGGCCGCCCACGGATACCGGCCCGACGCCACCTCGGTACGGCTCCGACGACCCTACGATTAAGGCGAACGCCTGATGAGTCACTTCGGCGACTGGTTCAACTACGAGGCCTCCCTGAAGATCCTGGTCTTCAGCATGCTGGCCGGTGCGGCACTACCTGCGCTGTTCGCCCTGGGGCTCCGATTCCACGCGGTCGGTGCCGGACAGGCCGGCACCGACGGGAGCTCACCACAGAAAAACCCGGCGCTGCTGGCTGTAGCGTGGGCGATCTACGCGCTGGTGCTCGTGGTGATTGCCTTTGCTCTGGCGTATGTCGCCCGGGACTTCATCGCCCATCACATCGGCTATCCGTTCCTGGGAGCGAAACCGAAGTAGCATCGTTTGATGCCCACCGAGTTACCGAGCCGGACGCCGGGGGGAGCGGTACCAGCGTGAACGGATTCCTGAATTCCATCGTCTCGTGGCTACGCGCGGGATATCCCGAAGGCGTTCCGCCGACCGACACCTTTCCGGTGCTCGCGTTGCTGGCCCGCCGGTTGTCCGGCGACGAGGCCAAGGCGGTGGCCTGCGAGCTGGTTCGGCGCGGCGAGTTCGACGATGTCGACATCGGCGTGCTGATCACCCAGATCACCGACGAGTTGCCGTCGCCGGTTGACGTCGAGCGGGTGCGGGTGCGATTGGCCGCCCAGGGCTGGCCTTTTGACGAGGCCGACGAGGCCGGGGACCCGGCATAGCGGTACTGCGCGCACTGCACGTCCCGCCGGGCTCGGCGGCCTCGTCGCTGTTGCCCGCCCTGGAACGGGTGCTGGATGGGCGCGATCCCGCACTGGTCGCCCTGCCCGCGGGCGACGACCGCGAATCGGACGCGCTGCGCGCGGGTCTGCGCGTCGGGGAGCCCATCGACGACGACGTGGCCCTGGTCGCGGCGACGTCGGGAACCACCGGTATACCCAAGGGCGCCTTGCTGACCGCCGCCGCCCTGAAGGCCAGCGCGGCGGCCACCCACGACCGTCTCGGCGGGCCGGGCAGCTGGCTGCTCGCCTTGCCACCCCACCACATCGCCGGCGTTCAGGTCTTGGTGCGCAGCGTGCTCGCCGGCTCGGTGCCGGTCGAGATGGACGTCACTAACCCCTCCAAGGGGTTCGACGTCGCCGAATTACCCCGTGCGATAGGGGCATTGGGCCCAGGTCGGCGATACACCTCGCTGGTTGCCGCGCAGCTGGCCAAGGCGCTGCGCGACCCGGCGGCCGCGGCCGCCCTCGCCGAACTGGACACCGTGCTGGTCGGCGGCGGCCCGGCGCCGCGACCGGTCCTCGACGACGCGGCCGCGGCGGGCATCAGCGTGGTCCGCACCTACGGGATGAGCGAGACCGCCGGAGGGTGCGTGTACGACGGTGTCCCGCTGGACGGGGTGCGGCTGCGCACGGTCGACGGGCGCATCGTCATCGGGGGCGCGACGCTGGCGAAGGGCTACCGCAACCCGGTTGACCCGGATCCATTCGCGGAGCCGGGTTGGTTTGCGACCGACGATCTCGGCGCCGTCAGCGATGCGGGTGTGCTGACCGTCCTGGGCCGCGCCGACGACGCGATCAGCACGGGCGGGCTGACCGTGCTGCCGCAGCCGGTCGAGGCGGCGCTGAGCAGCCATCCGGCCGTGAGCGATTGCGCGGTGTTCGGAGTGGCCGACGATCGGCTGGGGCAGCGGGTGGTCGCCGCGATCGTGGTGCGAGACGGATCCGTCGCCCCGACCCTGGACGCGCTGCGCGCGCAGGTAACCCGCACCCTGGACGCCACCGCCGCGCCGCGCGAGCTGCACATCGTTGCCGCACTGCCGCGTCGTGGCATCGGCAAGATCGACCGGGCGGCGTTGGTGCGCCGGTTCGCCGGCACGAGCGATCAATAGGCTGTTCGTCCGTGAGGATCGCTCGACCGGAGACAGTGCGCGAAGCGATAGCGGTCACGGTCGGGGTGGTGCTGGTGGCGGCGGCGTTCGTGCTGCCGCGGATGAACCTCGGGGTGCGGCCGCGTCTTGACGTCGGTGCCGAGAAGTTCGCCACCCACGCCGGCGCCGCCCCGATCTTCGGCGAATGGTTGATCCACGCCGGCTGGGGAACCGGACCGGCCGTCGCCATCGCCCTCGCCACCGTCGCCTGGGGACCGATTCTGGCGCAACGCCTTTCGTGGCGGGCATTGACACTGGGCAGCTGGGTCACCGCGTGCGGCTGGACCTTCGCGCTGGCGATGATCGACGGCTGGCAGCGCGGCTTCGCCGGCCGGTTGACCACCCGCGACGAATACCTGTCGCAGGTGCCGAGCATCACCGACGTCGGAGCAACGCTACGCACATTCGCGAGCCGGATCGTGGACTACCAGCCGAACTCGTGGACCACCCACGTGTCGGGGCATCCACCGGGTGCGCTGCTGACGTTCGTCTGGCTGGACCGGCTCGGCCTGCATGGCGGCGCCTGGGCCGGCTCGCTGTGCCTGCTGGCCGGCTCGAGCGCGTCGGCCGCGGTGGTGATCGGTGTGCGCGCGCTGGCCGACGAGCCCACCGCGCGGCGCGCCGCCCCATTTGTCGCGCTGGCACCGGCGGCGATCTGGGTGGCGGTCTCCGCCGACGGATACTTCGCCGGGGTGGCGGCGTGGGGCATCGCGCTGTTGGCCGTGGCGGTGCACCGCCCGGTTCGCTTCCCCGCGCTGACCGCCGCGGGCGCGGGTCTGCTGTTGGGCTGGGCGGTGTTCTGCAACTACGGCCTGATGTTGATGGGGCTGCCGGCATTGGCGGTGCTGGCCTCCGCCCAGAAGCCGGGCAAAGGCTGGGCGGACTGGCGCGCGATCCTGCGGGCCCTCGGCCCGGCGGCGCTCGCCGCGATCGCGGTGGCGGTGGCCTTCGCCGTCGCCGGGTTCTTCTGGTTCGACGGCTACGCCCTGGTGCAGCAACGCTATTGGCAGGGCATCGCCAAATTCCGGCCGTTCCAATATTGGAGCTGGGCCAACCTGGCCTGCGTGGTGTGCGCGATCGGGTTGGGTGGTGTCGCCGGCATCAGCAGGGTGTTCGACTGGCCCGCCATCCGTCGCCGCTCCGGTTTTCAGCTGCTGCTGCTGGCTGTGCTGGCCGCCATCGTCTGCGCGGACCTGAGCATGCTGAGCAAGGCCGAGGTGGAACGCATCTGGCTGCCGTTCACCATCTGGCTCACCGCGGCGGCCGCATTGCTGCCGCTGCGGTCACACCGGATCTGGTTGGCGCTCAACGCCTTCGGCGCGCTGGCGCTCAACACCATCATCCTGACGAACTGGTAGGGGCGCCGCTCGGCTAGAGGCCGGCGGCGCGGGTGACGTGCGCGAACCGACTGGCGGGAGCGCAGGCGTCGCGCACCGCCGCCACGTCACCGATGACGTCCACGTCAGCCAGCGTCTGCACGGTGTCCACATCAATCCCGTTGTCGCGCAATGCTTTCAATGTCAATTCTCCGGTATCGGGCACGGACATCGGGACGGTACGCAGGCAGTCCGCCATGGCGGGCTCCCCCACGCCGAGCACCCACCAGCCACCGTCGCGGGCCAAACCGAGCACCGCCGGCGCCTCGAGCAGCCGGCGCGCACAGCCGGTCAACAGCTCGGCGCTCACCTGGGGGGTGTCCATCCCGATCTGCAGCACCGGAAGCCCGCAGGAGCCCGCGTCGGCATGCGCGTTGGCGAGCCGCGCCGCGAAACCTTCACCGCGCTGGGGAATCACCGTGAAGGACGTGAGCCGCTGCCGGATCTCGGCGGCGTTCGCGGCGCCGTCCAGGTCCCCGGTGAGGGCCACCACCCGCGACGACACCGGCGCGGCGGCCACGGCGTCGAGCGTGTCGAGCAGTGCGGCGGCGGCGATTTCGGCGGCGACCCGGTCGCCGACGGTCGCCGCGAGCCGCGTCTTGGCCAGGCCGGGCTCCGGCGCCTTGGCGACCACCAGCAGGGTCACCGCCAGCACGCTCACGAGATCACCTTCCAAAAGTCGATGATCGCGGTGATGCTGCCCCGCAGCGAACCGCTGACCTTCGACTTGCCGCCCGTCCGCGGACCGTAGCTGACGTCGAGCTCGACGACGCGCCAGCCGGCGGCCGCGGCACGCACCAGCAATTCCAGCGGATAACCCGATCGCCGGTCGACGACGCCCAGCTGCAGCAGCGCTTCGCGCCGGGCCACGCGCATCGGCGCGATGTCATGCACCGGCAGGCCGTGACGGGTGCGCAGTCGCCAGCTCATGACGACGGTGCCCACCCGGGCCACCCACGGCCAGTGCAGTCCGGCTACCGGTCGGCGCCGGCCGGTCACCAAGTCGGCGCCGTGCTCCAGCGCGGCGACCAGCCGGGGCAGATCCCCGCCATCCATCGAGCCGTCGGCGTCGATGACCGCCACGATCGGGGTGGTCGCGGCCAGCACGCCGGCGTGGACCGCAGCGCCGTACCCGGCCCGCGGTTCGGCGACGACGCGGGCGCCGTGCCGGCTCGCGACGCCGGCGGTGTCATCGGTGCTGTTGTTGTCGACCACCAACGCCCGGTAGCCGGCGGGGATGGCGGCCAGCACCGCCGGCAGCGACTCCTCTTCATTGAGGCAGGGCAGGACCACCGTGACCAGACCGTCGGCGTCGGGCACGCTCAGAACCCGCGGTGGGGGCGGGGCTCCTGCGGGACCATCGGCTGCGAATGCGTCGGATACTGCGGCTGTTGCGAATGCGTCGGGTATTGCGGCTGTTGCGAATACGTCGGGGGCTCGGTCTGCTGGGTGTGCGTCGGCAGCGGCGCCTGGGTGGTTTCCTTGGTGCTCGGCGGTGCGTACGTGGTGGTCGGCGGTTCGTGCGTGGTGCTCGGCGGCGAATACGTCGTCGTCGGCGGTTCGTGCGTGGTGCTCGGCGGCGAATACGTCGTCGTCGGAGGCGAATACGTGGTCGTCGGCGGTTCGTACGTGGTGGTCGGCGGAGAAAAGGTCGTCGTCGGAGGCGTGTAGGGAGGGTTGTACGGCGGGTGGTAGGGCGGATAGTTCGGTCCCCATCCCGGGATCGGGATGGGAATCGGAATAGGAACCGGCACAATCGGATTGGGGCGAGGCGCCCAACCCGGATCGGGATTGGGCACGACGCCGGGATTAACCGGGGCCTCGGGAACGGGGGCGGTGGGAACCCCGCCTCCAGACGGCGGCGCGACCTGCTGCGGAGCCGGGACGTTGTTCGGAGCCGGGACGGTGCCGCCCTGGAATCCGGCGTTGGGCGCATCGGCCGGGGGCGGCGGCAGCGGCGCCTGTTGCTGGCTCGGCAGGATCGGCATGAACTTGCCCGGGGTGCCGTTTTGCACTCCCACCACCGGCTGCCGGCTGGCGGTGGGCTCGACGGCCACCGCGATCGCGGTGGCCAGCGACGCCAACCCGATGACCGCGAAGGCGACGACGGCGTTGCCGATCACCAGCGATCGCCGCGACAGCTTGGCCTCGGCCTCGTCGATGTCGCTGTATTCGTAGTCATCGAATTCGGGGTCGTACTCGTCCAATTCGCCCGGGTACTGCTCGCCCTCGTCGGCCATCGAATAGGCCAGCTGTTGGTCTTCGGCGTTCGGATCGGCGAACTCCGATGCCGGCACGACGGCCGTCTCGTCCCCGGTGAGCCCCGCCGCGGGCGCCATCGCGGTGGCATCCCCGGCCGCCGGCGCCATCGCGGTGGCATCCCCGGCCGCCGGCGCCATCGCGGTGGCATCCCCGGTCAGCCCGACCGCGGGCGCCATGGCCGTCGCGTCCCCCGCTTGCAGCGCCCCGACCGCGAGCGCCGCCGGCGCGGCGGCTATCGCGGCGCCGCGGGCGAGCGCAAAGGTGGGGTCGTCGGCGACCTGCACCCGCATGGTCGAGGCATCGCGAAGCTCATCGGCGACCCGATTCAGGTCGGGCGAGGCGCCGAGCAGATACACATCCTGCGGGGCATCCGGGTGGGCGCCGAGGTTGGCCATCATCGTGTGGAATGCGGCCGTCGCATCGCCGCCCGGGGCGTCCGCCAGCTGCTGGGTGGCCAGCACGGTCGGCGGCGCGTCCGGATCGCCGTCGGCGGCACCTGCCATCGACAGCGTCGCGGTCGCGTCATCCATTACCAGCGCCGCGCCCGGCCGACCGGCCGCGCGCATCAGGGCGGCCACCGCCTGCGACTCCGAGAGCACCGCGACGTTGTGGACGCCGGAATCCTCCAGCGCCCGCCGCAGCTGGTCGGCGGCGGGATGGTCGGGCCAGCACACCCGGGTACCGACCAGCCGGTGGTTCTCGTCGGCCAGCAGCCGATTCGTGCCGACCACGGTCTCGGTCAGTGTCCCGATCGGATTGTCAGCGAGGTCGACGACGGATTGGTCGATCACGTCGGCCCCGTGCGCCCCCGACCCGACAAGCGCCAAGCGGGCGACAGGGCCGGTGACCGCAACCCCCAAAACGACGTCCATCCCGGTTCTCCTTCGGCTGGCTACCCCGCAACCAGCAATGTCCCGGCATCATTACACTTGCGATACCGTTGGCAGTGTCAGCATTCAGGCGACAAGCTTCGCCTACTAGCGCAGCGTAACCAGCTTTTCGAACGACAGGACGGTCGCCGCGGAATCATCTCCGCCGCAGCAGCCGATCTCAGCCACTGCCACGGCATCCGAACGGAGAATATGTTCGTAAGCGAGCAGTGCGTTTCGCTCGGCAGGGTAATCCCCGGCCGAACACCCGAAACTGCGTCAAGAATATCGGTCCTTGAATCCCGGGGGGCATGGTGAGCCAGACCAGCGACGACACGCCTACGGGTCCCATCCGCGGTCAGGACCAGCATGCGCCGGCGCCCCGCATCATCCGCCCGCACGCCGCGGGTGGCACCGCGGCGGCACCCGCGGTGACGAAGCGGTACCGGCACGTCGTCGACCTGACCGCGGTGGCTCTGCTGGTGCTCGCGGTGTTCTTGCCGTGGAACCTTTACTTCGGATTCGGAATCCCGGACAGCAGCCCGACCCTGACCGCGGTGCTGATCGCGGTGACGGTGCTGGCCGTCGTCGCCGTGGCCGTCGCCGGTTCCTGGCGCTCGACGGGCGCGCGGTTCAACCCCGCGCGGGCTGCCCGGCTTCGCCTGGCGCTCAATGTCCCCTATCTGCTGCTGGTGCTCGCCTTCGTCGTGTTCGATGCGTACGAAACCGTCCGTTTCGGTGGCACGGTCAACGTGCCCGGCGGTGTCGGTCCGGGGGCGTGGGCCGGGATCGCCGGCTCGCTGTTGAGCGCCCAGGCGGTGCCGACCGGTGCACTCGCCGGACCGGTCCCGGCGGGCGACGAGTCCACCGGCTGGCACCGATCGGCGCGGGTCATCGGGTCGCTGTCGATGCTCGCGGCGGTGCTCAGCTTCGGTTTCAACCTGTACTGGCGGGTGCGCTACGCGCTGCAAAGCACCGGCGGCGCAGAGGATTTCGGCAAGCAGAATATCGCCGTGATCGCAACCGCGGCTGTCTACGGCGTGGTGGCGTTGGTCGCGGTTCTGGTCGCGTCCAGCTGGCTGTTGCGCAGCTCCCGGGCGGCCCGGCTGACCACCGTCGCGCTCGGCGCGTCGACGCTGGTCGCCGGAATTCTGGTGTGGTTTGTGCCCGCCGGTCGTGACATCGACGCATTCCACGGCATCGCACAGAACACCTCCACCGCCGGCGTCGGGTTCGAGGGCTACCTGGCGTGGGCGGCCGGTGCGGCGCTTTTCGCGCCGCGGGCGCTGTTCGGTCACCGGAACGCGTCGCCGACGGAGGAATCGGCGTGGCGTGCAACGACGCGAAATGGCCTGCTGCTCATCGCCGTTTGGTGCGTGGGGTCGATGGCGATGCGGATCACCGACCTCGTCGTCGGCGTAATCCTGAACTACCCGTTCTCCCGGTACGACAGCATCGTGCTGGCCGCGTTCGATCTGGTCACCGCGGTCCTGGCGATCTGGCTGCGCCGCAGGCTGGCCACCTTCTCGGCGCGTATGGTCACGTCGCTGTGCGGACTGGTCGCCACGCTCAGCGTTGCCCGCGTCGTCGTCGGTGTCGAGCTGGCGCCGCGGTTCGCGGACTCACCCAATTCGCCTGCGCTACACCCGGTCTACGGCAACAACCTGGCCCAGCAGATCACCAGCACGTTCGACGTGACGCTGTGCGGGCTGGCTCTGGGCATCCTGGTGGCGGCCATCGTCGCCGGGCAGCTGAGCGGTCGGCGGCTGGATCGCCGCGCCGCCCGCAGGCGCGCCGCCGCGGCGAATGCGGCGGCACCGACCACCCGGGTGCCGGTCGGCCAGGCCGCCGGGCCGTCGGCCGCGGCGACCACCCGCATCCCCGCCGGTGCCCCCGGCGCGGACCACGAGCCGCCGACCACCGAGATACCCCCGCTGGCCAATGCGCCCCGGATCTTCCGCGGTGACGACTCCGGAACGCGGCAGATCGCCGTGCAGAAGCCGCAGATCTACCGTCCCCCACAGGGTTAGCGCTCACCGAAGGGGCGCGAAGGCGAATTCACGTAACCCGTCGCCCGGTGCGACGGCCGCACGGAAGCCCAGCACCTCGGCGGCCCGGGACGGGTCGGCGACGATGTGGCGCACGTCGCCGCTGCGGTACTGCCCGGTGATCACCGGGGACACCGAACCGCCGCGCGCGTCGCACAGTGCGCCGGCCACCTCCAAAATCGAGATGGGTTGTCCCGAACAGACATTGACCGCAGTGAAGCCCTCGCGTTGCTGTGTCGCCGCGACGTTGGCGGCGGCCACGTCGTCCACGTGGACGAAATCACGCATCTGCCCGCCGTCCTCGAAAACCTTTGGCGGATCTCCCTTTTCCAGCGCCGATCGGAAGATCGCCGCCACCCCGGAGTAGGGGGTGTCGCGCGGCATGCCGGGGCCGTAGACATTGTGGTAGCGCAGTGCCACCACCGAGCCGCCCGTGGCCTCAGACCACGCCAGCGCGTAATGCTCCTGCGCGGTCTTACTGGCGGCGTACAGGCTTCGTGGCCGCAGGCAGGCGTCCTCGTCCACGAGGCGCCAGTGCAGTTCCTCACCGCCAACCGGGCAAAGGTGCTCGAAGGTTCCGGCGTCGAGGTCCGCGCGCCGCCGCGGCAGCGGGTCCACGGGTCCGTGCAGATCGCAGTGATAACTGCCCTGTCCGTACACCACCATCGACGAAGCCAGCACCAGGCGGCGCACCCCGGCGGCGAACATCTGCGCCAGCAGGACCGTGGTGGCCAGATCGTTGTGGCCGCCGTAGGCGGGGGCGTCGGCGGCGTCCACGCCCGCACCCACCATCGCCGCCTGATGACACACCACGTCCACGCCGGCCAACAGTGGGGCCAGCGCGTCGGCGTCGCGCACGTCGACACGGTGACAACCCTGCGGCAACACCGGATTCGGGCCGTGCGCGGCAGCCAGCAACGCATCGACGGCGACCACGTCGTGTCCCGCGGCCCGCAGCGCGGCATCCACCCGCGCACCGATGAAGCCGGCCGCCCCGGTCAACAGCACCCTCACGGCAGCTCGATGGGCAGGGTGACCCCGGCGTGCGGCAGGCAATGCGTACAGGTGCGGTCGGCGGCGACCCGGCCGATGGCCTGGCGCACCAGCGTCTTGAACACTTCGACGTTCTTCTCGAATTGGGCGAACACGTCGACGGCCTTCACGCCCTCGCCGGTGCTCACACCGGCATCCAGATCGGTCACCAAAGCGACTGCCGCATAGCATATTTCGAGTTCACGGGCGAGCACCGCCTCCGGATAGCCGGTCATGTTGACCAGCGAGAACCCGGCGGAGGCGAACCACTGGCTTTCGGCGCGGGTGGAAAAACGCGGCCCCTGGATCACCACCATGGTGCCGCCGTCGACCACGCCGCGCAGGCCGGTCACCGCGTCGCGCAGCGTCGGGCAGTAGGGGTCGGCGAAGTCGACATGGATGCCGCCGGAGTCGAAATAGGTGTCGGCGCGGCCCCTGGTGCGGTCGACCAGCTGGTCGGGCACCACGACGGCGCCCGGGCCGAGTTCGGGTTTGAGGCTGCCCACCGCGCACGGCGCGAGCACCCGCCGCACGCCGAGCTGGCGCAGGGCCCACATGTTGGCCCGGTAGGGCACGGTGTGCGCGGAGAATTCGTGCTTGGCACCGTGGCGGGGCAGGAAAGCCACCTCGTGGTCGCCGATGGCGCCGACGGTGACCGGGGCGCTCGGCGACCCGTACGGAGTGTCGACGGTGGTGTCGTGGGAGTCGGCTCCGAAGAAGGTGTAGAAGCCGCTGCCGCCGATGACTCCGAGCATCCGACCATTGTGGTGCATGACGCCGGGGCGATCGCGGCTGCGGGGCATGGGGATCTCAGGCCCGCATCCTGGCAGGATATCCGTGTGGCCAATTTCGGGCAGTGGATTTCCGGTGCACGGCCGCGGACGTTGCCCAACGCGGTGGCGCCGGTGGTGGCGGGCACCGGGGCGGCCGCGTGGCTGCACTCCGCGGTGTGGTGGAAGGCGCTGTTGGCGCTGGCCGTCGCGCTCGCGCTGACCATCGGCGTCAACTACGCCAACGACTACTCCGACGGCATCCGCGGCACCGACGACGACCGGGCCGGCCCGGTGCGCCTGGTCGGCTCGCGCCTGGCGGCGCCCCGAGCGGTGCTGGGCGCCGCGGTCGCCAGCCTGACGATCGGTGCACTCGCCGGACTCGCGCTGGCGCTGTTCAGCGCCCCGTGGCTGATCGCGGTGGGAGCGGTGTGCCTCGCCGGGGCGTGGCTGTACACCGGCGGGTCGAAACCCTACGGCTACGCCGGTTTCGGCGAGGTCGCGGTGTTCCTGTTCTTCGGGCTCGTCGCCGTGCTGGGCACCCAGTACACCCAGACGCTGCGCGTGGACTGGGTGGGCCTGGTGCTGGCGGTGTCGATCGGGGCGCTGTCCTCGTCGGTGCTGGTGGCCAACAACCTGCGGGACATTCCCACCGACGCGCACTCCGGGAAGATCACCCTGGCGGTGCGGCTGGGCGATGCCCGCACCCGGATCCTGTACCAGGCGCTGCTGGGGACGGCCGGGGTGTCGACCCTGGTGCTGATGCTGGCGACACCGTGGTGCGCCGTGGGACTGGTGGCCACCCCGCTGGCGCTGCGCGCGGCGGCCCCGGTGCGATCCGGCCGCGGCGGGCCGGAGCTGATCCCGGTGCTGCGCGATACCGGGCTGGCGATGCTGGTATGGGCGATCGCGGTGGCGGCGGCATTGACCGTGACTACCTAACGACTACGTAGGGGCTACTTAGAGTGCAGGCAAAGGACCCCGGGCGCGGCGCTTTTGGGGTACTTTTGCGTCTGCTCTGGCGATAGCGGAGGACCGCAATGAAGCAGATAGCCGCGACCAGCGGGCCCACGAACATCGGCTTGCTCAGTGTCGGGTCGTACCGACCCGAGCGGGTGGTCACCAACGACGAGCTCTGCGAAAACATCGACTCGTCCGACGAGTGGATCTTTTCGCGAACCGGAATCAAGACGCGCCGGTTCGCCAGACGCGACGAATCGGTCACGTCCATGGCGACCGCGGCCGGGCTGGAGGCGATCGCCCGGGCCTCCCTGCAGCCGGCCGACGTCGATTGCGTCATCGTCGCCACCAGCACCCATTTCACGCAGACCCCCGCGTGCGCACCGGCAGTCGCCACGGCACTGGGCGCGGGCGGCGTGCCCGCGTTCGACGTCTCGGCCGGCTGCGCCGGCTTCGGCTACGCGCTCGGCGTGGCGGCCGACATGGTTCGCGGCGGGACGGCCGCCAAGGTGCTGGTGCTCGGCTCGGAGAAGCTGTCCCCCACCGTGGACATGAAAGACCGCAGCAACTGCTTCATCTTCGCCGACGGCGCGGCCGGAGTGGTGGTGGGTGAGACGTCCGACCAGGGCATCGGCCCCACCATCTGGGGCAGCGACGGCGCACAGGCCACCGCCATCCGCCAGGACATCGAGTGGATCGACTACACGGAGAACCCCACCGGCGAGCGCCCGTACCTTCGGCTCGAAGGCAGCGCGGTCTTCCGGTGGGCGGCGTTCGAGATGGGCAAGGTCGGTCGGCAGGCCATGGACGCGGCCGGAGTCCGGCCCGACGAGATCGACGTTTTCCTGCCGCATCAGGCCAACAGCCGGATCAACGAGGTACTGGCCAAGAGCCTCGATCTGCGCCCGGGTGCGATCGTCGCCAACGACATCGAACACACCGGAAACACCTCCGCCGCGTCCATTCCCTTGGCGATGGCCGAACTGCTGGCGACCGGGGCGGCCAAGGCCGGCGACCTGGCGCTGCTGCTCGGATACGGCGCCGGCCTGAGCTATGCCGCTCAGGTCGTGCGGCTGCCGAACGGCTAAGCCCGCCCTGATTCTGGGTCGCCGCCCTCGTCGGGCGTCGTGTCCCCGTGCAGTCGGGCCTGGAGCAGTTCGCGTTCGCGGCGGCGTCGTTCCCCGGCGATCGCGAGCGCGGCGGTGGCCCGCCGGCGCAGCGGGGCGAACACCCAGATTCCCAGGGGCATCGCGATGATCAGCGCGAACAGCACGGCCACCACGATGGGAAACTGCGCGATGCCCGCCAAGCGCGCGACACCGTAGATCACGCCGGTGAGCGCGACCGCCAGCAGCACCCGCGCCGCCATGTACACCAACACGTGCACGGCCACCCGATTTCCGGCGGGTTGCGCCGCGCCCTCGCTCGCGCCGTGGTCTCCCGTGCTTCCGGTGCTGCCGTCGCTGGCTTCTTGTGACACAGGCTGAGCCTACGGCGCGGGTATATTCGCCCCAAGGAGGTGTTGCGTGCTCTACCTGCTGCTCGTCGTGATTTTGGGGACGCTGATCTACGTTGGCTGGCGTGCGGCGCGATCGCAGGCCCACCGGCCGAAGACGCGCGTCATCGGGCCCGACGACGATCCAGATTTCCTGCGGCGGTTGGGCCACGGCGACAACAACCCGCGCTAGCGTGATGGCGACGGCCCGCCGCGCCCGGCTTCGCCGCGCTTGCGACCGCCGCTAGCTTGACGGCGACGGCCCGCCGCCCCCGGCTTCGCCGCGCTTGCGACCGCCGCTAGCTTGACGGCGACGGCCCGCCGCCCCCGGCTTCGCCGCGTTTGCGACCGCCGCTAGCCGAGCACTCCCGGGTTGTGTTGGTCGCCGGGGAACCCGTCGGCGACGATGGCGGCCAGCTCGGTGAGCGCTTCGCGCGTCCCGCGCCGTAACCGGTCCAGATCGATCTCGGCGCCCTCTTCGAGGTGCGAGTCGAACGGCACCAGCTGGACCGCGCGGCAGCGCCGGGAGAAGTGGTCGATCACCTTGTTCATGTCGACCTTGCCCGGGCGCGACTTCACCCCGTTGATGACCGCGATGGAGTTGCGGACCAGGTCTTCGTGACCGTGGGCATCCAGCCAGTCCAGCGTCGCCGAGGCACTGCGCGCACCGTCGATGGACGCCGAACTGACCACGACGAGGGCGTCCGCCTTCTCCAGCACCGAGCTCATCACCGAGTGCAGCAGTCCGGGCCCGCAGTCGGTGAGCACCAACCCGTAGAACCGTTCCAGAATGTCCAGGATCCGCTCATAGTCTTGGGCGCTGAACGCTTCCGATATGCCGGGATCGGTTTCGGACGCCAGCACCTCCAGACCGCTGGGCCCCTTGGAGGTGTAGCGGCGCACATCGCTGTAGCGCTCGATGGTTCCGGCGTCGTGCAGTAGCTGACGTACCGTCGCGGCCGTCTCCAGCGGGATCTTCTGGCTCAGCGTGCCGCGGTCGGGGTTGGCGTCCACGGCCACCACCCGGTCACCGCGGATGGAGGCAAAGGTGGCGCCCAGCGTCGCGGCAATCGTGGTCTTGCCCACGCCGCCCTTCAACGACAGGAACGCCACCCGATAGGAGCCCCGCAGCGGCCGGTTCACCTGGGCGACCAGGTTGTTGTACCGGGTGGCTCGTGGGCTCTCGCCCAGGTTGATCAGCCCGCCGGACAGCTTGAACAGCAGCAGCCGCCATCCGTCGGACGGCGGCGGCGCGACCGGCCGCAACAACATGCCGGTGGACAGTTCCGGATACGGGGTGTGTGGCAGGTGCTCCGGACGCTGCGGCGCCCCCTTGATCTGGGTGGGCGGCGCGTCCGGGCCGGTGTAGTAGGCGCCATACGCAGTGGGGTCGACGCGTGGGATGCCGGTCACCGGCGTGGGATCCCAAGGCGGCATCCCACCCGGGCTGGGCGGCGCGGCGGGCTGGCCTTGGGGACCGGGGACGCGGCGTTCGGTACGGAATCCGGCGAAGGCGCGGGTGGGGGCGTCACCCCCGGACTCGGCCTGCTGTTGCGCGGGCGCCTGCTGGTCTGCCGCCGGCGACGTCTGTGGGGGTATCTGCGTGGTCGGTTGTTCGGGCGCCCCCACGCCCGCCGTTGGATGCTCGGTCACTGCACTCCCCCTTGTTGTGCGTTTCTCCCGTGTCGTGCGCTATTCGGGCCGGTTGTGCACCCTCACCCGACGCCCGCATAAGAATGCAGGCCCACAGTGACCAGGTTAACGAAGAACAAATTGAAGACCATGGCCACAAACCCCGCGACATTGATCCAGGCGGCTTTCCGGTCCCGCCATCCCGCGGTTGACCTGGCGTGCAGGTACGCGGCGTAAATCACCCAGGCGACAAAAGACACCGTCTCCTTGGGATCCCAGCCCCAATATCGGCCCCAGGCTTCTTCGGCCCAGATGGCTCCGAAAATGACGCCGAAACCGAACACCGGAAAAGCGAAAATCGTCGTCCGATAGGCGATGCGGTCCAGCGTCTGCGCGTCGGGGAACCGCTGCACCAGCCGGCTCAGCGCGGTGTGCGTGCTGTGTTCGGGGTCTGCCAGCGGCGACGTGCGCAGCAGGAACAGGATGCTGGCGATGCCGGCCACCAGGAACACCCCCGATCCCAGGCTGACCACCGACACATGGATGGGCAGCCAGTAGGACTGCAGTGCGGGCATCACCGGCGCGGCATTGGTGTAGAGCCAGCGACCGGACACCGTGAGCAGGATCAGCACCGGCAGCAGCAGAAAAACCCACAGCGGACGGTATTGCGGGCGGCGCAACACGACCGCTCCGGCGATCAACCCGCACAGGCAGGTCAGGTTGATGAATTCGTACATGTTGCCCCAGGGCACCCGGACGGTGGCCAGGCCGCGCAGCACCAGGCACGTCAGCAGAAGTCCGATGCCCAGGTACACCACGGCCAACCCGGCCCGGCCGACGCGCTCGTCGATCGGGCGTTGGCTTGTCTCCTCCACCACGCCTGGAGTGGCGGAGTCCGCGCTGACCGCACCGGCCAGCACCCGGGCACGCTGATCGGCGCGGCGCCCGCCGGCGTAGGCCAGCTCGAAGGCCAACAGCAGCAGCGCGATGACCAGGGCCACCACCGCCGACGTGAACGCCCAGTCGGAGTAGCGCGCCAGCTCGATGTTGACGTGCACGGTATTCATTTGACGTCCACCTCAGAACTCCTTTTGGACGCTGCGGGTGTCGCGTCGCCGTCCGGCGCGGCGGGCGGGGCGGCGCGAGCGGTGCCGGAGTCGCCGAAAACCAGCCGCTCAGACAGTCGCTCGAACTCGTCGCCCCAGCCGGAATTGTCGGTGCGCGCCAGGCCGCCCACTTCGACGTTCACCGTACCGGGCGTGCCACCGGCGTCGGGCGTCAGACGGACCCATATACGGCGGCGGCGCACCAGCAGCGACACCACCAGACCGCCCATCATCGTGATGGCGAAGACGAGCACCCACGTCTGGCCCGGGTCGTGCGACACCTGCAGGTTGACGAACGGCACGGCGCCGTCGAAGCGGATCACGGTGCCGGCCGCCGGCCCCTGGTCGATCCGGACCGACTGGCCCGCACGCAAATTGACCCGCTTCTCCTTGGTCAATCGGTGCTGCTCGATCAGCCGGGGGTCCAGGGTGAACAGCGACTGGGGCCGCCCGGTGTCCAGCCCGGTGTCGCCCCGGTAGATGTCGACGGCCACAGCCGGGGCTTCCAGGGCCGGGAAGCGTGACGACAGCAGCGTGCCTTCCAGCTGCTCGGTCGGCGCCAGCAGGCCCTGGATGGCGATCTCGTGGTTGCGGCGTTCCGCGGCGCTGGGATAGCTGCCGGCGGGCGGATCTATGCGCGCCACGCCCGACGAGAGCAGAGTCTGCGGATTGTCGGGCCGCCACTGCACGGTCGCCGTGCGGATCTGGCCGTCCGGGAAGGTGACGCTGAAGGTCGGCGCGTAACCGTGCCCCTGCAGGTAGACCCTGTCACCGCCGAGCCGTAGCGGGTGGTTGACCTCCAGCTGGTGATGCCGCCACCTGTTGGCGCTCAGGTCCTGGCCGGACTGGTAGTCGATGTTCGCGGCGAACGAGGTGGCCTGACCCGACGGCAGGTAATGCGCGACGAAGTCGTCGACCCGGATGCACAACGGGTGCAGCGAGGTGCCGTCGACGGTGTTGCCGGCCCGGAACGAGTCGAACGCGGCCGGCGAGGCCGAGCAGAAGCCGGGGCCGCCGTCGGCGATGACGATGACGTTGCCCTCGTAGCCGAAGAGCTTGCCGACGGCCACCGCGACCAGCAGGCCCAGCAGCGAGAAGTGGAAGACGATGTTGCCGAATTCGCGCAGGTAGCCCTTCTCGGCGGACACCTCGACGACTTCCGAACCGGCGGGCTCGGCCCCGTCCTGGTGCCGGATGGCGGTGCGCCAGCCGCGCAGCCGTCCGGCAACCGTGTTGGCCAGGGTGTTGAGCTCTTCGGCGCCGACGTGGACCTGGTGACTGGCGTATTTGGGCAGCCGGGCCAGGTTGCGCGGTGCGGCCACCGGGGTGGACCGCAGGCTGCGGACGTGCTCGATCATCCGCGGGGTGAGGCAGCCGACCAGGGACACGAACAACAACACGTAGACGGCGGTGAACCAGAAGCTGGAGAACACGTTGAAGGCCTGCACCCGATCCAGCCACGGTCCGATCACCGGGTGGGCCTTCAGGTAGTCGTCGACCTTGCCGGCGTTGAGACTGCGCTGCGGCAGCAGCGCCCCCGGGATCGCCCCGAGTGCCAGCAGGAACAGCAGCACCAGCGCGGTGCCCATCGAGGTCAGCGCGCGCCAGGTGTTGCGGCTCGTTTGAACAAGCCCTACGAGGAGTTGCCTCAAATCGGCAACCTCACGTCGGAGACGAACGCGTCGCGCAGCCAGGAGATGACGTCGTTCCACACGCCGGTGACCAGCAGCGCGCCCACGGTGATCAGCAGGACGCCGCCGAAGATCTGGATGGCCCGGGTGTGCCGGCGCAGCCAGCCCAGGCCGCCGACCGCGCCGGCCGAGCCGAATGCGAGCAGCACGAATGGGATGCCCAGGCCCAGGCAGTAGGCGATCACCAACACGATTCCGCGCGCCACGCTGGCGCCGTCGGTCGCCGAGGCAACGGTGATCACGCCGGCCAGCGTCGGGCCCAGGCAGGGCGTCCAGCCCAGAGCGAACACCGCGCCCAGCACCGGCGCTCCGGCGACCGTCGTGAGCTGTCGGGGACTGAACCGGGCCTGCCGTTGCAGCGCCGGGACGAGGCCCACGAACACCAGGCCCATGCCGATGGTCAGCACTCCCCCGGCCCGTTGCAGCAGCAGTTGGTTGTTGATCAGTGTGGTCGTCATGCCGAGGACGGCGACGGTGCCGAGGACGAACACCGTGGTGAACCCGGCGACGAACAACGCCGCGGACCCCGCGACCCGCCATCGGGCGCCCGGCGGGGCTTTGATCGCACCTTCGGGCGGCTGTTCGTCAACCCCGACGACCGCGGCCAGGTACGACAGATAGCCGGGCACCAGCGGCACCACGCACGGCGAGGCGAACGACACCAGTCCGGCCAGCAGGCACACACCGAGGGCCACCAGAAGTGGTCCGGCGGCGGCGATCTGGGTGAATCCCGTCATTGCTGCGCCGGCCCTGCCTTACCGGCCGCGGTCGGCGATGCCTCACCGGCCAGTCGCTGCACCACCGGCTGCAGGTCGGTCGCCAGCAGTTCGCGCAGGAAAATCGCCGCGACGCGGTGCTGGCGGTCCAGGACCAGCGTGGACGGGATCACGGTGGTGGGGTATTTGCCGCCGAATGCGATCAGGGTGCGCATCGCCGGGTCGTAAATGGACGGGAACGTCACCTGGCGGTCGTTGACGAAGTCCAGCGCCGCCTGCCGGTTGTTGTCCCGGACGTCGATGCCGAGAAAAGACACCGGCGACGCCCCGCGGGTGGCGTCGTACACCTGCTGAAGCTGGGTGACCTCGGCGCGGCACGGCCCGCACCACTGCCCCCAGATGTTGATGACCACCACCCGGCCGGCGAAGATCGGATCGTCCAGTGACAGCGTGTGCGCCGGGTCGGCCAGGTCGGGCCCGGCCAGCGGTCCGGGGCGGCCGCGGCTGGACGGTGGGTCGTAGTAGATGTCGGTCTTGCCGCCGGGCGAGACGAATTCGAAGGTGCCGCCCTGGGCGACGGCGTCGTGCCCGGAGGAGCAGCCGGCGAGCAGGGCGGGCAGCAGCGCCGCCAGCACCGCCCCCGCCCTCGCCTGTCGTCGCCGGGTGATCAAGTCGCCGCCGGCTCGCAGTACTCGACGTCGACCAGCCGGTCGCCGTCGTAGACCAGTGTCGTCACCGACGCGAGCCCGCATTCCCGCCGACGCGGGTCGTGCCACAGTCGCCGGCCGGTGAGGTGCAGCCGCAGCGTCCACACCGGCAGTTGATGGCTGACGCACACCACCTCGTGGCCGGCGCCGCGGGCGCGGGCCTTGTCCACCGCCGTCTCCATCCGGGCGGCTATCTCGGCGTACGGCTCGCCCCAGGACGGCCGGAAAGGGTTGCGCAGCTGCCACCACACCCGCGGGTTGCGCCAGGCGCCGGCGCCGGGGCTGACCCGTTTGCCCTCGAAGAAGTTGGCCGATTCGATCAGATCCGGGTCGGTGTCGACGGCCAGACCGTGCTTGGCGGCGATGGGCGCGGCGGTTTCCTGGGCCCGTTGCAGCGGCGAGGCGATCACCGCGACGATGTCGCGATCGGCCAGCGCCTCGGCCACCGCGGCCGCCTGCGCCAGGCCGTTGTCGGAGAGGTGAAACCCGGGCAGGCGTCCGTAGAGGATGCCGCTCGGGTTGTACACCTCGCCGTGCCGCACGACGTGCACCCGGGTGTGCTCGGCCATCAGGACTTCCCCTCCTCGGCTTGCGCGGCGGCCCTGGCCGCCGCGGGCAGGGCGTCGGCGATCCGGTCGAACGCGCTGTCGTCCAGCGCGGTTGAGACGAACCACGCCTCGAAGGCGCTGCACGGCGGGTACACACCCGCGTCCAGCAGCGTGTGGAAGAACGGCGGATAACGCCAAGTCTGGGTGGCCCGCGCGGACGCGAAGTCCGTCACCGGTGTTTCGGAGAAGAACACGCTGAGCATGTTGCCGGCGCGCGGAACCTGGTGCGCTACACCGGCATTCGTGAGGGCTTCGGAGAACAGCCCCGCCAGGCGATCGGCGTTGGCGTCCAGCGCGGCGTAGGCGGCTGCGTCGGCGTTGCGCAGGGTGGCCAGCCCGGCGGCCATCGCCACCGGGTTACCCGACAGGGTGCCGGCCTGATAGACCGGGCCCAGCGGGGCCAGCCGCTCCATCACCTCGGCTCGCCCGCCGAACGCGGCGGCCGGCAAGCCGCCGCTCATCACCTTGCCGAAGGTGAACAGGTCGGCCTCGACCGGATCGATTCCGTACCAACCACTTCGGCTGACCCGGAAGCCGGTCATCACCTCGTCGATGATCAGCAGCGCGCCGTGCTCGGCGGTGATCGCGCGCAGCGCGGCGTTGTAGCCGGGTGCGGGTGGGACCACGCCCATGTTGCCGGGGCTGGCCTCGGTGATCACCGCCGCGATCTGGTCGCCGAACCGGGCGAAGGTCTGCTGCACGGCATCGATGTCGTTGTAGGGCAACACGATTGTGTCGGCGGCCGTCGCACCGGTGACCCCGGGCGAGGACGGTAGGCCCAGTGTCGCCACCCCGGAGCCGGCGTCGGCGAGCAACGCGTCGACATGGCCGTGGTAGCAGCCGGAGAACTTGACGACCTTGGCCCGGCCGGTGAAGCCGCGGGCCAGCCGCACGGCGCTCATGGTGGCCTCGGTGCCGGAGTTGACCAGTCGGATCCGTTCGACCGGTGCCACCCGCCCGATCATCTCGGCGGCCAGCTCACTCTCGGCCGGCGTGGGCGCCCCGAACGACAGGCCCGACGCGGCGGCCTTGGCCACGGCCTCGACAACGGCCGGGTGCGCGTGACCCAGGATCATCGGCCCCCACGAGCAGACCAGGTCCACGTAGCCGTTGCCGTCGGCGTCGGTCAGCCTGCACCCGCGTGCCGCGGTGATGAACGGTGGCGTCCCGCCCACCGCGGTGAACGCGCGGACCGGGGAGTTCACCCCACCGGGAATGACGGCGCAGGCATCCTCGAACAATCGGGCCGACGCCGCCGTAGCCCGGGGGGCCCCGGTGGCGTGCGCGGTCGCCTGATCACTGCTTCCCATGACGACTAGTGTCCCAGCCCGCGCGGGCCGTTCCACTACAGGGTGTAGCAGAACAGGCTGGGGGTAGGCGGCGCGGTCCGGGTGGCCGGGTTAATCGGCGCCCTGCTGGTCGGCTTCTTGCGCTGCGATGAAGTTGCGGCGGGCAGCCTCGTGTTCCTTGTCCGCCGCGCGTTGGTGCGCGGCGACGTCACCGAGACCCTCGGCGACCGCGCGTTCCTGGACTTCGGCGGCGCGCTCGTGCGCGACACCGGCTTCATAATGACGCTGCACCCCACGTAGGTGCGCCGCCTGGTCACGCTCACGAGAAAGCTCGGCACGCTGCGCCGCGTGCGCCACGTCCGATGCGGTGATGGACTTTCCCGCGGCGAGTTCCTGCTCCCTGCGCACCAGTTCCTGAGCGCGCCGGGCGGCGTCGTCACCCGGTGATTCCGCCATGAGACGACAGTAGACCTGTTGCTGCGCGAAAGATTGGGTTGTCCTGGCCCGGCACCTGCGAGTTGGATGGTGGTATGCAACTCCCACAAGGACTTGCCCGGTTCAACCGTCACGTCACCAACCCGATTCAGCGGATCTGGGCCGGTTGGCTTCCGCCGTTCGGGATCGTCGAGCATGTCGGACGGCGCTCGGGCAAGCCGTATCGGACACCAGTCAACGTGTTCAACACCGATCTCGAGGGCAAACCCGGGGTGGCCATCCTTCTTACCTATGGCCCCGACCGCGATTGGCTGAAGAACCTGAAGGCGGCGGGCGGTGGGCGACTGCGCAGCAAAGGCAAGACTTTCGGCATCGCCGATCCGCGCGTGGTCACCAAGGACGAGGCCGCGGCGCACGTAACACGCAGGGTGCGACCGGTTTTCGCGAGGCTGCCGTTCGAGCAAGCGGTGTTGCTCACGCGGACGCCCTGACGACCGGGCGAGGCGGATCGCGGCGGCTGGTGTTGCGGCCCCGGCGAGCGCGACGCTGACCGCGCTGACCAGTCGACCGAACGAAAGGGCGCTGACTGGGCGCGGCCGGGGCGGGTATACGGCAGCGGCACGCGCGCGACGAGAGGAAGCCGCCGATGACTGAGACCGTCAACGACTCAGACCGCGAACAGCGACTGGCCGAGCGCGTCGAACAGCTTTATGCCAACGACCCGCAGTTCCGGGCCGCCGCGTCGATGCCGGAAGTGACCGACGCCGCGCATCGCTCAGGGTTGCGGCTGTCCGAGGTCGTCGACACCTATCTGAGTGGTTATGCCGACCGGCCGGCACTGGGGCAGCGCGCCTGCGAGGTGGTGCGCGATCCGGCATCCGGGCGCGCAGCGACGACACTGCTGTCCGGATTCGAAACCATCACCTACCGCGAGCTGGGTGGCCGGGTCGCGGCGCTGGCCGCCGCGTGGCAATCCGATCTGCCGGGCGGCTTCAATCCGGGCGATTTCGTCTCCGTCCTGGGCTTCACCAGCATCGACTACGTCGTGCATTACCTGGCGTGCATCCGGCTGGGCGCGGTGTTCGTGCCGCTGCAGACCAGTTCCACAGCGGCCCAGCTCGCCCCGATCGTCGCCGAGACGGCGCCGCGAATCCTTGCCGTGAGCGTCGAGTCCCTGGGCACCGCAGTCGATCTCGTCGTCGATGCGCCCTGGGTCGAGCGCCTGGTGGTGTTCGACTACAGCACCGAGGACGACGAGCAGCGCGGCCACTACGACCAGGCCCACGAACGGCTGCGTGACGCCGGGCATCGCGCCAAGGTGGTGTCGCTTTCCACCGAACTCGAGTCGGGCCGCGGGCTCCCGCCAACTCCGGCCTTTGTCCCGGCGGATGGCGAAAACCCGCTGGCCACACTGATTTACACCTCTGGCAGCACCGGCGCCCCGAAAGGCGCCATGTATACCACCGACATGATGACCCGGATCTGGCAGCGACCGCACAGTCCGTCGGTGGACATCGGCAGGCCGGTTCCGGCGATCCACCTGCAGTACATGCCGCTTTCGCACGTATACGGGCTGGAATGGTTGATCGCCACCCTGGCCTCCGGGGGTATCGGCTACTTCGCCGCCAAGAGTGACATGTCCACCCTGTTCGACGATATCAGTTTGGTCCGGCCCACCGCCCTGAACCTTGTTCCGCGGGTGTGCGACATGTTCTTTCGGCGCTACCGCAAAGAGCTCGACCAGCGCTCCGGCGGTGAGCTCGCCGGGGAGCAGCTCGATGACATGGTGAAAGCCGAACTGCGGCAAGACTTCATCGGTGGGCGGGTCATATCGGCGATGTGCGGCAGCGCCCCGCTGTCCAAGCAGATGCACGCCTTCATGGAGTCGCTGCTCGACATCCCGGTGGCCGACGGCTACGGCGCCACCGAGACCGGCGGCGGCATCATGCGCAGCGGCAGGATCAGGCGCCCACCGGTGACCGACTACAAACTGGTCGACGTCCCCGAGCTGGGCTACCTCACCACCGACAAGCCGTACCCGCGCGGCGAGCTACACCTCAAGGCCAGCAACGTGATTCCCGGGTATTTCAAACACCCCGAGCTGTCGGCGAAGATCTTCGATGACGAGGGGTTCTACAAGACCGGTGACATCATGGCCGAGCTCGGGCCCGACCACCTGGTGTATCTGGACCGCAGCAACAACGTGATCAAACTCTCGCAGGGTGAATTCGTCGCGGTCTCACAGTTGGAGGCGACCTTCTCGACGAGCCCGTACATCCGGCAAATCTTCCTCTACGGCAGCAGCGAGCAGCCGTTCCTGCTCGCGGTGATCGTGCCGAACGACGACGCGGTGGGCGATGGGGACGCGCGTGCCCTGATCGCCGACTCGCTGCAACGGATCGGCTCCGACGCCCGCTTGCACCCCTACGAGATCCCGCGCGACTTTCTGTTGGAGCCACAACGTTTCACCCGGGACAACGGATTATTGTCCGGGGTCGGCAAGCTGCTGCGGCCGGCCCTCAAGGCGCACTACGGCGAACGCCTCGACGCCATGTACGACGACATCGAGGCCAGCCACGGCAACCAGCTCGGCGAGCTGCGCTCCGCCAGCCGCGAGCTGCCCACGATCGATACGGTCCGGCGGGCGGCCGCGGCCACGCTGGGCCTGCCGGCGGACACCGCGCTGCGCGCCGGCGCGAAGTTCATTGAGCTCGGCGGTGATTCGCTGTCCGCGTTTTCGTTCGCCACACTCCTGGCGGAGATCTTCAACATCGATGTGCCGGTGCAAACGATCGTCAGCCCCACCGCCAACCTGAGCACCGTCGCGAACTTCATTGATGGAGAACGTACCTCGGTGTCGACGCGACCGACGTTCGCATCGGTGCACGGACGCGGCGCCACGGTGGCACGCGCGGCGGACCTGACGCTGGACAGCTTCATCGACGCCGACACGCTGGCCGCCGCGCCCCGGCTGCCCGCTGCCGCGGGCACGGTCAACACCGTGCTCCTGACCGGAGCCAACGGCTATCTCGGGCGGTTCTTGTGCCTGGATTGGCTCGAGCGGCTGGCACCCGACGGCGGCACGGTGATCTGTTTGGCGCGTGGCGCCGATCCGACCGCCGGACGTCAGCGCATAGAGGCGGCGATCGACAGCGGAGACGACGAATTGTCCGATCGCTTCCGCCGATTGGCCGACAAGCATCTGCGGGTGCTCGTCGGCGACGTGGGGGCGGCCAACCTCGGGCTGGACACACCCACCTACGAGCGGCTCGCCGAGTCGGTCGACCTCGTCGTGCATTCGGCCGCCCTGGTCAACCACGTGCTGCCCTACAGCCAACTGTTCGGACCCAACGTGGTGGGCACCGCCGAGATCATCAAGCTCGCAATCACCAAGCGGCTCAAGCTGATCAACTACATCTCCACCGTGGCGGTGACCACACTGCCGGACGGTAGCTTCATCGGCGAGGACGTCGATGTGCGCTCGGCGAGCCCCTCGCGGTCGCTCGACGAGTCGTATGCCAGCGGCTACGCCACGAGCAAATGGGCGGGCGAGGTGCTGCTGCGCGAGGCCCACGACTTGTGTGGCGTTCCGGTGGCGGTCTTCCGGTCCGACATGATCTTGGCGCACAGCCAATTCGCCGGTCAGCTCAACGTGCCGGACATGTTCACGCGCCTGATCTTGAGCGTGGTGGCCACCGGGCTCGCACCGCGGTCGTTCTATCAGCTCGATGCGTCCGGCAATCCGCAGCGCGCCCATTACGACGGGCTGCCGGCCGATTTCACCGCGGAGGCCATCACCGCTCTCGGGGCGCGTGCCCTGCGGGGCTATCACACCTACAACGTGCTCAATACCCACGACGACGGTGTTTCCCTGGACACCTTCGTCGACTGGCTCGTCGCCGGCGGACACCCGATCGAGCGCATCGACGATTACCAGCAGTGGCTGGCCAGATTCACCGAGGCGATGAAGGCGCTGCCCGAGAACCAGCGAAAGAGCTCCCTGCTACCGCTGATGAATGCCTACGCGAAGCCCGGTCAGCCGACGCACGGTACCGGCATGCCGGCCGAAAAATTCCGTGCCGCAGTGCAATCGGCGGGGATCGGTAGCGACAAGGACGTGCCGCACGTGACCGAGGCGTTGATCGACAAATATGTCACCGATCTGCAGCGGCTCGGTTTGCTGAGCAGCCGCGCCGGAGCCCATGCGGGGTGAGGGTTCGCTCTGGGTCACGCCCCGCCTCGGCACCGAGAACTCCGCCGTTGTGTGAGTCCGGAATTCGATAGCGCACGTGCTGGCTAGCGCCTCGAAAAAGACCTAATCTCCGGAGACCGCGCGGACACGGCCGCGGAATCGTGCGAGAAAGTAGAGCGCGATCACCGCCGCCCAGGACAGCAGGCTGAGCCATAGCTGGCTGCGCGCCGCGTGATCGAACGCCATTTGCACCAGCACCGCGGTGATTCCGGTCAGCGTGAGAATGGACAGCACCGGGTAGAGCCACATTTTCACCGTCAGTTTTTCGGCGGGGGTCCGGCGGCGCAGGATGATCTGAGACAGGGCGATCAGCCAGTAGACGAACAAGATGATGGCGCCCGAGGAGTTGAGCAAGAACAGGAACACCGTGTTGGGCGCGACCCGCGCCATGATGACGCACAGAAAACCGACCGCCGACGAGCACAGGATCGCGACGTGGGGAACGCCGCGTCCGCTCAATTTGACCAGCCGCATGGGGGCCTCGCCCCGCTCGGCGAGCACGAACAACATGCGCGACGCGGTATACAGACCGGAGTTCAGGCACGACAACACCGCGGTCAGCACCACAGCGTTCATCACCTGGTCCGCGCCGGAGAGCCCCATGTGTTTGAGGGCGGCCACATACGGCGAGGCGCCGAGTTCCACGGAGTCCCAGGGCAAGAGCACCACGAGTAGGAAAACCGAGCCGACGAAGAAGATCCCGATGCGGGCCACGACCGACCGGGTCGCCTTTTGGACCGTGAGTTCGGGGTCGCGACTTTCGGCGGCGGCGACGGTGACGATCTCGGCACCCACCATGGAGAAGATCACCACCACGATGGCGGCGAACACCGCGCCCACACCGTGGGGAAAGAATCCGCCGTGCGATCCCAGATTGGCCAGACCACCGTGATGGCCCGGCACCAATCCCAGGACGTACGCGGCGCCCACGGCCAGAAAAATCGCGATCGTCGCGACTTTGATTCCGGCGAACCAGAATTCGAATTCGCCGAAAGACGACACCGAGAACAAGTTGGTTGCGGTCATCAACACCATCAGGCATAGCGACAGCAGCCACAGCGGTGCGTGAAACCAGTAGTTGAGCACCTTACCGCCGGCGACCGCCTCGAAGCCCACCACGATCACCCAGAAGTACCAATACAGCCACGCCACCGAGAATCCCGCCCAGCCGCCCAGGGCCTTGGCGGCGTAGTCGGCGAACGATCCGGTCGACGGGTTCGCGGCCGCCATCTCACCCAGCATCCGCATCACCAGGACGATGAGCAGACCGCACAGGGCGTAGGTGAGGAACGCGGCCGGGCCGGTGTCTTTGATCACCACACCGGACCCGACGAATAGACCGGCGCCGATCACGCCACCCAGGGCGATCATGCTGAGCTGACGCTGCGACAGTCCTTGGCGCAGTTGCGGATTAGCACCGTCATCCGGCGGTCGGGGTCCGTCACCGGCAGAACCGGAACTCACCTGGCGTTGCGTGCGCCGCATGCCCGGACGCTAGCGGGCTTCGCGGCCCGCAGCAACAATGACCTACAGATACAGGTCGCGATCGCGGATCAGCGCCGTCGCGATCACACTGATCACCGCGGTGGCCACCAGATACCCGCAGGCCAGCCAGGGCGCCCCGCCGGCGGCCGCGATCAGCGCGGTGAGAATCATCGGCGTCACCCCGGATGCGTACACGCCCGAGAACTGGTAGACGAACGACAAACCGGTGTAGCGGGTGCCGGTGGGATACAGCGACGAGTACAACGTGCCCTGCGCGCCGTAGAACAGTGCGTGCACGACACCGAACACGAGGATCATTGCCAGCCCGAACCAGACCAGGTTCCTGGTGCCGAACAAGGCGAACACCGGAAAGGCCGCCAGGCCGTAGCCGGCGATACCGGCCAGGTACACCCGCCGCGCACCGAAGCACTCGGTCAGTCGACCCGAAATCGGTAGCAGCACCGCCATCACCAAGGCGGCAAGGGTCACCACCACCAAGACCGACACCCGGTTCAGGCCCAACGCGCCGGTGGCGTAACTAATGGCGAAGACGCCCCACGTGTTGAACGCCGATCCTTCCGCCCACCGCGACAGCAGCCCGAGCACGGTGTTGCGCCGCGAACGCGGCTCGCGGACGATGTCCAGGATCGGCACGGTCGATGAGGCCTGCAGGTCCTGCAACTCCCGGAACGCCGGTGTCTCCTCCACCCGCAACCGGACCACGATGCCGATCACAACCAGCAGCAGGCTCAGCAGAAATCCGATGCGCCAGCCGTAGGACAGGAACTGCGCCGGCCCCAAAACGATTTGCAAGAACGCGAATATGCCGGTGCCCAAGGCCAGTCCGAGCGCCAACCCTATTTGCGGAATCGCCCCATAGCGGCCACGCCGGTCGCCCGGGCTGTGTTCGACGGCCAGCAGTACCGCCCCGCCCCACTCACCTCCCAGCGCAAAACCCTGCAGCACACGTAGGACCAACAGCAGTACGGGCGCCCACGCCCCGATCTGTGCGGCCGTTGGCAAAACCCCGATCAGTGCCGTCGCGCCACCCATGATGAGCATGGTCAGGGCAAGGCTGCGCTTGCGTCCGATCCGGTCGCCGATGTGGCCGAACACCAGGCCCCCGATGGGCCGCATGACAAACCCGACGGCAAAGGTCGCGAACGCCAATACTGTTCCCACCAATGAACTCTCATTGGGGAAGAACACCTTGTTGAACACCAGTCCCGCCGCGGTCGCGTACAGAAAGAAGTCGTACCACTCGACCGTGGTGCCCAACAGGCTCGCCGCGACGACAATGCGCAACCGTCGACACTGCTGCTCGGCGGATTCATCAACCGTGTCGGGCCCCGGGCCGGCGATATCGGCGCTGGGTACGGACGCGGGCAAGGTGGCTGCCATGACCCCTTAGTGGGCCGAGGCGACCGCGAACGGCGTCCCCGCCGCCGGGTACGACTGGCGGTTGGGGTGACGCCACAAACCCATTCGCTCCAGAATCGGCAGCACACCCTCGCCGAACCAGTAGGCCTCTTCCAGATGCGGATATCCCGACAAGATGAAGTGGGAGATGCCCAATTTGGCGTATTCGGCCAGCCGCTCGGCGACCTCGGCGTGGGAGCCGACCAGGGCGGTGCCCGCTCCGCCACGAACCAGGCCGACCCCGGCCCACAGGTTGGCCGCGACCAGCAATTTGCTGCTGTCGCCGCCGTGCAGGTCCAGCATGCGGCGCTGGCCTTCGGATTCGCTGCGCGCCAGGCTGCTTTGCACCCGCTCGATATCGGCCGGGTCGATCGCGGAGAGCAACCGGTCGGCCTCGGCCCACGCCTCGGCGGCCGTATCCCGGCTGATCACGTGAATCCGCAAGCCGTACTGCAGAATCCGGCCGGCGTCGACGGCCAATCCGCGAACCCAGTCGAGCTTCTCGGCGACCGCAGTCAGCGGTTCACCCCAGGTGAGGTACACATCGGAGTGGTTGGCCGCCACCGGCCCGGCGGATGCCGAGGACCCGCCGAAGAACACCGCCGGTATCGGGTCGGGCGGGTTGTTCAGTTGCGCACCCTCGACCTGGATGTGTTCTCCCACAAAGGTCACCGGCTCTTTCGAGGTCCACAGCTGCCGCACCACATGCAAAAACTCGGCGGTGCGGGCATACCGGGCCTCCTTGTCCAGGAAGTCCCCGTAGGCCCGTTGCTCGTGCGGTTCACCGCCCGTGACGACGTTGAGCAGCAACCGTCCATCCGAGTGCCGCTGGAAGGTCCCGGCCATCTGCGCGGCCAGGGTCGGGCTGAGCATGCCGGGACGGAACGCCACCAGAAATTTCAGGGTTTCGGTCGATTCGACCAGCATTGCCGTCGTCAACCACGCGTCCTCACACCACAATCCCGTCGGCGTGAGGACAGCTTCGAAACCGTTGTCTTCGGCGGCCGTACAGATCTGGTGCAGATACTTCAGTGTCGCGGGCCGGTTGCCCGACATCGGTGTGCCGTGCCCGCCCGCGACCAGATTCCGCGAATCGCCGTAGGTCGGCAGAAACCAATGAAACGCGAGACTCAATTCACAACCCTCTTTCGCTCCTGTGCACGCCGGGATCCATCCTTCTGAAGTCCCCGTCGGGGATCGAGGGTTGAAACCTGCGAGATTGCATCCCCGTCTGGACACCGCCATCACCGAGGCAGACGGTGACCGCGCGCGACGAACGGGACCGTCGACGCACCGGATGGATGTCAAGCGCTGACCGCATCTCGCGCTGTCCCAGAAGGCAATACGATCGCAATGCTTCAGGTGGCGCCAATCAGCGGTATCGGCGCTACGATGACTACGATCTCGTGCGATGCCGCAACTCGGCGCCGTTATTGGCCGCGCCGGGCGACGGCCTGGCGCGGTGAAAAGATCACCGCTTCGTGACCGAACGGTCACGCCGGATCACACAATGCTTCCAATACGGCGTGGCTCGGCGGGTAATCCCCGGCCAGCGCGGCATTATTGCGATCATGCCTGACTTCACACGCCGAGCGGTGCTCCGGATGGGCGCCGGTGCCACCCTCGGAGCCGCAGGCGTGTTCACCTTCAGCTCCCTGCTGGCTCCGGACAAGTCGCAGGCCGCGACGTTGCCGCAGGCTCCCGCGCCGTTCGAGCCGCCGACGGCGGGCAAGAGCCTGCCGACCAAGCTCACCGGGTCGTTCGTGTCGGCGGCCCGTGGGGGCATCAAGACCAACTACGTGATCGCGGTGCCGCCCGGCCAGACCGGGATGCTCCGTCCCGTGATCGCACTGCACGGCGTGGACGGGGACGCCAACCAGATGCTTGACATGGGCGTCCCGGACGGCCTGGCCCAGCTGGCCAAGGAGGGTAAGCCGCCGTTCGCGGTGGTCGGCGTCGACGGCGGCAACACCTATTGGCACAAAAGGACTTCCGGTGAGGACTCCGGAGCCATGGTGCTCGACGAACTGCTGCCGATGCTGTCGACGATGGGTTTCGACACCTCCCGGGTCGGTTTCATGGGGTGGTCGATGGGCGGATATGGGGCGCTTCGTCTGGGTGCCAAGCTGGGGCCGTCACGCACCGCCGGCATCTGCGCGATCAGCCCGGCGTTGTACACCTCGTATGCGACCAGTGCTCCCGGGGCGTTCGACAGCAACGATGACTTTGTGCAGAACAGCGTGCTGGGCCTGCCGGCGCTGAATTCGATTCCGCTGCGCGTGGACTGCGGCAACTTCGACCGCTTCTATTTCGCCACAAAGCAATTCGTCTACCAGTTGAAGGCTCAGCCGGCGGGCAGTTTCTCCCTCGGCGGGCACGACATCGCCTTCTGGCGCAGCCAACTGCCCGGCGAACTGGCCTGGATGGCGACCTAGCCCACGCACATGACACTTCGGGAGAAATCAGTCGCCGGCGGCCCACACCAAGTGGAGCGGCGGACTTCCCGAAAAGGATTCCGGCCCGACATCGAGGGACTGCGCGCCGTCGCGGTGATCGCCGTCGTGCTTTACCACGCCGGCATCCCCGGAATCACCGGCGGCTACGTCGGGGTGGACGTCTTCTTCGTCATCTCCGGCTTCCTCATCACAGGGCTGCTCTTTCGCGAGGCAAGCAGCACGAATACCGTTCGGCTGGACCGGTTTTACGGTGCGCGTGCCCGGCGGCTGCTGCCGGCCGCCGCCATCGTCGGCACCATCACCGCGATCGGTGCGGCCGCGGTGCTGCCCCCGCTGCAGGCGCGCAGCGTGTTTCTCGACGGCATCGCCAGCGCCCTGTATGTCGGCAACTACCGGTTCGCACTGCGCGGGACCGACTACCTGACCTCGGACGCCCCGTCACCGTTCCAGCACTACTGGTCGCTGGGCGTGGAGGAACAGTTCTACCTGGTGTGGCCGGTGCTGATCATCGCCACCGCCTGGTCGGTCCGGCGCATCCCGATTCTTCGCGGGGCCACGACGCGCGCGACACCATATGCGGTGGTCCTCGCGGTGGTCGCCGCCTCGTCGTTGACGGCGGGCGCGCTGTGGACCCGCACCTCGCCGTCGTGGGCGTTCTTCTCGCTGCCCACCCGCGCTTGGGAATTGGCGGCCGGTGGTCTGGTGGCCCTGTCGATCCAGCAGTGGCGCAGGCTGTCGCTGCGGACCGCGTCGATCGTCGGCTGGGGCGGTCTGGCGTTGATCCTGCTGACTTGCACCCAGCTCAACTCCCACACCCCGTATCCCGGCACCGAGGCGCTGCTGCCGGTGCTGGGCACCGCGCTGATCATCGGCGGCGGCGCCGTCACCGGCGGGCTCGGGCCCGGTCGCCTGCTGTGCCGCCCCGCGATGCGCGCAATCGGGCGGATCTCCTACTCCTGGTACCTATGGCACTGGCCGGTGCTGCTGCTGATGCCGGCGCTGCTCGGTGAGCCCGCGGGTCTGCCGGCCAGGCTGAGCGCGACGGCCGTCTCCGCCGGACTCGCCGTCATCACCCTGCATTTGGTGGAGAATCCCGGCCGCTTCGCCGCGGCACTGCGCCGATCCGCGAAAGTCAGCCTGGTCGTGGCGGGCGGTGCCAGTGCCGCCACCGCGTGCGCCTGCATGCTGCTGCTCAACGTGATACCGGCACCGGTGGGCCACGGGGTGGCCGCGCCGCGAGCCAAGATCATTGCGACCCCCCCGGCCAACGTCCCCGCCGTCAGCCCGCAGGAAGCGGCGGTTCGGCACGGCTTCGACCAGGCGCGCGTGGCGCTCGCCGCGGCCGCCGACCTGCGAGCCGTCCCGTCAAACCTGGACCCACCGCTGGCCAAGGCGCCCGCCGACAAGGCCGCCGTGTTCGTCGACGGCTGCGTGCGCTCCTGGCGCGACGTCGGACAAAGCGAGTGCGCGACCGGCGACACCGCCTCGCCGACGACCGTCGCCCTGATCGGTGACTCGCACGCCGCCATGTGGAACCCGGCGTTCGAGCAGCTCGCCGAGCAGCGGCACTGGCGACTGGAAACGCTGGCCAAGGTGACCTGCCCGCTGCAGGACCTGCACATCGTGAGTCCGTACCTGGGCCGCGAGTACACCGAATGCGAACAGTGGCGCGCCCAGATCATCGGCCGGATGAACGCCGAACACCCCCGTCTTATCGTGCTGGACATGAGCCGGCGCTACGGCGGGGACTTCGGCTTCACCTCCTATGACCCGGCGTGGATCGACACTCTGGGACGCACCGTGGCGCGGCTGCGCGCCACCGGCGCAACCGTCCTGGTGCTGGGACCCGCCGCCGACCCGCACTCGTCCGCGCCGACGTGTCTGTCCGCCCACCTCGACGACGTGAACTCTTGTGCGCCAACGAGATCCGCGGCCGTGGACGGCGACGGGATCGCCGCTGAGCAGGCGGCGACGACCGGCAACGGCGGCCGCTACGCCGATCTGTCCGACCTGTTCTGCACCGCCGACCGCTGCCCGATCGTGGTCGGCAACACCCTGGTGTTCCGCGACGACAACCATGTGACAACCGAGTACGCGCAGTTGGTGGCCCCGCTGATGGGTGCCCTCGCGGACCGGGCCCTGGCGAACGGGTGAGCGCAATGAACTTCTCATGGCTGACCAACGTCAGATCAGTGAAGGGTTTTTGGAGGTTTTAAGTCATGTCTCCGCTGTTGCTGGTTTGCATCGCAGTAGCCGCGCCCTTCGCCGGACTCGGCTTGCTCCACGTGCAAGATCGTTTGGAGCGCTGGGACTACGAGCGGCACGCGGAAGACTGAAGCCGCGCACGTCTACGCCAAACTCGCTGTGTCATCGCGGGTTCAGCTTGCCCAGGAAGCCGCTCGGCACACCTGAGTCAGGTCGACAGCTGCGTGCGGATGAGCGGCGCGATCTTGTCCGCCATGTACTGGTGCCCCGCGTCGTTCGGATGCACCCCGTCCGCACCGATCAGGTCGGGTCGGTCGACGAACCAGTGTTCGGCGATCGGGTCGATGAACGTCGCTCCTGCCGCCCCGGCCGCGCCGGCGAGGATGTCGCGAATCAGAAACATCGAAGGCGGCACATCCACGGTCGGCCACGGCGGTCCGATCACCAGCAACCGCGCCGCCGGCGCAAGCCGGTGCGCCAGATCCAAGGCAGCGTTGGTTTTTACGGTCAGTGTCCCGGGATCCACACCCTGGTCGTTGCGGGATCCGAAGAACACCACCAGCGCATCGTCGGGCTGGACCGCTCTGGCGGTCAGATCCTCGAAGATACTGCCGTGGTCGCCGGGCATCCCATAACCGGCTTTGCCCTCCGCCGCCACACTTCCTGAGATCCTCGAACCCCGCGAACCGAGCAACTGCCACGCGCGCGACGTCCACGATCTCGAGCCCAGACCGCCCTCATCGGTTCCGGTGGTATACGAATCACCCACCACTGCCACATGATTCAGCCGGAAGTCAAGCGTCAGTGTCTCGTAGGTGTGCACCTGCGCCGGGTATGCGATGCCTACGCCCGCCAGAAAACTCAACCCAATGAGAAAGGTGGCCAGACGACTCACTCTCACCTCCACTGTCAACGGCATCGTCGGGCGCCGGCGCGCCCTCATCAAGTATTCCCCGTGAGTCGCGGCCGGCCGCTGAGGCGGCCATCACACCGCGCGGGCCGAAACCGCTTCCAGCGGACGGTCGATCGGATGCAGCTTACTGTTCGACTCGCCGGGATCGCTTCTCGCGTTGACGGCCCTGACATCGACCATTTTGCGCATCCAGCGGCGGCCGGGCTCTTCGACGCCGTGATATAGCAGCACCGAAACTGCCAAAGCAATCACCAGCAGGCCGATGACATTCCATTTCCATGGATTATCCAGGGTCGGGAGTTCGAATTGCTCGACGGCCCATCCCCAGGAGGTGTGCACCAGCTCATGCACCATGTACAGGCAGAACGAGATCTTGCCGCCGTACACCATCACCCGGGTCGACAACACCCTCGGCAGGCTTCCCAGTCCGACCGCCAGCGATATCACCAGCGGAACGAACAACACGTCGACCACGCCACCACTGTCGTTCTCCACCACTCCCGATATCGGGTGCGCGCCAAACCAATACAGCACGCCGACCATGGCGGCCAAAAGAAGCAGCGACATGTACCCGGCGAGGCGGCGGCCACGATCGCTCAGCCGCAGCCGCCGTACCGCGGCACAGGCCAACGCGCCGGCGGTGAACTGTGTGACGATCCGCGGCAGCCAGCTCCACGGTGTGTAGAAGTGGCCACTGGCAAGCAACATCACCACCGGCGGCAGCGATGCGGCGAATGCCAGGACCATCAGGCTGCGCGCCCTGGTCGCCTGTTTCATCCGCAACAGGACCAGCACCAAGACGGCAAAGAGCACATAGGCCAGCCATTCCGCGCTGATCGACCAGGCCGGACCGTCCCAACTCGAGTCATCGAAGAACGGCACAAACCACAACTGCACCAACAGGATTTGGCGCACGTAGCTGATCGCGGTGAGGGAAGCGGCATCCGGCGACGGCACATGGCCGACGTGCAGGGTGAAGATCACCCACAGGGCGGCGAGGTGCAAGGTGACCAGGTACACCGGCCACACCCGAGCCAGCCGCAGCCACAGGAAATGCAGAGTCGCGCGGGTCGACCAGGACCGGCCCATGCGGTCGAGATAGTTATACGTCAGCACGAACCCGCTGAGAATGAAGAAGAGGTCGACGCCTTGGGCGCCGCAATTGAGCACCGGCGCCAGGGCGTCGCGGAAATCGGGCGACACGTCGCCGAGCATCGGCCGGAAATGGAACAGCACCACCCAGAGCGCGGCGACGATGCGGAGCCCCGTCAGGGCCGTGATCTCGCCCCTGATTTCTCCGCCCCGCACGCTGCTCTTCCCGTCCGAATCCTGCTGTTTCGTTGTGCTACTTCGGCTGAGCGGGAAATCTCGCCTTTTCACAAGCCCCCCGACTAGCAACCGGCAGCCCTGGCAGCGTAGCAGCGCAATCGCCGGCACGCGTGGACGGTTGTGGTGTGGCATGCGGCGTTCCGGGACCCTCCGAGCGCTCTTGGCGTCCACTGGGCGTTTGCTCAGCAGATATATCGCGCTGGGGCCTTAATCGCTTCTTAGCAAAGCGTTAGGCGTGGCTTCCGGTCTCCTTAGGCTTGCGGCATAACGTTGTGTACAACCTTTGGTGAGCGTGGAGGCGGCCCCCCAGAGACGGCGCGAGCGCCACGGAGAGTAAGGGGTCCTCATGACGATCGCAGGCGGCCAGACTGGCCACGACAACTGCGTGTTTGACTGCGACGGCGCACAGGTCCGGGCCCACTACCGCCACCTGGCGACGGTGGTGCATGTTCGGGGCGAAATCGACGACGCGAATGTCGACCGCATCAGCGACCACATAGCGCGTTTCACGCTCGGAGAAAACCCTGTGGTGCTCGACGTGGCCGACGTCAGCGGATTTGCTGAAGCCGGTATTTCGCTGCTGTACGCGTTCGATGCCGATTGTCGAGCCGCGGGCGTGGATTGGACGCTGGTCGCCAGCTCAGCGGTAACCCAGGTGCTCGATGACACCGGTCATGACGCCAGTTTTCCGATCATGCGCTCGGTTCACGAGGCGCTGCAGGATCGGGCCGACGCCATCGTGCTCCGCCGCCGGATGGCCTTGCCGCTCGTCAGGAAGACGTCTTAGCCCCGGAGCGGGCGCGCCGCAGCCGGGCGATCCCGATGACCGCCAGCATCCCGGCACTCGTCAACAGCACCAGCGTCAGCAGCAGCAGCTGCGGGTCGTAAAGCAGCGACGTGGTGGAGGGCTGCCCGTCCGCGATGGGCGCCACGGACACCGTGTGATGGGAATGCGACCAGCTCGCTCCCGCGCACACGAGCGCGGCGGCGGCCAAGACGAGTTCGAGCGTCGCGCGGTAGCCGGCGTTCATTGCGCCGCCCCGGTGTCGTCGTCCCAATCTCCGTCGATGACATCGGATCGGGTGGGCTCCACCCGCTCCTGGACCAGTGGGGTCAGCGCGGCCCGCAGCTGACGATGACGACGCGCCCACGCCTGGGCCGTGCGCTGGCCGGTGAGCTTGAGACCGATGCCGACCCGCCCGCGCGGCACACCGACCAATTCGCCGAGCGCCCGGGCCGACTGCCACCGCGCCAGCTCCTTCCCGGAGGCTTCGTGATTCTCGGCCTCGGGATACACCCTGAGAATTTCGCGCACCAAAATTGTTTCGGTGCCTTGTTGTAGGGCGTCTTCGGTCAGCTCGACCGACACGTGGATCCGTGCGGCCTTCACCTGCAGCCCCAAGAACGCCGATACGAGCACCAAGAAAATCGCGGGGACCACCAGCGACACCGGGGCACCGCTCCAGATTTCGATCAGGACCATGGCCACCGCCGCGAGCGGGCCGCATGCCACCCACCACCAGCTGGCGCCGGGTTCGTAGAACAACCGCTTGGCCGTCGTGTCGCCGTCGGTAGTCATCGCAAGCCCCATCTCACGATAGCCACCCTGCCGCATCCGCGGCCCAATAGGTGAGAACGATATCGGCTCCGGCGCGCCGGATGCTGGTCAGTGACTCCAGTGCCGCTGCGCGCTCATCAATCCAATTGTTAGCCGCTGCAGCGCAAATCATCGCGTACTCCCCCGACACCTGGTAGGCGGCGACGGGAACGGGCGAGACGTCCGCCGCGGCCGCGACCACGTCGAGGTAACTCATCGCCGGCTTGATCATCACGATGTCCGCACCCTCGTCGAGATCGAGCGCGATCTCGCGCAGCGCCTCCCGGGCGTTGCCCGCCTCCTGCTGATAGGTGCGCCGGTCGCCGGACAGGCTAGAACCGACCGCCTCACGAAACGGGCCGTAGAACACCGACGCGAACTTGGCGGCGTAGGCCAGAATCGCTGTGTCGGTGAACCCCGCGGCGTCCAATCCGTCGCGAATCGCACCCACCTGACCGTCCATCATGCCGCTCGGCCCTACCACGTGAGCGCCCGATTCAGCTTGCGCCACAGCAAGTTCCACATAGCGGGCCACGGTGGCGTCGTTGTCGACCCGGCCCCGGGCATCAAGGACGCCGCAGTGTCCGTGGTCGGTGAACTCGTCGAGGCAGGTATCGGCCATCAGCACGGTGGCCTCGCCGAGGTCCTTGGCCAAGTCCCGCAGGGCGAGATTGAGAATGCCGTCGGGGTCGGTCCCGGCCGACCCAGTCGAATCCTTGTCCTCGTCCCGGGGGACGCCGAACAGCATCAGTCCGCCCACCCCCGCGGCGACGGCACTGGCCGCCGCGTTGCGCAAAGAATCACGGGTGTGCTGCACCACGCCCGGCATGGACGTGATCGGGCGCGGTTCGTCGATACCGTCGGCGACGAACATCGGCAGCACCAGATGCCTTGGCTCCAAGGACGTTTGCGCCACCAAACGGCGCAACGCCGGGGTGGTGCGAAGCCGGCGCGGGCGGTGCCGCGGGTATGCGCTCATGGCCGTTGGGTGGCGACCCGCTGCGCGCGCTCCGCCGCGCTCGCGATCGCCACTAGCGCCTGCGGCTCTTTTTGCGCGGCGGTGGCAGCGCACCCTCGGCGCGCAACCGCGCGGCGTGTTCGGCCAACGCGTCGACCAGCGGGCCAACCGCTGCGGTCTCGGGCTGGACATCCACCCGCAGGCCGAATTCGGCCGCGGTCTCAGCGGTTTTGGGACCGATGCAGGCGATGATCGTCCGTGAGTGGGGCTTGCCGGCGATGCCGACCAGGTTTCGCACCGTGGAGCTGGACGTGAAGCACACCGCGTCGAAGCCGCCGGTCTTGATCATTTCCCGCGTCTCGGCCGGCGGCGGGGCGGCGCGCACCGTCCGGTAGGCGGTGACATCCTCGATCTCCCAACCACGTTCGCGCAGACCCTCGGCCAGCGTCTCGGTGGCGATGTCGGCACGCGGCAGCAGGACCCGGTTGACCGGGTCGAAAATGCTGTCGTAGGGCGGGAAGTCGTCGAGCAGACCCAGTGAGGACTGTTCGCCGGCCGGCACCAGTTCCGGGCTGATCCCGAACGCCCTGACTCGGTCGGCGGTCGACTCGCCCACACACGCGATCTTCACTCCGGAGAACGCGCGCGCGTCCAGCCCGAACTCACCGAACTTCTCCCACACCGCGCGCACGGCGTTGGTGGAGGTGAACACCACCCACTGGAAGCGGCCGTCGACCAATCCCTTGACGGCACGCTCCATCTGGGCGGGGCTGCGCGGCGGCTCGACGGCGATGGTCGGCACCTCGACGGGGAGCGCACCGTAGGACGTCAGCCGCTCGCTCATCTCGCCCGCCTGGTCCTTGGTGCGGGGCACCAACACGGTCCAGCCGTACAGCGCGCGGCTCTCCCACCAGTTCAGCTTCGCCCGGCTGGCCACCGTCTTGCCGATGGTCACCACCAGCGGTCCGGTCAACGGACCGGCGGGGTCGGTGCCGCCCAGCACCGCCGAGTCCGTCAAGCCGTGCAGCGTGGTTTCGATCGAACGCTGCTGACAGGTGGTGCCATGCGCGGTCACCACGCACGGGGTGTTCTCGGCGAGCTCATGCTCGATCAGGATGCGCGCCGCGTCGGCCAGATGCGACGACGTGGCCTGCAATATCAGCGGACCGGGCGCCGCGGCCAAAGCTTCCCAATCCACATGTGGGTCGCGCACGTCGGCCACCGTGTGCGACGAGCCCAGCGGCAGGCCCGCATACGTCGGGACGGCGTCGCTGGGGGCCAGTCCGGGCACGATCTCGATGTGCAGGTGGCTCCGCGCGATGGCATTGACCTCGGTGATGACCGCGTCGACGGTCAACGGGTCGCCGGCCACCAATCGGACCACGTCGACGCCGGTGCGCGCCTCGGTGGTCAGCGTCTTGGCCACCTCGGCGGGATCACCCAGCGCCGGCCGGATGTCGGGGCCGCCGGATATCACCGCCGGCTGCACCTTGGCCTGGTCGGAACCGCCGTCGCCGTTCGTGGCGGCCGGTTCGGCCGGAGCCGGACCGGAAACCGGCGGCAGGTCTTTGCCGATCAGGGTCAGCACCGGCTCAGGCACGTCAGGGTCGGTGAACACCAGGGCGGCGTTCGCCAGCACTGTGGCGGCCCGGGTCGTCAACAATCCCGGGTCACCCGGGCCGGAGCCCACGTACGTGATGCGGCCCGGTGTCGGCTTACGCCCTCGCGTCGTCATTGTCGCTCCCACGTAACTCGCATTTAATTTCCTCGCGCCGGGTCTTGCCGCGCTCCGCTCATCAGCTCTCGCGCGCCCAGCTCGAACAGCTCCGCGGCGACCGAGAGCCCAAGCTCTCGTGCCCGACCGGGATCGCCGATGCCAGACGCGCGGATCACGTCGGACCCGTCCAGCGCCGCCACGCATCCGCGCAGCGACAGCTCTTCGAAGATCCGGCCTTCCTCATCGATGGACTCGACCACTTCGGCGATCGCGCCCACCGGTGCGGAGCAACCGGCCTCCAGTTCGGCCAGCAGGGCTCGCTCGGCGGTGACCGACGCACGCGTGTCGGCGTCGTCCAGTTCCGCCAGCACTGCCGCTAACCGGCTATCACCGGCACGGCATTCGACGGCGAGCGCGCCTTGAGCCGGTGCTGGCAACATCTGCACCGGCTCTAGCGTCTCGGTGACATCGTCGAGGCGACCGATCCGGGCCAGTCCCGCCCGGGCTACCACGATCGCGTCGAGATCACCATTGCTTACCCTGTTCAACCTGGTATCTAGGTTGCCTCGTAGGGGGCGGATTTCCAAACCGAGACCCAATGCCCTAAGCTGCGCGGCCCGCCGCGGCGAGGAGGTCCCCACCAGCGAACCGGGTGGCAACTCGGCAAGAACCAGCCCATCCCGTGCTACCACCGCGTCGCGTGGGTCGTTGCGCGCCGGTATGGCCGCCACAGCAAACCTTGGGTCGTCGGCGGTCGGCAGGTCCTTGTGGGAGTGCACGGCGGCGTCGACACGGCCCTCGTCCATGGCCTCGCGCAGTGCGGTGGTGAAGACACCCACCCCAAGGTCTTCAATGGGCGCCGACGACCGGTCCCCGGCGGTGCTGATGGTCACCAGCTCCGCCGGGTGTCCCAGCGCGATCAAAGCGTCTCTGACGACCCCAGCCTGCGTGGTGGCCAACAGGCTGCCCCGGGTACCTATCCGGATCACGTTCGCCAATCGCTTATTCGGCAGTTTGCTGCGGAGTACCCGCGTCGAATCCGTTTGCGATGACTGGCAATTCGCCTGCAGCCACGGCATCGACGGCGGTTTGGTCGAGTTCGAAAAGTTCGCGCAGCGCCTCGGCGTAGCTGTCACCACCGGGCGCGCTGGCGAGCTGTTTGATCCGCACGGTCGGCGCGTGGAGCAACTTGTCCACCACCCGCCGCACGGTGCGAGCCACCTCGTCGCGCTGGGCACTCTCGAGTCCGGGCAGCCGGTTGTCGAGGCGCAACAGCTCCGCTTCGACCACGTCGGCGGCTCGCTGGCGCAGCGCCGTGACCGTCGGCGTGACCTCGGCCATCCGCTGTCCGGCCAGGTACGCGGCAACTTCGGTGGCGACGATGTTGCGGGCGGCGTCGACGTCCGCGGCCGCGGCGTGGGCCGAGGGCTCATGCTGCACGCGATCCACGTCGACGACCCAGACCCCGGGCAGGCCGGCTACCGCCGGATCGACGTCGCGCGGCATGCCCAGGTCGCAGATCACCAGTGGGTTCGTCTCTTCGTCGCGGTGCGCTGCGGCCAGCGCGTGGTGCACGTCGGCCAGCGAGACCACCGGGGTCACCGCCCCGGTACAGCTGACGACGACATCGGCACCGGCCAGGGTGTCGGGCAGGCGCTCCAACGGCAGGGCGTTCGCCTCCACACCGGAGTCACGAATCTTGCGGACCAGGCGCTGACCCCGGGACAGCGACCGATTGACTACGTGAATGTGCTCGACGCCGGCACGACAAAGATGCGCCGCGGCCAGCGCGCCCATCGCCCCGGCGCCGACCAGGACCGCGGTCTTGCCCGACAGCCCGCCGAGCCGGCGTTCGGCCATGTTCAGGGCGACCGACACCACCGAGGCGCCGGCGGCGTCGATGGCGGTTTCGGAATGCACCCGCTTGCCCACGGACAGGGCGCGCTGGGCCAGCTCGTGCAATACCCGGCCGACGGTGCGATTGGTCTCGGCGCTGGCGTATGCGCGACGGACCTGACCGAGCACCTGCTGCTCGCCGATCACAGCGGAATCCAGGCCGCTGGCGACCGCGAACAGATGCTCGACGGCGGCCTCGCTGTACCGGACGTACGCGTATTTGGTCAGGTCGGTCATCGACATCCCGGACTGTTCCGACAGCACCTGCCCGATCACCGCCAACCCGCCGTGGAACGCGTCCACCACCGCGTAGACCTCGACCCGGTTGCATGTGGACAGCACCATCGCCTCGGTCACCAGCGGCGACTGCAACACCCGATCGACGATCTTGCCCTGATCGGACTCGTCGATGCTGAGTTGTTCCAGGACGGAGACCGGCGCACTGCGGTGCGAAACCCCGAAGAGCAAGACGCTCACGGCAGCATCACCTGGCCAGCTCCCTTGCTTCCTCCAGTAACTGAACTGCTGTCCACGGTAAACGTTTATCAGCTGGGCTACCAAATAATTGCCCGGCGCAGGCCGTCCGGGCATCCGCTGACAGGTCAGCGGTCGAGATCGGCCCGCAGCCGGGGCTCGTCAATCTCCCAGTAGCTGTGTTCGCGCCCCTCGAGCAGGATCACCGGCAGGCGGTCGCCGAACTCAGCCCGCAGCGCGGGGTTGCCCTCGGCGGCGGCGGCGTCGACGTCGGTCATCGACAACTCGAAGCCCAATTCAGCGGCGAGTTCGACCAACCGTGCGTGTACCCGCTCGCAGATGGTGCACCCGTCGCGGGTCAACAGCTCCACCTGTGGTCGGCCGGTCGCCTCAGTCATGGGCACCAGTGTGGCACCGGTGACTTGTGGGGCTATCTACCAGGCGTTATGTTCCGACTATGGCCGACGAAACGCTGCGGGTCGATCCTGTCGTGATGCAGGGTGCTGCCGCCTCGCTCAGCGGTGCGGCCGAGCAGCTTTCGGCCCAGCTGTCCCAGCTGGACGATCAGGTGGGTCAGCTGTTGGGCGGTTGGCAGGGCGCGTCGGGGACCGCCTATGGGTCCGCGTGGGAGCTGTGGCACCGGGGTGCCCGCGAGGTAGAGCTCGGGCTGTCGATGCTGGCGCATCTGGTGGGCCAGGCCAGCGGGGCATATCAGGGCAACGAGGCCGGATCCGCACAGGCGGAACGGGCGGTGCGTGGTGGCTGAGGCATTTCGGGTGGATCCGCAGGCGCTGACCGACGCGGTGCAGCGCATGGCAGCGTTTCAACGCTATGCCGAAGACATGATCACCGAAATCGATTCGCGCGTCACGCGTTTGCACGCATCGTGGACGGGTGAAGCCGCCACGGCGCATGCCGAGGCGCATCAGCACTGGGTTCGCGGCGAGGCGATGATGCGCCAAGCGCTGGCGCAACTGGAAAAGGTAGCCACGACCGCACACGGCAACTACACCGGCGCAATCTCGACGAATCTCAATATGTGGTCGTGACTAAATGGCGCCGCCGGCGAGCGGTGTCCCCAACGGGTCGGGGTACCTCGACCCAGCGTGACGCTGGTGTCACACTCGGCGTCGAACGTGACGCTAGCGGCACGTTCGTGAGCCCGGGTCACGTCAACGCCCCCCACGGCATCTGCCCGATAGGGTTGGAGATCGGGCACCCGCTGGGTCGCCAGGCAACACAGCGATCTAGGAGGTTTGGTGATGACTTCCTCTGAGCCGGCCAACGCGGACCACACCGGTTACGTTGACCTGGAGTCGCTGGCCGCGGACGCCAGCGCCGCCCGCGCGATCGAGGGCATGCAGGAAGCCGCCGCCTCGCAGGACCGTCCGCAGCCCCCGATCGACCTGACCGCCGCCGCCTTCTTCGACGTGGACAACACGCTCGTGCAGGGCTCCTCGGCCGTGCATTTCGGCCGCGGGCTGGCCACGCGTAACTACTTCACCTACCGCGACGTGCTCGGATTCATCTACGCGCAGGCCAAGTTCCAGATCCTCGGGACAGAAAACAGCAACGACGTCGCCGCCGGACGGCGCAAGGCGCTCGCCTTCATCGAGGGCCGATCGGTCGAACAGCTGATCACCCTGGGCGAGGAGATCTACGACGAGATCATCGCCGACAAGATCTGGCCCGGCACGCGCGAGCTCACCCAGATGCATCTCGATGCCGGCCAGCAGGTGTGGCTGATCACCGCCACCCCCTACGAGCTCGCCGCGACCATCGCGCGACGGCTCGGCCTGACCGGCGCGCTCGGCACGGTCGCGGAATCGGTCGACGGCGTCTTCACCGGCCGGCTGGTCGGCGACATCTTGCACGGCACCGGCAAGGCGCACGCGGTGCGCTCGCTGGCAATTCGCGAGGGGCTGAACCTGAAGCGCTGCACCGCCTACTCGGACAGCTATAACGATGTGCCGATGCTGTCGCTGGTGGGCACTGCGGTGGCCATCAACCCCGACGCCCGCCTGCGCGCGCTGGCCCGGGAGCGTGGATGGGAGATTCGCGATTTCCGCACCGCGCGTAAGGCGGCCAGGATCGGGGTGCCGTCGGCGTTGGCGCTGGGCGCAGCCGGTGGTGCGCTGGCTGCGCTGGCCTCTCGGCGGCAATCACGCTGATAGGCTGCGCCGCTGAGACACAATCGAGCGGAGGGCATAGCGCCATGACAGTCCCCAAGGAAGCCGAAGGGCTCATCGGCAGCCATTACCGCGCACCGGATTACTTCGAGGTCGGTCGCGAGAAGATCCGCGAGTTCGCAATGGCGATCAAGGATGACCATCCGGCGCACTTCGACGAGAGTGAGTCCGAGAACGCTGGGTACTCCGACATGGTGGCGCCGCTGACGTTCCTCGCGATCGCCGGGCGCCGTGTGCAGCTGGAGATCTTCACCAAGTTCAGCATCCCGATCAACATCGCCCGGGTCATTCATCGCGACCAGAAGTTCAAGTTCCACCGGCCGATCCTGGCGCACGATAGGCTTTACTTCGACACTTACCTCGACTCGGTAATTGAGTCCCACGGCACGGTGCTCGCGGAGATCCGCAGCGAAGTGACCGACGCCGACGGCAAGCCGATCGTCACCAGTGTCGTCACGATGTTGGGAGAATCGACAAACGAAGCCGATGTTGCAGCAACCGCCGCGGCAGTTGCATCCATATCCGCAGGAAAGTTAGGGGCGTTGTAAATGTCTGTACCGGGGGAAACGGGAAGTACGCAACTGAAACCGCCGGTCGAAGCGGTCCGATCCCACTACGACAAATCCAACGAATTCTTCAAGCTTTGGCTTGATCCGTCGATGACCTACAGCTGCGGCTACTTCGACGAGAATCCGGACCCGCAGCATCTGACCAAGACGCTGGAAGAAGCCCAGTACGCCAAGCGCAAGCTCGCGCTGGACAAGCTCAACCTCGAGCCGGGCATGACGCTGCTGGACATCGGTAGCGGCTGGGGCTCGACGATGCGCCACGCCGTGCAGGAGTACGACGTCAACGTCATCGGCCTGACGCTGAGCGAGAACCAGCACGCTCACTGCGTGGCCGAGTTCGAAAAAATGGACAGCCCCCGCCGCAAGGAGGTGCGGATCCAGGGCTGGGAGGAATTCCCCGACGAGCCGATCGACCGCATCGTGTCGCTGGGCGCGTTCGAGCACTTCGCCGATGGAGCGGGCGACGCTGGGTACGAGCGCTACGCCACCTTCTTCAAGAAGTACTACGACCTGCTGCCCGACGATGGGCGGATGTTGCTGCACAGCATCGTGGTGCCCAGTGCCGAGGAGGGCAAAAAACTCGGGTTGCAGGTGAACATGACCTTGCTGCGGTTCATCAGTTTCATCCTGAAGGAGATCTACCCGGGCGGTAAGCTGCCTCAGGTCGACCTGGTCGACAAGTACTCGACTGACGCGGGTTTCAAGATCGAGCGCCATCACTTCATCGGCAAGAACTACGTTCCGACGCTGACGGCCTGGGCGGACGCCCTCGAGGCGCACAAGGACGAGGCGATTGCCCTGAAGGGACAGGAAACTTACGACATCTACTTGAAGTACTTGCGGGGCTGCTCGGACCTGTTCCGCGACGGCTACACGAACGTGTGCCAGTTCACGCTGGTCAAGTAGTCGGCTTCTTCAAAGGTCAACGCCATCGCGGATTTCCGCGGTGGCGTTTCCTTTTGCGCGGCTACGCCGATCTGGGCGGCTCAGCCGAAGAAGATGTTGCGACGGCCGGCGAGCAGCCGGTACAGCGTCTGCTGGATGGTCTCGCGCACCTGGTCGGTGAGCTCGAAGGTGACCATCGGGTCGTCGGCGTCGGACGCGGCGTAGTCGTCGGTATAGATCGGCGCACCGAACGCGATGTGCCATTTCGACGGCAGCGGCACCAGGCCCACGGGTCCGGCCAGCGGGAACAGCGGCGTGATCGGGAAATACGGCAGCCCGAACAGCCGTGCCAGCAGCTTGACGTCGGTCAGCATCGGGTAGATCTCTTCGGACCCGATGATCGAGCAGGGAATGATCGGCGCCTTGGTCCGCAGCGCCGCCGTGACGAATCCACCACGGCCGAACCGCTGCAGCCGGTAGCGGTCCTCGAAGCGCTTGCCCAGCCCCTTGTAGCCCTCAGGGAACACGGCGGTGAGCTCGCCCGCGGCGAGCAACCGGTGCGCGTCCGTCGCGCAGGCCATGGTGTGGCCTGCCCTGCGGGCCGCCTCGCCCACCACGGGCAGGTCGAACACCATGTCGGCGGCGAGCAGCCGCAGCTCGCGATGCGCGGGGTGTTCGTCGTGGACGGCCACCGACAGCATCAATCCGTCGAATGGCAGCACGCCGGCGTGGTTGGCGACGACCAGCGCGGCACCGTCGCTCGGCAGATTCTCGATGCCGCTCACCTCGACCCGGAACCAGGACCGGAAAAACAGGCGCAGCAACGGCCGCACGATCGCGCTGTTGAAGTGCGGATCGAAGCCGAACTCGTCGACGGTGTAATCGCCGGTGAGCCGCTGGCGGAGGAATCCGGCGACAGCGGCGACGCGCTGCGCCAGGTCGTTCAGCGGTGCTTCGGCGGACGGGGCCCCCGCGGCGCGGCGGTGCTCGTCGATTTCGCGAACCACCGCGGCGATCTGCTCGGCCGACGCGCGACCGTTCGGATCGGACAGTAACGAAGGATGTTGGCGAGCTGACTCTGCTCGCTGATCGGCTCTCCGACGCGCCGCTACCCGACCCCGATTAGTGTGCAGTGGAATGACATTCGCTCTGGTTTCACCCGCCACGATTCCTACCTGACCCCACCCCACGGAATTGGATTTCGGCTCCCCCAGCGCTGAGCCAGGGATATGGCGCGACCTTCCCAGGAGCGTACCCGATGTGGGTCGATAATGGGAGTCAAGCTTCGGCCGCGCACATAGTCGTCAAAGGCCTCCGCCGTCGTCCATTTCGGTTGATAGCCAAGTTCTGAGCGCATCCGGCTGGTATCCATGACGCGGCCATAACTCAAGTAATCAAACTGATCACGACTGATCTCGTTGTAACGATTCGCGCGCCGTAGAGAATCCAGGGCCCAGACGCCGAAACCCGGTACGGGCAAAGGGATCCGGCCCGCCCGCCGGATTGCCTGCGACAGCATGATGATTCCGTCCGCGCCGATGTTGAACGTTCCCGCCTTGCCGGCCATCGCCGCACGCTCCAGCGCGCCCAGCGCATCCTGCTCGTGCAGCAGTTGCAATCGCGCGTCGCGGCCGAACATGGTCGGCACCAAAGGCCCGGCCAGATAACGCGACAGCGTGGTGTCCATCGCCGGGCCGATCATGTTGGCCAACCGCAGGATCGTCACGGCGATGTCGGGCCGGCGCCGCCCCAATCCGCGCGCGTAGGCCTCGATATCGAGGCTGTCCTTGGCGAAACCGTCGCGGAAGGGTCGACGGCTGGTGCTGTCCTCGGTGAACATCACCGGATCGTGAGCGCTCGACCCGTACACCTCAGACGTCGACTTGAGCACCACCCGGCGTACCGAGGGGGCCTTCTGGCAGGCCGCGAACAGCTGCATCGCGCCCATCACGTTGATCTCTTTCAAGGCCGCGGTACCGCCGGATCGCGGCGCGTACGACGCGGCCGCCGCGTGCACCACCGTGTCGACGTCGCCGTTGCGAATCACCTTGGCTATGAAGGGATTTCGAATGTCGGCGCGGACGAACTCGGCGCGCCCCATGCGGCGCAGCATGTCCTTGCTCGGGGCTATCGCATCCACCGCGATGACCCCCTTGATCATCGGGTTCTGCGCGAGCCGAGCCGTCAGGTAGCCGCCCAGGAACCGGCAGGCCCCAGTGACCAGCACGATTTTGGGGTAATGCACCGTGTTGCCGGCGGTGTCACCCGGCCCGGCGTTCTCCCCATTCGACGGATCCACTCGAACAGCCTAGCGGCCAGGCGAGATGGCGGCACTATGCCGCGGACGGGTTACTTGCCGAGTTTTCTGCGCTGCACCCGGGTACGACGCAGCAGCTTGCGGTGCTTCTTCTTCGACATACGCTTGCGCCGCTTCTTGATTACTGAACCCATGAACTCCGCTATCTGACCGTGGCCTGCTTCAAAGATTGGACCCGGACACTTTACCCAGCGGAACGCACCGAACACCAAACCGGTGTCGACCGATCGCCGCGCAACGGCAGAGCCACGGTGCCGCCCGCGAGCGGCACCGTTTCAGGTCAGCCGGCGTCGAAGTACGACGTTTCCAGCATGTCGTGGACGGCCTTGGCGTGTACCCGGAAGGACCGGCCCACCCGCACCGCGGGCAGCTCGCCGTTATGCACCAACCGGTACACCGTCATCTTGGAGACCCGCATCAACGCCGCTACCTCCGCGACGGTGAGAAACTGCGTCCTGCCCTGCGGGCTGTCAACGGAACTGGCGTCCCGTGGTTTACCTGCAGCATCTCGCGCTGATGGCCCGTTACTAGACGTCATCGCAACCCAATCGTGTCAGGCACGCGCATGCCAGCGGCTTCCCCTCCGCTGGCACCCACACGTGCTTACAAGAGGAGAATAGCGGGACTAATGGGGTTACTGGTACTGGTGGGGGACAATCAGTTTAAAAAACTTGTCTTACTCTGATGTAATTCTTAGCTGCTCAGAGCGCATTTTGGCGGCCTGAACGGCCGCGTCAACGGCCGCGCGCAGGCCCCCCCGTTCCAGCTCGCGCAGGGCGGCCGCGGTGGTACCGCCGGGCGACGTGACGGTCGCCCGCAGCTGCGTTGCCGTGGCGTCCACCCGCAGGCCCGGCGTCTCGGCATCGCCCAGCCGCCGATCGGCGTCCATGCGCTCCAGCAGCATCGCGGCAGAGCCGGCCATGGTCTGCGCGGTCAGGTCGGCGGCCACCTCGCGGCTCAGACCCGCGGCGACCCCGGCGTCGACCAGGGCCTCGACCAGTAGGAAGAAATACGCCGGGCCGGAGCCCGAGAGCGCGGTGACGGCGTCCATTTGGCCCTCCGGAACTGTCAGCACGCCGCCGACGGAGTCGAACAGGGCCGAGACGCCCTCGAGTTGTGGCGCGGTGACGAACCTCCCCTTGGCCAGGGCCGTGACCCCGGCGCCGACCAGGGCCGCCGCGTTCGGCATGGCCCGCACCACCGGCGTCCCGGCCGGAAGTTTGGACTCGAAGTAGGTGATCGTGATCCCGGCCGCGACCGTGACGAACACCTGCTCGGCGGTATCACTCTCGGCGGCGCCCGCCGCGCGGGCGATCTCGGCCATCACCGACTCGACATCAGCGGGTTTCACCGCGACCACCACGAACGACGCGTTCTCCACCGCGTCGGACACCGAGCTGATCAGCACCGAATAGGTGTCGGCCAGATACTTGGCGCGTTCGGGAACCCGCTCGACCACCACCAGGTCTTTGACCTGCCGGCCCGCCCGCAGCAGACCCGACAGCAGTGCCTCCCCGATGCTGCCGCCACCGATGATCGCGATTCTTGCCATGCCGGACAGCATCGCAGACACGAGGCACTAGCGAGCGGCAGGGACCAAGGCCAATTGGCGGGCCTGCACCACGAGGCGTCCCAGGCTGTCGACGACGGTGTGGTCTTCGTCGAACCAGTCCTGCCCGATCTCGGTGCAGGTCGCGATGATGCGCAGCCAGCCGTCGGCCGGCAGGCCCCGCAGAAAGGCCGTGAGCTGGATTGTGGGCGCCCAACCGGTGCGGTCCACGGCGAAGGTCACCGGCGCCGACAGATCGCCGCACATGAGCGCAAACAGCGCGTCCGGAGCCACACCGCGGGGGCGCGCCCACATCTGGATCACCGGCGGGCGCCCGTCGGTGCGGGGCTGCATCGTCGACAGCACCGGCCGCACGTCGCAGCCCTCCCCCAGGTGTACGAGGCCGGCGAGCGGATGACCGGGCCCGATCGGCTCGATGTCGTCGGGGGGTTCGGGCGCCATCAGATCCAGCACCGGGTTGGCCGACAGCAGCGGCCTGGCCGCACCGTGGGGAGGAAAGTGCTCGGGCTCGCCGAGGTTGACCACGGCGTGCACCGCGGTCCGGTCGCCCTGGTTGAGCTCGACGTCGACGACGCTGATCCGGCGGCCCCGCTTGCGAATCGACGTCACCAACTGCACTTGCCCCGGATCGGGCGCCCACAGGAAGCTCGCCGACACCGCGACCGGCTGCTGGACCGATCTCTGCCCGTCCGACTGGCCGCCACAGGCGGTGCGGGCGGCGTTGGCGCACAGCGCCAGCATCGCGCCGCCGTGCACCTTGGGGCCGATGGTCCAGCGCTTGTCGAGTTCGCCCTCAAACACGCCTGAACCGACCTCCCGCAACGTCATCGCGGCGGTGAATAACGCACTCATGTTGGGTGGATTTCTCCTGGCTTGGTCAGCGCAGCAGATGCGTGCGGGCAAACTGCAGCGATTCGGCGAGCATGTCCTCGCGCTCATTGGCGGAACGCGCACTGGACGTGGACACCTCCAGGATGACGTGCCCGGCGAAATGGCCGCCGGCCAGCATCTGGCATACCTCGGCGGTGGGTTGCGTGCCGCGCCCGGGCACCAGGTGCTCGTCGGCGGGCAGACCGTTGCCGTCACACAGGTGCAGATGCACCAGCCCCGCTCCCATCCGCTGGGCCATGTCGAGCGAGTCGGTGCCCGCGGTCGCGGTATGGGACAGATCCAGCGTGTAGTGCGCGTGGTCGCCGTCGAGCGGGTCGTAGGAGGGCGCGAACGCCGAAATCGCCGCGCCCGGGCCGCCGCCGCGTTTGCGCATCCTTTCCAGTGACTGGCCGGCCCCGAAGAACCGGTCCGCCCGGAACGGGAACATGTTCTCCACCGCGATCAGCACGTCGCTCGACGCTTCCAGCTTCGCCACCTGCTCGGTGAAACCCTCGGCATAGCGCCGCTGCCAGCGAAACGGCGGGTGCACGACCACGGTCTGCGCGCCCAGTTGTTCGGCGGCGCGCACGCTGCGATCCAGCTTGGGGACCGGGTTGGCGCCCCACACCCGCTGCGAGATCAGCAGGCAGGGTGCGTGCACGGACAACACCGGCACGCGGTACTGCCGCGACAGCTTCTCGACGGCGGCGACGTCCTGGCTGACCGACTCGGCCCACACCATCAACTCGACCCCGTCGTAGCCGAGCCGGGCCGCGTACTCGAAGGCGGCCTCGGCCCGCAACGGGTACACCGAAGCCGTGGAAAGGCCGACTTTGATGGCTGGGCGCACTGTCTACGGTGCCGCTAGCCCGACTGCAACGACAGCGCCAGGGGCCCCAGGGTGATCAGCGCACCCACCGCGACCGCGATCAACGTGCTGGCGATGTCCTCGGTTTTGCGGACCACCCGGACCCCGGCCACCAAACCCAGGATGACCAGCACCGATAGCACCAGCGCTACCAGGCTGTTCCAGCGCCACAGCTGGTCGAAGGCCACGAACAACCCGCCGCCGAACGCGACGGCCAGCATCGACTGCAGCACGACCACGCCGCCGCGCCACAGCGCGTCGAATCTGCCCTGCTCCCGGTGAGCATCCGGGCCCGCACCGGGGTGCCTGTCCTCGAGATCGAGGTGTCCGTCGTCGCCGGGCACTCCGGCGGTCAACGATCCCCGGGCATCCTCGTCTTCGTCCAGCGCCGAATCCGCGTGCAGGAACGAGCGGACGTACGCGGAGTCCTCCAGCGCCGGTTCGGCCTCGCGCACTTCGGAGTCCATGACGTCCACCGGAAGGTCCGCGTAGTGGTCCATCGGGTCCGGGCTCATGTCCTCGGCCCCGGGGCCTTGTGCGGGCCGCCCGGCGCCATCGGAGAACGAGCCCGACCGTCCCGAGGGGCCGGCGTCGGGCAACGGCCGCGGGTATTCGCTGCGCTCGGGCCCCGGCGCCCGCCTGGGCTGCGGCGGTGACTTGGGCCAGCGCGGCTCGGGCTCGGACCAGTAGGGCGCGGCGGGCTCGTCTCTGGTTACCCGCTCGGCGGCGACGTCCCGGGCAGGTTTGGCGGGTGGAGCCGGTTCGGCAACGTCGATCGTGTCGGTGGGGCCGTGGTCGGACTCGTCGTCATCGCGGACCACCGGGATATCGCCGGTCAGTTCGGCGACGGTCACCGAGTCGCTGTCGCCGCGCCGGCGGCGACGCCGCCGGGTGACCGCCGGGGCGCCGATGGTTCCGTTCCTGGCCAGCAATTCGGCAACCGAGATCGGCCGAGTGCCGGGGCTCTCGGTCTCGGAGTGCGGTCCGGTCATGGTTTGTCGCCTCTCGATCGGTGCTGATTCCGATCAACTATCTGACCTCCAGCATTACGCACCGACGGCTCCATGAGGGCCGATCCGTCGGCTTCGCTGTCGAGTTTGCGCAAGATGAGACCTTCTCGTAATGCCCACGGGCAAATATCCACGGATTCGATCGACAGCGCTCGCATGCTTGCCTCCGCCACCAACGCGCCCGCAACGATCTGCGGTGCCCGCTCGGCGCTCACTCCTTCCAGTTCTGCCCGGTCAGCGGTCGTCATCCTAGAGATGAAAGATATGAGTTGCCTGAGGCCGTTTGCTGTAAGCGTCCTTTTGACCCGCGGCCCGGCGCCCGACGGCGCCGCGCCGGTGAGCCGTGCCAACGAGCGAAAAGTCTTCGACGTCGCCACCGTCAGGTCGGGACTACCCGCCTCCAGGATGTTCACGCTGGATTCGGCGAGCTCGGCGTCCAGCCAATCCCGCAACATCGCCACCCGGCGCCGCCCGGGCGGATCGTCGGGCAACCACTCGCGGGTCAGCCGGCCGGCACCCAGCGGCAGTGACAACGCGACCTCGGGCTCCTCGTCCACACCGCTGGACATCTCCAGCGAGCCGCCGCCGATGTCGAGGTTGATGATGCGACCGGCGCTCCACCCGTACCAGCGGCGCACCGCCAGGAAGGTCAGCCGCGACTCATCGACCCCGGTCAGGACCCGCAATTCGACGCCGGTCTCCTTGCGCACCCGGCTCAGCACGTCCTCGGAGTTGCCGGCGTCCCGGACCGCCGAGGTGGCGAAGGCCATCATCTCCGCGCACCCCGAACTGTCGGCGATCTTGGCGAATTCGTCGATCGTGGAGATCAGTTTCTCGGCACCGCGTTTGGTGATCTTGCCGGCGCTGTCGGTGGCCTCGGCCAGACGCAGCGTGGCTTTCGTCGAACTCATCGGCGTCGGATGACCACCCCGGTGGGCATCGACCACCAGCAGATGCACCGTGTTGCTGCCCACGTCGAGAACGCCCAATCGCACGTAAACAAACTAACGAAGCCTCGCGGGCGGCGCTTTGCGCGACCCGGTAAACCCCCCGTGATTGCGGCCATACAGGCCCCGAGTGTCAGCGGCTCGGATGGGCGGAATCGTGGTCTAACGTGGACTGCGTGGCGAATTCGCACCCGGAACCGGGACAAGAGGTCGAGCTGGACTTCGCCCGCGAATGGGTGGAGTTCTACGACCCCGACAACGCCGAGCACCTGATCGCGGCGGACCTGACCTGGCTGCTCTCCCGGTGGACGTGTGTGTTCGGCACTCCGGCCTGCCGGGGCACGGTTGAGGGCCGCCCGGACGACGGGTGCTGCTCGCACGGTGCGTTCCTGTCCGACGACGACGACCGCGCCCGCCTGGACGATGCGGTGAAGAAGCTGACCGACGCCGACTGGCAGTTTCGCGAAAAAGGGTTGGGCCGCAAGGGCCATCTGGAGCTCGATGAGCATGACGGCCAACCGCAGTACCGCACCCGCAAGCACAAGGACGCGTGCATTTTCCTGAACCGGCCGGGTTTCCCCGGCGGTGTCGGCTGCGCGCTGCACAGCAAGGCCCTCAAGCTGGGCGTGCCGCCGCTGACCATGAAGCCCGATGTCTGCTGGCAACTGCCGATCCGTCGCAGCCAGGAGTGGGTGACCCGGCCCGACGGCACCGAGATCCTCAAGACCTGGGTCACCGAATACGACCGCCGCGGTTGGGGTTCCGGTGGCGCCGATCTGCACTGGTACTGCACCGGCGATCCGGCCGCCCACGTCGGCGCCAAGCAGGTGTGGGAAAGCCTGGCCGACGAACTCACCGAGTTGCTGGGCGCAAAGGCTTATTCGGAACTGGCCGCAATGTGCAAGCGGCGCAGCAAGTTAGGGCTTATCGCGGTGCACCCGGCGACTCGTATCGCCGAGTAGCAGGGTGCCGGTCCCCGATTTCATCGTCGAGCTTCGTCGCGCCGTCGGCCACGCGCCGTTGTGGTTGGCCGGCATTACGGCTGTCACGATCCGCGACCGAAAAGTGTTGCTGGTCAAGCGATCCGACAATGGCGCTTGGACGGCCGTGACGGGGATCGTGGAGCCCGGAGAGAATCCGGCCGACTGCGCGGCCCGCGAAGTGCGCGAAGAAGCCGGGGTGAGCGCGCGGGCCAACAGATTGGCATGGGTGCACGTGACCCGGCCGACCGTACACGCCAACGGTGATCACGCCCAATATTTGGATCACGTGTTCAAGATGGACTGGCTATCAGGGGAGCCCTTTGCGGCCGACGACGAGAGCACCGCCGCCGCGTGGTTCGACCTTGATGATCTTCCACCGATGACAGCGGACATGCATCGGCGTATCACGTTGAGCGCCAACGACGATGACCGGACTGTCTTCGACACCGGCAGGCCGCCGCCGGCGGAGCCGTCGGGCTAGCCTTCGAGCTTGTAGCCCAGCCCTCGCACCGTCACCAGGTGGACTGGGTTGGCCGGGTCGGCTTCGATCTTAGACCGCAGGCGCTTGACGTGGACGTCGAGCGTCTTGGTGTCGCCGACGTAGTCAGCGCCCCACACCCGGTCGATCAACTGTCCGCGAGTCAGCACCCGCCCGCTGTTGCGCATCAGATACTCAAGGAGGTCAAACTCCTTGAGCGGCAAGGTGATCGCATCGCCATTGACCGAAACGACATGGCGTTCGACGTCCATCCGCACCGGGCCGGATTCGAGCACGCCGTCGCTGATCTCGGAATCGTCGTCACCGCCGCGGCGCAGCACCGCCCGGATCCGCGCGATCAACTCACGCGCCGAATACGGCTTGGTCACATAGTCATCGGCACCCAGCTCCAGGCCCACGACCTTGTCGATCTCGCTGTCGCGGGCGGTCACCATGATCACCGGCACGCTGGACCGCGCACGCAGCTGCTTGCAGACGTCGGTGCCCGACATTCCGGGCAGCATCAAGTCGAGCAGCACGATATCTGCGCCGCCCCGATCGAACTCGGCAAGCGCGGCCGAACCGTCGGTCACCACGGTGGCCTCGAAACCTTCCTTGCGGAGTAGGAACGCCAGCGGATCGGCCAGCGACTCCTCGTCCTCCACGATCAGCACACTGGTCATCGACTTAGTTCTTCCTCTCGTTGTGAGCGGTTGGGCCGCACGTCGCGGCCCTGTGATTGCTCGGATTCGTCATCGTCTTGATGAGACGCCCTTGCCGCCGGAATGGAAAGAGTGAATGTCGATCCGGTTCCGGGCTTGCTCCACACGCCGATGCTGCCGTTGTGGTTGGCCGCGACGTGCTTGACGATGGCCAGGCCCAACCCGCTGCCGCCGGTGGCGCGTGAGCGCGCCTTGTCCCCTCGAAAGAACCGCTCGAAAACTCGTTCCTGGTCTTCCAGGGCGATCCCGATGCCGCGGTCGGTCACCGCGATCTCGATGTTCTCGCCGCGGCGGCGGCGGCTGATCGACACCGGCGAACCCGGCGGCGAATAGGCGATGGCATTGGACACCAGGTTGGCCAAGGCGGTGACCAGCAGCGTTTCGTCGCCCAGCACCCGCAAACCGCTGGGCGCGTCAGTACGAACCTCGATATCGGCGTTGTCGGCGCCCACCTTGTGGCGCGAAATGGCTTCGCTCACAACCTTATCGACATCGACCTCGATGACGTTGGGCAGTCGTTCGGCACCCTGTAGCCGCGACAGCTCGATCAGCTCGGCAACCATGTCCCCCAGCCGGTTGGCTTCGACGAGCACCTTCTCGGCGAACCGCCGCACGGTTTCGGAGTCGTCGGACGAGGCCAGCAGGGCCTCGGCGAGCAGGGCCATGGCGCCCACCGGGGTCTTGAGCTCGTGGCTGACGTTGGCCACGAAGTCGCGCCTGGTCGCTTCCATCCGCGCGTAGTCGGACTGATCGTGGGCGAAGACGATGGCGAACCGGCGGTCTTCTTCGCTGAGCAACCGTGCTTGCCCGTGCACCGAGAGCCCGGACCGGCCACCTGGCCGTTTCGCAGGCCGCAGGTCGAATTCGACGTCGACGCCGGTCAAGGCCTGTTGCGCCGCCTCCCAGGCCTGGTCATCGAGCTGACGGTCCCGCACGAGGCCAAGCTCCTTGGCCCGGTCATTGAGGTAGACGACGTCACGATGGGCGTCCACCACCGCCGCGCCCAGCGGCATCAGCGCCACGATGCGTTGCAGCATCTGCGCGACGGTGATCCCGGTCCATTCGGTGCCGACCCGCTGGCGGCGCTGCACCGCCCGCGGTGACAGCCGGGTCCCGACCAGTACACCTGCGGCCAGCGCCAGCGCGGACAAAACCCCGGCCAGCAACAGCGCCGAGAACACAGTCACATAGCAAATCCTACAAATCTTCCTGAACGGTGCCCTAGCGGAACGAGGCCAAAATCGGACAAGTCACACCATAAGCAACAGGTGTTCCGCTCCCGTTCATGCGATGTTTGGCTAAACGGCCTTTAACTCGCGCAACCGCGCGGGCACGCCCAGCTCAGCCGCGCCCCTGGCTGGCAACCGCGGCGGCCCCGGCGGCGGCCGCCTCCGGGTCGAGATAAGTGCCGCCGGGCACCACGGGCCGCAGGTCAGCGTCCAGGTCGTAGCGCAGCGGGATGCCGGTCGGGATGTTCAATCCGGCGATCTCGTCGTCGGACACTTGGTCGAGGTGCTTGACCAGGGCCCGCAGTGAGTTGCCGTGCGCCACGATGAGCACCGTCTTGCCGCTGCGCAGATCTGGGACGATGACGTCGGTGAAATACGGCAGGAAGCGCACGACCACGTCGGCCAGGCATTCGGTGAGCGGGCCGCCACCGATGTCGGCGTAGCGGGGATCGGTGTCCTGGCTGTAGGTGCTGCCCTGCTCGATGGGCGGGGGCGGCGTGTCATAGCTGCGCCGCCAGGCCATGAACTGCTCGTCGCCGTAGCGGGCCTTCGTCTCGGCCTTGTCCAGCCCCTGCAGCGCCCCGTAATGGCGTTCGTTGAGCCGCCAGGTGCGCCGTACTGGAATCCACAGCCGGTCGGCGGCGTCCAGCGCCAGGTGCGCGGTGGAGATGGCCCGGCGCAGCAGCGACGTGTAGACGATGTCGGGCAACAGGTTGTTCTCGATCAGCAACTCGCCACTGCGCACGGCTTCGGTCCGGCCCTTTTCGGTGAGGCCGACGTCGACCCAACCGGTGAAGAGGTTCAGCGAGTTCCATTCGCTTTCGCCGTGGCGAAGCAGTACCAGCGTGGCGTTGTCACCCATGCCGGTTAGTCTCTCACGGCCCTATTCGTCGTCGTCTTCGTCGATCAGGTGGGCGAAGGCCTCCAGGTTCTTCAGCGACTCACCGCGAGACACCCGCCACTCCCACTCTTTCTGGATGGACGAGCGAAAACCCAACTCCAGCAACGTGTTGAAGTCCGAATCCACCGCTTCGAGCACTTGCCCGAGCACTCGGTCGAGCTCGTCGGCATCCACCGATGCCAGCGACATGCGGCCCACCAGATAGATGTCCCCGACGTTGTCGAGCGTGTAGGCCACGCCATAGAGGCGGCGGTTGCGCTTGAGCAGAAAGCGGTAGACGCCTTCGTGGTTCTCGTCGGGCTTGCGGCACACAAAGGCCTCGACCCGCACCGAATGCTCCCCGACGCTGAGGATGGTGTTGGTCTTGAGCTTGCGCTCGCCGGGCAGCTCCACCACCACTCCGGGCGGACCACCGTGTGCCCCAGCATGTTCCGAGTAATTCAGCCCACTGGCCTGCAGGGCGTCCTCGATCACCTGGCTCACCGTCGCGGCATTGATGCGCCGCTCCTCCGCATCGCTTCGCTCTGCATCGTCGCCGGCGGAATCGATGCGCCGCTCCTCCGCATCGCTTCGCTCTGCATCGTCGCCGGCGGAAGATGTCATGCGCCCACTCCGCGGCGCTCGGCGGTGTATTCGCGGATCGCGCGCCGATAGCTGGCCAACAGCGCGTCGGTGGTGTGATCCCAGGAGAACGTGGCCGCATGCGCGGCGGCCGCGCGGGCCATCGCGTCGGCTTGCGGCGCAGGCAAACGCAGCAGCCGGCCCAGGGCATCGGCCCACTGCTCGACGTCGTGCCCGGCGACCAGCGTGCCGGTCACCCCGTCCCGCACGGCCACCGGAAGTCCGCCGACCGCGGCCGCCGCCACCGGCGTCCCGCAGGCCTGCGCCTCGAGGGCGACCAGACCGAACGACTCCGAATAGCTGGGCACCGCAACCAGATTGGCCGCCTGGAACAACGTCGCCAGATTCGGGCGCGACTGCGGGGGCAGGAACGTCACGCGCTCGGTGATACCGAGTTCGCCTGCCAGACGGGCCAATCCGTCCGGAGATGCCAAGCCACTCCCCGAGGGTCCGCCAGCCACGACGATGCGCACCCCGGGCAATTTTGCCGCGGCGCGCAACACGATGTCGGGCGCCTTCAACGGCTGGATCCGCCCGACGAACGCCACGATGTCTTCGTCGATCGGGAGGCCCAATGCGGCCCGGGCGGCCCTGCGATCGCCGGGGCGAAACACGTCGAGATCCACTCCGGGATGGGCGACGTCGATCCTCGCCGGGTCGGCATGGTGAATCGAGATCAGTTGGTTGGCTTCGTCATCGGTGTTGACGATCAGACGGTCCGCCTCGTCGACAACCTGCTGCTCGCCGACCGTACGCAACGGCGGCTCGGGCGAATCCCCGTCGGCCAGCGCCGCATTCTTGACCGCGGCAAGCGTATGCGCGGTATGCACCAACGGCACCGCCCAACGGTCGCGCGCCAGCCAACCGACCTGCCCGGAAAGCCAATAGTGCGAGTGCACGATGTCGTAATAGCCCGGCTCGTGCGAGGCCTCGGCGCGCAACACCCCGGCCGCGAACGCACACAGCTGGGTGGGCAGATCGTATTTGTCCAGGCCCTCGAACGGCCCCGCCACCACGTTGCGGACCAGCACCCCGGGCGCCACCCGCGCGACCGGCGGATCGGCGGACGCGGTCGCCCGCGTGAAGATCTCCACCTCGATGCCACGCCGCGCAAGGTGCAGCGCGGTTTGCAGCACATAGACGTTCATGCCGCCCGCGTCGCCGGTACCAGGCTGGGCCAGTGGTGAGGTATGGACGGCCAACACTGCGACCCGGCGCGGTTCATTCAGCCGGAAAACGTCATCGTGGCGCACCCTGTCATCTTTACAGGATGGCGCGCCGACCACCCCAAGCGCGCCGGACACGGAGTCCGGTCAGGCGGACGACTCGTCGCGGGCCACCTCATGCAGCCGGGCATCCAGCGCCCCAGCGCGCCGCATCGCACCCAACGGGTCGGCATACAGCGCGGACAGCGAGACGGTTCCCGCGCCGGCCTCCTGCACCCGGTTACCGAAGGCGGTGAGGCGGATGTCGCGGGGCCCCAGCACGGAGCGTTCGACGAACGCCGCCTCGACGTGCTCCATCGCCTCGGGGTACTCGGTGAAAGCCTGGCCGCCAACCACCAATTCGTCGGGGTTGAGCATGTCGCGCAGCAGCGCCACCGCCTCACCGAGCACGCGGCCCCGCTCGGCGAGCAGGTCCTTGGCCTGCTGGTTGCCGGCTCGTGCCACCCGCAACAGATCGGAGATGCCGGTGGCGGATCCGTTGGGGCGGTTCGCCGGGGCAAACGGCAAGATGCGCAGCTGGCGGGCCACGGCCACGACGGATTCATCGCTGACGGTGGACTCCAGCTGTCCGGTGCCGCCGAGCAGCTCAGAGTGCACCGGCAAGGTTGCGATGGTGCCCGGGCCGCTGGCCGGCACGTGCACCCGTCCGCCGATCACCAGCGCATATCCCACGGTCTCGCGGGCGTAGACGTACAGGCTGGTCGGCGAGCTGGGCAGGAAACGCCGCATGCCCAACAGCAGCTCGGCGCCGGCCATGGCGTCGACGTGCGAGGCGACCGACACCGGCAACCCCAATGCATCGGCCAGCACCTGTCCGACCGGGGCCTGCCGCCAGCCCAACCGCGGATGGTCCACCTGGCCGGTGGCGCTGTCGACGGTGCCACCGATGGCGACGCCAACCCACAGCGGCCGCCGACGATGCCAGCGCCGCAGGTAGCGGCGGGCGCTGTCGGCCAGCGTCGCAAGGGCGGGGCCGGCCGGGTTACGCGGCGTCGGGGTCTCGACCGTGTCGAGGGTGCGGCCGAACAGGTCGGTGGCCACGATGCTGGTGGTTCGCGCACCGATGTGGATGCCCAGCGTCACGAACGGCTCGTGGTTGACCTCCACCGGCACGCGCGGGCGGCCGATCGCCCCGGAGACGGCCAGGTCGGCCCGCTCTCGCAGCAGACCGGCTTCCAGTAGCGCGATGACCTGGCGGTTGACCGTGGCGATGCTCAGCGAGGTGACGCCGGCGATGACGTCACGGCCGACGGGGCCACGCAGCCGGACGGCCCGGAAGACGGAGGCCGCCGCGGAGTCGGGGATGTACAGCGCCGGCGGCACGATCTGCCGGCGCACCGAGCGGTGGCCCTTTTGGCCCGGCAAGTGCCCGACGGCACGGCTGGGCGAATGATGGGTATGGGTGAGGGTATTCGTGCGCACGAGCGTCCTTTTTGTCCGATTTTTGCTGGCCGTCTTGGCCACACCTGGCTGGGTCAGGAGCGGCAAAATGCGCAGCAACAACACGCACCCGCCGCGCAAAGACACGCGGTGGTCGTGGTGTTGGACAGGGCGCTAAGGAGCACACGCAAAATCTAGCACGTTCATTAAGGTTGTTTCGATGGTTAAAACTGGCAGGAATGAACGAGTCGCAGTAATCACCGGGGCCAGCTCCGGGATCGGCGCAGCAACCGCGCGAATCCTGGCTGCGCAGGGCTTTCACGTCGTCGCAGTGGCGCGCCGGGCGGACCGGATTCAGGCCCTGGCCAGTGAAATCGGCGGTACCGCGGTTGTGGCCGATGTCACAGATGAGGCGGCGGTCGAAACATTGGCGAGCAAATTGGGCCGGGTCGATGTGTTGGTCAACAACGCAGGCGGCGCCCGGGGCCTGGCGCCGGTCGCCGATGCCGACCTCGAGCACTGGCGGTGGATGTGGGAGACCAATGTGATCGGCACGCTGCGGGTCACCCGGGCGTTGTTGCCCAAGCTGATCGATTCCGGCGACGGGCTGATCATCACCGTCACTTCCGTTGCGGCGCTTGAGGTTTACGACGGAGGCGCCGGGTACACGGCGGCCAAACACGGCCAGGCAGCGCTGCACCGCACGCTGCGCGGCGAGCTGTTGGGCAAGCCGGTGCGGCTGACCGAGATCGCACCGGGTGCGGTCGAGACGGAATTTTCATTGGTCCGCTTCGACGGCGATCAACAACGCGCGGAGACCGTCTACACCGGCATCACCCCGCTGGTCGCCGACGATGTGGCCGAGGTGATCGGGTTCGTCGCCTCGCGGCCGTCGCACGTCGATCTGGACTTGATCGTGATGAAGCCACGCGACCAGGCGACGACCTCGCGGTTCAGCCGCCGGGGCTAGCCGGCGCCGCGCTCGTCGAGGTTGTCGTCGTCGGAGTGCCCGACAGGGTCGGTGCGTTGGACGGCGTGACTGGGGCGGTGACCGGAATCTGCGTTGACGGCGGGCGCGCGGTCGGGGGCGGCAGCGCGGACATGGCCACCCAGGTGTCCCAGTCCACGGCCCAGTCCCAGATGTCGCCGTCAGAGTAGGACAGCTGGATGGTGCTGCCGGTCACTTCGACCGGGTCGCCGTAGATCGCCGATTGGAAGTACTGTTCGGCGTCGCCTGTCGACAGGTTGATGCAGCCGTTGGTGACGTTGGTGTTGCCCTGGGCACCGGAACTCGCCGGGTTGGCGTGGATGAACTCCCCGTTGTTGGAGATCCGCACCGCCCAGCGTTCGTGCACGTGGCTGTAGCCGGCGGCCGGGTTGGACATGTAGAAGTCGGCATACTTCTCGCTGACCACGTGGATGCCGTTGCGGGTGACGTTGCGCGCCTTGTCGGCCTCGCCGTAGCTGCACGGAAAGTCCATGATGACGCCCTCGTCGCGGATCACCTGGATGCGGTGCGACGAGACCTCGGCTTTGACCACCTGCCGGCGACCGATCTGGATGTTCAGCGAGATGTCGTCGGCACCGTAGGAGTTGTCCCCGAACGGCAGGCCGTAGAGCTTGGCCTCGACGTTGACCGTGGCGCCTGCCGGGTAGTACTCGCGGGTGCGCCAGTGCGCCCGGGCACCGGCCGCCTCGTCGGGCAACCAGGCCCAGCTGCCCTCGACGGGCGGGGTCGTGGTGACGACGAGCGCCTTTTCGACGGCCGCCTTGTCGGTGATCGGCGCGTCGAACTGGATGATGATCGGCGCCGCGATCCCGACGGTCTGGCCGTCGGCCAGCTGGAAGGCTCCGCCGATCTTCTTGGTGGGAGACACCGTGGTGAACTTGCCCGCCACCGGGACCGCCTTGCCGTCGTGCCCGACGGCCGAGCCGCTCCAGGTGTAGGTCTGGTCGTAGCCCAGCGGCTCGGAGGTCGTATAGACGGTGCGGTCCTGGTTGAAGGCGCCGGCGACGGCCTTGCCCGACGAATTCGACAACGTGACGTGCTGGAACCAGCCGTCGTTCACCTCGACGCTCACCGCAGCGATCGGCACCACGTTCTCGGCCGCATTGGCGGGCTGGTACTTGAGCTGCGGCGCCGGCTGCTCTTTCTTCTCGGCTTGTCTCGCGGCCGTGCCGCCGCACGCGGCCAACACGTTGGGGGCAAACACGCCCAATCCCAGGGTCGCCAAAGCCGCACGCCGGCTGAACGGCCGCGGGGCGCTGGACGGGGTCACGAAAGTCAAAGATACCGGGGAAAATCGGCGAGTCCGGACACGACAAATCGATGCCGGTCCGCGCGTCGGCAAAAGTTGCAGCTACAGCCTGCAGCCAAGCAGGACCGGTTCGGGGAACAATGTGATGCCAAACACAGCCTGCACGCCGTCGCGGATGGTGCGGGCCAGCGCTATTACGTCTTCGGAGGTGGCACCGCCGCGGTTGGTCAGTGCCAACGCGTGCTTGGTGGACAGCCGGCAGGGCTTTTCGAGGCCGTCCGGATCAGGATCCGGATAGCCCTTGCCAAAGCCGGCCCGCTCCACCAGCCAGCCGGCGGCCAGCTTGACGCCGTCGGGCGCCGGGTAGTTCGGGACCGGCCCGTCGACGGCGGCGGCCAGCCGCTGGTAGACCTCCGGGGTAACCACCGGGTTGGTGAAGAACGAACCCACGCTCCAGGTGTCGTGATCGGCCGGGTCGAGCACCATGCCCTTGCGCGCCCGCAAGGCCAGCACCGCGTCGCGGACGGCTTGTGGGTCGGCGCGCTCGCCGCCGACCATGTTCAACTCGGCCGCCAGCTCGCCGTAGCGCAACGGCGCGCTGCGCCCGGATGCGTCCAGCGCGAACTCCACTTCCAGTACGACAGAAGGGATTTCGAGCCCACTGTCGCCGCCGCGTTTGAAGACACTGGTGCGGTAGCCGAAGCCCAGCTCGCTGCCCGGCACCCAGCGCACCTCGCCGCTACCGCGATCGAGCACCCGGACCCGGGTGATGGTGTCGGCGACCTCCGCGCCGTAGGCCCCGACGTTCTGCACCGGGGTGGCCCCGGCCGACCCGGGGATGCCGGATAGGCATTCCAGTCCGCCGAGGCCGTGCTCGATGGCTTTGACCACGACGTCGTCCCATACCGCGCCGGCCTGGGCGCGGACCAGGTTGCCCTCGACGGTGATGCCGTCATTGGCCAGCCGCACCGCGGTCAGGTCGGTCAGTGCGTCGGAGATCACCAGGTTCGAGCCACCGGCGAAGACCAGCACCGAGTCGTGTTGCATGCCAGCCGTTTCGGCGTCCAGCTGCGCCAAAGTGGCGATGACCTGCTCGCTGGTCGTGCAGGTGATCAGGCGACGCGCGGTCGGTCCGACGCGCAGCGTGGTCAGTGGCGCCAATGGCGCCGCGTCGGCCACCGGCGCACCGGCGAACTCCGAACCGGCACCGCTGGATTTCATGGCCCGTAACGGTAGCCTGACCTGCTATGCCGCGTTCATTCGACTTGTCGGCCGATTACGACGGCAGTGTTGACGAGGTGCACCGCGCCTTCACCGATGCGAATTACTGGCGGGCCAGGCTGGCCGGATCCGGCGTCGACGTCGCCACGCTGGAGGCGATGCGGGTCGGCGGCGAGTCCGGTGACGAGGACACCGTCGAGGTTGTCACGCTGCAGGTGATCCGCAGCGACAAGCTGCCGGGAATGGTCACGCAGCTGCACAGCGGTGACCTGCGTATCCGGCGCGAGGAGCGATGGGGGCCGGTCACCGGCGGGGCCGCGTCGGGGTCGGTGGTGGGTTCGATTCTGGATGCGCCGGTGAATCTCGCGGGCACCGCCGTCCTGGAACCCAAAGAGGCCGGCGGCGCACGGCTGACGTTCCGCGCCACCGTTCAGGTGCGCGTCCCGATCATCGGCGGCAAGCTGGAGAACTTCATCGGCACCCGGCTGGCCGAAGTCGTCGCCGCCGAACAGCGCTTCACCACGGAGTGGATCGCCAAACCGGCCTGAGGCTTTCGCCCGTCGCCGGGCCTAAGCTGGATCGCCCAGCTCCTCCCCGCGCCGCCGCAGCGGCGCGCATCGTCGCCGGGCCTAAGCTGGCGCTCATGCGAATCGCCTTGGCGCAGATCCTCAGCGGCACCGACCCGGCAGCAAACCTGCAGCTGGTGGACGAATACAGCCGCCGGGCCGCCGACGCGGGGGCGAAGCTGGTGGTGTTCCCCGAGGCGACCATGTGCCGGTTCGGTGTGCCGTTGGGCCCCGTCGCCGAGCCGGTCGACGGCCGCTGGGCCGACGGGGTGCGCCGCGTCGCGGCCGACTCCAACGTCACCGTCGTCGCCGGCATGTTCACCCCGTCCGACGACGGGAGGGTGAAAAACACGCTGATCGCGGCCGGCCCGGACGAAGACGCCCACTACGACAAGATCCACCTCTACGACGCCTTCGGCTTCACCGAATCGCGCACGGTCGCGCCGGGCCACGACCCGGTGGTGATCACGGTCGACGGCGTAGGGGTCGGGTTGACCATTTGCTATGACGTTCGCTTTCCGGCGCTCTACACCGAGCTGGCCCGCCGCGGCGCCCAGGTGATCGCCGTGTGCGCGTCCTGGGGCTCGGGTCCGGGCAAACTCGACCAGTGGACGCTGCTGGCGCGCGCCCGCGCGCTCGATTCGATGAGCTACGTCGCGGCGGCCGCTCAGGCGGATCCCGGTGATGCTTATGGGTCCGGGTCGGGAGCACCGACCGGAGTCGGGGGCAGCCTGGTGGCCTCGCCGCTGGGCCAGGTCGTCGCGTCGGCCGGCTCGCAGCCGCAGCTCGTGGTGGCCGACATCGACGTCGATAGGGTCACCGAGGCCCGCAAGAGCATCGCAGTCCTGAGCAACCGCTCGGACTTTGCTCAGGTTGATAGGGCAGAATCGGTCGGGTGACGAACCCGCAAGGACCACCGAACCCGGACCCGTCGAAGTGGGCCCGTCCCGCTAACCAGGGCCCCTTCGGCCAGCCGCCCACCGAGCGGCCGACCGAGCGGATAAGCACCGGCGGCCCGGGGCACGTCCCTCCGCCGCCGCCCGCTCCCGGTCCCCCGCCGGGTCAGACGGAGCGATTCGGGACTCCCCAGCCGAACATGCAGCAGCCCGGCTACCCGCCGCCGCCGACCCCGCCCGCCGGTCCGACCGAGCGGCTGGCCGCTCAACCCGGCGATGACGCGACGCCGGGGAAAAAGAAGCGCCGCTTCGGCCGTGACCCGGTCTCCGTGCTGCTGATCTTCGTCATCGTGTTCGCGCTGATCATCGCCGGGCTCATCGGGGCCGAGCTCTACGTGCGCCACGTCGCGGACTCCAAGGTCGCTCAGGCGGTGGCGTGCGAGGTCAAGGATCAGGCCACCGCGTCCTTCGGGGTGACGCCCCTGATGCTGTGGCAGCAGGCCACCAAGCACTACACCAACATCTCGGTCCAGACGGCCGGCAACAACATCCGCGATGCCAAGGGCATGAAGCTCTCGATCAACATCAACGACGTCCGGCTCAATTCGACGGCTAACTCCAAGGGCACCATCGGCGCACTGGATGCCACCATCAGCTGGACCAGTGACGGCATCAAGCAGTCGGTGCAGAATGCGATCCCGGTTCTGGGTCCGTTCGTCACCAATACCGTGACCACTCATCCCGCCGACGGCACCATCGAGTTGAAGGGCATGTTGGACAACATCACGGCCAAGCCGGTGGTGTCGGGTACCGGGTTGCAGCTGCAGATCGTCAGTTTCAATGCGCTCGGTTTCACGATGCCCAAGGAGTCCGTGCAGTCGACGCTGGACGACTTCACCTCGAACCTGACCAAGAACTACCCGTTGGGCATCCACGCCGACAGCGTGCAGGTCACCGATTCCGGTGTGACAAGCCACTTCTCAACGCGGAACGCCACGATTCCCACCGGCAACGACAACGACCCCTGCTTCGCCAACCTCTGACGGGCGAGCGCCTGGTTCGTCAACCAAGGCTGTCGAGCACTGCCCGGGTGCCCGACAGCCCCAGTCGGGTGGCGCCGGCATCCAGCATCGCCAGCGCGTCCGCGGCCGTGCGGATGCCGCCGCTGGCCTTCACCCCGAGGCGCCCGCCGACCGTCTCGGCCATCAGCGCGACCGCGCGCACGGATGCGCCGCCCGCCGGATGAAACCCGGTTGACGTCTTGACGAAGTCGGCGCCGGCGTCTTCGGCGGCGCGGCACACCTGCTCCAGGGTGGGCTCGCCCGCGAGCGCCAACAGCGCCGCCGACTCCACGATCACCTTGAGCACGGTGCCACCGATCGCGCTGCGCACCGCGTGGACGTCCGAGCGCACCGCGGCGACGTCGCCGGCCAGCGCCGCCCCGACATCGATGACCATGTCGATCTCGCAGGCACCGGACGCCACGGCCAGGGCCGCTTCGTGCGCCTTCACCGCCGGGAGGTGCTTGCCGGAGGGAAAACCCGCCACGGCGGCCACCCGTACGCCGGTGCCCGCCTGCAGAGCGACGGGAACCATCGAGGGTGAGACGCATACGGCGTAGACGCCCAGTTCGGCCGCTTCGGCGACCAGGGCGGCCACGTCGGCGTCGGTCGCGTCGGGTTTGAGCAGCGTGTGGTCGACGACCGCCGCCAACTGCGCCCGGCCGGGTTGGGTTGCCATTAGAAGGATTCTTCCGGACCGCCGGGATTGCAGCCGGAGGCGACCATGTCGGCGTCGTCGACGACGGGTCGCCACGGCTCCAGGTTCCAGCTGACCTTGCCGGGTTGGGCGAGTTCGGCGAACTGCCAGTGGCAGAGGAACTGCGCGCGCATGCCCGCAGTGTCTGCGTCCGGGGACAAGGCGAGTACTTCGCCCCAGGCCTCGTCGGCCAGGGCCATGGTCGCGGGGATTCTCGAGGCGGTCCGGCCGGCCGGCGAAGGGAAGACGCGCAGGCTGCTTCGGCCCTGCCACTGCGCCCACTGGGTGCGCTCGACATACGGCGGGGACGGGGCGGGCGGATCCGCCGCTCCGCCGCCGGGGTAGGGGTCAGCGACTGCGTGCGGGATTGGGCAGGACAAGGCGACGAGCGCCACGACCGGCGCCGTCAGCAGGGCATTCATTCCGCTAGCGCGACTTACCTTGTATCTCAAGCAGTTTGGGCCGCACGTCGACCAGATACACGCCGGCAGCACACGCCGCGATTGCCATTCCGAGCACGCCGAAAACGAAACCCAAGATGGATGTCAGGGCGACGGCCCCTCCCAGGATCAGCAACCACACCGGCTTGGTCAGCTTTTCGGCGGCGGTATAGGCGTCGGGTCGTTGCAGCGCGGCATGCACGAACGCGTAGATCGCCGTGACCAAGACGGCGATCTGCAAGACCAACATGACAGTTCCCACGAGGTGGCTCACGCCTTAAGCGTATGCGGGCACCCTCCAAAACGTCGACTCCGAGCCACCCGAAGGTGACTCGGAGCCGAACGGCGTGGGAGTGTCTGACCTACTTCTGGGTGACCTTCTTGGCGGCGGCCTTCTTGGCCGGAGCCTTCTTGGCCGGCGCCTTCTTGGCCGGGGCCTTCTTGGCCGGAGCATTCACGGCCTTCTGAGCCTTCTTGACTGACGCTTCGGTCTTGCCCGGCAGCTCGATGCCAACCAGCTTGGCGGCGCGCTCGCCGACCGCGCGGGTCTGCGATGCGACGGTGCCGAGGGCTTCCTGCGTCAGCTCCACGGCCTGGTCGACGTAGCCCTCGGCACGCGCGGAAGCGTCCTCGAAGGCGGTCTGGCTACGCAGCCGCTGCAGGGCAGCCTCGCCACGCTCGACCAGCTCGCTGTACCGGCTGGTCGCGGCCTCCAGATAGCCCTCGGCGGCCTTGCGTAACTCGTCGGTGGTGAACCTGTCGCGCAGCTCGGTGAACTGCTCGGGCAGGTCTTCCTGAAGCTTGGTCAGGCGCGCGCGGCGCTCCCCGACCCGGGTGCGGGTCTCGGCGCGAGTCTCTTCAGCGCGCTCCCGCAGGCCGGCGATCAGGTCGTTGACGGTGGCCAAGGCCAGGTCGGCCGCGCCAAGGGCTGCGAGCAACGGAGCCCGCAAGTCTTCAATGTTCGTGTTTTCCGCCATGGTTTGTCCTTTCATGGTGTGTTTTCGCTAGGTCTTATTCGGTGTTTTAGCTGTCTGGTCGAGAAGTTAGGTGCAAACGTCTCCTTCGCAACTGGGGCCGCCAGTGCCGGGGCGATTCGTCCAGCAATTCAGCTGGAACCGGTAGGTCCTCCCCGTTGGGTAACCACGACGGCCGGCCGTCTATACATCACCAACTCGCTACCGCGATGGGGAAAGTCCGCTTTCTGGGGTAAACCTGCAGCACAGATCGTTACGGCGCCGCGTCGAGCGGACTGATCACTCGTTGTCGGATTCGGTCGAACACTCCTCTTGGATCGATTCGTTTTGCTGGGTGAAGGACGTGTAGATGTCGAGCAGAATTTGCTTTTGGCGCTCGGTGATCGCAGTGTCGGTGACGATGGCGTCTCGCACCTGACTTTTGTCACTTGGCTCGAGAATTCCGGCGCGCACATAGAGAACCTCGGCGGAAACCCGGAGGGCCTTCGCGATCTGGTTCAAGACATCGGCGGAGGGCTTACGCAATCCACGCTCCACCTGGCTCAGATATGGATTGCTGACCCCGGATTTTTCGGCGAGTTGGCGCACCGACACCTGCGCGAGTTCACGCTGGCTACGGATGAAACTGCCGATGTCAGAGGCCATGTCGGAGGCAGCGTTGGACACCTTGGCGGAGAGCTTCTCCTCGGGCGTCATGGCGTGCTCCTGGTCGGATGACTGATCTTGACGAGCCCCAGACTACTACAAGTGCTTGCTATTGCAAGCACTTGTTAGCACCCCTAGAAAATCCGCTAGATCAGCAGCTGCGCTACGGCGTAGATCGCCAAGCCGGCCAACGAACCGACCACGGTCCCGTTGATCCGGATAAATTGCAGGTCACGGCCAACGTGCAATTCGATGCGCCGGCTGGCCTCCTCGGCGTCCCAGCGCTCGATCGTGTCGGTGATGATCGCTGTGATTTCCACCCCGTACTGCGAAACCAGATGCTGAGCCGCCCGGACCAGCCAGTTGTCCACCTTGTCGCGCAGGTCGGCGTCGTCGCGCAGCGATTCCCCAATGCGGACCACGGTGTCGGCGATCCGGGTACGCAGCGTGCTGGACGGGTCATCCACACCCTCGAGCACCAGCCGTTTCAGCGTCTTCCACGCGGTCGCGGCGGCGTTGGCGATCTCGTCGCGCGCCATCAGTTGTTCTTTGATCGCATCGGCACGCGCGATGGTGTCCGGGTCGTGTTGCAGGTCATCGGCGAAGTCGAACAGGAAGCGGGTGGCCGATCGGCGCAATTCGTGGTCCGGGTTGCGACGCACCTTGTCGGTGAAGTCCATCAACTCGCGGTGGATGCGGTCGCCGACGAGATGGTCGACGAAGCGTGGCGACCACGTCGGTGAGTCACGCTCGACCACCCGCTGAATGACCTCGCCGGCCTTCAGCGACCACTGAAAAGCCCGGTCGGCCAGCAACTGGATCAGCGCCTCCTGGCGGTGCTCGGCCAGCAAGGTGGCCAGCACGCGGCCCACTGGCGGACCCCACTGCGGTTCGGCGATGCGGCGCACGATCATCCGATCGATCACCTGCTGGACGTCCTCGTCGCGCAACAGTTCGACCAGCACCCGCAGCGCCGTGGCCGTCTCGCTCGCCACCCGCTCGGCATGTTCGGCTTCCGACAGCCACTTACCGAGCCTGCCGGACACCTGGGCGTCGCGCAGCTTGGTTTCGACGACCTCCGGCGACAGGAAGTTCTCCCGTACGAACGTGCCGAGACCCTCGCCCAGCTGATCTTTCTTGCGCTTGATGATCGCGGTGTGCGGGATGGGAATGCCCAGCGGGTGCCTGAACAGCGCGGTCACGGCGAACCAGTCCGCCAGGGCGCCCACCATCCCGGCCTCGGCGGCGGCGCCGACATACCCCACCCAGGCGCCCAGGCCGGCATGCGCCTGGGCCCACCGGCAGGCGAGGAACACGCCGGTGGCACCGATCAGGAAACTCAGTGCCACCATTTTCATCCGGCGCAGCCCCACCCGGCGCTGCGCGTCGGCCTCGGGATCGGCGCCCGCGAAAGACTCGGCAAAAGACGCGCGACCCGGGCGGGCGGCGCTCAACGGCGTCGCCGAATCGGGCCTCGCCTCCGGCGGGCCCGACGCTTCGCCTCTCACCGAGGCTCGATGTGCCACCACTCCATCATCTATCTTTCCCGCCATTTGGTGTGACGACACTGTTCGCGACGTCTCACCGATGCCCGGCCAGGACAAGAAACCGACCCCCACGCCGTAAGATCAAGGGCGTCTAGGGAATGGGAAATCGGCGACAGTGGCAGAGCAAATCACGGCTGTGAGCGTCAAAATGGATGGGCGCAAGCGGCGCTGGCATCAACACAAAGTGGAGCGCCGTAACGAACTGGTCGACGGCACGATCGACGCGATTCGCCGACTGGGTGGCGCGCTGAGCATGGACGAGATCGCGGCCGAGATCGGGGTCTCCAAAACGGTGCTGTACCGCTACTTCGTGGACAAGAACGACCTGACGACGGCCGTGATGATGCGGTTCACCCAAACCACCCTGATTCCCAATATGGCTGCGGCGCTTACGTCTAACCTCGACGGCTTCGACCTGACCCGCGAGGTCATCCGCGTGTACGTCGAAACCGTCGCGAATGAACCCGAGCCGTACCGGTTCGTGATGTCCAACAGCTCAGGCAGCAAGAGCAAAGTCATTGCCGACTCCGAGCGCATCATCGCGCGCATGCTCGCGGTCCTGATGCGCCGGCGCATGCAACACGCCGGGATGGACACCGGCGGTGCGGAACCGTGGGCGTATTTGATCGTCGGCGGCGTGCAGTTGGCCACCCACTCCTGGATGTCGTACCCGCGAATGAGTCGCGACGAGTTGATCGACTACCTGACCATGCTGAGCTGGAATGCCCTCAAGGGAATCGTCGAAGTCGGCGGATCGCTGGAGAAATTCCGCGAGGAACCCCACCCGTCGCCGATCGTGCCGCCCCGAGAGCTCGACGACGGGTCCAGCCTCTAAATGAACCAGTGCGCGACGGCCCTTTTGGGAATTACCCCCGTCCCGTGTGAGGGTAGGACGCGCCTTGGGGAGGACAACTCGAATCCCCGCAGGGATTAACATGCATGGGAGTGTCTGGGGGACATCGCGGGGTTGTCGTTGTCGTTGGTTGTCTACCCCTGTCCCCCGCGTATAGAGAAAGGCTCATGTCGAGATGTCTGTGCAGCTCACGCCGCATTTTGGAAACGTGCAAGCCCATTACGACTTGTCCGACGACTTCTTCCGGCTGTTCCTGGATCCCACTCAGACCTACAGCTGCGCCTACTTCGAGCGCGATGACATGACCCTCGAAGAGGCCCAAATTGCGAAGTTCGACCTGGCGCTGGGCAAGCTGAACCTCGAGCCCGGGATGACGCTGCTGGACATCGGTTGCGGCTGGGGCGGCGCGCTCAAACGGGCCGTCGAGAAGTACGA
>NZ_LZTA01000098.1 GCF_001665875.1 Mycobacterium sp. 852002-40037_SCH5390672
CGCGTGACCGCGGTGCCCGGGCGGGCGGCCGCCCGCCGCAGTCGGGGAACCGCGACGTCGGTTCGCGCCGCCACCGCGGCCTCGAGCAACGCGGACTTGTTCGGAAAGTAGTGATACAGGCTGCCGCTGGTCATGTCGGCCGCGCGAGCGATCTCACGAATCGTCGCCCGGGCGTAGCCCGCCTCGGCTACACAGCGCATCGCCGCGGTGATGATCCGGGCGCGCGTCTGCTCACCGTCGGCCCCCACCGGCCGGCCCAACTGCGACGCCTTGACGGTCATACCGCGCAGTCCCCGCCACCGGTCCGTTCGTCACGCACCGCGCACCTCGCGCCAACAACGTCAAGGAAATTGATCGTCCGATTATATTCGGTGTGTCGGATCGGCGGCCGGCGGACAGGATGCGACCAGTGGGGACAGCACCGTGACGCGGACGCAACGCGGGCGTCCGGTAGGTGCCAGCGGCGAGGAGACTCGCCGGCGGTCATCAAATCCCCACCA
>NZ_LZTA01000099.1 GCF_001665875.1 Mycobacterium sp. 852002-40037_SCH5390672
CCCGTGCACACCTGCAATCACCCACTGACGTTCGAACCCCTCGACGAGCGCAGCTGCCGCTATACCGACGAGATCGAAACCGACGACGGCCTGCACGGGCTGCTGACCCGCGCCTTCGTCCGGGTCATGTTCCGCCACCGGCATCGGCGATGGCGCAAGCTCGCGCAGATCCTGCACTGACAGCGCACCAGAGAGGACGGTAAATCGTGGTCGCCAATCAAGAGGGCGTCGGCATGCTGAAACTCGAATGCCCGCAAAGTCATCCCGTCGGCAGGCTCCTCAAAGACGCTCCGCATCAGTCGGTGCAGTTCGACCCCGGGGCTCAGGTGGGCCCGCGCCGGTTCTGGCCGGACGAAGACGAACAGCCGAACTTCAAGACACTCTGCAGGTTCTGCGATAAGCCGGTCGGGGACACCACGTCCACCCTGCAGACCAGACTCGCCACGGTGCTGGCCGATGCGGCCGCGACCGCCGAGACGGCCACGCTGCCTTACGTGTAGGCGTCCTGCCCCACGCGTAGGCGGCCTGCCCCGCGGATACCGTAAGCGCTACAGTAGCGGCGTTGCGGCGCGACGCATCCGCGGCGACGCCGACCCGAGAGGAGTCCCGTGGCGCAGACACCGCAGAGCACCCCCCGTCCACCCGAAGGCGATTGGCTGGGCACACCGTACCTGCGCTTCGAGCGCCAGGGGCCGATCGCGGTGTGCACCATCGACCGGCCCCAAGCACGCAACGCGCTGAGCCCCGCGATGTATTTCGGAATCCGTTATGCGGTAGGACGTCTCAACGAGGACCCGGATCTGGCCGGGCTGGTGCTCACCGGAACCGGCGACGTCTTCGCGCCCGGCGGTGACATGGGCGGCGGGGGAGGCGAGGACAACTGGATCACCTTCGGTTCGGCGCTGGGCATGGACGTGACCCCGTTCGACGCGGTGCGCACCTCGGGCAAGCCCATCGTCTCCGCGGTCAACGGGCTGTGCCAGGGCGGCGGATTTCAGATCGCGTTGTGCAGCGACCTGTCGGTGGTCAGCGATCGGGCGACCTTCCGGGTGCCCGAGCTGTTCCGCGGCTACGCCGACACCTACTACAGTCAGATGCTCACCCGCGTCATCGGTCCGGTGCGCACCCGCGACCTGATGTTCACCGGGCGGGTGCTCACCGCGGTGGAAGCCCTCGACTGGGGCCTGGTCACCAGGGTGGTGCCGCATGAGGGCCTGCTGGAAGCGGCGAAAGACATACTGGCGCAATGCTGTCGGAGCGCACCGCGCGCCCGCGGAGTCATCAAGTCCAGCATCGACAATTACCTGGGCCTCTATGACCGCATCGGCATGACCGCCAGCCTGGCCGACGCGGAGGCCATCGAAGGCTTCCGCTCGTTCAAGGAACGCCGCTCACCGGACTGGGTGCATCCGGAATTGCGCGTCGAGGGCCGCCTATAAGTCGATCCATTCGCCGTTGGGGGGGCAACCTTCAGCACGTTGCTGATGCCGGCCTGATCGAACGCCGCGACGAATTCGCCGACCCCTCGCTGAAATGAGCCTACCTAGCACATTGATCGCGCAGGCGCGTCACGCGGGGTCCGCTCGTGTGCTCATATGCCCCGCGCGCGGTCGCGCCAAAACGGTTCGCGCAGCTGAGTTTTCAGGATCTTGCCGCTGGCGTTGCGGGGGAGCTCCGTCACGAAATCCACCGTGCGGGGACATTTGAAGCCGGCCAGATGCCCTCGGCAGAATTCGATGATGTCGGTGGGATCGATCTCGCCGTCGGCCACCACGATCGCCTTGACCGATTCGCCCCAGAAGTCGTCGGGCACCCCGATCACGGCGGCGTCCTCGACGGCGGGATGCTCGATGAGCACGCTTTCCACCTCGGGGCCATACACGTTCTCCCCCCCGGTGATGATCATGTCCTTGATGCGGTCTTCGATGTAGACATAGCCATCGGCGTCCATGCGACCGATGTCGCCGGTGCGCACCCAATCGTCGGCGGTGATGGTCTCAGCCGTCGCGTCCGGCCGGTTGAGGTAGCCCGTCATGTTCTGGTTGCTGCGCACCCACACCTCGCCGGAATCCCCGGGCGCCAACGGGTTTCCGGTTTCGGGGTCCACGACGCGAATCTCGCATCCCAGCACCGCTTTTCCGGCCGCCAGTTGCAGCTCGGGCCGCGCCGAATCGCGATGATCGTCGTCGGACAGTGCGGTGACCGCACCGCACAATTCCGTCTGCCCGTACACCTGCACGAATTTCGTGTCGGGCCAGGTGGACAGCGCCCGATGCAGCAACGGCAGCGGCATCGGCGCCGCGCCGTACACGATGTAGCGCAAGCCCGCGATGGCGGCGCTCGCCGCCTCGCCCGCGTCCAGGAACCGGGCGATCACCGGCGGGACGAAGAACGCGTGCGTGGCACCGGCGCGCACCGCGCCGATCAGCGTTGCGGCGTCGGGCTCGCGGGTCAGGAACGTCGGTGCCCCGGAACGGATTCCGAACAGCGCGTAGCCGATTCCGCCCACGTGGAACAACGGCATGGCGACCAGGTTCGCATCCCCGTCGTCGAAGGGGAAGGCCGGAGCCAAGTTCGACGCGTGATTGACCAGCGCGCGCTGGCTGAGCAACACGCCCTTGGGCCGTCCGGTGGTGCCGGAGCTGTAGATCACCAACGCCGTCTCGTTCTCGTCGACGCTCGCGTCGGGCTGTGTCGGTGCCGCGGCGGCCAGCAGCGACTCGTACTCGTCGCCGATCTCGATGATGCGTTCCACGCCGGGCGTCCGCGCGGCGGCGGCCTCGGCCGCAGGGCGCAGCTCGGCCCCGACCAGCAGCACGCGCGCGCCGCTGTCGGTGAGGACATGGACGAGTTCGTCGCCCATCACCCGCCAGTTGACGACGGTGGTGACGGCACCAATGGATGCGCCGGCGATGAGGACTTCGAGGCAGGCGGGGTGATTCTTGTCCAGGAAGGCCACGCACTGGCCTCGCCCGATACCGGCGGCGCGCAGTGCTCCGGCGGTGCGACGAATCCGCGAGCTCCATTCGGCCCACGACCACTGGCGTTCGCCGTAGCGGATCGCGATCGCGTCGGGCCGCTGCTGTGCGTGTCGTTCGACGATGCCGGCGAGCGTCTCCGCCGTGCCGGTCGCCGTGTCGGCTGGTGGCATGAACCCTCCGCGGTCGATTTGTTCCAGTTGGTGATAAGGGACGTGCTGCGCACGCTAATACAGAGCCGGTGGTGCGCACGCGCCGCCAGCCCTCGCCTGCGCTGGTCGCCGGCGGCTCACTCCATTGAGCTGATCATCATCCCGCCGTCGCCGGCGGCTTGGGTGGTCGCACCGTTGTCCTGCCGGAAGTCGATGAACGCCGATCGCCCGTTCGCGGTGTTCAGCAACTCGGTGAACGTGCCGATCACCGGAATCGCGCCCTGTGGGTTCACCACGGTGGCCGTGTAGTTGATGGAGGCTTCCTGCTGAAAGCTGGGGCCGGGCAGCGGCTTGGTGTCGGGCGGGGTCAGGCGGTTCACATCGGTCAAGATGGCCGCCGCGCTGCTGGTGAATTGATCGATGTCGGCCTGCAGAAGCCCGGCGGCATCAGTGCCGCCCGCGGGCTTGACCGTGATCCGCAGCTGCGCGCTGGTGTCGGCGTTGTTCAGCGCCACCCAGTTCGGGCCGCGATGGCCCACCGTCCAGCCCGGCGCGGGCCTGACCGAGACGCCCTGCGCGATCGCGATCGCGTCGTCGGAAGTCAGTGCCACCGCTGCCAAGGATTCGGACCGGTTGGCGGTGCAGGCAAGGACGACCACGGCGGCCGCGCTGATCGCCCCGAATCGCCATCCGGCCCGACGGCGAAGCGCCTGAGGCGGAGTTGTCGACATTCGCTATTCCTAACGCCGTCGGGCGCTACCAAAATCGCCCGTGGCTTATCGTGCTCCAATGGCGGCAGCCATGTCCAAGATCGGTTTGCTATAGCTCGATACAGTCCGCCTATGAACGCCCCGGTGTGTTGGTAAAGCCAAGGGCGCGAACCGATGTGACCAGAAATTCAATATTTGCGAATTCATTGCGGGACGGTGTGTCACCATGACTGGGCCTACCCGCCTGACCGACCCACCCGTAAAGGATGCGACATGGTGAATCCCGACCGCGCCCGTTCCCGCACTTTTGTCGTGACCGGCGCCGCGTCCGGAATCGGGTTGGCCACCGCGCGGCGGTTACTGGCCGAGGGCGGCACCGTGATCGGAGCCGACCTGACCGGGCCGCCCGACGACCTGGGCGCGCGGTTCACCTTCGTGGCCGCCGACGTCACCGACGAATCCGCGGTCGCCGCGGTGCTGGCCGCCGTGCCGGGCCGACTCGACGGCCTCTTCCACGCCGCCGGGGTCGCCGGGGGAGGCCCGGTGCACCTGCTCGAGCGCGCCGAATGGGACCGGGTGATCGGGATCAACCTCACCGGCACCTTCCTGGTGGCCAAGGCGGCCCTTGCCAGGATGATCGATCAACCCCGAGTCGACGGTGAACGTGGCTCGATCGTGACGGTCGCCAGCGTCGAGGGTCTGGAAGGCACCGCGGGCGGCAGCTCGTACAACGCGGCCAAGGGCGGCGTCGTACTGCTCACCAAAAACATCGCACTCGACTACGGGCCGAGCGGCATCCGCGCGAACGTCATCTGCCCCGGCTTCATCGAAACGCCCATGGCGCACAACGTTTTCAGCATTCCCGGGATGGAGGGGCCGCTGGCCTCCATCACCAAGGAACACGCCTTGCAGCGGCTGGGGCAGCCCGAAGAGATCGCCGCCATGGCCGCCTTCCTGCTGTCTGCCGACGCCTCGTTCGTCAGCGGCCAGGCCCTGGCGGTCGACGGCGGCTACACCGCCGGTCGCGATCACGGTGTCGTCGAACTCTTCGGCTTTCCCGACTGAGCCAACTAAGATTCGTCCATGAGCGGTGGACTTACTCCTGACGAGGCGATCGAGGCCATCCGGGGCGCCGGCGGAGCGCAGCCCGGTTGTCGCGCCCTGCACGCCAAGGGCACTCTGTATCGCGGCACGTTCACCGCCGCCCCCGATGCGCTCATGCTCTCGAGCGCACAACATCTCGATGGTTCGACGGTCCCGGCCCTGATTCGCTTCTCCAACGGATCGGGCAACCCCGAGCAGCGCGACGGCGCACCCGGTGTGCGGGGGATGGCGGTGAAGTTCACCCTGCCCGACGGCTCCACCACCGACGTCTCGACGCAGACCGCCCGACTGTTCGTCTCCAGCACGCCGGACGGATTCATCGACCTGCTCAAGGCGATGCGGCCCGGCCTCACGACGCCGCTGCGCATGGCCAGGCACCTGCTCACCCATCCGCGGCTGCTCGGCGCCTTGCCCATCGTTCGTGAGGCGAACCGGGTCCCGGCCAGCTACGCCACCACCGAATACCACGGCCTGCACGCCTTCCGCTGGATCGCCGCCGACGGCAGCGCCAGATTCGTTCGCTACCACCTGGTTCCGACCATATCCGAGGAGTACCTGTCGGGGTCGGACGCCCACGACAAGGATCCGGACTTCCTCACCGATGAGTTGACGGCGCGGCTGGACGGCGGCCCGGTGCGGTTCGACTTCCGGGTGCAGATCGCCGGACCGTCGGACTCGACGGTGGACCCGTCGGCGGCCTGGCAGAGCACCCAGATCGTCACCGTCGGCACCCTGGCGATCACCGGTCTGGACACCGAGCGTGAGCACGGCGGTGACATCGTGGTGTTCGACCCGATGCGGGTGACCGATGGGATCGAACCCTCCGACGATCCGGTGCTGCACTTTCGGACCCTGGCGTATTCGGCCTCGGTCAAGCTGCGGACCGGCGTGGATCGCGGCGCCGAAGCTCCTCCCGCCTGACCCGGGGAGGCGGGGGTGATAGTCACCACCTCGCGCCGAAATCTGCGGCAGGCTAAGGTTTTTCTTCGGTGTCGCCATTTCAGATGTTTCTCATATGCCTGGCCGGGCTGGGTGCTGGTGCGATCAACGCGCTGGTCGGCTCGGGCACCCTGATCACCTTCCCGACGCTGGTCGCGCTGGGCTATCCGCCGGTGACGGCCACCATGTCGAACGCGACGGGTCTGGTCGCCGGCAGCGTCTCGGGTACCTGGGGCTACCGCGCCGAGCTGAGGGGTCAGGCCGATCGGCTGCGGTGGCAGCTGCCGGCGTCGCTGGCCGGCGCGGCGCTGGGTGCCTATCTGTTGCTGCATCTGCCCGAGAAGGTGTTCGCCGACATCGTGCCGGTGCTGCTGGTGCTGGCGCTGGTGCTGGTGGTGATCGGGCCGCGGATCCAGGCGTGGACGGCCAGGCGCGCCGAGCAGGAGGGTCGTTCGCCCGAGCACGTCAGCCCGCGCCGGATGGCGACGCTGGTGTTCGGCACCTTCGCCGTGGGCGTCTACGGCGGCTACTTCACCGCCGCACAGGGCATTCTGTTGGTCGGTCTGATGGGTGCTCTGCTACCGGAATCGGTGCAGCGCATGAACGCGGCCAAGAATCTGTTGTCTCTGGTGGTGAATGTGGTTGCCGCCGTTGCGTATACGGCGGTGGCATTCGATCGGATCAGCTGGCCGGCCGCCGGCCTGATCGCGGCGGGCTCGCTGGTCGGCGGGCTCCTCGGCGCCCGTTACGGGCGCCGGTTGTCGGGCAATGCGCTGCGCACGATCATCGTGGTCGTGGGACTGATCGGGCTGTATCGCCTGCTCGCGGTGACCTGACGAGAAGCGCGGCGCGGCAACGGTTTTGGCCACCCGGGTGTGCCTCAGCTCAGCGTGGCCGCGGCGGCTTCGGCGAGGACGTCGCGCACGTCACCACGCTTGCGCCACGCCCGCAACTGACGCATCGCCCCGTTGCCGTGGGATATGACCCGGTTGAGTTCGTCGCGAACGTGGTCGTATTCACCCAGTGACTCCAGCGCGGGGCGCACCCGCCGTACCAACGCCCCCAACTGCTCTCCCGCCGGCACCGCGCCGCGGCCGTGGATCAAATCGAGTGTTTGGCCGGACAATCCGTCGTGTGCGGCCTTCCAGTACGCCGCGCGCAATGCAGCGGGCGGCAGCCGCTGGGCATCATCGGGTGAGTCGAGCGCCGTCATCACCGCCGCCCTGACCAGTGTGGCAAGCAGCACGGTCTCGGCGACGGTGGCCGGCACGTCGGCCACCCGGACCTCCACCGTCGGGAAGTCCGCCGAAGGACGTACGTCCCAATAGATCATGTCCTCGTCCAGGATCACCCCGTTGTCGACCAACATGCGCACGGCCTCGTCGTATTCGTCGGCTGAGGCGAAAAACGGCGGCGCTCCCGCGGCGGGCCAGCGCCGCCACAGCACGCTGCGCCAGCTCGCGTGACCGCTGTCCGCGTTGCGGTACACCCGCGAATTGGCCGACAGCGCAAGCAAAGACGGCAGCCACGGCCGCAGCCAATTGCTGACATGGATGGCGGCGGCGCGGTCGGGCACCTGCACATGCACGTGGCATCCGCAGATTCCCTGCTCGTGGGCGATCATTCCGAACTCTTCGCCGATCCGCCGGTAGCGCGGGGTGTCGGTGACCGGAAATTCGTGCGGCGTGGCCGGCGGAAGCCCGCAGGCCAGCAGCTGCAATCCGACGGCCTCAGCGGCCTGCGCTGCGGTGCGCCGCAGCCGGCTCAGTTCCTCGCCAAGCTCAGCGCTGCTCGCCGCCACGGTCGATGTCGTTTCCACCTGGCAACTGCTCAGCTCGAGCTGCAGTTCGACTCCTCGCCGCTCGGCCTCTTCGGCCACGGCGGTGTTGTGCGCGGCGGGTTCGCCGGTTCGCGGGTCGATGAGGAGGAATTCCTCCTCGGCACCAACGGTGGGATGGGCGCCCATTGAGCCGGTTACGGCCCGATGCCCTACCAGCGAGCGGCCGCGGAGAGTGCGGAGTCGACGGTCGGGTAGATCGGCAGCACGCCGGACAGGCCGCACGCGTCGACGATGCGAGCCACTATCGGCTCGCAGCTCACCAGGCGTAAGTCGATTCCACGTTCCTGGCAGCTTTTCGCCTCTTCGGCGAGCGCCTCGAATGCGCAGCAACCCATGAACTCGAGCCCGGTGACATCGACCACGAAGGGACCGGGCGCGGTGACGCCGCTGGCCGCCTCGCGCACCAGGTGGCGCCAGGTGTCCTCATTGCAGGCGTCGACCTCGCCCCCGGCGTAGATCACCACCGACGGGCCGCTGCGATCCGCGGTAGCCCGCAGCGTGCTGTGGGGGTCACCGAGTTCGTAGACGAGTTTCGTGCTCAGCGTCAGGTGACTGGTCGGCATCGCTTCAACAATGGCGGAATTCATGATGGACCCCCTGATCGACAGGCGCCTCAGACGCCTCGATGGATGCCCGTCCTAATGTCTGAAGACAGACTGTTCGCGGTGCGAATCTCTTTTCTATAACGAGACAGGGCGGTCTGTCTACTGGCAAGGGCTAAGAGTACGGTAAGGCCTGTATGGCTTCTCCCCATGTCGGACCACCTGCCGCGTCGCCTCGCGAACGCGTGCTGACCGCGGCGTATGACCTGTTCAGCCGGCGTGGCATTCACGCGGTGGGTACCGACGAGGTGATCGCACGGGCCGGTGTTGCCAGGGCGACGCTGTACCGCCATTTCGCGACCAAGGATGACCTGGTCCTGGCCGTGCTGGAGCGCCGCGAGGAGCTTTGGACCCACGGTTTGATCGAGGAGCAGTCGCGGCGGCGCGGCAACACCCCCGAGGAGCAGTTGCTGGCGATCTTCGACGTCATGCACGACTGGTTTCAGCTCAGGGATGGCTACGAGGGCTGCTCGTTCATCAACGTGCTGCTCGAGCTGGGGCCGGCGCATCCGGCCGGCCAGGCCTGCATCGGCCACATCGATCACGTCCGCGACATCGTGCGTCGCCGCGCGGTTGCGGCCGGTTTGACCGACGTCGAGGACTTCGCCTCGTCGTGGCACATCCTGATGAAGGGCTCGATCATTCTGGCCGCCGTCGGGGATCTCGACGCCGGGCTGCGCGCCCGCCGGATGGCCCGCACTTTGATCGACGAACACCGGCCGCCACTGGCGGCGGACACCGTCGAGGCCGTGTAGTCAGACGGTGTCGGACGCGGTGCTGCCGGTCTTGCGGTAATGCTCGGCCTCCAATTCCGCGATCATTCGTGATGTGCGTTCCCGCAACAGGATTGCGGCGGTCAGCCCGGCCACGACGGCGATCACCAGCCCGATCCAGGAGAACCGTTCCAGCCAGCGTTCGGCGGCCATTCCGGCGAAGTACACCAGCGCGGTGGTGCCGCCCGCCCAGCAGATGGCGCCCGAGACGTTGGCGGCCAGGAATCGGGGGTAGTGCATCTTCAGCGCCCCGGCCAGCGGGCCGGCCAAAATCCGTAGCAGCGCGATGAAGCGGCCGAGGAAGACGGCCCGAACACCCCAGCGGTTGAACAGCTTTTCGGCAAGCGCGACGTGTCCGGGACCGAAGTGTTTGGGGAACCGCCGCCCGAGCCGGTCGAAAAGCGGCATGCCGAACCGGCGCCCGATCGCGTAGCCGATCGAATCGCCGATCACCGCGCCGATCACCGCCGCGATGCCGACCCCGAGCGGATTGACGGCCAGGTCATGGTGCGACGACATCAGCGCCGCGGTGACCAGCACGATCTCACCCGGTAGCGGGATGCCCAGGCTCTCGATCCCGACCACACCGCCGACCACCAGGTAGACCGCGAGCGGGGGAATCGAGTGCAGCAAGGGCGCTAGATTCATGCGTCAAGAATGCCTGACCGACCGGGGATCCGTTGGCTTAGGTGTGCGGTTGAATTCGCTGGGGGTGCCCAGCCCCTCCAGCCGCGGACGTTTGGGTTCGCGCCCGTCGTAGGACGAGAGGCCGCGCAGCCGCCGCCAGATCCACGGGAAGAAACTCTCTTGTGTCCAGCGCAACTGTTCGTACGTGCCGGCCGCAAAGGAACGCTGGGCGCAATGGAGGCGACCGCGTGCCCAATCGTGGTTGCTGTCAGGCAAATTGAGGGCTTCGGCGGCCGCGGCGGCGAACAGCGCATGGCCCTTGCTGGAGGCGTGCACCCGGTCGATGGCCCAGGTGTCCAACTCGCGCATCGAGGGCGCGTTGTACAGGTCGACGAGCCGGAACCCGTAGCGATCGGCGGCCGCGCTGATCGCGCCGTTGATGCGGGCAAGCCGACCCGCCACCAGGCGTCCCAGCGGCAGGAACTGCGCGACGTTCGGGAAGGTCGTCGTCACCACCGTCGCGCCCGATTCGGCCAGCCCGGCGTAGATGTGCTCGAGGTCGGCCAGGGCGGGACCGAACGACCGCCCCGGCTGGATGACGTCGTTCATCCCGGCGCACACGGTGATCAGATCGGGCCGCATCGCCAGTGCCTGCGGCAGCTGCTCGGTGAGCACGTGGCCAATCCGTTTACCGCGGATCGCGAGGTTGGCGTATTGCAGGCCGGGATAGAGCGAATCGACCCTCACCGCGAGTCGGTCGGCGAATCCGAGCAGGCCGACCGTGTCGTCGCCGTCCCACAAGCCCTCGGTCTGGCTGTCACCGATGGCGACGTAACGGTGGTATCCAGCGTGAATAGCCCCGCTCACGATGCCGAGAATAACCCGAAGCCGCGCCCATAACTGGTTACCGTGGGTGCATGCCACACAAGCGTGAGCCGGCCGCCGAGGATGCCGCGACGGCCCCGGCCGCCGATTCGCTTGCGCCGCAGTATCCGATCGAGTCGGTCGACAATGCGCTCAAGCTGTTACTGCTGTTGGGCGAGCAGCCCCAGATCCGGTTGAGCGAGGCGACCCGCTATCTGGGCGTAGCGTCGTCGACCGCGCATCGGTTGCTGGCGATGCTGGCCTACCGCGGGTTCGTCCGGCAAGACCCGGTGTCCAAGGCGTACCTGCCCGGTCCGTCGTTGAGTGGGGTGGCATTCGCGATCTTCGGCCGCATCGACATCGCGCGATCCGCGGCGCCCGTCATGCGCAGCCTCAGTGAACAACTGCGCGAGACGGTGCACGTCGGAATGCTGGACGGGGCCAGCGTCCGATTCGTCGCCGCCGTCGAGGCGCCGGCCGCGGTGCGGGTGGCGTCGCGGCTGGGCCGCACCATGCCGGCCCATTGCACCTCGACGGGCAAGGTCATGCTGGCCCAGCTGTCGTCACCGGAATTGCGTGCGCTGCTGCCGCGTGAGCAGCTCGAGCGCATCACCTCGCATTCGATCGGCAGCCGTACCGAGTTGGAAGCCGAGCTTTCCGGTATCCGCGAGCGCGGCTACGCCACCAACCGGGAAGAGAGTGAGGAAGGCGTCGCTTCGGTCGCGGTACCGATCCCCACCCGTGCGCCCGGGCTGCGGCTCGCGCTCAACGCCGCCGCGCCACAAAACCGGCTGGATGCCTCGCGGTATTCGGCGGTGGCCGCGGCACTTGGGGCGGCCGCGAAGGAGATCGGCGATCAGCTCGGCTGATCTGAAAGCCGCGCCACTTCGTGCCGCCAGGCCGCCTCGTCGGTGAACGCAGATCCCAAGTCGGGCAGGTCATCCCAGTCCGCGTCGTCGATGCCACGCAAGGTGCCACCAGCCGCGCGCACCCGCAACGACATCCGGGCCAGCGCGTCGAGGCTGATCGCCTGCAGCACCGCGCGCGGCACCGTGGCGGCGGCGCTGGTGATTCCGTGCCCGCGGCAGATCACCACCGGCCGGCCGCGCATCGCGGCCACCATTTCCTTGCCCAGGCGCGAATTGCGGATCAGCACCGCCCGTTCGTAAACGGGGACGCCGCCGCGCGCCAGCCAGGCGCCCGGAATGTCGTAGGCACCGTAAACCGGCCGGATCACGATGCCGGCCAGATCGGCGGCGACCACGTCCGGCGGGTGCAGATGCGCGACGGCCGCGTGCCGCGCATCGGCCAGCATCGTTTCAACGTGGATCGGCAGTTCGTTGGGAACGCGGTACCCGTCGAGTTCGCCTGGGGCACCGGCGGTTCCGTCGAATGTGATGAGCCGGATGTCGCTGGAACGGGTGAAGGCCACCCCGGTGTCGGTATCGCTTCGGCAGCGCACCAGCAGGTGCTCGTCGTCGACCCGCAGGCTCAGGTGGCCGAGGATGCCGTCGACCAGTCCGCGGGCCGCCGCGACGCGGCAGCCCTGCGCCACCAGAGCGCGCTGTTGCGCCAGGTCCGTCATCGCGGCGCGCCCAGCCCGAATCCGCCGTCTGGCCGGACGGTTTCGCCGGTGATCCCGCGGGACCGTTCGGATGCCAGGAACACGTAACTCCACGCGTGGTCCTCGCCGGTGAGCGCGACGTGCAGGGGAGTGCGCGCGGCGACATCCCGCGTCCGCTCGGGGCTGTCGTCCAGGCGGGTCGCCTCGAGCCCGAGGCTGGACAGGCCGCGCAGGTCGGTGTTGAGCGTGCCGCCGGGTGCCACCCCGTTGACGCGGATCTGCGGCGCCAGTTCGTGCGCCAGCGCCGACACCAGCCCGCGCACCGCGAATTTCGACGACACGTAGAGCACACCACCGCGTCCGGGATAGAACGACGACGCGGACTCGGTCAGCACGATCGAGGACCCCGCTGAAACCCCAGCGGCCCGCAGTGCCGGGATCGCGGATTTGACCGACTGCAGATGGCTGAGCACATTGGTGCGAAACATCTCATCGAACGCATCGGGGAGCGCGTCGGCCTCGATTTCGCCCACGCCCCGGTAGAAGTCGAAGACCCCCACACAGTTGACCAGGGTGTCCAGCCCGCCGAAGGTATCCACCGCGGCGGCCACGGCGCGGTCGTTGGCCTCGCGGGTGGTGGCGTCGCCCTCGATCACCGGCACCTGCGGCAACTGCTGGCGCAACGCGTCGCACTTGTGCGGATCACGTTCCAGCACAGCAACATTCGAGCCTTCGGCGCCGAAGGCCGCTACCACCGCCCGCCCGATCCCGGAACCGGCACCGACGACCAGGGCGCGTTTGCCCTCGAGCCAGCCGGTCATGGCCGGGGTTCGCTGTCGTCGGGCAGCAGCGGCGCATGGGAATTGCCGACCATGGCAGCCAGGGTCCGGGGGTTCTGCCAGGTCAATGCCTCGACCTCGAGCGCGTCCAGGGTGATCCACTGTCCGGATTTGGGTGCACTGATCAACAGCCGTGACCCATTCCGGGTGTCGACCCGGCGCACCACGACCTCGGTGAATTCGTTTGCGACGCTGATCGCTTCGCCGACCGCGCCCTCGAGCAGCTGCTGCAGTTCATCGTCCATTGCCAGCACCGTTCATAGAAACACCGCCAGGTTCTGCATCCGTAGCACCGACTCGTCGGCGATGATCTTGCGGCGGGCCAGCTTCCAGCGATCATCGCACCAGCGCAACACGTCTTCGCGCCCGCACGACATCAGGGCGCTGTCGTTGACGTCGCCCCGGCTGCGAAACAGCAGCTCGGCCGATTCGACGATCAGGTGCGCGTCGTCGTGGCCGGTGAAGGTGCGCACGTTGGTGATGAAATGGCGCAGCCGCGACGGCGGGTCCTCGGCCCACACGTGCTCGGTGCCCATCCGCGCGACACGCTGGCTCAGCGAATACTTGTCCTCGTTGAAATGATCCATGCCGGGCCCCCTTTCCGGCGAGGTGTCGAGACTCGCGCCGCGCGCGGTCGTGACGCGGACCGGCATGACGTAGCGGACGTCGTCGGTCAACATGTCCAGCCACGGCTCATACTGCTGGGCGTCCAGCAGGTAGGCCTCGTCCACCAGGAACCGGTGTGCTTCGAGGTGCCGCGTGTCATCAAATGGCAGTGATGGCAGGGGCTTTCTCATGCCGGCACCCTCTGCAGGTAGTCGGTCCACATGTTCAGCAACGCTCGCTGATTGTGTTCGTTGTAGCCGACCTGTGCGTGTCCGGGCCCGTGGAAAGCGCTGGGCGACAACGCCTCGATGACGGGGCGGTCATCGGCGAGCAGACCCATCCGGCTGTTCAGCAGCAGCCGTCGCGCCATGGAACCACCCGCGGTGGTGGTCAGCGACACCCAGTTCTCCACGTCATCTTGTTCGAACATGCCGGTCGACCCGAAGCACATCAAATACGCCTTGTACGAATCTTGTTTGTACTGCGGGGGAGCGGCGGAGTCCACCGCGAACCACGAGCACACTTCGGTCTCGTTCTCGCTGATCGGCTGCCACAACCTGATGGAGATGAATGGCAGCACCTGATCTTCCCGGTCATGCACCTTGGGCCAGTTGTGCACGAAGCTCAGGTTCGGAAAGCACGTCGCAGCCGAGATCATGAATCCGTCCTCGCCCACCACCCGTTGCTGTTGCGGTGTCCAGGAATCCTTGATCCGGCCGATCATCTCGTCGGGGTAGCCGACGTAGCGCATCCGCTCTTCGAAGCTGCCCGGTGGAAGTTTGTAGGTGGTTCCACCGCCGCGGTGGGCCCAGTAGGTGGCGCCGTCCTTGCGCTTCTGCGCTTTCGGCTCGCGAAAGAGCCCGATGTCGACGATCGACGCATGGGTGTGAGGCGTGTGGTACATGTCGCCGGCGAAATTCTCCGCGCCGATCTTCCAGTTGGCTTTGATCCGCCAGCGTTGCGGCCCCCGCACCTGGACTCCGCCGGCGCTCTGCTTGGTGTAGTAATCCAGATAGAACCTGAAGTCGCCGAGGAAGTCTTCTAGCGGTTCGGCTTTCGGATCCATGCTGATGAACAACAGGCCGTTGTAACTCGCGAAATTCGGTGCAGGCAACAGGGTTTGGTCCTTGGTGAACCCCTCGTCGCCGCCATAGGCCTCCCGGTGGAACGGTAGCCCGGTGAGTCGGCCGTCGTTGCGGTAGGTCCAGCCGTGGTAGGGGCAGCGGAAGTTGGAGGCGTTTCCCATCTCCGCGCGACAGACCTGCATTCCGCGGTGCAGGCACATATTGAACAGGGCCCGCACGGTGCCCTGCGAGTCGCGGGTGATGATGAACGAGTCGTCGAGGACGCGGCGCACCACGTAGTCGCCGTCCTGGCCGATCTCTGATTCGTGTCCCACGAACGTCCACGCCCGGCTGAACAGCCGTTGCTTCTCCAGCGCGAACAGTTCCCGGTCGTTGTAGATGTGCGCGGGGATCATCCCCCGGCGCACGTTCTCGAAGACCTCGACCAATTCGCCGTGACGATCTGACATAGCCCCTGCAATCTCTCTGTTCTACAGAAACACTCTCCGCTTAGTAGAATCTCGTAGTTGTCGGCGGCGGTCAATCACCAGGCCGCCACGTCACCAGGTTTCTACAAGAATGCTTGGTGCCAATTCACAGGTTGCACGCAATTAAAAGGCGGGGGCCCGCGGCTACGGTGGTTCACGACAGCCATTCCGCGCCAGTGAGCGCGGCGTAAACAACGGGTAATCGTTCGGTTCTGCGGAGATTAACGGTCTTTTTCCGCTGATCTGAGGAAGGAACTGGTGCCATGGTGGGTCGACCACGAGGGGGTCGATTGCAGCAGGTCGGATCGAAGGTTCTGGCCGCTATCGGGCGCCAGGAGTGGATTGATCGACCGAGCTATCGGTTCGAACACCTGCTCAGCTTCGCCTACAACGGGCTGGGCGACGCCCGCAACACCGTCACCAACGCTCTCAACGGAGTCTGGCTCGGGCACCCGGTGCACCCGCCGTTGGCGTCACTGACCAGTGGCGCCCTCGGGACGACGGTGGCGCTGGACGCGCTCAGCATCCTGCCCGGACAGCCGGCTTCCGAGGTCGTCGATGCCTCGCGATTCGCGTCGCGCGCGCTGGGGGTGGGCATCCTGGCGAGCCTCGGTTCGGCCGTCACCGGTGTCACCGACTGGCAGCACACCCACGAGGAGGAGCGCCGGGTCGGCGCTGTACACGGCCTGGTGAACGTGGCCGCCACCGTGCTGTACATGCAGTCCTGGTGGGACCGGCGCAAGGGGCGCCACGGTCGCGGGATCGTGCTCACCGCCCTGGGTTACGGCATCACCGTCATCGGCAGCTACCTCGGTGGTGCGCTGGTCTTCGAGTCCGGGATCGGCATCGATCAGTCGGGTCCGCGGCTGCGCACGTCCACCTGGACGCCGGTGCTGCCCGCGAGTTCGCTGAACGGCAAGCCGGTACGTGTCGAGGTCGACGGAGTGGGCCTGGTGGTCTGCCAGACCAAGCCCGGTGAGGTCGCGGCGTATGGCGAATTCTGTCCGCACCTGGCCGCACCGATGTCCGACGGCTGGATGGACCGGGGTCGGTTGGTTTGCCCCTGGCACGGTTCATGGTTCGCGGCCGAGTCCGGAGAAGTGGTGCGCGGCCCGGCGGCGGCGCCACTGCCGTGCTATGAGGCCCGATTGGTCGACGGAGTGGTCGAAGTCCGCGGCGAGCAGCAGCCCGCTCCCGGCGGCGCGGTAGGAATCGCAAAAGGAGGAGCCAATTGAACGCCTACGACGTTTTGAAAGAACACCACATCGTGATCAAGGGCCTCGGCCGCAAGATCAGCGACGCACCGGTGAATTCCGAAGAGCGGCATGCCCTTTTCGACGACCTGCTGATCGAGCTCGACATTCACTTCCGCATCGAGGACGACCTGTACTACCCGGCGCTCAAACAGGCCAGCAAGCTGATCGCGGTCGCCCACGCCGAGCACCGCCAGGTGGTTGATCAGCTTTCGGTGCTGCTCAAGACCCCGCAGAGCGCGCCCGGCTACGAGGACGAGTGGAATTCCTTCAAGACCGTCCTGGAGGCCCACGCCGACGAAGAGGAACGCGACATGATCCCGGCTCCACCGGAGGCGAAGATCACCGACGCGGAGATCGAGGAGCTCGGCGTCAAGATGGCCGCCAAGATCGAGCAATACCGCGGCTCGGCCATCCACCGTCTGCGGACCAAGGGCCGCGCGGCGTTGGTGCGCGCCCTGTAGCCTCTCGGAGCCGACAAGCGTCGCCGGCTTACCGGATTCGGTGAGCACCGAGAGTAGCCTCACGGCACATGGACCCGCAGCGTGTCGCGTCTCAGGGTGACATCACCGCGGAGATCGCCGGCATCGCAGCGCAATACCAGGGCGCCGCGGGGAGAGTCGAATACGAGCAGCCGCGGCTCGACTATCCGCCGTACCGCAGCACGATCCTGCGCCATCCGAAGCAACCGCTGATCGTCGTCGATCCCGAGGGCGTCGAACGCTGGGCACCGTGCTTCGGCCACCAGGACGTCGACGCACTCGATGCCGACCTGACGGCCGGTCATCCGGGCGAGCCGATCGGGGAGCGCGTCGTGGTGACCGGACGCGTCCTCGACGAATCCGGCCGGCCGGTCGCGGGCCAGCTGGTCGAGATCTGGCAAGCCAACGCCGGCGGGCGCTACCGCCATCAGCGCGACCAGCATCAGGCGCCACTCGACCCGAACTTCACCGGTGCGGGCCGCTGTCTGACCGGCCCGGACGGAACCTATCGGTTCCTGACCATCAAGCCCGGCCCCTACCCGTGGCGCAACCACCACAACGCGTGGCGCCCGGCCCACATCCATTTCTCCCTCTTTGGAACAGCTTTCACCCAGCGCCTGGTCACCCAGATGTACTTTCCGGGTGACCCGATGTTCGAGCTGGACCCGATCTTCCAGTCGATCCTCGATCCCGCCGCACGACAACGGTTGATCGCCCGGTACGACCACGACCTCACCGAACCGGAGTACGCCACCGGGTACCGGTGGGACATCGTGTTGGCCGGTCGCGCACAGACACCGACAGAAGGCGAGCATGGCTGAATCATCTTGCACGCCAGGGCAAACGGTCGGTCCCTTCCTCGACCTGGGATTGCCGTATCCCGGTGGCAACCAGGTGGTCGGCGACGGCCACCCGCAGGCCATCCGGCTGCACGGCAGGGTGTACGACGGTGCCGGAGCAGCGGTCCCGGACGCACTGGTGGAACTCTGGCAACCCGACGGCGCGGGACGTGTTCCGCGGCAAGCCGGTTCGCTGCGCCGCGACCATACGGTGTTCACCGGGTGGGGGCGCTGCGCGACCGACGCCGAGGGAAGCTACACCTTCACCACGCTGGCGCCCGGAACGGCGGACGCCGGGCGATCGCCGTTTTTCGCGCTCACCGTGTTCGCGCGGGGACTGTTGAACCGGCTGTTCACCCGCGCCTATCTGCCCGGCGCCAACCCGCACGCCGATCCGCTGTTGGCGACGGTCACAGCCGAGCGCCGTAACACATTGCTCTGCGTCGCCGAAAACGGCGGCGCAGCTTACCGTTTCGACATCCACCTGCAGGGCCCGGCCGAGACCGTGTTCCTGGCCTTCCGGGAAGACGCGCGATGACCAACCTGTTGTGGCCCGGAGACCACCGCGCCGGCGCGCACATGAGCGATGAGGCGCTGCTGGGATCGATGGTCGCGATGGAATCCGCGTGGCTGAGCGCACTGGCGGCCGCCGGCCTGGCTCCGCCCGCATGCGCCGCGGTGGACCTGTCGAATCTGGTCATACGCAACGACTGTGAGACACTCGCGGTCGCCGCCGAGGGCGGCGGCAACCCGGTCATTGCGCTCGTGGAGCTGCTGCGGCGGCGGTCCGAACCGGCCGTCGCGCCCTGGATTCACCGCGGACTCACCAGCCAGGACGTCCTGGACACCGGACTGATGCTGGCCCTGCGCGCGGTCGCCGATGAGCTGACAATTCAGCTGAGACAGCAGATTTCCACGCTGTCCGAACTCGCAACCCGGCATCGGGCCACGCCCATGGTGGCCCGCACCCTTACCCAGCACGCCGCGCCCACCACCTTCGGCGGCAAAGCCGCCGGCTGGCTGACCGGGATCGTCGACGCGTTCGAGCGCGTTGGCGCGCTGACCACACCGATCCAAATCGGCGGCGCCGCCGGCACATTGGCCGCAACGACGGAGCTGGCCGCATTGCTCACCGGCACGACCGACCCGGCCGGTGTCTCACGTCAACTGATCCAAAGCACCGCAACCACTTTGGGCTTGCAAGACCGGTCCGCGTGGCACACCGCCCGAGCACCCGTCACGGCGGCCGGCGACGCCTTCGTCGGCTGCACCGACTGTTGGGGCCGCATCGCCTCCGACGTCGTCACCCTGGTCCGCCCGGAGATCGCCGAACTCAGCGAGCCGGCAGCCACCGACCGCGGGGGCTCGTCGTCGATGCCGCACAAGCGAAACCCGATACTGTCCATCCTGATCCGCCGCGCCGCCATTGCGGCACCGCCATTGGCCGCGACGCTGCACACCGCGGCCGCGCTGGCCAACGACGAGCGGCCCGACGGGGGATGGCATGCCGAGTGGGACACCCTGCGCACGCTGGGCCGGCGCACCGTCGTCGCGGGATCCCATAGCGGCGAGCTGCTCGCCGGGTTGACCGTACACTCACAGCGAATGGCCGAAAACCTCAAAGCCGCAGACGTTTCGGGTGAACAGCGGGCAATCGCCGACCTGGTGGGCAAAGAGCCGACCTCTACCTATTTCGGCGCCACCGACCGGTTGATCGACGAGAGCCTGAGCCGCGCGGCACAGGTGGTTGCTCAGCGCTGATAAATGCTGGCCAGCCAGATGTGCAGCAGCGTGTCGATCACCCGATCTTCGGGGATCGCCTGATCCTCGGCGGTGAACGCCGCGGCCATCATCCGCTCGCTCAACATGTTCAGCGCCACGGACAGCTCCGCGGCCGGGATGGTGTCGGGAGCGGCGCCGCGGCCGCGCTCGGCCCTGATCGCGATGGTGGTGTAGGCGATCCACTTGCTCATGAGTGCGGACCACAGCTGCCGCACCTCGGGGTTGGTGGCTTTGGCCGCCGCACCGGCGACGGCCACCGCCCGGTGCGAGGCGGACACCTCGAAGAACGATTCGATGCGTGCCCGCCAGATCGCCTCGGGGTCACCGGACGACACCACGTCGAGCGCCCCCAGCGCCGCCTGTGCCTTGCTGTTCATCTGGTCGAGCAGCGACAACAGCACCGCGTTCTTCGACCGGAAATAGAAGTAGAAGGTGGGCCGCGATATGCCGGCGCCTTTTGCTAGGTCGTCGACGGAAAAGTCGGCCAGCGGCCTTTCCTGCAACAGCCGCTCGGCGGTGGCAAGTATCGCCTGTTCGCGGTCGTCACCGGAGTAGTGCGACGCGCGGCGGCCCCGCGAGGCCTGCAGATACTTTGTTTGTGTCGGGATGTCGGACACGCCCGTTACTGTTGGGCACTCCGATATACGTCAACAAAACTGTTGATGAAAACCAGCAATAATGTCGATTAAAAGCGGCGATTTGCTGGACGACTTCTCAGTCGGCCACCGCGATCTCGATGGACAGGCACTCACTCAGCGCGTGTGCGGCCGGCCAGTCGCCGCCACACACGGCGCGCTCGAGTTCGTCGACCAACGGGCTGTTGGCACCCAGGTCGGCCAGCCACGCCGCTACCGTCGCCGTGATCTGGTGCGCGGGTACGCGAGCGATGTGTCCTTTGTGGAGGCGATCGGTCAGCTGATAGATCGTGGCGGTGGGCCTGCGCTGCGGCCAATGAACCGTCCATTTCGGTGAATTCATCGTGCCCTCCCCGCGAGCCTCAACGACTCATCCGACCCCGGCGGCGCGTTCAGCTCTAGGGCACAATAGTACGTCTGTACCAATGCGTTGGCTGGTATTTTCGCCGTGAGAATTCCCGTTTTTTTGAACTTTGTGGTCATCGGATCGCCTACCTGGTGCTACGGAAGAAAAACGGAAGAAAACAGGCCGATCAGTGCCGTGCCAGCGTGGCGCGGCCCCGGGCCATGATGCGTTCCAGGACGTTGTGGGACAGGTCGCCGTCGTTGGCCACCCGGGCGAGACCGCGCCGCCGCAGGAACATGTCGAGCCGTCGATCCGGTGACCAATCGGCATAGATGGACCCGAGGTAATGCGACTCCAGGAAATCCGACGCCAATGCATCGAGGTCGGACTCCGTCAACAACGGTGAGGTAGCACCCATAGCCGGCAATCTCCCTTGTTCTCCCCGCAACTGCCGCAGCCAAAGTTACGTCAGGGGGCGTAACTAAACCGTCACGCAGAGGTTGCGGAACGGGCCCAAAGTCTCCCAGGGGTGCAAAGACGAAGGTCAGAGGCCTACGGCGGTGCTCTGGCGGTGCCCGGTGCCAAGGTCGCTGAGCACGCCGCGCACCACGTTGGCCGCGTCCGGCCGGCCCTGGGCGCCGTCCTGGCATCAGATCTCCTGTCGCGCAGGGCTTTCCAGCTTCCAGGACCGCGTACGTCAAGTTCGTTGGCGGCCATGGGTTCTCCGACCTTCCGCTAGTTTTCACAATCGGGATTGTGTAAACTCTAGGGCGTGAGCTGCGCGATCGGGAAGCCATGCGTCGATGTGATGGACCGCGCTTGCGTCGAGGAATACCCCGTGCATTGCATTTACGAAGGCGGCCGGGCGCTCTACATTCATCCCGACGAATGCGCCGATTGCGGCGCGGGTGAACCGGTTCGTCCGGTGGAAGCGATTTACTACGACGGTGATTCCCGCTCGGTATCGACACGCCGCTGGTGGCGGGCCAGCCCGGTGCCACCCATTCGGCCGGGGCGTGAAGGACAACGAGCGGGAGGCACCCAGTGAAATCCCAGCAGTTCCCGAAGTCCCGGGACTCCTCGAACGGGGAATCGGCCGGCCGGCGGCGCGCCGTGATGCGGCTGCTGCGGGCCTCGCCCGATCCAATGAGCATCGCCGGAATCGCCGACGTGCTGCGCGTGCACCCCAACACCGTCCGCTTCCACCTCGACAGCCTGGTCGCTGACGGTCAGGTGGAGCACGTCGAGCTGGATCGCAGAGGGCCCGGGCGGCCACCGCTGATGTTTCGCGCGGTCCGGCAGATGGATCGCGGCGGAACCCGGCACTATCGGCTGTTGGCCGAGATCCTGGTCACGGCCTTCGCCACCGAGCCCGATCCCGGGCCCAAGGCCCTGGCCGCGGGCCGCGCCTGGGGACAGAAGATGGATGCCGAACTTCACCCGCTTCCCGACGGCGCCGGCAGCGCCGAAGAGGCCATCGCCCACCTGATCGATGTGCTCGACGAACTCGGCTTCGCCCCCGAGCGTCGGGTGAGCAAAGGACAGCAGCAGGTCGGGTTGCGGCACTGCCCCTTTCTGGAATTGGCCGAAAACCGCTCCAGCGTGGTCTGCCCGGTGCATCTGGGTCTCATGCAGGGCGCCGTCCAGACTTGGGGAGCGCCCGTCTCGGTGGACCGGCTCGACCCGTTCGTCGAGCCGGATCTGTGTGTGGCTCACCTGACCCTGCAAGGGGCGGCCACATGAGCACCGGCACAGCGGTCGCCGTCGCGTTGACCTACATCTGGCTCGGCATGGTGGCGGCGATCTCGTTCCTGGAAGCTCCACTGAAATTCCGGGCGCCCAACGTGACGTTGCAGATCGGGCTCGGCATCGGGCGGTTGGTCTTCCGCGCGCTCAACACCGTCGAGGTGGCATTCGCCCTGGTCATCGGGGCCATCGTGGTGGCCGGTCCGGCGCGGGCGGGCGTCAGGGTGGCGATCGCCGTCGCCGTGGCCGCATTGGCCATCCAGCTGGTCGCGGTGCGTCCGGCATTGACCCGTCGCGCGGACAAGGTGCTCGCCGGATCGGACGGACCGCGCTCGCGGGCCCACTACGCCTACGTCGCACTGGAGGCGGTCAAGGTGGTCGCCCTCGTCGTGGCGGGGATACTGCTACTGAGCGGCTAACAGCAATCTCGAGGCCCGATGCGGGCCGTGCAACTTCGAAGGACCCGATATGGATTCCATCTCGCTGACCGAGCTCGCGTCCGAAAAGATCGCCGAGGCCAAGCAATCGCACAGCGGACGGGCCGCCCACACCATCCACGGCGGTCACACCCACGAGCTTCGGCAGACGGTGCTGGCCCTGCTGGCCGGTCACGACCTCGCCGAACACGACAGCCCCGGCGAGGCGACACTGCAGGTGCTGCAGGGTCACGTGCGGCTGACGGCGGGCAGCGACGCCTGGGATGGCAGGGCGGGTGAATACGTCGCGATTCCCCCCGAACGACACGCCCTGCACGCGGTCGAGGATTCGGTGATCCTGCTGACCGTGCTGAAGACCATTCCGTCGGCGCACTAGCCACCGATGTTGTCGACGCCCTGGTCAACGAATTTCGGTCTGCGGGTCCCCATCGTCAACGCCCCGATGGGCGGGGTCGCCGGCGGCCGCCTGGCCGCCGCCGTCACGGCGGCCGGTGGTCTCGGCATGGTCGGCATGGGCAGTGTCGCGACCAGGCAGCTACTGGCCGAGCAGCTACAGCACGTCGACGGGCGGTTCGGCATCGGCATGGTCGATTGGGTGATGCGCAACGAGGCCGGGCTGCTCGAGGACGCGCTGGCCGCACGTCCGGTCCTGTTGTCGGTCAGCTTCGGAACCGAATGGTCGTGGGTCGCCAAGGCGCATGACGCCGGAATCCCCACCGTCACACAGGTTTACGACAGTGCCGGGGCTCGGCAGGCGGTCGACGCCGGAGTCGACATCCTGGTCGCGCGCGGGTCCGAGGGCGGCGGGCACGGCGAGGACAAGCTGGGGCTGCTGCCGCTGCTGGACGCCGTGTTGGACGCCGTCTCGGTGCCGGTGCTGGCCGGCGGCGGAGTCGCCTCGGCGCGCAGCCTGGCCGCGGTGCTGGCCGCCGGAGCCAGCGGCGCGTGGGTGGGCACCAGGTTTTCGGCATGTCCGGAGGCCCTGACCGGCGACACCGGCCGCCGGGCGCTGGTCACGGCCACCGAAACCGACACCGCCGTCACCCGGGCTTTCGACGTCGCCAAGGGGCTGCCCTGGCCGGCGCGGTTCCCCTCGCGGGTGTTGGCCAACGACTTCGTCCAGCACTGGACGGGTCACGAGGAAGCACTGGACGCCGGCGCCTGCGACGAGCTGGCCGCGGCGATCGCCGCCGGGGACTGCCGGATCGCGCCCGTGGATGCCGGTCAGGGTGTCGGGATGATCCGCGACGACGCGTCGGTGGCCGACGTCATCGACGAGATGTGTACGGGTGCCGAAAAGTTGCTGACCGGGTGGGGCGGTTAGCGCCGGCGGTCACACCGCGCGCAGGTAGCGCTTGGCGATGAGGCGCTGACCCACCTTCAGCACCGGCCCGCCGGCCTTGCTCCACCAGGTCGCGGGCCGGGAGAAGGCCGACACTTCCGCGTACACCGCGGAGGTGACCGGGTCCCGGCGAACCACGAAGCGTTCCTCGCCGGACTCCGGATGGCCCGGCAGGGTGCCATAGCCGAAGCCGCGGATGTCTGGTTCGTCGACGACGTAGACGACGCGGCAGGGCGCGGGCACAAAGCCCATCTTCACCACCACCACCGCGTCGACGACGGCGATCTCGGAGCTGGCCTGCACGCGCAGCCCGGACCCGCGCTGCATGCCCCAGCGCATGACGGCGTCGGCGGCCTGCTCGAAACGCTGCCGGCCCGTGCCGATTTGGCGCTCGGCGTGTTGATGGTCATACCCCGCGGGCAGTTCGCCGGAAGCTGTTGCACCCACTTCGGAGTAGGTCAGGGGGAGTTCCTCGAGCGCGCGCAGGTCCACCTGCTCAGCTTGCCACGCGGAGATGCGTGGCCGCATTTGGCGCGTACGGTCTAAAGGTGTGACCGCAGAAAACTCGAAAACTGTTGCAGGGGCATCCGGAACATTCACCTTCGGCGGTGACCTGACCGTCAACCGACTCGGCTTCGGCGCCATGCGCCTGACGGCGAAAGGCGTGTGGGGCCCGCCCGCCGACCGTGACGAATGCGTCCGGGTGCTGCGCCGGGCCGTCGAACTCGGGGTGAACTTCATCGATACCGCCGACTCCTACGGCCCCTACGTGTCCGAGGAGATCATCCGCGAGGCGCTGCATCCCTACTCGTCTCATGGGGGCCTGGTGATCGCGACCAAGGCGGGGCTGCTGCGCACCGGTCCGGACGTCTGGATTCCGTTGGGTAATCCCAGTTACCTGCGTCAGGAATGCGAGATGAGCCTGCGCCGGCTGGGCGTGGACACCATCGATCTGTTCCAGCTGCACCGCATCGACTCGAACTTCCCGCTCGAAGATCAGGTGGGCGAGCTGCTCACCTTGAAGAACGAAGGCAAGATCCGCCACATCGGCCTGTCCGAGATCGACGTCGACCAGCTGAACGCGGCCCTGCGCGTCACCGAGATTGTGTCGGTGCAGAACATGTACAACCTGACGGCCCGTGGCGCCGAGCCGCTGCTGGACGCCGCGACCAAACAGGGCATCGGGTTCATCCCGTGGTTCCCGCTGGCCGCGGGACCACTGGCGGCCGCCGACGGCCCCCTGCAGCGCATCGCCGCCGACCACGACGCGTCGCCCTCCCAGTTGGCGTTGGCGTGGTTGCTGAAACGCTCGCCGGTGATGGTGCCGATTCCGGGTACGTCGAAGGTCGCGCACCTGGAGGAGAACGTCGCCGCCGCCCAGATCGAGCTGTCCGATGACGAGTTCGAAACATTGTCGGCCGCCGGGGCGCAGCAGCCGGTCTAAGCACCGCGCGAAAGCCCGCCCGCCGGGGCAATACGGTGTGGTGGTGGCCGAACATCAGCGACACCCCGGCGGCGGATTCAATCCGCCGGAACCGACGACCAAGGGCGGGCCCGACTACGGCAGGTTCATCGACGCCGTGCGCTCGCTGCAGGATCACGCCCGGGCCGCCGACGCGCCCGACGAGGTGATCACAGAGGCCGCTGACCTGCTGGAGAAGGCGTCGGCGCTGCTGGCGCCGTTCGACGCCGACGAATGGGCGTCCCCGTCGGGTCGGCGGATGGACCTGCCCATGCGCGGCAACATCCTGACCATCCCGATGCAGGTCCGGGACGGGCCGCTAATAGGCACTGACGGCCGGATCCATGGCCAGGCCCGCTTCGCCCGGTTCCATCTGGGCCGCAACGGAGCCGTGCACGGCGGCGCGCTGGGGATGCTGTTCGACTCCGTTCTCGGGCTGTCGGCGTCGGTGCTCACCGGCAACCCGCGACAGCGCACCGCGTACCTCAAGATCGACTACCGCCACGTCGTCCCGGTGGAAACCGAACTCCGGTTCGACGCGGGCGTCGACCGGGTGGACGGGCGCAAGATCTTCGTGTCGGGCCGGTTGACCGACGGCGATCAGTTGCTGACCGAAGCCGACGCGCTGTTCGTGCGGCTCAAACCTGGCCAGCCCTGAGCGCGGTCGGCACCGATAGCATGGCTACGACCGAACCAAGACCCATCACGATCACACAGCTTTGCCTGTAACCCCACCCCTTGGAGAACACCTCGATGAGCGCCGCAGCAGAGCCCACCCCAGGAGCATCCCCGATCCGGGTGCCCGCTGGGACCACCGCGGCCGCCGCGGTGGGCGAGGCCGGGCTGCCGAGGCGGGGCACGCCCGACGCCGTCGTGGTGGTGCGCGATGACTCGGGAACGTTGCGCGACCTGAGTTGGACGCCCGATGCCGACGCCGAGGTGGTTCCCGTGGCCGCCAACACCGACGAGGGCCGCAGCGTCATCCGGCATTCGGCCGCACACGTGTTGGCACAGGCCGTCCAGGAGCTGTTCCCACAAGCCAAGCTGGGCATCGGCCCGCCCATCACCGACGGTTTCTACTACGACTTCGATGTGCCGGAGCCGTTCACCCCCGAAGACCTGACGGCGCTGGAAAAGCGGATGCGTCAGATCGTCAAAGAGGGTCAACTGTTCGAGCGGCGCGTGTATGAGTCCAAAGATCAGGCGCGCGCCGAGCTGGCCAACGAGCCGTACAAGCTCGAACTCGTCGACGACAAGTCCGGCGATCCGGAGGTCATGGAGGTCGGCGGCGACGAGCTCACCGCCTATGACAACCTCAATCCCCGTACCCGACAACGGGTTTGGGGCGACCTATGCCGGGGACCGCACATCCCGACGACCAAGCACATCCCCGCGTTCACACTGACCAGAAGCTCGGCCGCCTACTGGCGGGGAGATCAGAAAAATGCCAGCCTGCAACGCATCTACGGCACGGCGTGGGAGTCGCAGGAGGCGCTGGACGCCTACCTCGAGCTGATCGAAGAAGCGCAGCGTCGCGATCACCGCAAGCTGGGCAGCGAGCTGGACCTGTTCAGCTTCCCCGACGAAATCGGTTCCGGCCTGGCGGTTTTCCACCCCAAAGGCGGAATCATACGACGAGAGCTGGAGGAGTACTCCCGGCGCAAGCACGAGCAGGCGGGCTACGAGTTCGTCAACACGCCGCACATCACCAAGGAGCAGCTCTACGTCACGTCGGGGCACCTGGAGTGGTATGCCGACGGCATGTACCCGCCGATGCATCTCGACGCGGAGTTCAACGACGACGGCACGGTGCGCAAACCCGGCCAGGACTACTACCTCAAGCCGATGAACTGCCCGATGCACCACCTGATCTATCGGTCGCGAGGACGGTCGTATCGCGAACTCCCGTTGCGGCTTTTCGAGTTTGGGAGCGTCTACCGGTACGAGAAGTCGGGCGTGATCCATGGGCTGACCCGGGTGCGCGGAATGACCCAGGACGACGCGCACATCTACTGCACGCGCGAGCAGATGCGCGACGAGCTGACCTCGGTGCTGCGTTTCGTGCTCGACCTGCTGAGCGACTACGGCCTCAACGATTACTACCTGGAACTGTCCACCAAGGACCCGGACAAATACGTGGGTTCCGACGACGCGTGGGAGGAGGCCACCGAAATCCTGCGCGAGGTCGGCGAGGCGTCCGGCCTGCAGCTGGTGCCCGATCCGGGAGGTGCGGCCTTCTACGGCCCGAAGATCTCGGTGCAGGTCAAGGACGCGCTGGGCCGAAGCTGGCAAATGTCCACGCTGCAAGTCGATTTCAATATGCCGGACCGCTTCGAACTCGAATACACCGCCGCCGATGGCAGCCGGCAGCGGCCGGTGCTGATCCACCGCGCGCTGTTCGGGTCGATCGAGCGGTTCTTCGGCATCCTCACCGAGCACTACGCCGGGGCGTTCCCGGCCTGGCTGGCTCCGGTACAGGCGGTCGGCATCCCGGTCGCCGACGAGCACGTCGCATATTTGGAAAGCATTGCCGCCCAGTTGAAATCGCACGGCGTGCGGGTCGAGGTTGACGCCAGCGACGACCGGATGGCCAAGAAGATCGTCCACCACACCAACCAGCGGGTGCCGTTCATGTTGCTGGCCGGTGACCGCGACGTGCAGGCCGGGGCGGTCAGCTTCCGTTTCGGTGACCGCACCCAGATCAACGGCGTGCCCCGCGACAGCGCGGTCGATGCGATCGTGAAGTGGATCGCCGACCGCGAGAATTCCGTGCCCACAGCCGAACTCGTGAAAGTGTCAAGTGGTGAGTGACTGTGAGTGATCGCGAACCTGCCGAGCAGGCTGCCGACGACACCATCCTGGACAGGGGTGTCGGCGAGCAAGATCACCTGCAGCGGTTGTGGACGCCGTACCGGATGACCTACCTGGCCGAGGCGCCGACGAAGCGCGACAACGGCAAGACCGAGGAGCCGTTCACCGACATTCCACACCTCGCCGACGAAGACGGGCTGGTGGTCGCCCGTGGCGAGCTCGTCTACGCCGTGCTCAACCTCTACCCCTACAACCCCGGACATCTGATGGTGGTGCCCTATCGGCGGGTCTCCGAGCTCGAAGAGCTGACCGACCCGGAAAGCGCGGAGCTGATGTCCTTCATTCAGAAGGCAATTCGCGTCATCAAGAACGTCTCGCGGCCGCACGGTTTCAACGTCGGGCTGAACCTGGGGACGTCGGCAGGTGGGTCACTGGCCGAACACCTGCACGTGCACGTGGTGCCACGCTGGGGCGGCGACGCGAATTTCATCACCATCATCGGCGGGTCGAAGGTGATCCCGCAATTGCTGCGCGACACGCGCCAGCTGCTGGCCACGGAGTGGACGAAACAACCATGAGCAAGATGCCGTTCCTGTCGCGGGCGGCGTTCGCGCGGCTGACCACTCCGACCGCGCGGGCGTGCCTGCGGCTGGGATTGACCCCCGACGTCGTCACGGTCCTGGGCACCGTCGTGGCGGTGGCCGGGGCGCTGACGCTGTTCCCGGTGGGCAAGTTGTTCGCGGGGGCGTGTGTGGTCTCGTTCTTCGTCCTCTTCGACATGCTCGACGGGGCGATGGCCCGGGAACGCGGCGGCGGCACCCGCTTCGGCGCGGTGCTCGACGCCACCTGTGACCGGGTCAGCGACGGTGCGGTGTTCTGCGGGCTGCTGTGGTGGATCGCGTTCGGCCTGCACGACAAGCTGCTGGTGGCGGCGACGCTGATCTGCCTGGTCACCTCGCAGGTGATCTCCTACATCAAGGCCCGCGCCGAAGCCAGCGGGCTACGCGGCGACGGGGGCCTGATCGAACGGCCGGAACGGCTGATCATCGTGCTCGTCGGCGCAGGCGTGTCGGACTTTCCGTTCGTCGCCTGGCCGCCCGCACTACCGGTCGCGATGTGGGTGCTGGCGGCGGCCAGCCTCCTCACCTGCGCGCAGCGGTTGCACGCGGTGCGCACCTCGCCGGGCGCCACCGACCGGCTGGTGGAATCGGGCGAGCCGTGATCCCCACTCCGCCGGGCATGAAAGCGATTGGGGCACAACCCCGCATGGTGCGCCAGTTGGCGAGCCGGACGGTGGGCCGTCTGACGGGCGGAATCGGTGCCGACTGGGCGTACGCGTCCGGCTGGATGGCGGTGCGGGCGATGCCGGAGTTCGCCGCGCGCAACGCTTTTGACGCCGGGGCGCGTTACGCCGCCCGTGGCGGCGGCCCCGACCAGTTGCGCAAGAATCTGGCCCGCGTCTTGCGCGTGTCGCCCGAGGATGTGCCCGACTCGGTGATGCGGGCCTCGCTGGCCTCCTACGCCCGGTATTGGCGCGAGGCGTTCCGGCTCCCGGGGATGGACCTGGCCGCACTGGGCCGCGAGCTCCACGACTCGGTCCTGGGGCGAGACCATATCGAGGCGGCGCTGGCCAGCGGCCGCGGCGCGGTGATCGCGTTGCCGCACAGCGGCAACTGGGATATGGCCGGGGTCTGGCTGGCCCAGACCCACGGCACCTTCACCACCGTCGCGGAGCGCCTCAAACCCGAGTCGCTGTACCGGCGCTTCATTGCCTACCGCGAACGCCTGGGCTTCGAGGTGCTGCCCCTGTCCGGCGGAGAACGGCCCCCCTTCGACGTGTTGTGCGACCGGCTGCGGGACAACCGGGTGGTCTGCCTGATGGCCGAACGCGACCTGACCCGCACCGGCGTGCAGGTCGACTTCTTCGGTGAGCCCACCCGGCTGCCGGCCGGGCCGGCGAAGCTCGCGATCGCGACCGGGGCGGCGCTGCTGCCCGCACATTGCTGGTTCGAGGACCGGGGCTGGGGCGTCTCCATCCACCCGCCCCTGGATAGCAGCAGCGGCGATGTCGGCGCCATCACCCAGGCGATGGCCGATCATTTCGAGAAGAACATCGCCGCCCGGCCCGAGGACTGGCACATGATGCAGCCGCAGTGGCTGGCCGACCTCCCCGAAGCCAAGCAGGCCCGGTTGAAGGAAACCTGATGCGGATCGGGATGGTCTGTCCCTACTCGTTCGACGTACCGGGCGGGGTGCAGTCGCACGTCCTGCAGCTGGCCGAGGTGATGCGCGCCCGGGAGCATGACGTCAGCGTGCTCGCGCCGTCGTCGCCGCACGCCGCGCTGCCGGACTACGTCGTGTCGGCGGGCAAGGCCGTCCCGATTCCCTACAACGGATCGGTTGCCCGGCTGCGGTTCGGGCCGGCCACCCATCGCAAGGTGAAAAAGTGGCTCGCCGAAGGCGATTTCGACGTGCTGCACCTGCACGAGCCCAACGCGCCGAGCCTGTCCATGTTGGCCCTCAACATCGCCGCGGGCCCGATCGTGGCGACGTTTCACACGTCGACCACCAAATCGCTGACGCTGACGGTGTTTCAGGGCATTCTGCGCCCGATGCACGAGAAGATCGTCGGCCGGATCGCGGTCTCCGATCTGGCCCGCCGCTGGCAGATGGAGGCGCTGGGCACCGACGCGGTGGAGATCCCCAACGGCGTCGACGTCGCCTCGTTCGCCGCCGCGCCGCACCTGGACGGCTACCCGCGCGCCGGCAAGACGGTGCTGTTCCTGGGCCGCTACGACGAGCCGCGCAAGGGCATATCGGTGCTGCTCGATGCGCTGCCGGGACTGGTCGAGCGTTTCGCCGACGTGCAGCTACTGGTCGTCGGTCGCGGCGACGAGGACCAATTGCGCGTGCAGGCAGGCGGATTGGTGGACCACCTTCGCTTTCTGGGTCAGGTCGACGACGCCGGGAAGGCGTCGGCCATGCGCAGCGCCGACGTGTATTGCGCGCCCAACCTCGGCGGGGAGAGTTTCGGCATCGTCCTGGTCGAGGCGCTGGCCGCCGGCACCCCGGTGGTGGCGAGCGACCTGGACGCCTTCCGGCGCGTGCTGGCCGGCGGTGACATCGGCTGCCTGGTGCCCGTCGGCGACGGCGACGCGCTTGCCGATGCGCTGATCGCGGTGCTGGAGGATGATGTGCTGCGGGAGCGTTATGTGACGGCCGGTTCGGCAGCTGTGCAGCGCTACGACTGGTCAGTGGTGGCCAGCCAGATCACGCGGGTGTACGAGACGGTCGCCGCGTCAGGCGCCAAGGTTGAGGTGGCCAGTTGATGACATGGCTGATTGTCGCCATCGCGGTCTTCGTCGCGGTGCTGGCGGTCTTCGGCGCGTGGGCTTTCCGCACGGCCAACCGGCTGGACCGGCTGCACGTCCGCTACGACCTGTCGTGGCAGGCGCTCGACGGTGCACTGGCGCGGCGCGCGGTGGTGTCGCGTGCCGTCGCCATCGACGCCTACGGCGGCGCGTCTGAAGGGCGGCGGCTGGCGGCGCTGGCCGACGCCGCGGAGGGGGCACCCCGGTCCGCGCGGGAAAACGCCGAGAACGAGCTGTCGGCCGCGCTGGCCGTCGTCGACCCGGCGTCACTGCCGGCCGGGCTGATCGCCGAGATGGCCGATGCCGAGGCCCGGGTGGTGCTGGCCCGTCGTTTCCACAACGACGCGGTCCGCGACACCCTGGCGCTGGCCGAGCGCCCCCTGGTGCGGTTGTTCCACCTGGGTGGGACCGCCGCGCTGCCCAGCTATTTCGAGATCGTCGAACGGCCGCATGCGCTGGCCCACGGCGCCTTGGGCTTTGAAGGCGTCCTCAACCACCGCACCTCGGCGCGCATCGTGCTGCTCGACGACACCGGTGCGGTGCTGCTGCTGTGCGGGTCGGACCCGGCACTCGCCGAGCGGCACGCGCCGAAATGGTGGTTCACGGTGGGCGGCGAAGTGCAGCAAGGGGAGCGGCTCGCCGAGGCCGCCGCGCGCGAGCTGGCCGAAGAAACCGGTCTGCGGGTCGCGCCGTCGGAGATGGTCGGGCCCGTCTGGCGGCGCGACGAGGTCTTCGAGTTCAACGGCTCGCTCATCGACAGCGAGGAGTTCTACTTCGTCTACCGCACCCAGCGGTTCGAGCCGTCGCGCACCGGCCGAACCGAGCTGGAACGCAGCTACATCCACGGCCACCGCTGGTGTGACGCTGCCGACATCGCACAGCTCGTCGCGGCGGGCGAGACCGTGTACCCGATGCAACTATCCGGACTGCTCACCGACGCGGCCGCGCTCGCCGGCGGCCGCACCCCCGGGCCGCTGCTGTCCATCCGCTGAGTCCGTCGGTCAACGCGGGTCAAAGCGCCTCATTAGACTGGGTCTACAACGGTTGAAGGAGATCAAGCAGTGAATACCGCCCACCCACCGAACGGCAACGGGCGAACCGGGACGGCACGCGTCAAACGCGGCATGGCCGAGATGCTCAAGGGCGGTGTCATCATGGACGTCGTCACCCCCGAGCAGGCCAAGATCGCCGAGGCCGCCGGCGCCGTCGCCGTCATGGCGCTGGAACGGGTGCCCGCCGACATCCGCGCGCAGGGCGGGGTGTCGCGGATGAGCGACCCCGACATGATCGAGGGCATCATCGCCGCGGTGACCATCCCGGTGATGGCCAAGGCCCGCATCGGCCACTTCGTCGAGGCGCAGATCCTGCAAAGCCTCGGTGTGGACTACGTCGACGAGTCCGAGGTGCTCACCCCCGCCGACTACACCCATCACATCGACAAGTGGAAGTTCACCGTGCCGTTCGTGTGCGGGGCGACCAACCTCGGTGAAGCGCTGCGGCGCATCGGCGAGGGAGCGGCGATGATCCGCTCCAAGGGCGAGGCCGGCACCGGCGACGTCTCCAACGCGACCACCCACATGCGGGCGATCGGCGGCGAGATCCGCCGCCTGACGTCGCTGTCCGAAGACGAGTTGTACGTCGCCGCAAAGGAATTGCAGGCCCCCTACGACCTCGTCGTCGACGTGGCCCGGGCGGGCAAGCTGCCGGTCACGCTGTTCACCGCCGGCGGCATCGCCACCCCCGCGGATGCCGCGATGATGATGCAGCTCGGCGCCGAGGGCGTGTTCGTGGGCTCGGGCATCTTCAAGTCCGGCGATCCCGCCGCGCGCGCCGCCGCGATCGTCAAGGCGACCACCTTCTACGACGACCCCGACGTGCTGGCCAAGGTGTCGCGCGGGCTGGGCGAGGCGATGGTGGGCATCAACGTCGAGCAGATCGCGGAGCCCCATCGGCTGGCCGAACGCGGCTGGTAAAAACAGTCCGTGGCGATCCAAGAGATCCTTGATCTCGAGCAACTCGAGGTCAACATCTACCGTGGCAGCATCTTCAGCCCAGAGTCGGGATTCCTGCAGCGCACCTTCGGGGGCCACGTAGCCGGCCAGTCGCTGGTGTCGGCCGTGCGCACGGTCGACCCGCGCTACCAGGTCCACTCACTGCACGGGTACTTCCTGCGGCCCGGGGACGCCAAGGAGCGCACGGTTTTCATCGTCGAGCGCACCCGCGACGGCGGCTCGTTCGCCACCCGCCGTGTCAACGCGATCCAGCACGGGGAAATCATCTTCAGCATGGGCGCGTCCTTCCAGACCGACCAGGAGGGCATCCACCACCAGGACCCGATGCCGGCCGCGCCGCCGCCCGACGGCCTGCCCGGCCTGGACTCGATCAAGGTCTTCGACGACGCCGGATTCAAGCAGTTCGAGGAGTGGGACGTCTGCATCGTGCCGCGCGATCGCCTGCACCTGTTGCCCGGCAAGGCCTCCCAGCAGCAGGTGTGGTTCCGCCACCGTGATCCGTTGCCGGACGACCCGGTGCTGCACATCTGCGCGCTGGCCTACATGAGCGACCTGACCCTGCTGGGATCGGCCCAGGTGACCCATCTCGACGTGCGCGAGCACCTGCAGGTGGCGTCGCTGGACCACGCGATGTGGTTCATGCGGGCGTTCCGGGCCGACGAATGGCTGCTGTATGACCAGAGCTCGCCGTCGGCCAGCGGCGGCCGCTCGCTGTGCCAGGGCAAGATCTTCACCCAGTCCGGCGAAATGGTCGCGGCGGTGATGCAGGAGGGGCTGACCCGCTTCAAACGCGGATACCAGCCGACCCACCAGTGAGCACCCGGTGAGCTCTCCGCGGATCGGGGTCCTGGCGCTGCAGGGCGACACCCGCGAGCACCTGGCGGCCCTGCGCGAGGCCGGAGCCGAGTCGATGCCGGTGCGCCGGCGCAGCGAGCTCGAGGCGGTCGACGGCCTGGTCATTCCCGGTGGGGAATCGACCACCATGAGCCACCTGTTGGGGGACCTCGGGCTGCTGGAGCCGTTGCGGGGTCTGCTGGCCGACGGGCTGCCCGCCTACGGCGCATGCGCCGGCATGATCCTGCTGGCCAGCGAGATCCTCGACGCCGGCGCGGGCGGACGCGAGGCGCTGCCGTTGCGTGCGATCGATATGACGGTGCGGCGCAACGCCTTTGGGCGACAGATTGATTCGTTTGAGGGTGACATCCCGTTCGTGGGGCTGAGCGATCCGGTGCGCGCGGTGTTCATCCGGGCGCCCTGGGTCGAGCGCTCCGGTGACGACGTCGAGGTGCTGGCCAGCGCGGCCGGGCACGTCGTCGCGGTGCGGCAAGGCCAGAAGCTGGCCACGGCGTTTCACCCCGAGATGACCGGCGACCGGCGCATCCACCACCTGTTCGTCGACCTCGTCACCGGTTGACGACTGACCCCACAAGCGTGGGGCCGGGTGGGTAGTCGGCGGCGCCCAAGCCACCCCAAGCGTCCACGTAGACTCGTCTGGCCACAAAAACAAGAGGACTTTCAGATAGGACAGCAATGAGCGGCCATTCCAAGTGGGCCACCACCAAGCACCAGAAGGCCGTCAAAGACGCGCGCCGTGGCAAGGAGTTTGCCCGGCTGATCAAGAACATCGAGGTCGCCGCCCGTACCGGCGGGGGGGACCCGGCGGGCAACCCGACGCTCTACGACGCCATCCAGAAGGCGAAGAAGACCTCGGTGCCCAACGACAACATCGAGCGCGCCCGCAAGCGGGGTGCCGGCGAGGAGGCCGGCGGCGCCGACTACCAGACCATCATGTACGAGGGCTACGGTCCCAACGGTGTCGCGGTCCTGATCGAATGTTTGACCGACAACCGCAACCGCGCGGCCGGCGAGGTCCGGGTGGCGGTGACCCGCAACGGCGGCAACATGGCCGACCCCGGGTCGGTGTCCTACCTGTTCACCCGTAAGGGCGTCGTCACGCTGGAGAAGAACGGCCTGACCGAGGACGACCTGCTGACGGCGGTGCTCGACGCCGGCGCCGAGGACGTCAACGACCTCGGTGAGAGCTTCGAGATCATCTCCGAGCCGACCGACCTGGTCGCGGTGCGCACCGCGCTGCAGGACGCCGGCATCGACTACGAGTCCGCCGAGGCCAGCTTCCAGCCGTCGGTCAGCGTGCCGGTTGACGTCGAGGGCGCGCGCAAGGTGTTCAGGCTGGTCGACGCGCTGGAAGACAGCGACGACGTGCAGAACGTCTGGACCAACGTCGACCTGTCCGACGAGGTGCTCGCCGCTCTCGACGAGGAGTAACTAGTCGTAGCCGTGTCGCATGTCCTCGACGATGCGCGGATTGTCCAGGGTGGAAGGCTCCACCGGACGCGGCCCGATGTCGCCGGAGAAGACGCCGGCGGCGTCGAGCACCTGCTGGTTGAGGTAACGCAGCGGGGGCGCATTGGTGGGCACCCTCGGTGCGGGCCCGGCGCCGGCGCGCTGCGCCAGGGCGAATCCCCAGTCACCGAACGTGGGCACGTGCACGTGATACGGCGTGACGGCGTAGCCGGCGGCCCGGATCGTCGACACCGTGCGCCAATACGCCGTCGGGGTCGAAAAGGGACTGCCCGCCTGCACCACCATCAGCCCACCGGGGGCCAGCGCGTGGGCGACCAGCGCGTAGAACTCCGTTGAGTACAACCGACCCAGCACCGGGGTGTCGGGATCGGGAAGATCGATGATGACCGCGTCGAAGCGGTCCACCTTCGGTCCGCGCAACCAGTTCATCGCGTCCTCGGTCACCACGCCCACCCGCGGGTTGTCCAACGAACCGCCATTGGCGTCGCGCAGCGTGGTGCGCGCGATGTCGATCACCGCGGGGTCGAGCTCGACCTGCACGATCTTGGAAATGCCGGGCTGGCGCAGCAATTCGCGAGCGGCCAGGCCGTCTCCGCCACCGAGCACCAGCACCGAATGGGCGCCGTTGCCCAGGGCGGGGTAGACGAGGCTCTCGGTGTAACGGTATTCGTCGCGCGTGGAGAACTGCAGCCCCCCATCGAGATACAGCCGGGTGTCGCTGCCGCGGCGGGTCACCACGATCTCCTGGTACGCCGTGTGCCGATAGGCGATGATCGGGTCGGCGTAAAGTCTTTGCCTGCTTGTGGTTTCGATGTCGGCCGAACGCAGCAGCAGGGTGGCGAGCAGCCCCAGTGCGGCGGCCAGCGCGCACAACGCCAGCACCAGCTGCCGTGTCGAAACCACTTGGCGCAACAGGAAAATCGCCACCACGCCCGCCGCCGCCAGGTTGATCATGCCGGTGGCCGCCGCGCCGCGAATCATCCCCAGCTGCGGCAGCAGCAGGAACGGCCAGACCAGCCCGCCCAGCAGCGCGCCCAGGTAGTCCGCGGCGTTGAGGTTGGCCAGCGTGCGGCCGGCGTCCGCGGCTCCCGCGGTCCGGCCGCGTTGCAGCAGCGTCATCAACAACGGCACCTCGGCACCGACCAGCCCACCGATCAGCGCCGTGCTGACCGCGAGCACCCACGCCGACCCGTCCACAAAAGCGAACACCACGTACAGCGCCGCCGCCGACAGGCCACCGATGATGCCCAGCAGCGCCTCGACGGCGATGAAGGTGATCGCGGCGTGCGCCAGCAGCGGTTTGACCAGCAGGGCGCCCAAGCCCAGCGCGGCGATGTAGCCCGCGACGATCAGGGAGGTGGCGACGATCCCGCCACCGTCGAGGCTGGCCGACAGCGTCAGCAGCGCGAGTTCGTAGACGATGCCGCAGGCCGCACAGGCCGCCACGGCGGCCAGCAACAGTGCCCGCCACCGCCCCGACGACACCGCCGACGGCGCCGCCTCGGCTGTCCGCACATTGCCCGCTGACCTGACAGCGCTCATGACACCGCCGCGGCGGTCACCCCTCCCACCGCGAGCAAGATCAGCGCCACCGCAAACGATCCCGGATGCAGCTCCGGCTCATCGATGTGCTCGTGGAAACTGCCCGGTATCAACAGGTGCATGGTCAGCAGCGCGACGCCCAGCAGGATCACGCCCATCAATCCGTACACCGCCACGCCGACGAGTCCCTGGCCCAGCTGGCTGTAACTGTTGGCGATGGCGGTGATGATGACGATGGTCAGGGCGACGTACATCGCGCCCGCGACCACCACCGCGTTGGGCCGGCGGTCGATGAACACCAGTTGGCGCAGCTTTCCCGGGGTCAGCAGGTCGACCGCGTAGAACCCGACAAGAAGTACGGCCATGCCGACTCCGAAGTACAGGATCGTCGCGACTGCGCCTTTCAGGACGGGGTTGAGATCGACGTTGCCGATCTCGACGGCGAGGTACATGGTTGTCTCCTTTGCGTTTTACATCCGCGTTGAGGTCGGCGAAGCCATCACTTGGTTCCGCCGGGACCGCCGGGGGTACCTCCGGCGCCGCCCGACGGGGAGCCGGGACCGAATCCGGGGCCGAGGAAGATGAAGGCGCCGTGGCTGTATCCGGCGCTCAGCGGCTCGACGCGAATGCTGCACGGGTAAGTGCCGTCGGGGCCGACGATCACGATGTTGTTGCTGTAGCGCAGGTACTCGGTCTTGCCGTTGTCGGCCCGCGCTTCGGGTTGTTCGTAATCGGCGAGCGTGTCGGCCACCTGTTCGGGCGAGCCGGTGCACTGGTAACGCGTCCCGTTCACGTCGTGGCCGTACTCGTGGTAGTGGCTCGCGACATACGACGCAATGTTCTTCTGCAGCAAGATGATTCCGAAGATCAGACACGCTATGGCGGCGGCGCCCAGCACGCCGGCGATGACGAACAGCCGGTTGCGGCTCACGGGCGCCACCGGCTGGCGGTGTGAACCACCGTCCCGCCATTGCCGGCGGGACGCCCCGGGTAGAGATGCCAGGTCTGCCAGCGCCAGCCGGCGCCGTCGGGTTCGGCGGCCAGCACGGTCAGCGCGGCGTCATCGCCGGGGAACGTGCCGCCGAGCCAGCCCGCCCGGCCGGCGCAACCGTCGCGCAGGTCGCGCGCGAGGAGGCGAAAGCTCGCCTCGTCGTGGGTGTCGGTGCGGGATTGCAGGCAGTAGCCGGGCGCGTTGGTGCGCTCGGGCAGGCCGGCCCCGAAATTGCGTGCGGTACAGGAGATCTCCTCGGAGAACCACCCCGCGGCGTGCTCGACCGCGACGACGTGTGATGCGCCGAGCACTCCGAGCAGTAGCGCGGCGCCGCCGCCCGGGTGGTCCAGCCGGCAGCTGGCCAGCGGCGAGGGTACGGGCGCGTTGAGCGCGAGTCCCAGCCCTTCCCCGGATACGTCGGCCGGAGGCACGGCGAGCTGATGAAGGGGCACCGACCGGACCTCGTGCTCTAAGCCGAGCCGGGCGGGGGTGCCGAATACACGGTGATTTCCCCGGGTGAGACGGACTTGCCCGTCGAAACCTCCCAGGGCATGTCCGGGGCCCAGCGCTCGAACGAGAGCAGCGCCGACTCGTCGGCGTTGGCGCAGTCGACGAATTCCATCTCGCCGCCGGCCGGCAGCCCGGTGGTGCCTTCGGTCGTGTAGGAGGCGCGGCCGCGTTCGGACTCGTGGAACGTCACACCGTCAACGACGTATTGGTCGCCGGGGCGCAGCGACACGTCTTTGCGGGTCACCCACATCGCGAGTTCCAGCCGTCCGTCGTCCTCCTCGACGCTGAACCAGAGCGGCTGGTCGCCGCCTTCCAGCAGGTGTTCCCACCACACGAACGGGCCTTCGCGGTAGGTGACCGAACCGCGCACGATGTAGTCGACGCCGCCGTAGCTGACGATCGCGCCGGGCCCGAGTTGACGCGGCCCGAACTGCGGCATCGCGTCAGCGGCGAGAGGATCCTGGCGCCCGCCCCGCTGGCCCGGCTGCTTGGGCCGCCGCAAAGCCACCACCAGCACCACGATGGATGCGATGAAGAGCAGCACGGCAATCATGACCAGCAGAGATCCCACGCCAACCCCTCCGTTGCCACTTTGCTCGAGCGAACGTCGGCTAAAGCTAACAGCTTTTTCGCGGGTTCGGCGCCTTAACGTCACTCCGGGGAATCGACGGCGCCGCCGCGTGTCCTACCCGGACCCGTCGGCGCCGGCCGCTAGGGTATCGAACAGCTGTTCTAGTAGGTGGGAGCGGGTAATGCGGGTGATGGGCGTCGATCCCGGCCTGACCCGATGCGGTCTGTCGGTCGTCGAAAGCGGGCGTGGGCGCACGGTCGTCGCGCTGGACGTCGACGTGGTGCGCACGCCCTCGGATGCGCCGCTCGCCCAGCGGCTGCTGAAGATCAGTGATGCCGTCGAGCATTGGCTGGCGACCCACCAGCCCGACGTCGTGGCGATTGAGCGGGTGTTCTCCCAGCTCAACGTGTCGACGGTGATGGGCACCGCCCAGGCCGGTGGCGTAATCGCGCTGGCGGCGGCCAAACGCGGCATCGACGTGCACTTCCACACCCCCAGCGAGGTCAAGGCCGCGGTCACCGGCAACGGCGCGGCCGACAAGGCGCAAGTCACCGCGATGGTCACCAGAATCCTTGCGCTGCAATCCAAACCGTCACCGGCCGACGCCGCCGACGCGCTGGCGCTGGCGATCTGTCATTGCTGGCGGGCGCCGATGATCGCCCGGATGGCCGCGGCCGAAGCGATGGCCGTCGAGCAACGACAGAAGTACAAGGCCAAGCTGAAGGCCGCGCGATGATCGCCTCGGTGCGCGGCGAGGTCCTCGAGGTGGCGCTCGATCATGTGGTGATCGAGGCCGCCGGCGTCGGCTACCGCGTGAACGCGACCCCGTCGACGCTGTCCACGTTGCGCACCGGGACCGAGGCGCGGCTGATCACCGCCATGATCGTCCGCGAGGACTCGATGACGCTGTACGGCTTCACCGCCACCGATACCCGCGATCTGTTCCTGACGCTGCTGTCGGTGTCGGGCGTGGGGCCCCGCCTGGCGATGGCGACGCTGGCCGTGCACGACGCCGGGGCGCTGCGACAGGCGCTGCACGACAGCGACGTCACCGCGCTGACCCGGGTGCCCGGGATCGGCAAGCGCAGCGCCGAGCGGATGGTGTTGGAGTTGCGTGACAAGGTCGGTGTCGGCGTGGCGGCCGGGGGAGCGTCGCCGGGTGCGGCCCTCAACGGCCACGCGGTGCGCGGTCCGGTGGTGGAGGCCCTGGTGGGGCTCGGGTTTGCCGTCAAGCAGGCAGAAGAAGCCACCGACAAGGTGCTGGCCACCGAACACGCCGCCACCACGTCGGCCGCCCTGCGCGCCGCCCTGTCATTGCTGGGTAAGTCCCGATGACTCCGCACGACGTCGGGGACGATTACGCCGATCGGGAGGTCTCCGGCGCGCTGGCGTCCGGCGAGGGCGACGTCGACGTCAGCCTGCGACCGCGCTCGCTGCGGGAGTTCATCGGCCAGCCGCGGGTGCGCGAACAGCTGCAGCTCGTCATCGAGGGCGCCAAGAACCGCGGCGGCACACCGGATCACATTCTGCTGTCCGGTCCGCCGGGTCTGGGCAAGACGTCGCTGGCCATGATCATCGCCGCGGAGCTCGGGTCCTCGCTGCGCCTGACGTCGGGGCCCGCGCTGGAACGCGCCGGTGACCTGGCGGCCATGCTGTCCAACCTGGTCGAGCACGACGTGCTGTTCATTGACGAGATCCACCGCATCGCCCGGCCCGCCGAGGAGATGCTGTACCTGGCCATGGAGGACTTCCGGGTCGACGTGGTGGTCGGCAAGGGTCCCGGGGCGACGTCGATTCCTTTGGAGGTGGCGCCGTTCACGCTGGTCGGCGCAACCACCCGGTCCGGCGCGCTCACCGGCCCGTTGCGGGATCGGTTCGGTTTCACCGCGCACATGGACTTCTACGAACCCCCGGAGCTGGAGCGGGTGCTGGCCCGCTCCGCCGGGATTCTGGGCATCGAACTCGGCGGCGATGCGGCCGAGGAGATCGCCCGGCGCTCGCGCGGGACGCCGCGGATCGCCAACCGGTTGTTGCGCCGGGTTCGTGACTTCGCCGAGGTGCGCGCCGACGGCGTGATCACCCGCGACGTCGCCAAGGCCGCGCTGGCGGTCTACGACGTCGACGAGCTGGGCCTGGACCGGCTGGACCGGGCGGTGCTCTCGGCGTTGACCCGCAGCTTCGGCGGTGGCCCGGTCGGGGTGTCGACGCTGGCCGTGGCGGTGGGCGAGGAGGCCGCCACCGTCGAGGAGGTGTGCGAGCCGTTCCTGGTCCGCGCCGGCATGGTCGCGCGGACTCCGCGGGGCCGGGTTGCCACCGCCCAGGCGTGGACGCACCTCGGCATGGCTCCACCTGCCGGGGTCACCGGCCTCGGCCAAGCCGGTCTGTTCGACGAGCGGTGATCGCGCGCGGTGCCGGGCGACGTGGGTCGCCCCGATCGGGCCGGCGGGTCGCTCGCCACCATCGGCTGCTTCGATGCCGCCATCGACGGGCTCGGCCGTTTCGCGGCCAAATCGTGACCTTTGCCCGGGCCGGGGCCCGAGCGTCCGCCCGGTCCGGCCTCCGACCTGCTCAGACCGGCTCGGCGGCGGGCAGCCCGGCCCGGCCATTCCGGCCTTATCCCGCTCGGATGGCCCCAGCAAACGCCTAAGCGGCCCTCAACCGGTTACACCCCGGCGCGGCCGGGTAACCAGGCTCGCAAGCAGTAATACCTGTTGAAGGAGGTTCCGATGAGGACCACGAGCCACGACTATGACCGCCCTCGCGCGCTGTACATGCCCCGTACCCGCGGCGCGCTAACCGGGTTACTTCTGATTCTCCTGGGCGCGTGGGGCGCATTGGTGCCGTTCTTCGGGCCCAACATCGATTGGGCGTACATGGCCGACCCGGCATGGACGTGGACCACGGCCAAAGGCTGGCTGGAGGTGCTCCCCGGGGTCGCCGCGGCGGTGGGCGGCCTGCTGGTGCTCATGTCCGGCAATCGCGCCAGCGCCGTGCTCGGCGGCTGGCTGGCGGTCGCCGGCGGCGCCTGGTTCGTGGTGGGCCGCGCGTTCGCGTCGACACTCGGAATCGGGGACCTCGGTCAACCGGTGGCGTCGTCGGACCTGAAGCGCGCCCTGCTCGAGGTCACCTACTTCACCGGTCTGGGCGCCCTGATCGTGTTCCTGGGCGGCGCCGCCGTGGCGCGCCTGGCCGTTCGACACGCGCGAGACGTCGTGGCGACCCAACCGGCGCCCGTGGCAGGTGAGGCCGTGCCCGCGGCCGAACCGGCCATGTATGACGAGACCCGGGGCGCGCCGCCGGCGCGGACGGACGCCGTGGCGGCCGGACCGGGGCCCCGCAAGCGCTTCGCGGGTGGCTTATTCCATCGGCGCGCCGACGAAGGCGGCTTGTTCCACCGCCGCCACCACCACGCTGGCGCCTAGCGCGACAAGCAAGTAAGGCGCGAGGCACCGGTAGCCGCTGGCTGCCGGTGCCTTTCGCGTCGGGCTGGCCCGGGCAACCCCGGGTCGGTAGAGTTCAGCGGCGCCGCGACCTGCGTGAATCTGGCCGCAGCCCAGGCCTGGACCAGCGAGGAGGAGCGATGATCACCGCCGGGTTGGTGTTCGCCGCACTGGCGGCGTTGCTGCATGTCTACATCTTTGTGATCGAATCGTTGACCTGGACCTCGCCGCGCACCCGCGCCACCTTCGGCACCACCGCCGCCGAAGCCGAAACCACCAAGGCGCTCGCCTTCAACCAAGGCTTCTACAACTTGTTCCTGGCCATCGTGACCGGCGTGGGAATTGTCGCAGTTGTCTTGGGGCACACCGGCATTGGAGCGGCACTCATCTTTGCCGGTGTCGGATCGATGGCCGCGGCCGCGGTGGTGCTGGTCGCGTCCGCGCGCGACAAGGCGCGCGCCGCCGCGACCCAGGGCACTTTTCCGGCGATCGCAATCGTGCTCCTGCTGCTCGGCCTTCGCTAGTAACACCAGTATCACCAGCCCCAAAAGCCCCGGCCAGCGGTGGCTTTCGCGCGCCTCGTGGGTTAGTAGTGGAAAGCGCTGGGTAACCATCCCAGGCCGGAATCAGACCCGGTATTCAACGAGGGGATGTCATGAAATACGCACAAGACGGCCAACCCCGCGGGCTGAGTATGCCGCGCTCGCGTGGCGCGGTCAGCGGATTGCTCCTGGTCATTTTGGGAGCTTGGGGGGCGTTAATACCGTTTGTTGGTCCGCATTTCAATTTCGCTTACACACCGGACCGGGACTGGGCATGGAGCACGGCCCGGGGCTGGCTGGAAGTGGCGCCGGGAGCGGCTGCCGCACTGGGCGGTCTATTGCTGATCGTCGCCGGGAACCGTGTGGCCGCCATGCTGGGCGGTTGGCTGGCCGTGCTGGCCGGCGCCTGGTTCGTCGTGGGCGGTCAGGTCGCCCCGTTGCTGGGGATCGGCTCCGCCGGTGACCCGATCGCCGCGACCGAGCGCAAGCGCGCGGTGCTCGAGGTCACCTACTTCTCGGGCCTGGGCGCGCTGATCATCTTCGTGGGCGGGGTGGTGCTGGCGCGCACCGCCGTACGCCTGGCCCGCGACGTGCACCCGGTGGCGGGCCAACCCGCGGCGGCGCCGGGCGTTGAGCCCTACCGGGATTCGGTCTACGAGCCGGCCGAGGTCTCCTCGGGCGCGCTGACCAAGCCGCGATCCTCGGTGGACCCCGCGCCGAAGCGGGGATGGCGTCGTAACCGCGCCGGTGCGGGGTCGGGCGCGAACGCCGCGTATCTGCGGTGGCCGCACCCGCAGCAGTAGTTCAGCAGATAGCAGAAAGTGGCCCGGCCCTGAAAAGGGCTGGGCCACTTTCTGTTTGGCCTACCTCAGAGGAGTCCGAGCAACTGCAGGTTGGTGATGTACTGGACGATGACCGGTGCCGACACATGCGGAATGTCTTTGTCGGGACCGATTTTCGCTTCCTGCACCGCCGCGCGGAACACATCGGTGGGTGCCATCGAGCCGTTGATCGGCTTTTCCGGCGTCTGGTAGTTGTGCAACAGCGGCAGCAGCGAGTACTGACGCTGCCGATCCGGCAGGGCCCGCAGCGACGTCTCGAACCGCCGCAGCCATTCGGAGTAATCGGCGATGCGTTCGATGGAATACCCGGCCTCGATCAGCCAGTCGATGTACTCGTCGAGTCCGATGCCGTCGTCGTAGGGGTTCATCACGTGGTACGTCTGGAAACCGTTGTCGCTGTCGGTGATCTGCGTTCCCAGCGTCGAGATCGCCGCGGCGATGAACTCGACCGGCAGACCGTCGTAGTGCGCCGGCTGCCGGTTGCCGTCGGCGTCGAGCTCGTAGAACGAACCGGGCGCGATACCCGTGGCGACCAGGCTCAGCATCAGCCGGGTGAACATGTCCGGCAGGTTGAGCTGTCCGGCATAGGTCGTGTCGGCCAGGATCATGTCGCAGCGGAACACCGTGACGGGCAGCCCGCACAGGTCGTGTGCCTCACGCAGTAACACCTCGCCGGCCCACTTGCTGTTGCCATAGCCGTTGGCGTAGTTGTCGTTGATTTCGCGCGTGGCGCTGATCTCCCGGATGTCGGCGTTCTCGACGAACCTGCCCGGCTCGATCTGGTCACCCACCCCGATCGTCGACACGTACGTGTACGGCTTTTGCTTGGACGTCAGCGCAATCCGCAGCAGCTCTGCGGTGCCCAGGGCGTTGGGCCCGAACAGCTCGCTGTACGGCAGCACGTGGTTCACCAGTGCCGCCGGGTCAACGATGACGTCGACCGTGTCGGCCAGCCGCTGCCAGGTCTGCTGGTCCAGGCCGAGGTTGGCCTCACCCTTGTCGCCCGCGATGACCTCGAGGTGGTCGGCGGCCAGCTTCTGGTAATGCGCCAGCAGTTTCGGGTCGCCGCTGTCGAAGGTCTTGTCCAGCCGGGCGCGCGCCTCCTCGTCGGACCGGGCCCGCACCAGGGCGATCACCTTGCCGTCGACCATGTCCATCCGCTCGAGCCAGTCCAGTGCCAGGTATCGGCCCAGGAATCCGGTCGCGCCGGTCAACAACACCGTGCGCACCTCGGTCGCCGGCTTCGGCAGGCTCGGCGCGGCGGCCAGGAGGGCCTCGTCGAGGAACTTGTCCAACGTGAGGTCACTGGCATGCACCGTCGTCGTACCGCGTCCGTGCACGGCGGCGAACGTCGGCCGCTTGGAGCCCTGCCGCTCGGCCTCGATGTAGCTGGCGATGGCCGCCAGGTCGTTGGCCGGGCTGACGATGACGCCCACCGGCACGTCGACGTCGAAGATCTCGCGCAGCAGGTTTCCGAATGTCAACGCCGACAACGAGTCTCCGCCCAGATCGGTGAAGTGGGCGTCCGGCGACAGGTCGTTGGTCGCGGCCCCGAGCATGGCGGCCGCGGCCCGGCTGACGGTCTGCAGCACCGGCGCGTCGGCGCCGCTGCGGCGCAGTTCGGCCAACTCGTTGGCCTGTCCTGCGGCCAGGTCGGCGTAGATCTGCTCGAGCCGTTCCCCGTAGTGCTGCTTGAGCTTCGGCCACGCCAGCTTGCGGATCCCGGTCAGCAGGCCGTTTTCCAGCGTGAACGGGGTGGTCTCGATGATGAAGTCGCGCGGCACCTCGTAGGACTGCAGGCCGGCCTCTTTCGCCACCTTCTGCAGGGAGTCGGCGATTTTCGGCTTCAGCGATTCGATGTCGTTGTCCGCCAAGGCCTCTTCGGTCGGCACCACGACCGCCAGCAGGTAGGGCTGAGAGCTGTTGCCGTAGACGTAGATCTGGCGAATCAGCGGGCTGTTGCCGAACACCGCCTCCAGCTTGGCCAGCGTCACGAACTCGCCCTGCGCCAGCTTCAACACGTTGTTGCGGCGATCGACGTACACCAGCCGGTCCGGAGCGATCTCGGCGAACACGTCACCGGTCCGGTAGTAGCCGTCGTCGTCGAAAACGTCGGCGGTGGTCTCGGCCCGCTTGTAGTAGCCGGGGAACATGTTCTCGGTCCGCAGCAACAGCTCACCGCGCGGATGGGGCCGGTCGGTGCTGAAGTAGCCCAGATCCGGGACGTCGACCAGCTTGTAGTCGATGACCGGCGGACGCTGAATCTCCCCGTCGAACAACACCATTCCGGCCTCGGTCGAGCCGTACCCGTCCATCAGATGCATCTGGAGCAGCGACTCGGCCCACTTCTTCAACTCCGGTGAGGTGGGGGCCGAGCCCGTCATCGCGAAGATGAACCGGCCGCCCAGCAGGTATTGGCGCTGTTCGTCCAAAATTTCCGCTTCGACGGCGGTGCGGTCGCCGCCATCGGCCAGACGCCGCTCGACCTGGCGCTGGAATTCACCGAACAGCGTCTCCCAGATACGCGGGACGAAGTTCATCTCCGTGGGCCGCACCAGCTCGAGGTCTTCGAGCAGGGTGGACAGATCGCTGCGGGCCGCGAAGTAGGCGGTGCCGCCGTTGCCCAACGTGCCGTAGAGGATTCCGCGTCCCATGACGTGGCTCATCGGCATGAAGTTGAGGGTGATCGACGCGGCGCTCTCGCCGAACCAGTTCTTGCTGCCGCGCCGCCACATCTTGCCGACATTGCTCTGGGGGTACATGGCACCCTTGGGCGCGCCGGTGCTGCCGGAAGTGTAGATCAGCAGGGCCAGCGAGTCCTCGTCCGTGTGTGCGACCTCCTCGGCGACGGCCGGCAGGTCCTTGCCGCGGTGCAGCACGTCGGCGAGCGTCTCGACAACCACGTCGGTGCCGGCCAGCCGCGCCACCGCGCTGTCCACGGCCTCGCGCTGGTCGTCGACCGCCGGCAGATAGTCGAACACGACGAGCTTGCCGGGCACGTGGTCGCCGCGCAGGATCAGCTCCACGGCGTCGGGCAACTGGTTGACGCTCGACGCGATCAGGCTGGGCTCGGTCTCGGCCACGATCGGCTGCAGCGACGTGATCGCCGCGCTGGTCTGCAGGGGCACCGATACGGCCCCGATCGTGCCCAGGGCCATGTCGATGGTGGCGTAGTCGACACTGTTGAAACCCAGCACGCAGACCCGGTCGCCGGGGCTTACCGAGTCACTGGCCCAGGCGCGGCCGAGGGCCGAAACACGTTCGCCCAGTTCGCCATACGTGATGGTCTCGAAGCGGGGGAGCAGCTCGGCCGTCGTCCGCCCGGTCTTGGGATCCTTGACGAACTCCACCACGCGCTGCCCCAGTGCCGGCCGGTCCGCGTAACCGTCGAGCACGGTCCGGATGATCTGCGGCAGCCGCAGCCCGGGCTGTTCGAGGGCGGCGGTGATAGCCGGGTTCGGCCGGGCGGCGGCGAACTGGGGGTCGTTGGCAATGAGTTCCTCGACGCGGCGGTCGAGTTCTTCGTCATGAATAGCAGTCGACATAACAGATCCCTTGCAAATGAAAGTTAGCGAGTCAAATTGCGCTGTCCGCGCTGACATATAGAACGTTAGCTAAAGTAACGGTATTCCACCATGATCCGGCCTTTATGGCGTTTGTGAGATTGCCCACCCGGGCCGGCGTCACCGGGTGTTAGAGGTCGCGGAGCAACCCGCCGATGATGTCGATGCCCTCGCTCAGCAGCTCGTCGCTGATGGTCAGCGGGGGCAGCAGCCGGATGATGTTTCCCCACATGCCGCAGGTCAGAACGATCACGCCGGCGGCGGCCGCCGCGACCGACAGCTTCTGGGTCAATTCTTTGTCGGGCTCGGCGGTTCCCGACTTCACCAATTCGATGGCGATCATGGCGCCCCGACCGCGTACGTCGCCGATCCGGTCGTCGCCGGCCTGCAGACGCAGCAGTGGTTCGGTGATCAGGCGTTCCAGCTGCTGCGCTCGTTCGATCAAACCGTCGTTCTCGATTGTCTCGATGGTGGCCAACGCCGCCGCGCAAGCCAGTGGGTTTCCGCCGAAGGTGCCCCCCAAACCGCCGACATGCGGCGCATCCATGATCTGCGCCCGGCCGGTGACGGCCGACAGCGGCAGTCCGTCGGCGATGGCCTTGGCCGTGCAGATCAGGTCGGGCTCGATGCCCTCGTGCTCACACGCGAACATCGCCCCGGAGCGCGCGAATCCGGTTTGCACCTCGTCGGCGATGAACACCACGTCGTTCTTGTGGCACCAGTCCAGCAGGGAGGGCAGGAATCCCTCGGCCGGAACGATGAACCCGCCCTCGCCCTGGATCGGCTCGATGATGAGGGCGGCCAGGCTGTCGGGCCCGATCTGGCTGTCGATGATGTTGATGGCCCGCGCGGCGGCCTTTTCCCCGTCGGTGGCCAGGTCCTTGTCGATAAGGCCGTCCCGATAGGGGTAGGACAGCGGCGCCCGGTAGACCTCCGGCGCGAACGGGCCGAAGCCGCCCTTGTAGGGCATCGACTTGGCGGTCAGCGCCATCGTCAAGTTGGTGCGGCCGTGGTAGGCGTGGTTGAACGCCACCACGGCGGGCTTGCGCGTGTACGCGCGCGCGACCTTGACGGCATTCTCGACCGCCTCGGCCCCGGAGTTGAACAGCACCGAGCGCTTCTCGCCGGAACCCGGCGTGATTCGGTTGAGCGTTTCGGCGACCGCGACGTAGGACTCATACGGCGTCACCATGAAACAGGTATGGGTGAACTCGGCCACCTGCGCGCGCACGGCTTCGACCACGCGGGGCGACGAGTTGCCGATCGTCGTCACCGCGATACCGGATCCGAGGTCGATCAGCCGGTTGCCGTCGACGTCCTCGATGATGCCGCCGCCGGCGCGCGCGACGAAAACGGGCACCGACACATTCACCGCGTGCGACACCGCCGCCGCCCGCCGCTTGCTCAGCTCCAGCGATGCCGGGCCTGGGATCTCGGTGACCAACTGGCGGGTCTGCTCGAGGCTGGCCACCACATAACTCCTCCCCGCGGCGCGCGCATCACGTCGCCTCAAAAGCCTATCGAGCTTGACGTCCGCGGGCACTCCGCGCACCGTGGCGGTCGGTCGCGACCCGTGGCCTGCCAGACTGAACGGGCACACTGGACCGTTACGAGGTGCGCGACGCTCGAGTCCTACCGGCACCTACCCCCCGTAATGCCCCGAATATTTAGACGAAAGACAGGCGCGTCCATGCAGAGTCTGATCCTGTTCCTGCCGTTCCTGCTCATCATGGGCGGGTTCATGTACTTGGCATCGCGCCGTCAGAAGCGTGCGATGCAGGCCACCATCGACCTGCACGAGTCATTGCGCCCGGGCGACCGGGTGCACACCACGTCGGGCCTGCAAGCCACCGTCGTCGAGATCACCGAAGACACCGTCGACCTCGAGATCGCACCCGGGGTCGTGACCACCTGGATGAAGCTGGCGGTCCGCGACCGGATCCTGCCCGATGACGACGAAGACCTGGTCGACGGCGACGACTCCGCCGACGAGGGCTCGATCACCAAGGATTCCTGACGGGGATTCCCCGCCAATCGCTCAACCGGCGGACCGCTTGCGCAACGGGCAAGTGAGGGCCACGTAGGCTCTGTCGGGGGTAAGTAACCGATTTTCGAGGAGATAGAAGGAACGTGGCATCGTCTTCGGCGCCGGTGCACCCTGCCCGCTACCTGTCGGTCTTCTTGTTATTGCTCATCGGCGTCTACCTGCTGGTGTTTCTCACCGGGGACAAGCGGGCCGCGCCCAAGCTCGGCATCGACCTTCAGGGAGGCACCCGCGTCACGCTGACCGCGCGCACCCCGGACGGGTCCAAGCCCAGCCGCGAGGCGTTGGCGCAGGCCCAGCAGATCATCGGTGCCCGGGTCAACGGACTCGGCGTCTCCGGTTCGGAGGTCGTCGTCGACGGCGACAACCTGATCATCACCGTGCCCGGAAACGACGGCAACGAGGCCCGCAACCTGGGCCAGACCGCCCGGCTCTATATCCGGCCGGTGCTCAACTCGATGCCGGCCGAGAGTGCCCAGCCGAAGCCGGCGCAGCGTCAGCCCGCGCCCGGTCAGCCCGCTCCGGGTCAGCCAGCTCCGGGACAGCCGGCACCCGGCCAACCTGCTCCGGGTCAGCCCGCGCCTGGACAACCGGCTCCCGCTCAACCCGCTCCCGCTCAGCCCGCTCCCGCTCAGCCCGCTCCCGCTCAGCCCGCTCCGGGTGCCCAGCCCCGGCCGTATCCGCAGGACCCGCCGCCGACGCCCAGCCCCGCACCTCCGGCTCCCGCACCCGCGCCGGCTCCCGCACCCGCGCCGGCTCCCGCACCAGCGCCGGCCCCCGCGCCCGGGGCACCGGCTCCCGCGCCGGCAGGGCCCGCAGCGCAGGCGCCGCCCGGCGAACAGCCCGCGCCGCCCGATCCGCGCAAGGAACTTGCCGACCGCATCGCCGATGAGAAGAAGTGGCGCCAGAGCACGCGTCAGGGCATTCAGTTCCTCGCCCTGCAGTTCCAGGCGACGCGCTGCGACAAAGAAGACATCCTGGCCGGCAACGACGATCCCGCCCAGCCGTTGGTCACCTGCTCCACCGACCACAAGGTCGCCTACCTGCTGGGACCGTCGATCATCAGTGGTGACCAGATCCAGGACGCCAGCGCCACCCAGAACCAGCGCGGCATCGGCTACGTCGTCGACCTGCAGTTCAAGTCCGCCGCGGCGAACACCTGGGCGGATTTCACCGCCGCCCACATCGGCACCCAGACCGCGTTCACCCTGGACTCGCAGGTGGTCAGCGCGCCCATGATCCAGGAGGCGATTCCCGGCGGCCGTACCCAGATCAGCGGCGGCGATCCGCCGTTCACCGCGGCAACCGCCAAGCAGCTGGCCAACGTCCTCAAATACGGCTCGCTGCCGCTGTCCTTCGAAGCCTCGGAGGCCCAAACCGTCTCGGCGACACTGGGATTGACCTCGCTGCGCGCGGGACTGATCGCGGGCGCGATCGGCTTGATTCTGGTGCTGGTGTATTCGCTGCTCTACTACCGGGTGCTGGGACTGCTCACGGCCCTGTCGCTGGGCGCCTCCGGGGCAATGATTTTCGCGATCCTGGTGATCCTGGGCCGTCAGATCAACTACACCCTGGATCTGGCGGGCATCGCGGGTCTGATCATCGGTATCGGCACCACCGCCGACTCGTTCGTCGTCTTCTTCGAACGCATCAAAGACGAGATCCGCGAAGGCCGTTCGTTCCGGTCGGCGGTGCCACGCGGGTGGGTGCGGGCCCGCAAGACGATCGTGTCGGGTAACGCCGTCACCTTCCTGGCCGCCGCGGTGCTGTACGCCCTGGCGATCGGCCAGGTGCGGGGATTCGCCTTCACGTTGGGCCTGACCACAGTCCTCGACATCGTGGTGGTGTTCCTGGTGACCTGGCCGCTGGTGTACCTGGCGTCCAAGTCCCCGACGCTGGCAAAGCCGGCCTACAACGGCCTGGGCGCCGTCCAACGGGTCGCCCGCGAACGCCGGGCTTCGGCGCAGGTCAAGACGGGACGGGGATAGCACATGACTTCCTCCAAAGCCTCCAAAGACGCCACCGAGATCACCGAAGCCTCCGAGGGCGCCACCGAGTTGACCGACAGCGCCGCCGCCGGCCTGCCGCACCACGGCTTCCTGTCGCGCCTCTACACCGGCACCGGCGCCTTCGAGGTGGTTGGACGGCGCCGGTTCTGGTTCGGCATCAGCGGCGCGATCGTCGCGGTCGCCGTCCTGTCCATCCTGGTGCGGGGCTTCACCTTCGGTATCGACTTCAACGGCGGCACGACGGTGTCGATGCCCGCCGCCGGGAAGACGGGCACGGTGCAGACCTCGCAGGTCTCAGAGGTGTTCCGCAAGGCCCTGGGCAGTGATCCGGAAGCAGTGGTGGTCGTCGGTAACGGCGCCGGCGCGACCGTGCAGATCCGCTCGAAAACACTGACCAACGACCAGACGACGAAGCTGCGCAACGCCCTGTTCGACGCGTTCGGACCAAAGGGCGCCGACGGCAAGCCCAGCAAGCAGGCCATCAGCGACGCGGCGGTCTCCGAGACCTGGGGCGACCAGATCACCGACAAGGCGCTGATCGCGCTCGCCGTCTTCCTGGTGCTGGTCGGCGTCTACATCATGGTGCGCTACGAGCGGTACATGGCCATCTCCGCGCTGACGACCATGGTTTTCGACCTGAGTGTCACCGCCGGGGTGTACTCGCTGGTCGGTTTCGAGGTCACGCCGGCCACCGTCATCGGCTTGCTGACGATCCTCGGTTTCTCCCTCTACGACACGGTCATCGTGTTCGACAAGGTCGAGGAGAACACCCACGGCTTCCAGCACACCACCCGGCGCACCTTCGCCGAGCAGGCCAACCTGGCGATCAATCAGACGTTCATGCGTTCCATCAACACCAGCCTGATCAGCGTGTTGCCGGTGCTGGCGCTGATGGTGGTGGCGGTGTGGCTGCTGGGCGTCGGCACGCTGAAGGACCTGGCGCTGGTGCAGCTGGTCGGCATCCTGGTCGGCACCTACTCGTCGATCTTCTTCGCCACGCCGCTGCTGGTCACGCTTCGCGAGCGCACCGAGCTGGTGCGCACCCACACCCGCCGCGTGATGCGGCGGCGTAGCCCGGCCTCGCGCGCGGTGACCGAGACCCCCGGCGATGACGACGCCGAGACCGCCGAGGAATCGGAGGCGACGGCGACCGCGGCCGAGCCGTCCAAGCCCGCCCCGAGCAAGCCGGCGCCCGGCGCGCGTCCCGTGCGGCCGACCGGGACGCGGCGTCCCACCGGCAAGCGGAACGTCGGCCGGCGGTAGGCACCATGGCCACCAGGTACCGGGAGACTGGGGCCGGTCGTGGCGTGCTGATCGGCCGTCGGGCCTGGGCGGTTTGGATCGGCGCCGGATTGGCGGTAGTGCTGGCGGCGGGTTTCACGCTGACCGCTTGCGCAGGTAGCGCCGCGTCCCAGATCGACTACGTGGTCGACGGCCCACTGACCACCTACAACACCAACACCGTCGTCGGCGCCGCGTCCGCCGGAGCCCAGGCATTCGCCCGCGCGCTCACCGGCTTCAGCTACCACGGGCCCGACGGGCAAGTCGTTGCCGACCGCGACTTCGGCACCATTTCGGTGGTCGGCGGCACGCCGCTGGTGCTGGACTACCAGATCGCCGACAACGCCGTCTACTCCGATGGCAAGCCGGTGACCTGCGACGACATCGTGCTCGCCTGGGCGGCCCAGTCCGGCAAGTTTCCCGACTTCCACGCCGCCACCCAAGCCGGCTACCTCGACATCGCCAACGTCGAATGCATGCCCGGGCAAAAGAAGGCCCGGGTGTCCTTCATCCCGGACCGCGGCGTCGTCGACTACAACCAGCTGTTCACCGCCACCTCGCTGATGCCGTCGCACGTCATCGCCGACCAACTCAACGTCGATGTGACCGCGGCCCTGCTCAGCAACAACGGGCCGCTGGTGGCTCAGATCGCGAAGCTGTGGAACACCATCTGGGACCTCAAACCCGGGGTCGACCTCAAGCATTTCCCGTCGTCGGGGCCGTACAAAATCGAATCCATCCTCGATGGCGGCGCGGTGGTGCTCGTCGCCAACGACCGGTGGTGGGGCCCCAAGGCCATCACCAAGCGGGTCACCGTGTGGTCGCAGGGACCCGACATCCAGGATCGCGTCAACAGCCGCAGCGTCGACGTGGTCGACGTCGCCGCGGGTTCTTCGGGGGCGCTGACCACGCCGGATAACTACGAGCGCTCCGATGGACCGTCGAATGGCGTCGAGCAACTGATCTTCGCCCCACAGGGGCCGCTGGCGGCGTCCAAGGCCCGCCGCGCGGTCGCGCTGTGCACGCCGCGCGACACACTGGCCAAGGACGCGGGAGCGCCGATCGCCAACTCCCGCTTGGAACCGGCCGCCGATGATGCGGCGTCGGCCGCCGACGGGGCCGCCGAGGCCGACCCGTTCAAGAAGGCCGATCCGGTCGCCGCGCGCAACGCGCTGGGCGGTGCGCCGATGACGGTACGGATCGGCTACCAGGGACCGAATGCGCGGCTCGCGGTCAACGTCGGCGTCATCACCAAAGCGTGCGCCGCGGCCGGTATCACCGTCGTCGGCGTCACCCTGGACGGCCCGGGGCCCCTGGCGCTCGAGGACGGAAAGATCGACGCGCTGCTGGCCAGCACCGGCGGTGCCACCGGCAGCGGGTCGACGGGGTCGTCGGCGCTGGATGCCTACGCCCTGCACACCGGCAACGGCAACAACCTCTCCAGATACACGAATCCCCAGGTCGACAACGCAATCGGCGCGCTGGCAGTCTCGGCCGACACCGCCGAGCGAGCCAGGCTGCTGACCGAAACCGCCCCGGTACTGTGGGGCGACATGCCCACCCTGCCGCTGTACCGGCAGCAGCGCACGCTGCTGACCTCCAAGAAGATGTACGCGGTGAGCAAGAACCCCACTCGTTGGGGCGCGGGCTGGAACATGGACCGATGGGCCCTGGTGCAGTGAGGTTCCCATGACGAACGCCGGCGAGCGAGCGCCGGTGGCCGAGCTGATCGAGTCGCTGACGCGCAAGGTGGCCGATTTCCCCAAGCCGGGGATCCAGTTCAAGGACCTCACCCCGCTGTTCGCCGACGCCACGGCGATGACGGCGATCACCGGCGCGTTAGCCGAGCTCGCGTCCGGAGCCGATCTGGTGGCCGGCATCGAGGCCCGCGGGTTTCTGGTGGCGGCGGCCGTCGCCGACCGGCTGCAGACCGGCGTGCTGGCCATTCGCAAGGCCGGGAAACTGCCGCCGCCCGTACACGCCGAGCAGTACGACCTGGAATACGGCAGCGCGACGCTGGAGATTCCCGGCGACGGCCTCGACCTGCGCGGACGCAACATCGTGATCATCGACGACGTGCTGGCCACCGGCGGCACCCTGGCCGCGGCCGCTCGGCTGCTCGAGCGCACCGGGGCCCACGTGATGGCGGCGGCGGTGGTCTTCGAGCTCGACGCGCTGCGCGGCCGGGACGCGGTCGCGCCGTTGGCAGTGCACAGCCTGACTTGCGAGTAGCGCTTAGGCATTGGAGATATCCTCGGATTCGGAGGTGACCAACGTGGCGGAGGAAAACAGCGCGGCGCAAGCGCTCGACGCGCCGACTAAAGTCACGGAGTCGCCGGCCATCACCCAGCCGATGGAGGCTCCGGAGCCACCGACCGAATCCCTGAAAACATCCAGCAGCGCGTCGCGGCGGGTCCGGGCCAGGCTGGCCCGCCGGATGACCGCGCAGCGCAGTACCCTCAACCCGGTCCTCGAACCGCTGGTCGCGGTGCACCGGGAGATCTACCCGAAGGCGAACGTGACGCTGCTGCAGCGCGCCTTCGAGGTCGCCGACCAGCGCCACGCCACCCAGTTGCGCCATTCGGGTGACCCCTACATCACCCACCCGCTGGCCGTCGCCACCATCCTGGCCGAATTGGGCATGGACACCACGACTTTGGTGGCCGCCCTGTTGCACGACACCGTCGAGGACACCGGGTACACCCTGGACGCCCTGTCCGAGGAATTCGGCGACGAGGTGGGCCATCTGGTCGATGGTGTGACGAAACTGGACCGGGTGGTGCTGGGCAGCGCCGCCGAAGGCGAGACCATCCGCAAGATGATCACCGCGATGGCGCGTGATCCCCGCGTGCTGGTGATCAAGGTCGCCGACCGGCTGCACAACATGCGCACCATGCGGTTCCTGCCGCCGGAGAAGCAGGCGCGCAAAGCCCGCGAGACGCTGGAAGTCATTGCGCCCCTTGCGCATCGGCTGGGTATGGCCAGCGTCAAGTGGGAACTGGAAGACCTGTCGTTCGCGATCTTGCATCCCAAGAAATACGAGGAGATCGTTCGGCTGGTCGCCGGGCGTGCGCCGTCGCGCGACACCTACCTGGCCAAGGTCCGCGCCGAGATCGTCAATACCCTGAACGCGTCGAAGATCAAGGCGACGGTGGAGGGCCGCCCCAAGCACTACTGGTCGATCTACCAGAAGATGATCGTCAAGGGCCGCGACTTCGACGACATCCACGACCTGGTCGGCATCCGCATCCTGTGTGACGAGATCCGGGACTGCTATGCCGCTGTCGGCGTGGTGCATTCACTGTGGCAGCCGATGGCCGGACGGTTCAAGGACTACATCGCCCAGCCGAGATACGGCGTCTACCAGTCGTTGCACACCACCGTGGTGGGGCCGGAAGGCAAGCCGCTGGAAGTGCAGATCCGCACCCGCGACATGCACCGCACCGCCGAATACGGCATCGCCGCGCACTGGCGCTACAAGGAAGCCAAGGGGCGCAACGGTGTTCCGCATCCGCATGCCGCCGCCGAGATCGACGACATGGCCTGGATGCGCCAGCTGCTCGACTGGCAACGGGAGGCCGCGGACCCGGGCGAATTCCTCGAGTCCTTGCGCTACGACCTTGCGGTACAAGAGATCTTCGTGTTCACCCCCAAGGGTGACGTGATCACCCTGCCCAACGGTTCCACGCCGGTGGACTTCGCTTACGCGGTGCACACCGAGGTCGGCCACCGGTGCATCGGCGCCCGGGTCAACGGCCGGCTGGTGGCGCTGGAACGCAAGCTGGAAAACGGGGAAGTCGTCGAGGTTTTCACCTCCAAGGCGGCCAACGCCGGGCCGTCGCGGGACTGGCAGCAATTCGTGGTCTCACCACGCGCCAAGGCCAAGATCCGGCAGTGGTTCGCCAAGGAGCGCCGCGAGGAGGCACTCGAATCCGGCAAGGATGCCATGGCCCGCGAGGTGCGCCGCGGCGGACTTCCGTTGCAGCGCTTGGTCAATGGCGAGACGCTGGGCGCGGTGGCCCGCGAGCTGCACTACACCGACGTGTCGGCGCTCTACACCGCGATCGGTGAGGGGCACGTATCGGCCCGGCACGTCGTGCAGCGGCTGCTGGCCGAGCTCGGCGGCATCGACCAGGCCGAAGAGGACCTCGCCGAACGCTCCACGCCGACAACCATGTTGCGCCGCCCACGCAGCAGCGACGACGTCGGCGTCTCGGTTCCCGGCGCCCCGGGCGTGCTGACCAAGCTGGCGAAATGCTGCACACCGGTGCCCGGAGACCAGATCATGGGATTCGTCACCCGCGGCGGTGGCGTGAGCGTGCACCGCACCGACTGCACCAACGCCGCCTCGCTGCAGCAGCAGTCCGAGCGCATCATCGAAGTGCATTGGGCGCCGTCACCGTCGTCGGTGTTTCTGGTGGCCATTCAGGTCGAGGCGCTCGACCGGCACCGGCTGCTGTCGGACGTCACGCGCGTCTTGGCCGACGAGAAGGTCAACATCCTGTCCGCGTCCGTCACCACCTCCGGTGACCGAGTCGCCATCAGCCGCTTCACTTTCGAGATGGGTGACCCCAAGCATCTCGGCCATCTACTCAACGTCGTGCGCAACGTCGAAGGCGTGTACGACGTCTACCGCGTGACGTCGGCGGCCTAACGGCGGTTGGGCGAGCGCCGCCGCGGCGAGGGCATCCTGGCGACTTTGGTGTCGGACTCGTGTTGATCCTCCAGAACGATGACACCCTCGGCGTCACTGCCCACCGGTTTGGCAGCGCCCTCGAGCACCTCTCCGACAACACGAACCGCCTTCGGCAGCGCGGTGTTGGTCAAGACTTTGTAGAGGGGCACCGCCGCGATGAACAGCGCCAGCGGCGATTCGATCAGTCCCAATCCGGTGGCCACCGCCAGGCCACCGAAATACCCGATTGACCGGGGCACGTCCACCTCGACGGTGCCCACCTGTACTTCCAGAACATTCTCCGGTGCTCCGAACCGGATCTCCATCGCGCTGTTGGCCGCCATGACACCCCTCCTGCTTGGTGTTGAACGACAGGGGGGTACCCGGTGTGGCTCCTTCTAGCTGAGGCGCACCGAGGTGATCTTCACCGGGTTGGTCGGCGCACCGCTTTGACGGTTGCCGGCGATGCCGGCCCGGGCGATCTTGTCCAGCGTCGCCAGCCCCGCCTGGTCGATGGTGCCCAACACCGTGCTCTGGGGTTCCATCTCGGAATCCCGGAAGATCAGGGCGAATTGGCTGCCGTTGGTGTTGGGTCCCTCGGTTGCCATGACGATGGTGCCGCGCGGATACACCACGGTCGCCCGCAGTGCGGGGTCGTCGGGCTTGTATTGATTCGAGGGATATTCGTCGGCGAATTCGTAACCGGGACCACCCGACCCGTCCACATCGGGGCCGCCACACAACAGGGATCCGCCATCTTGGGAGCTGATCAGCCGGGCGCACTGGGTGTTGTCGAAGAATTGCTGCCTGACCAGGCTGATGAAACTGTTCACCGTGCACGGTGACTCGGAGTTGGCGAGCTGGATGGCGATGTCACCGAAGTTGGTGGAGATGACGGCACCGATCTGCGGGGGATCGGTGGACACCCGGCCCGACGGGGGTGGGTTCACCGGGCGCGTGGCCGGATCCGGCACCGAGCGATATTGGCAGTTGGCCCCCACATCGGGCGGCGGTGCGAACGCCGGCAATGGCGGCACCGTCGCCGCCGCCGGGCCGCTGGAACCGGGGTTTGATCCGGTCCTGCCGGGCACCCGGGCCCTGGTCTGAGCCGAGGATGCCGCGCTGTCAGCGGAGCCGTGACTCTGGCTCACCAAGGCGATGACCAAGGCCGCCACCGCGGCCAGCGCCAGGGCCGATGCGCCGACGATGCCCACCAGCAAACGCCTCGAATGCGTTGGGCGGCCTTGGTGCAGCCGCGGATCGGGTTGGTTGTCCGGCGGGGGAGCGGCGGGTCCCGGCGGGTAGGCACCGGTCGGCTCCGACGGCGCGGCCCCGATCGGCCCGGTCGCCGGATTCGGCAGCGCGGCCCTGGCGGCCTCGGCGAGCTCCATCGCCGTCTGATACCGCTGTTCGGGTTCCTTGACCATGCCGCGGGCAACGATGGCGTCGAAGGCCGGAGGCACCCCGGGGGCGATCGCGGACGGTCGCGGCGGCGGAGCGTTCAGGTGCGCGTTGAGCTGTTCTTCGAGGCTGTCCCCCGCGAAGGGGCGCTGCCCGGTCAGGCACTCATGCAAGACGCAGGCCAACGAGTAGACGTCAGCACGGTGATCCGTTTTGCCTTTGAAGCGCTCGGGCGCCATGTACGCGACGGTGCCCATCGTGGCACCGGTCTGCGTGAGCGCAGTGTCGGCCTCCGCGCGGGCAAGGCCGAAGTCGATCAAATAGACGAAATTGCGTGCGGTGGTGACCAAGATGTTCATCGGTTTGATGTCACGATGGATCAACCCCGCCTGTTGTGCGCTATCCAGCGCCGCCGCAACCTGTTCGATCACCGCGACCGTCTGCTCCGGGCTGAGCCGGCCGCCGTTTTCGGTGATGTAGTGCGACAGGTCGCGGCCCTCGATCAGCCGCATGTCGACGTAGAGCCGGCCGTCGATCTCGCCATAACCGTGGATCGGCACCACGTGCGGGTCGGTGAGCCCGGCCGCGATGCGGGCCTCCCGGCGGAAACGGTGCTGGAAGTCCTGATCCTCCGCCAGATGCGGCGGGAGCACTTTGAGAGCCACCACCCGGTCCGTGGTTGCGTCGTAGGCCCGGTATACGCGTCCCATGCCGCCGCGTCCCAACAACTCCAGTATTCGGTAATGACCGAATGAGTCCGGATCCAGATTCACCCAACGACCATAAGCCGTCGACGGTGCACGTCGGGCGAATCCCGCCAATCAGAGGCAGTTTCGCGCCGTGCGGCCTAGTCGAGCAGCAGCGAGGTGATGGTCACCTCGCTCGCCGGCGCCCCGTCTTCACCGCCGCCCGCGACCCCGGCCTTGGCGATCTTGTCCAGGGTGGCCAGCCCGTCGGGCTGGATGGTGCCGAACACGGTGTATTGCGGCGGTAGCTGGGAGTCCTTGTACACCAGGAAGAATTGGCTGCCGTTGGTGCCGGGCCCCGCGTTGGCCATGGCCAGCGTGCCGCGCGGATAGAGCACGGGCTCCTGCGCCTTGGGATCATTCGGCGGATACTGGTCGGTCGGGTATTCGTTGGCGAATTGATAGCCCGGACCGCCGGTGCCGTCGCCCTTGGGGTCGCCGCACTGCAGGACGCCCAGGCCCTGCGAGGTGGTCAGCCGGTGGCATTTGGTGTTGTCGAAGTATTTCTGGCCGATCAGGCTCGCGAAACTGTTGACCGTGCACGGTGATTCGTTGTTCGCCAGCATCAGACCGATGTGACCTTGGTTGGTCACCATGCTGGCGCTCACCTGGGCCGGATCGGTCGGAACCTTGCCGGTCCGTGGCGGCTTGACCTGCTTGGCCGCCGGCTCGGAGGAGGCCGGGTACTGACAGTTGGCGCCCACGTCGGCCGACGGCTTGAACGGCGGCAGCGGCGCAACCTGACTCGGCTGCCCGGGAGTCGTCGTCTCCGGTGAGCTGCTGGCGCTGGTGGTTGTCGACGCCGCGGTGTTGCTCTTGTGGTCGTGCTTGGTGTTGACGATCGTGATCACCACCGCCACGGCCACGGCCACGGCGACGATCGAGGCGGCCGCGATCAGCGCGATCCGGCGCGTCTTGGCTTGCTTCGCGCGCCGCTCCAGCTGCCGTTCGAGCTTGCGTTTGGCGTTGGCACGTCGCTGTTCGTTGGTCGGCACGGCCGCTATGCCTCCATGTTTGGTGAGTTGGAGCCTCTCTAAACCGGTGAGGTGCCAGCTCAGGCTAATGTGGGCGCCGCGACTCGTGTCAAGTGGGGCCCGTGGGAAACTGGGAACCGTGTTGATCACCGGATTTCCCGCCGGCATGTTGCAGTGCAACTGCTATGTGCTGGCGCAGGGGCCAGGAACGGATGCCGTCATCGTGGATCCCGGGCAGCGGGTGATGGGCCCGTTGCGAAACATCCTGGACAAGAACCGGCTGACGCCGGCCGCGGTGTTGCTGACCCACGGGCACATCGACCACATGTGGTCGGCGCAGAAGGTGTCCGACACCTACGGTTGTCCGACCTACATCCATCCCGAGGACAGGTTCATGCTCACAGACCCGATCTATGGCCTGGGCCCACGCCTGGCGCAGATGGTGGCGGGTGCCTTCTGGCGGGAGCCCAGGCAGGTCGTCGAGCTGGACCGCGACGGCGACAAGCTCGACCTGGGCAGCGTGACCGTCAACGTCGACCACACGCCCGGACACACCCGCGGGTCGGTGATCTTCCGGGTGTCGTCCGACGAGGACGCCGAAGACTACGTTTTTACCGGTGACACGCTCTTCGAGCGTGCGGTGGGGCGCACCGACCTGTTCGGCGGCAGTGGCCGCGACTTGCTGACCTCGATCGTCGACAAACTTCTGGTGCTCGACGACAAGACCGTGGTGCTGCCCGGGCACGGCAACTCCACCACGATCGGCGCCGAGCGGCGCCTCAACCCGTTCCTCGAGGGCCTGTAGCCCGTGCCGGAATTCTCAGCCTTCTCCGCGCCCAAAGGGGTACCGGACTACGTCCCGCCCGACTCGGCGCAGTTCGTCGCGGTGCGCGACGGCTTGCTCGGTGCGGCCCGCCGGGCCGGCTACGGCGACATCGAGCTGCCCATCTTCGAAGACACCGGCCTGTTCGCCCGCGGCGTCGGTGAATCCACCGACGTGGTGTCCAAGGAGATGTACACGTTCGCCGACCGCGGCAACCGCTCGGTCACGCTGCGGCCCGAGGGAACCGCCGGCGTGGTGCGCGCGGTGATCGAACACAACCTGGACCGCGGGGCGCTGCCGGTCAAACTCTGCTACGCGGGGCCGTTCTTCCGCTACGAACGCCCGCAGGCCGGCCGCTACCGCCAGCTGCAGCAGGTCGGCGTGGAGGCGATCGGCGTCGACGACCCGGCGCTGGATGCCGAGGTGATCACCATCGCCGACGCGGGCTTCCGGTCACTCGGGCTCGACGGATTCCGCCTGGAGATCACCTCGCTGGGCGATGACAGCTGCCGTCCGCAGTACCGGGAACTGTTGCAGGACTTCCTCTTCGCGCTCGACCTGGACGAGGAAACGCGACGGCGGGCGCAGATCAATCCGCTGCGGGTGCTCGATGACAAGCGGCCCGAGGTGCGCGCCATGACCGCCGACGCACCGGTGCTGCTCGATCACCTGTCCGACGCGGCCAAGCAGCACTTCGACACCGTGCTGGCGCACCTGGATGCGATGGCAGTGCCCTACGTCATCAACCCGCGCATGGTCCGCGGGCTGGACTACTACACCAAGACCACGTTCGAGTTCGTGCACGACGGCCTGGGCGCGCAGTCCGGCATCGGTGGTGGCGGCCGCTACGACGGCCTGATGCACCAGCTCGGCGGACAAGACCTGTCCGGCATCGGGTTTGGGCTCGGTGTGGACCGTACGCTGTTGGCGCTGCGTGCAGAGGGCAAGAGCGTGGGGGAGACCGCGCGCTGCGAGGTGTTCGGCGTGCCGCTGAGCGAGCAGGCCAAGTTGCGCCTGGCGGTGCTGGCCGCGCAGTTGCGCGGCGGCGGTGTGCGCGTCGACCTGGCCTACGGTGACCGCGGACTCAAGGGCGCGATGCGCGCGGCCGATCGCTCCGGTGCCCGGATCGCGCTGGTCCTCGGCGACCGGGATATCGAGTCCGGCACCGTCGGGGTGAAGGATCTCGGGTCCGGCGAGCAGGTCTCCGTTGCGTTGGATTCCGTTGTCGCCGAAGTGCTTTCACGACTTCGTCGGTAGGCGTTACGGGGATGCCCGGCGCTCCCCGAGTGGCGCGCCGGCCCTTGTCGGACTCCGGTGGCATACTCGAACCTATGTTCGATAAGCAAGTGTCGTCGCCGGAGGTGACTGCTCGGTTTGACGAGCTTGTCGAGCGCCATTACCCATCGGTGACGGCGATATCCGTGGGTCTGCTGGACCGGATCGGTGCGGCCGCGCGGGCGGAGAATCGCGCCGCCGCCGCGCAGTTGGTGGCCATTGGTGAGTTGTTTGTCTACCGGCTCTCGCGGTGTTCGGAGACCGAGGAGTGGGCCGTTGACACCCAGGCGGCGGTAGCCGCGGAGGTGGCCGCCGAGTTGCGGATCGGTCAGGGGCTGGCCGCCAGCCGCGTGCGCTATGCCCGGGCTATGCGCGAGCGGCTGCCGAAAGTAGGCGCGGTCTTCGCGGCCGGCGACATCGACTACCGAATGTTTCAAACGATCGCGTTCCACACCGATTTGATCACCGACCCCGATGTGTTGGGCGCCGTGGACGCCGAGCTGGCCGCCAACGTCACCAGGTGGCCGTCACTGAGCCAGGGCCGGCTGGCCGCGCAGGTGGATAAGGTGGTGGCTCGCGCCGACGCGGACGCGGTACGACGCCGCAAGGAGCGCATAGCCGATCGCGAGATTTGGATCGCCGATACGGGCGACGGCATGTCGCATATTGAAGGCAGTCTGATGAGTCCGGACGCGCATGCGTTGGATAAAAGGTTGGATGCGTTGGCGGCCACGGTGTGTGAACATGATCCGCGCACCCGCGAGCAGCGCCGCGCTGATGCATTGGGGGCGTTGGCGGCCGATGCCGATCGATTGGGGTGTCGGTGCGGGCGATCGGATTGCGCGGCCGGCAAACGACCCGCGTCGAGCCCGGTGGTGATTCATGTGATCGCCGAGCAGGCCGTGCTGGATGGCCGCGGTTCGACGCCAGCCGCTCAGATAGGTGCCATGGGCATGATCCCGCCGGAGTTGCTCGCCGAGTTGGCCGCTTCGGCCATGCTGGCGCCGCTGGTCCATCCCGCGGATGCCCCGCCGGAGCCCGGTTACCTGCCATCCAAGGCACTGGCCGATTTCGTGCGTTGCCGGGATCTGACCTGTCGCTGGCCCGGGTGCGACCGCCCGGCCACCGACTGCGACCTCGACCACACGATCCCGTACGCCGACGGTGGCCCCACGCACGCGTCGAATCTCAAGTCTTATTGCCGCACACATCATTTGGTCAAAACGTTTTGGGGCTGGCGCGATACCCAATTGCGCGACGGGACCCTGATCTTGACGTCCCCGTCGGGACACACCTACGTCACCACCCCGGGCAGCGCGCTGCTGTTCCCGAGCTTGTGCGTGCCCACTGGCGCGAGCCCTGTACCCGCGGTCACCAACGCCGAGCCGTGCGGTGACCGGACGGCAATGATGCCCAAACGCCGCCGCACCCGCGCGCAAAACCGCACCGCTCGCATCGCCGCCGAACGCCACCACAATCGAATGGCGCGCCACGTCGAAAAGCCTTCGTATACCTGGGGTTCCGACTTGGCCCATGGCGTCGGCGATCAAGAGCCGCCGCCCTTCTAGAAGCGCTGGCGTGGGACAGCGCAGCACTGTTATTTCTTGCTGGGAATGACGATGACGACGATCAACGTCAGGATCGAGAAGAACAGCCCAAGAATTCCCCAGCCCAGCGGATTGCGGCCCTTCATCATGGCGATGATCCCGCAGATTATTGCAGCGATAACGCTGCCGATAGCGACGAAAATTCCCTTGATGCCACGGAGGATAAAGCCGGCCGCGACCGGGTCCGAACTCGCCAGAATTACCTGGTGCAACATGACAGGTCCTTTCGTGAGGGGCCTTGAGGTAATACCCGCACAAATCTGGCGTAAAACCACGCTTAATCCACGCGCCCACCCGAAAGCCGATGAGCAACACGGCGTGTGACGTCACCGGTTTCGGTTATCACCGCCCGGATAACCGCGGCGGACGGTGCGATCGAGAATTCCCAGAGTCGCGCGCAATGCACCCTCGGACAAAATTGGGAAAATCCCGGCTTCCCGCCACTTCGGGTCGATGTTCGACCAGTCGTAGAACGAGGTGACGATGGTGGCCGAGGCGTCCTCGGCGGGCGTGAGCGCATAGCCGTAGACATGACCGATCGGCGGCCGGATTTGGCCGAGAACGGTCCACGAAATCAGGCGATCCTGTTCGAACTCCTTGATATCCACCGTGACGTCGTATCGGCCCAATTCCGGGAAATCGTTCAACGATTCGCGGTCCATGTGAACGACGAAGCGATCACCGACGCCGCGTACCGGATCGCCTTCGGCGTCTTGCAGCATCCCCGAAGAGTCGATCGCGACGTGGCCCTGTGGGTCGCACAGCACGGCGAAGATGGCCGGCGCCGGTGCGGCGATGGTGCGAGAAGTCTCGATGCGCTCGCTCATAAGTCCTCGCAGCCAGCGTAGCTGCGACACGGCCGTCGTAGCCGAGAACCAACAGCTTCCCTCACCCCGAGTGGCTGCTTACGGGCGGAGACGAAACGGACCCATGATCCCCGGTCTGGGCCGATGTCCCGGATTCGGTCAAGCCGCGTAGCGCCTGCGGCAACGGTTCCCGGTGCAGCACACCGAGACGTTGGGTGGCGCGGGTGAGGGCGACATAGAGTTCGGCCGCGCCGCGGGGCCCGTCGCCGAGGATTTGTTGCGGCTCCACCACCAGGACGGCGTCGAACTCCAGGCCTTTGGTCTCAGACGCCGCCACCGCGCCGGGCACGCCCGGTGGTCCGATCACGACGCTGGTGCCTTCGCGGCCGGCTTCGTCGCGGACGAATTCATCTATAGCAGAAGGTAATTCGTCCTCCGTGACCCGCCTGGACCATGGCTGGACGCCACTCGCGCGCACCGACTCCGGCGGCCGGACTCCGGGTGCGAACTCGGCGAGCAACGCGGCGGCGATGCTCATGATCTCCGCCGGGGTGCGGTAGTTCACGGTCAACGACCGGTAGGCCCAGCGACCGGGCACGTGCGGCTCCAGCATCGCGCCCCACGATGTCGCTCCAGCCTGGGACCGGCGTTGGGCGAGATCGCCGACGATCGTGAAGGATCGGCCGGGGCAGCGCCGCATCAGCACCCGCCAGTCCATCTCGGAAAGTTCCTGGGCCTCGTCGACGACGATGTGCCGGTAGGTCCAATCCCGGTCCGCGGCAGCGCGTTCGGCGAGTTCGCGGGTATCGCGTTCTTGAAAACGTTCGGCAAGGTCCTCCCCGTACAGCAGGTCTTGGGCGAGCAGGTGGTCCTCGTCGTCCATCAGGTCCTCGCGGCTGATCATGTTGTCCAGCACACCGGCGGCGAACTCGGACTCGGCCTTGCGTTCCTGCTCGGCGGCCCGGTCGGCCGACTTGTCGCGGCCCAGTAGGTCGACCAACTCATCGAGCAGCGGCACATCCGACACCGTCCAGGCTTCGCCGTCGTCGCGTAACAGCGCCTGGTCGGCGCCGGCGGCGCGCAACCGTTCGGGGGACGTATACAGCGATGCCAGCAGGGATTCCGGCGTCAGCGTGGGCCAGAGCCCGTCGAGCGCCGCGGCGAACGCCTCGTTCTCGTCGAGCTCGTGGATGAGATCCGCCCGCAGCCGCTCCCATACGACCTTGTCCTCCCTGGTCAGCCAGCCTCGACCGATCCGGGCGATCCCGCGTTCGGTCAGCGCCCACGTGATGACGTCGATGAACACCGAGCGAGCGTCGTTGTGCGGTTGCCCGCTCTTGCGGGCCTCGTCTCTGGCCCACTCGGCGATATCGGCATCGATCCGCAAGGTGACGTCGGCCAGTTCGATCGTCAGCGGATGCTCCGGCACCCGTTGCCGGTCGGCGACCGCCGCCGCAAGCACGTCCAGGATCTTCAGCGATCCCTTGAGCTGCGCGGCTTCTGGAGTGTCGTCGGCAGTGACGTGCCGGCCCGGCATGAGACCCCCGACGGTACTGAATACCACGTCGATCTCGCCCAGCGACGGCAGCACGCGGCCGATGTGGTTCAGGAACGTTGGGTTGGGTCCGACCACGAGAACGCCGTGGCGTTCCATCTGCTCCCGCTGCGTGTAGAGCAGATACGCGACGCGGTGCAGCGCCACCACGGTCTTCCCGGTGCCGGGGCCGCCCTCGATCACCAGCACCCCGTTGTGATCGAGCCGGATGATCTCGTCCTGTTCGGCCTGGATGGTCGCCACGATGTCGCGCATCCCGGCACCGCGAGGCGCATTGATCGCCGCGAGCAATGCCGAATCTTCTGAGCCGCCTGGCTCGTTGCCGTCAACCGGGCGCCCCAGTACTTCGTCGGTGAAATCGACCACCTGGCGCCCGCGGGTGTGGAACTGGCGGCGCCGACGCATGTTCTCGGGGGTCGCGGCGGTGGCGACGTAGAACGCGCGCGCCGCCGGCGCCCGCCAGTCGAGCAACACCGGTTCGTAGTCGTTCTTCTCGTCCAGAAAGCCGATCCGGCCGATGTACGAGCGTTCTCCCGAAACGCTGTCCAACCGCCCGAAACACAAACCGTTGTCCACCACGTCCAGTCGCTTGACCTGTTTGGCCAGCGCACGCACCTGGACGTCGCGTTCCATGGATGTCTCGCCGTCGCCGAGCAACGCTTGCCTGTATTCGCCCCTGATCCGCGCACGATCGGCGTCGAGCCGCGCGTAGAGGCCGGCCACATAGTCCTGCTCGGACTGCAGTTCGTCTTCGTACTCTCGAGTCGCCAAGCACTCTCCCCAGTTCTGGTCCCGGTCAGCGATTTTGCGGCATCACCTCGGTCTCGCCGCAAGCCCCCGGCTCCGCTCGATCTTTCCTTGGTCTGGCCGGGCTGAACACCAACGGTGCGCGACATTGACATTGTATCGAACTATTGTTCGAATAGTTGGTATGCGCTGGGCAAACCAGGCCGTCGCGGTCAATGGGACACCGGTCGACGACGGGGCGCTGCCGGGGCTGCAACGCATCGGCTTCCTGCGTAGCGTGCGCTCGCCGCAGTTCGAGGGGATCACCTTCCACGAGGTGCTGTGCAAGTCCGCGCTCAACAAGGTGCCGAACGCGGCGGCGCTGCCGTTCCGCTACACCGTCAACGCCTACCGCGGCTGCTCGCACGCCTGCCGGTACTGTTTCGCCCGGCCCACCCATGAATACCTGGAGTTGGACTGCGGCAACGACTTTGACACCCAGGTCGTCGTCAAGACCAACGTCGTTCAGGTACTGCGCCGCGAGCTGCGACGGCCGTCCTGGCAGCGCGAGACCGTCGCCCTGGGCACCAACACCGATCCATACCAGCGGGCCGAGGGGCGCTACGCGCTGATGCCGGGCATCATCGGCGCCCTGACGGAATCGGGCACCCCGTTGTCGATCCTGACCAAGGGCACGCTGCTGCGCCGCGACCTGCCGCTGATCACGGAAGCCGCCGGGCAGGTTCCGATTTCGGTGGCGGTGTCGCTGGCCGTCGGCGATCCCGAGCTGCACAAGGACGTCGAGCCCGGCACGCCCACGCCGCAGGCCCGGTTGGGTCTGATCAGCGCGGTCCGTGCCGCCGGGCTGGATTGTCATGTGATGGTCGCGCCGGTGCTGCCGCATCTCACCGATTCCGTCGAGCAGCTCGATGGGCTCCTCGGCCAGATCGCGGCGGCCGGCGCCAGCAGTGTCACGGTGTTCGGCCTGCATCTGCGCAGCTCGACGCGGGGATGGTTCATGTCGTGGCTGGCGCGCTCGCATCCCGAGCTGGTCGGCCGCTATCGCGAGCTGTACCGGCGGGGTGCCTACCTGCCGCAGGGCTACCGCGACATGTTGCGGGCGCGGGCCGCCCCGCTGATCGCCAAGCACCGGCTGGCCGGTGACCACCGGCCGTTCTTCCAAGCGGTCTCGGCCGCGCCGGCGCCCGAACCCGTTCAGACGATGTTGTTTTGAGCTAGCCGGCATTATCGCCGCGCGGCTTGGTGAGCGTGAATTCGTCGATGACGGCGACCTCGCCGTACGGGCCGCGTAGGGCGTAGTGCGTCGCCTTGATCGAGGTATCACCACCGGGCCGGCCAGGGTCGACGTCGAAAGCCGCGAAACCGTAAGGGTTGTCGCGGTCGCGAAACGCCGACCACGGCGCGTCTTCGAGGACGTAGATGGGAGCCTTGCGGCCCAAGCCGGGATCGAATGCGCCCACACCGGTCACCACCCGGCACCGCGGCTCGGGGAAAAACATCGCGTTGCTCGGTGCCGAGGTGCCGCCGCCACCGATGACGAGGTGCACTGTTCCCCGCGTGGCGTCGATGAGATCGTTTCGGGTGTCGACGGGTATCGGTGTGCGGGTGTCGGTCCCCAGCGCGCCGCGCAACGGATGCGAGCGCTCGTAGTGGTGTTCGTGACCGCACACCACCAGATCGACATCGTACTGGTCGAACAACGGCAGCCATTCCGCGCGGATGCCCAGGTCGGCGCCGTTGGTCCTGTCGGCGGTGGAGATGGCCGTCTGGTGCATGCACACCACGATCCAGTCGATATCCGGATCGCGCCGGGCCGCGGCGAGTTCGTTTGCAAGCCAACGCTTTTGCTCACCGCCGGAGTAGCCGTGCACGTAGAAGTTGCCGCCGTCCTGGAAGGCGACGTCGTCGTTGCTCAGGCTGATCACCCGCACCGAGCCGGCGGTGAACGAGTACCACATGCCGCGGGTTTCGGGACTCGATCCGGAATCGGGCACCGCGAAGTAGGCCTGGTAGGCGCCGTAACCGATTGGCCCGTTACCTAATTCGTTCTCGTGGTTGCCGGCCGCGGGCATCCAGGGCCGGTATCGCGCCGAGCGGGTGTTGTTCTCGAACCAGTTCGACCAGGTGCGCACCCGGTCGTGGGCCAGGTTGGCGTAGCACAGATCGCCATTGATCAGGTTGAACAGCGGGCCCATCCGTTCGATCGCCATGGTGGTGTCGGCGGCGGCCGGCGAGCCGATGTTGTCGGTGGCGTATCTGCCGTCGGGCATCGTGGCCAGCGCCGGGGTGGACTGGTCACCGAAGCTGGTGAACAGCAGGCGTTTTCGTCCTATCGGTGCCGTGCGCACGGTGCCCTGCTCCGGCTGCGCGCCGTCGTGCACCGCGGCGTACACGTAGTCGGTGTCCGGGGTGAGGTTGGTGAGCCGGGCGTGGTTGACGCGAACTTCGGTGTTGGACTTCGCGTCCCGGTAGGTGCGTGTTTCGGCGGCCACGGTGCGGCCGAAACCGGATGCCGGCGTCCCGAGCATGACCCGGGGATTGCGGACCGCGTCGGTGGTGTGCCAGGACACCACCACCTCGGTGCCGGCGTTCTTCCCGAATTGCAGGTGCAGCCCACCGACCGGCGCTGCGCCGTGGCGATCGGGCTGCAGCCAGGCCATCGGGGCCCGCGAACGTGAGCACAGCAGTGTGGCCCCACCCCCGATGCCCACGCCCAGAGCGGCCGAGACCGCGCCGGTGGCCAGCAACCGGCGGCGGGTCACCGGTGCTTCGGTGATATCGGCCTGGTTGGGGGCCGGATCCAGCTCATCGCTCATGCTTGTTTCATACCGGAGCCGGACAACCGCGGGCCCAGCTGCCGGTGAACACCGAACCGCTGCTAACGAATCCGGTAGCGTTTTCGATATGACGAACGTGCACAGGACAGCGAGCGCGGTCTCAGCGGTACTGCTGGTAACGGCCGTAGGGGTGATGCTCACACCCGCGACCAGCTATGCGGATCCGGCCGGTCACCAGGTGACCTACACGGTGACGAGCCCCAACAATCTGACCGCCACGGTCAACTACGTGAATACCGATCCGCCCAGCCAGGCCGCCTACAACGCGGACCCGTCGAAGTTCATGACCAACGTGCAGGCCCCGCTCAGCGCCGGCCAACCGGTCGTCTACACGGCCACGCTGGCAAACCCGACCCAGTGGGCGAGCATCAGCGCCAGCGGCATGCTGCATTGGCCGGATTCGGGCAATGGTCCGGCCTCATTCCATTGCGAGATCGCCGTGGACGGCCAGGTGGTCGTCCAGCGGGACGCGACCACCACCGTCACCTGCGCGGCCCGGCCCGGGTAATCAGCCGGCGAGGGGCCGGCGCAGCATGCCGTCGCCGAACAACTGGGTCATCGATGCACTCGCAACGCGAGGTAGTACTCGTGCTGGCGGGCATTGTCGACGGTGTACCTCAACGCCGTCGCGAAGCCATCGTGGTCGGACTCCAGCCAGCGCTCGGTGCGCTGGTGCTGAAACTCGGTCCACGACGGCACGGTGAACCTCTCGAGCACCGCGTCGGGGTCTCCGATGCCGTAGTACAGCCGCCAGCTGTGTCCACCGGTGCGCAGCCGCGATCGCCGCACCGCGCTCATCGCCTCGACGAACTGTTGTCGTTTGTCCGCCGACACTCGATAGCGGACGACAACCAGGACCGGTCCGTCGTTAGGGCAGGGTTCAAAGACCATCATCGGCGACGGCCACGCCCGGGAGATGTCCCGGCTGAGTTTTCCGGTGGATGGCCGCAACGGCACAACGGCGACGCTGAGCGCGGCGGCGCCCAGCATTGCGGCCGACACAATCAGCGCGAGATCGAGCCCCGCCCGCGTGGCGATGGCGCCCCAGAGGTACGAGCCGAACGCCTGGGATCCCGTGAAAACCAGCAGATACACGGACAGTCCGCGGGCCCGAACCCATTGCGGCAGACTGAGTTGTGCCGATGCGTTCAACGTCGTCAAGGTGATCAGCCAGGTCATCCCGGACAACACCAGAAACGGTGCCGCCGCGGCGAAGGGCAGCCAGACCACCGCAAGCGGCGCAAGGGCGCACGCGGCGGCCGATATCGCCAGCAGCGCGTTGGGTGACGCCTTCTGGCGCAGCGGCGCCGGCACCGCGACGGCGAGCACCGCGCCGAAACCTATGGCTCCCAGCGCCACGCCGTAGCCGCCGGCTCCCAGGTGCCACCTGTCGGCGGCGGCGACCGGCAACAACGCCAAAAGCGCCGAGGCGGGAAACACGAAAATGGCCGTGCGCAAGAGAATTCTGCGAAATATCGGACCGTTGGCGACGTACCGGAAGCCGCTGACGATGGCCTGGCTGAAATGTTCTCGTTCGACCGGTGGCTCTTGTCTGGGTCGTCGCCACGCCAGCAGCGCGATGATGATTCCGGTGAAGGATATTGCGTTGATGGCGAAGACCGCTCCCGGGCCGGTCACCGCCAGCACCACGCCGCCGATCGCAGGCCCAACCACGCGGGCGACGTTCACCGAGACGCTGGCCAAGGTTGCGGCGGCCGGTATCTCGTCGCGGGTGACGACCTCCGGTTGAATGGCCTGCCACGCCGGCGCGGTCAGGGCGGAGGCGAAGCCGACGGCCAAGGTGAACAGCAACAGGGAGGTCGGGGTAAGGGTGCCGAGAAACGTCAGCGCCGCCAGGGCCAGCGTCACCAACACCGCGTAGGACTGCAGGAATATCAGCAGCCGCCGCCGGTCGAACAGGTCGGCGAGCGCCCCGGCGAACAATCCCAACAAAAGCGTCGGCCCCAGGCTCGCGGTCTGGACCAGTGCCACGATGACGGCACTACTGTGGTCTTCGATCAGGAACCATTGCGCGGCCACGCTTTGCATCCAGGTCCCGACGTTCGAGACGAACTGCGCGACGAACAACGCGCGAAACACCCGATTGCGCATAGGCGCCCATGCCGACGCTTGTCCGTTTTCGGGATGCTCTGAAGCCGTCGGGGACGCCGGCAGACGCAGTTTCGGATCCGGCATACGGACAACGCCTTTCGCGTTCTGCGGTGAGGAAGAGGTGAGCGGGTTGGGTGGGGGATAGAAGTCTAAGACACGAACATGTCGGGGGTGCCGCGGCCGCCGGGCTCGACGTGCGCGACGACGACCACCTCGGCGCGTTCGGCGCCGACCGCCCGGATCTTATGGCTGACCGATGCGTCGAAATAGGCGCTGTCGCCGGGGCCGAGTGAGAACGTCTGGTCCCCGTAGTCGAGTTCGATGGTTCCGGCGTGCACGAAGATGAATTCCTGGCCGGCATGCTCGGGATGGGGATCGTCGGCCAGCTGCTCGGTCGGGCGAACCACGAACGGCGACATCGACTTTCCCAGCAGCGACGAGGCCAGCACCTGGTAGCGCTCACCCTCGGCGTTGCCGGTGGCACGCTCGACGGTGATCTTCTCCTGCGCCGCCTCCTCCGAGAACAGCCGCCCGACATCGACGTCGAGGGCCTTGGCGACCCTGAGGGCCACCGCGATTGACGGTGTGCTGCACCGACGTTCGATCTTGGACAGGTAGCTCTTGGTCAGTCCAGTCTGCTGGGCCAGCGCCTCCAGGGTGAGGCCGCGTTGCTTGCGGACCGCGCGCAGCAGTGCGGTCACGGGTCACCCCTCTCATGACACAAGGTTTCCTATAGTGATACTATTGTGTCACACGTTCGCCCCGAGGGAGCCGGTTATGGCCAGCACGTTCACCGATTCGAAATCCGATTTGATGCGCCGGGCTGCCGAGCAGCTGACGGCGAACGTCGCCGATTCGCAGTTGACCACGCGTCAGAAGCTGGCTTTGACCTGCCGGGCGCTCTTCGACGCCGGGCATGACTCCGGGCTGGCCGGACAGATCACCGCCCGCGCCGAGACGCAGGGCACCTACTACACCCAGCGCCTCGGCCTGGGGTTCGACGAGATCACCGACGACAACCTGCTCCTGGTCGACGAGGACCTCAACGTCCTGGACGGGGACGGAATCGCGAACCCCGCCAACCGTTTTCACAGCTGGATCTATCGCGCCCGGCCCGACGTCCAGTGCATCGTGCACACCCACGCCTTTCACGTGGCGGCACTGTCGATGCTGGAAGTCCCGCTGATCGTCTCCCACATGGACACCACACCGCTGTACGACGACTGCGCGTTTCTGCCCAACTGGCCGGGCGTGCCGGTCGGCAACGAAGAAGGGGAGATCATCACCGCAGCCCTTGGCGACAAGAAGGCCGTCCTGCTGGCGCATCACGGTCACGTCATCGCCGGTGCCAGCGTCGAGGAGGCGTGCTCGTTGTCGATCCTCATCGAGCGCGCCGCCAAACTGCAGCTGACCGCCATGGCCGCCGGCGCCGTCAAAGAACTCCCCGAAGAACTGGCACGCGAGGCCCACGACTGGACGCTGTCACCGCAACGCAGCCGCGCCAACTTCGCCTACTACGCCCGCCGGGCCCTGGCCCGGCATCCCGACGTGTTGACCCGCTGAACCCGTTAGCCGCCAACCTAATTCCGAGGAGCCCGCTGTGGCGCAAACGCCCGAGCCCAAGATCCACGGCATCATCGCCTACCCGGTAACCCCGTTTTCCGGCGAGGGAATCGACACCGAACGCCTGGCCGCGCTGGTCGAGCGGCTGGTGTCCGCCGACGTTCATGCGATCGCGCCGCTGGGCAGCACCGGCGAACTGGCGTACCTCGAGGAACCCGAATTCGACACGGTCGTCGACACGACCATCGCCACCGTCGCCGGCCGCGTCCCGGTGATCGTCGGGGTGTCAGATGTGACCACCGCCAAGACCATTCGGCGCGCCACCTACGCGCAGCAGGCCGGGGCCGACGCGGTGATGATCCTGCCGGTCTCCTACTGGAAACTCGCCGAGCGGGAGATCTTCCAGCATTACCAGAGCATCAGCGACGCCATCTCCATCCCGATCATGGCCTACAACAACCCGGCCACCAGCGGTGTCGACATGCCGCCCGAGCTGCTGGTCCGGATGTTCGAAGGCATCGACAACGTCACCATGGTCAAGGAATCCACCGGTGACCTGACGCGCATGCAGCGCATCGCCGAACTGTCCGGCAACCGGCTGCCCTTCTACAACGGCAGCAACCCGCTGGTGCTCGACGCCTTGACGGCCGGAGCCTCCGGATGGTGCACGGCCGCACCGAATCTGCGGCCACAGCCCTGCATCGACCTGTACGAGGCGGTGCGCGCACAAGACCTCGACACCGCGCAGAAGCTCTACGACGATCTCAGGCCGCTACTCACCTTCATCGTCGCGGGCGGACTGGCCACCACCGTGAAGGCCGGCCTGGAGCTGCTCGATTTCCCGGTCGGAGACCCGCGCGCGCCGCTGCTTCCGCTCGACGAGCAGGGCCGCGCCGAGCTGCGGGGCCTGCTGGCCTAGCTCGGGCTAACCCAAGTCGGGCGCCGAGAAGGTGTCACACTTCTTCGGGTCACCGGTCTGGTACCCGATGGTGAACCACTTCTGGCGCTGTTCCGACGAGCCGTGCGTCCAGGACTCGGGACTGACCCGCCCGGTGGATTCCTTCTGGATGCGGTCATCTCCGACCGAGGCCGCGGCCGAGAGGGCGTCGGAAATGTCCTTGTCGCTCAACGGTTCCAGGTACGGGACGCCGGTGCTCTCCTGCTTGACCGTGGAGGCGTAGTGCGCCCAGATGCCGGCGTAGCAGTCGGCCTGCAACTCGGTGCGCACGCCGTTGCCGCCGGCGCCCTGCGCACCCTGCTGCGAGCGCCCGAGCAGACCCTGCAGCTGCTGCACATGGTGGCCGTATTCGTGGGCGACCACATACTCCTGGGCGAACGGCCCACCGCTGGAACCGAATCGATCGACCAGCTCTTGGAAGAAGTCGGTGTCGAAGTACGCCGTCTGGTCGACCGGGCAGTAGAACGGCCCGACCGCGGTGGTGGCCGCCCCGCAGCCGGTGCTCACCCGGCCGGTGAACAGCCGGACGTGGGGGCGGGTGTAACCCGGCAGCAGCTGATGCCACACCGCGTCCACCGAGTTGCCGGTGGCGACCACGCGGCATTGCACGTACTTGTTGGCGTCGGCGCCGGTCTTGCACTGGCTCAGGTCGAAGCCGGGCGCCGAGTAGCCGCCGGTGTTGGTCTGCTGCTGGTTCATGACCCGGCCGGGGTCGACGCCCAGAAACAGCGCCCCGATCAGAATGAGCAGCCCGAGGCCGCCACCCCCGACGGCCATTCCCATTCCGCCCCCACCGGACGAGGACGCGGTGCTGGTATCGATCTGCATGCCCTCGTTGAAGGTCATGACGCGCTCCTAACGTTGCCGGGTCGCAAGGGAGTCGGTGTAGCTGCGCAGGTTTCGCAGGTAGCGGCGCAGGGCCAGGTTCAGCAGCGGCCCCACCACGACCATCGCCAGCTTCGCCGGTCCGGTCGGTTTCTGGGCCATGGTCCACGTCAGCCGGCAGCCGCCCGGGATGACCTCGACCCGGTAATCCTCGGCGAAGGCCGCCACGGATCGAGTCGAGCATTCATTGAAGCGAAAAGCCATGTGCGTGAACGGTTCCCAGGCAAGGAATTCCTCGTTGCCGACGATGCCGCCGCGCATCTCGACGATGCGGGTGGTCCCGACACCGCGCGGCTCGGGACTGGTCCAGGTCACCTTCGTGATCACCTTCGCCCAACGCGGCCAGGACTGGGCATCGGAAAGCACCTCGAACAGCTGCTCGGGGGTGATGGCGAGGTCGACGCTGTTGCTGAACCGGAAGGGTGCGGTGTCGGTGAAGCCCGTATCGACGCGCTCGCAGGGGAACATGAAATTAATCTAGCCGGGGCCATCGCTGGCCGCGGCCAGTAAGGGCACTATGACGTCGCTGATCGGCGTGGCCAGGCCGTGGACCCGGCCTTTGCGAAGGATCACGCCGTTGCGGATGTCCCATTCCATCGGCCGCTGCTGTTCGGCGTCGGTCAGGATGGACGTGCTCATGTCCTCGGCAACGTTGCGAAACATGTCGACCAACTCGTCGACCACGCCGTCGGCCAGCCGGGCACCCTCGGCCCGCGCGACGGCAAGGCACTCGGCGACATAGCGCCGCGACAGCGCGGCGACATCGTCCCGGCGGAACATCCCGGACCGCCGCCGCGACAGCGCCATGAACCCGGCCAGTGCGTTGGTGAGCAGCTTGCGCCAGACCGCGGTGATGATGTCGGGGTCGCAGTCCACCCGGCATCCCGCGTCGCGCAGCAGTTCGGCAACGGCCTGTCCGGAGGGCCCGCTGGGCAGGACCAGCGCCGCCTCGCTGCGCAATCGCACCCACCCCTCGGGCTGGGTCTGGGCCGAGTACCACACGATCCCGGGGATGACGGGGGACAGCGGGCAGTGCGGCTGCACCTGCTCGACCTGCTCGACGCCGTTTTGCAGCACCACGACGATGGTGTGGACGTCGCACAGCCGGGCCAGCCAGCCGGCGGCCGCCTCGTTCTGGGTGGCCTTGACGGCCAGCAACACCACGTCCGCCGGCGCGGTCACCTCGGCGGGATCGGTGTGCACGGGACCGGGGACGACGATCGGGTCGGCGCCGTCGGGCCGCAGTTCGATGGTGTCGCGCGGGGTGCGTCCGCATACCACGACCGAATGGCCCGCCCGGTACAGCAGCGCGGCGGCCGTCGTGCCGACGGCGCCGGGACCGACCAGGGCGATGTTGGTAGCAGCGTCTGTGGCGATGCCACCGAAATTACCTCCTTTAGACTGGGCACTCGTTCTGGCCAGGTGAAGAGGAGTGTTTTGTGCTGCGCAGTCATGCCGCGGGTTCGCTGAGGAGTCGCGACGCCGGGCAGCAGGTGACGCTGGCGGGCTGGGTGGCCCGCCGCCGCGACCACGGCGGCGTCATCTTCATCGACCTGCGCGACGCCTCCGGGATCGCCCAGGTGGTGTTTCGCGCTGAGGACGTGCTGGCCCAGGCGCACCGGCTGCGCGCCGAGTTCTGTGTCGCGGTCACCGGTGTGGTCGAGATCCGCCCGGAAGGCAACGCCAACCCCGAGATCGCCACCGGCGAGATCGAGATCAACGCCACCTCGCTGACGGTGCTGGGGGAGAGCGCGCCGCTGCCGTTCCAGCTCGACGAGCCCGCAGGCGAGGAGCTGCGGCTGAAATATCGCTACCTGGACCTGCGCCGCGACGGCCCGGCCGAAGCAATCCGCTTGCGCTCCAAGGTGAATGCCGCCGCGCGTTCGGTGCTCGCGCAGCATGACTTCGTCGAAATCGAAACCCCGACGATTACCCGCTCGACCCCGGAGGGGGCGCGCGACTTCCTGGTGCCCGCCCGCCTGCACCCCGGCTCGTTCTACGCCCTGCCGCAGAGCCCGCAGCTGTTCAAGCAGCTGTTGATGGTGGCCGGCATGGAGCGCTACTACCAGATCGCCCGCTGCTACCGCGACGAGGATTTCCGCGCCGATCGCCAACCGGAGTTCACCCAGCTCGACATGGAGATGAGCTTCGTCGACGCCGAGGACATCATCGCCATTTCCGAGGAGATCCTGTCCTCGTTGTGGGCGTTGATCGGCTACCGGATTCCGACGCCGATCCCGCGGATCAGCTATGCCGACGCGATGCGACGATTCGGTTCCGACAAGCCCGACATGCGCTTCTCGCTCGAGCTCGTCGACTGTACAGAGTTCTTCAAAGACACCACATTTCGCGTCTTCCAGGCACCGTACGTCGGCGCGGTGGTGATGCCCGGCGGGGCGTCGCAGCCGCGGCGCACGCTGGACGGCTGGCAGGAGTGGGCCAAGCAGCGCGGTCACCGCGGACTGGCCTACGTGCTGATCGCCGACGACGGCACGCTGGGCGGTCCGGTCGCCAAGAACCTTTCCGACGCCGAACGCGACGGGTTGGCCGCGCAGGTCGGGGCCAAGCCGGGGGATTGCGTCTTCTTCTCGGCGGGCCCGGCCAAGCCGTCGCGGGCACTGCTGGGAGCGGCCCGCGGTGAGATCGCCCACCGGCTGGGCATGATCGATCCCGACGCCTGGGCGTTCGTCTGGGTGGTGGACCCGCCGCTGTTCGAGCCCGCCGGCGACGCGACCGCCGCCGGTGACGTCGCGGTCGGATCGGGGGCGTGGACCGCCGTGCATCACGCGTTCACCTCACCCAAGTCCGGCCACGAGAGCGCCATCGAGACCGATACCGGCAACGTGCTCGCCGACGCCTACGACATCGTCTGCAACGGCAACGAGATCGGTGGTGGCTCGATTCGTATCCACCGCCGCGACATCCAGGAGCGGGTCTTCGCGGTGATGGGCCTGGACCACGCCGAGGCCGAAGAAAAATTCGGATTCCTGTTGGAGGCGTTCACCTTTGGCGCGCCACCACACGGCGGGATCGCGTTCGGCTGGGACCGGATCAACGCGCTGCTGTCCGGGGTCGACTCCATCCGTGAGGTGATCGCCTTCCCGAAGACCGGCGGCGGCGTCGACCCGCTCACCGAAGCGCCGGCGCCGATCACGGCCCAGCAGCGCAAGGAGTCCGGAATAGACGCCAAACCCGACAAGGTTGACCGGGCATGACCGAAACACCTGACGCAGAGACCGTCAACGATTTCAACGAGAAGATCATCGCGGAGTTCCGCGCCAACGACGGCAAGGTCGGCGGCCAGTTCGCCGACGCCAACCTGCTGCTGCTCCACACGACCGGCGCCAAGTCGGGCCAACCCCGGGTGTCGCCGCTGGCCTATTTCGACATCGACGGCAAGCTCGTCATCATCGGCTCCTTCGCCGGCGCGCCCAAGGACCCGGCCTGGGTGCACAACCTGCGGGCCAACCCCCGGGGACGCGTCGAGATCGGCGCCGCGCCGGGAGTGCGTGCGTTCGACGTGACCGCGCACGAGCTGCCCGCAGACGAGCGCGCCGCGCTCTTCGGCAAAGTCACCGCCGTCGCGCCCGGCTTCGCCGAATACCAGGCCAAGACCACCCGGGTGATTCCGCTGTTCGAGTTAATCCGGACGTAGCCGGTGGGCACTTCGCGGCAGGCGGCGCCCCCGCTGGTTCTCGCCGTCGCGCGTGCGGGCAGCAAACGGCTGCGGACGGTGTGGTTCAACCTGGTGCAGACCGCGGTGGCCGCGGGCCTGTCCTGGTACCTGGCCCACGATGTGCTGGAACACCCGCAGCCATTCTTCGCGCCGATCGCCGCCGCGGTGTCGTTGTCGACCAGCAACGTGCTCCGTGCGCAGCGCGCCGTCCAGATGATGATCGGGGTGACGCTGGGCATCGGGGTGGGCTCGCTGGTGCAGGGCCTGTTCGGGCCCGGGGACATGCCCATCGCGGTCGCCGCCCTGGTGGCGCTGGGCGCCGCGGTGTTCATCGGGGGCGGCTTCATCGGGCACGGGATGATGTTCGCCAACCAGACGGTGGTGTCGGCGATCCTGGTGCTGGCCCTCTACCGCGGCGGCGTCGGCTTGGAACGCATCTTCGACGCGCTGATCGGCGGGGCGGTGGCCATCGTCTTCGCCGTCTTG
>NZ_LZTA01000100.1 GCF_001665875.1 Mycobacterium sp. 852002-40037_SCH5390672
CCGCGATGTCGCCACCGCAGCCGAACCATCCCGTTCCTGGTGCGGCGCCGCCCCAGACGCCCCACACCGGCCCCTCACAGGGTGGTGAGCTGCCCGACCGAGGTTGGCGACGCGTCTTGCGGCTGCTCACCTTCGGTCTGATCAACCTGGGTCCGTCGCCCGCCCAGCAGCAGGAGGCCCAGTTCGAAGCGGCCATCCGGACCCGCCTGTACGGCAACTACAAGGTCGGCGTGCTGGGCAAGGGCGGCGTGGGGAAGACGTCGGTGGCCGCGAGCGTGGGCTCGCTGTTCGCCACACTCCGCCGGCAAGACCACGTCGTGGCGATCGACGCCGACACGGCTTTCGGCCGGCTCAGCAGCCGGATCGATCCGGTGTCGACGGCCTCCTTCTGGGAGCTCACCGCCGACAAGAACCTACGGTCCTTCGACGATGTGGTGGCGCGGCTGGGCCGTAATTCGGCGGGCCTTCATGTGCTCGCCGGTGAACCGGCCTCGGGCCCGCGCCGAGTGCTCGATCCGGCGATCTACCGCGAAGCCGCGCTACGACTGGACCGCCACTTCACAATCTCGGTCATCGACTGCGGTTCGACGATGGACGCGCCGCTCACCCAGGAAGTCCTGCGTGACCTGGACGCGCTGATCGTGGTGTCCTCGCCCTGGGCCGACGGCGCATCCGCCGCCGCGCGGACCATGGAGTGGCTCGCCGATCAGGGCTTAACCACGCTGCTGCGTCACAGCATCGTGGTGCTCAACGATTCGGACGGACACGCCGACAAGCGCACCCGGGCGCTGCTCGCTCGCGAGTTCACCGATCACGGCCGGCCGGTGATCGAAGTGCCCTTCGACCCGCACCTGCGGCCCGGCGGCGTCATCGACGTGAGCCACGAGATGGCCCCGGCCACGCGGCGCAAATTCCTCGAAGTCACCGCGACGATCGCCGGCTACTTCTCGACGCGTCCCGACGGTGCCGGAGACCGGCGACCCACGAACACGCAGAACTAAGCCCGCGCCGACGGGTCGGCGATCGCCTCGATCTTCATCACCCGCGACGCGCGGATGGTCAGCACGATGACCGCGAACAGGCGGCGCTCGCTGAAGGCCAGCAACACCGGTCCCCCGACGGCGGCGCTGACCAGGGTCACGTCCGGCCACAGGTAGCGCAGCAGGTTGGTGGCCACCGCATCGGGCCCGTGGTTGACCTGTGGTGGCGGTGCCGGGTCCGCCAGGATCGTGCCCACGCCCCACACCGTCGGATCCAGGACGGCGGCCAACGCTTCGAGATCGCCGTTGGCGCACGCGGTGATGAACCTCTCGGTGACCAACAGGTGCTCGGCCGGTCCGACGTCACTGAGCTTCGGTTGTGCCGCATGGATTTTCGCGCGTGCCCGCCGCGCCAGCTGACGGCACGTACCGACCGGGCGCCCCACGGTTTGCGAGATCGAGTCGAAGGGGACGCCGAACACGTCGTGCAGCACGAAGGCGACCCGCTCACCGGGGCCGAGCCTGCGTAAGACTTCCAGCAGTGCGGTGCGGATCTCGTCGTCGAGGGTGACCCGGTCGGCCGGGTCGAAGCGGCCCGGCGCCGGTTGCTCTTCGATGCCGCCAGGGCGTTCGTAGCGGGCGCGAGCCGAGCGCACCTGGTCGAGGCACAGGCGGCTCGCCACCACGGTCAACCAGCCGCGGGCGTCCTCGATCGCGCTCATGTCGGCACGAGAGAACCGCAGAAAGGCCTCTTGCGCAATGTCTTCGGCCTCGCCGATGTCTCCCAGCATCTGATAGGCGAGGTTGACCAGATACGGGCGGTGGCGACGCCAGGCCTCGCTGACCTGCGCTGCGGCTGACTGCGACTGGTTCATGACCCTTCGACGATCTGCTGCGGCAAAAAGTTACAAGTTCTCGGATGTAACTTTCCCACCTTTTGCCCCGTCGTTTCAGCAGTGCAAGAAGTTCACGGAAGGAACCATCCCATGACCATCGTCGTCACCGGCGCAACCGGCAATGTCGGACGCCCACTCGTCACCGAACTGCTCGCCGCGGGAGCCCACGTGCGCGCGGTCAGCCGGCAACCGCAGCCGGCCGGGTTTCCGCCGGAGGTGGAGGTGTTCGGTTCGGCCGCCGACGCGCTACCGGGTGCCTCAGCGGTATTTTTGAATTCGCGGGCTTTGGGCGGGCAATTGGAAGACGCGGTGGCCGAGTGCGGGAGCGCCGGCGTCGCCAAACTCGTCGCGCTGTCGGCGATCAATGCCGACGACGACGACACCCGGCAGCCGTCCCGGTTCCGCGGGGACCGCAACAGGGAGGTCGAACAACTCGCGGTCAACTCCGGTCTGGCCTGGGTGAGCCTGCGGCCCACCGTGTTTGCGACCAACTTTGCCGGCATGTGGTCCGCCCAGATCCGCGCCGGCGACGTGGTCGCCGGGCCATACGCCGCGGCATCGGCGGCACCGATCGTCGAGACGGACATCTCGGGCGTCGCGGCGCGCGCATTGCTCACCGATGAGCTTGTCGGACAACGGATCCCACTGACCGGTCCGCAGGCATTCACCAATGCGGAGCTGGTCGAGGTCATCGGTGCCGTCCTGGGTCGGCCGCTGCAGTACCGCGAGATCCCCGCTGAAGCTGTGCGTCAACGATTCATCGGTTTGGGCTTCGGCGCCGATTTCGCCGACGCCTACATCGCCATGCAGGCCGAGACGCTCGACAACCCCGTGCTGGTCACCCACGACGTTGAGAAGGTCCTCGGCCGGCCGGCAGTCCCATTCGCACAGTGGGTTTCCGAACACCGTGAGATGTTCAGCAACGAGAAAGCAGGAATCTGAGATGACCGATCCACGTCCCCCGCGCTACCTCAAGCCGATGAACAAGTTCATGATGGCGGTCCAGCGACTCGGCATCCCGACCGGTCCCGCCATGGTCCTCACCGTGCCGGGCCGCAAGTCGGGCCAACCACGCAGCACCCCGATGACGCCCTTCAACTTTCAGGGCGGCCTCTACGTGGTTGCCGGCTATCCCGGCGCCGACTGGGCGGCGAATGCCCGGGCCGCGGGCATCGGCACCCTGAGCCGGGGGCGGCGGTCGCGCTCCGTGCGGATCGTCGAACTCTCCGCCGGAGAGGCCCGGCCGGTGTTGCGGGCATTCCCCACCGAAGTCCCCGTCGGTGTGGCCTTTGCGAAACGGTCGGGGATGGTGCACGACGGAACGGCTGACGAGTTCGAAGCGCTGGCGGGCCGGTTAGCCGTTTTCCGCTTCGAGCCGGCGTAACGCCCGATCGCGCAACGTCACCAGACGATGGCCGCCATGTCGCGGTTGTCTGAACACACGCTGTGCACCGCGGCCTGAATGTCGGCCGCGGTGATGATCTGCAGATCCTCGACCGTCACCGGTTGACCCGCACGCTTTTGCGCCACCACTCGGGTGTCACGAAAGCCCTCGGCGCGTTCGACGACGTTGCGGGCGAACCGACCGTTCTGCATGGCGTCGATGCCGTGGCGCCCGCCGGGAGTGGTGTAGTTGCGGATGGTCGTCGCGGCGTCCAAAAACGACTCACGTGCGCCGTCGTCAAGCAGACTGGCGCGCGGCGTGGCGTAGCGTTGCGCGATCTCGACAATCTCTGCCGGCGAATAGGACTCGAAACGCAGCTTGCGGTTGAACCGGCCGGCCAAACCCGGGTTCACGGTGAGGAAAGCGTCCACTTGATCTTCATAGCCCGCCCCGATGAAACAGAAGTCGAATCGATGCGCTTCCAAAGCGACGAGGAGCTGGTTCACGGCCTCCATGCCGATCATGTCGGGTGTGCCGTCCTGATGGCGTTCGATCAGCGAGTAGAACTCGTCCATGAAAATGATTCGCCCAAGCGACTTTTCGATCAGATCGTTGGTTTTGGGTCCCGACTCGCCGATGAAGTGGCCGCAGAAGTCGGAACGGCGCACCTCCCGGATCTCGGGGTGTCGCACGATGCCCATGCCGGCGTAGATCTTGCCCAGCGCCTCGGCGGTGGTCGTTTTACCGGTACCGGGCGGCCCGACCAGCAGCATGTGGTTGGTCTGACCCTCGACCGGCAGGCCGTGCTCGAGCCGCATCGTTCGCACTTCGAGTTGATCTTCCAGCGCGGCGACCGCTTGCTTGACCGCAGCCAGCCCCACCTGTTTGGCCAGCAGCTTGCGTCCCTCGGCCAGCAGCTCGGCGCGACGATCAACGGCGGCGTCGTCATCGAGCTCGTCGCGGCTCTTTGCCGACGAGGCGTCCCATCGGTCGGTGCGGCTGTCGATGGTTTGTTCGTCCGTCACGACCAGGTGCAGGTTCGGGTCGGCCAAGGCCTCTTTGGCCGCCTCGGTCAGCACCCCGTTGATGGTGGCCTTGGACAGCCAGACCTGGGCCTTGTCCTCCTCGCGCAGCTGGCGGTGCACCATCCCGCGCACATAGGCCAGATCGGCGACCAGTAGCGGAATGTCGGCGGGGCCGATCGACGCCGTCAGCACATCGGCGTCGAAGCGTGACGATGACTGGGTGTGCCCGATCACGTCGACGCGGTCCAGCCAGTCCAGGGCAACCCTGCCCTGTCCGAGGTGGGCGGCGGCGTGGGCGGCCAATGCGCAAATCGATGCTGTCACAGCCGACATGACGATGGCCTGCGCGGGCAACTCATCGGCGGCCGCCAACAGCACGTCCGGCCAGCGTTGCGTGCGGTACATCAAGAACGTCCGGGCGAGCTGGTGCCATTGGTAGTTCGTCCAGGAATCCAGCAGGTCGCGGTTGGCCAGCAGCCTGTCGGCTTCGGCGTACTCCCCGGCGATCGTCAACGCGGACGCCAGCGCCAGCCCGACCTGTGATGCGTCGGTGACGGTAATGCCGATATAGGGACCCAGCTGGATCTCCGCGGCCAGCGTCTGTCCGATCCGGGTGGTCTCGCGGTGCAGCCATTCGCTGGTGGCATAGAGCTGTCGCAACGACGCCAGGTCGCTGTCGCCGCATGCGATGCGCCCCAGCCACGCGTCGGCCATCGACGAGTCGGCGTCGGTGGCGGCCGCGAACTCGGACAACGCCGCCGCCCGGCCCTGCCTGCTCTTGATCGCCATCGCACGGTCGAAATGCCTTCGGGCAGTTTGCAAATCACCCATCACAACCCCCATCCCGAGCACCGCGGTTATGGCCGCCGGGGTTGCGGGCAGCCGCCTTCAGCCGATTCGAGCTGTCGCCGCAACCGCCAGGTGCGCTCATCACACTGTGCCTCAAACTCGTGTACTGACCTACATGCCGACCGACATGCTTACCGGCTCAAGACTGACGTAGCGGTTCTCGGCGCGGAACATGTCCATCTCAACGAGCCAACTCTTCCCTGCTGCACTGACGTTCACCACCGCCGGGCCGATCTGCTCGATGATCACCTCGAAGCCGTGCCGATGGCCCTCGGAGAGTTTGGCGTCCGCGGGTGCGATCGTGATCACGGTCGCGGGTCGCGGAGTGGGTGAGATCGCAGCCTCGATACCGCCGCCGTCGGGCGCACCAGCGCTGTTCCCCCGCCGCCCGGCGTACTCGACAACGCTCACGGTGGTGCGCGGTGCGGGGCGCGGGCTGCTCACGACGCTGATCTCGGGCATGCGCACGCTGACCCAGCGTGACATGTCGCGGGTGTGCACGCACACCCGCTCACCGGCACCGGCGGTGCGGATCACGATCCGCTTGGCGATCGGGTCGTCGGCGGCGACGAACACGCGAGACAACTCGCCGGCATCGGTCACGGGCATCAGCAGCCGGTCACCGTTGCTGAGTTTGCCGATCAGGACGCCCGACGGTCCGATCTCGGTGACCAGCTCTGCCGGCAGCGGGCTGCGCCGCATTCCACGCAGGTGCGGACGGGGGCCGCACATGTTGGCGGCCGCCGCCGCTGCCTGCTCGCCGTTCAGCCGGCGCAGGATCACACTGGGTGGCGTCGGGGCCGGCGTCGGCGTGCGCACGGTGATGGTTGCGGTGCATTTGGCGTCCGGATAGACCGTCACGTTCTGGATGACCTCGTCGGCGCGCAGCGTCCACGCCTGCGAGAGGTTGCGCGACGTGATCGCCTCGGCCGGATACGCATAGGTGGTCATCCAGCCCGCTTCACCACGTATGGCTTTCCACCGCTGCGCGGTTCCCGAGACCGCGTCCCACCCGAGCCGGCGATCGAGCTCGACGAGGTCGGTGGCGTTGGCCACCTTGGCCCGCAATCCCTGGCAACGCAGCAGCCCGGCGATGCGTTGTGCGACCGAAATGGCCGCCGCGCCAACGGTCGTGCGCCACAACAGGGCTTGGGCGTTGTCGATCACCGCCAGCCGCATGATCAGCCACGTCTCACGCCGGCCCGCGTAGGGCGGCGTTCCGATCTCCGAGTCGTACACCCGCGGAAAGTCCCCGATGGTGCCGTGCCGGGAACCGATGGTGACGACGCTGATCGAATCGAGCTGTAGTCCCAGGGCCTGGTGCAGCATCGGCACCAATTCGACGATGTCCAAGACGTTTTCGGTCTCGACGGTCACCGAACCGGTGACCATGGTGGCTCGGTGTCCCCTGCCGAGCAGCTGCACGGCGACCACCGCGACGCCGTCTTGAATGCGGACGCCGCCACCGGATCGGTTGTTGGCCACGGTGATCGGAGCGGCCCAGTCGAGTGGACGCCGGCCGCGCCGCCACAGCACGCCCCACGACCACGCCGGCTGACCCCACCAGCGCACGAAGACCAGCGCCAACCCCACCACCACGGCGACGGCGGCGCCGATGTAACCGCCCACAAGCCAGCTCGCCAATGCGAGGACGAACACCACCCACACGCCGACGACCCGGCGGTTACTGCCGCGGCTGAACCCGGTCAGGTCGGGTCTCATCGGGCCCTCCGCAATCGTGCCGCGATCGCGAACACGAGCACCCCGGCGGCCACGGTCCCCAGGAATCCGATGGCGATGTTGCGAGCCCGGTGGTCGGGCTGGGGGTTGTGATGGGTGATTTGCAAACTGCCCGAAGGCATTTCGACCGTGC
>NZ_LZTA01000101.1 GCF_001665875.1 Mycobacterium sp. 852002-40037_SCH5390672
CGCCGGCGGATCATCATCGCCACCATGCGGTGCGTGGCGACCGTGGGGTACGCCCGGGCGACGATCCGAGAGATCGCCCGCACCGCCGACGTGACCAGCGGCAGCCTGTATCACTACTTTCCGAACAAGTCCGCGTTGCTCGAGGCCGCCGTCGGCGAGATGGACCAGATCGCGTTCCCCCGGCTGCTGGCCGCCGCCGCCCGGTACGACGGCGTCGTCGATCGCCTCGCTGCGGTGCTGGACGAGTCAAGCCGGTTGATGCGCGACTATCCCTATCTGGCTGCCTTCGAGCGGGCGATGCGCGTGCCCCGCCAGGAACACCACAGCGGCAACCGGATGAAGCACCCCGGACTGAAAGCATTGCGCGACAGCATCACCGAGGTCGTCCGGGATGCCGAGAAACAGGGGACGCTGCCTGCCGGCACCGATCCGGGCGCCGCAGTGAATGCGCTCCATGCGCTGGCGCGCGGTCTGACGGAACGGGCGGCAAGTCTGGGTCCGGACGAGTACGCCGCAACGCTCGATTCGGCCAAGGGGCTACTGCGGGGAACGCTCTTTACCCGCGGCGGTGCCCGCAGTCAGTGAATCGCCCAACGTCGACAACGCAACCCCCAGCAAAACCAGATCCTTGATCAGAAATTGGCCGGGCAGCGCCGACAGCACCGGAACGCCGTGGGCGAACGTCACGATCACCCCGGGGGTGGTGAACAGAAAACTCAGCGTGCCCAAGAACAGCACCACCGCCAATGCGCTGCCGGCCGCTGAGATCCGCGGCCACAGCGGGCGTACCGCGATGAGAAGGGCGGCAACGATTTCCATCGTTCCGAGTGCACGCGCGACGAAGGTGACGCTGAATACGTCATAGACCCAACTCATCAGCGGGCTGTGCTGGATGAGCACGCGGGATTCCATTTTCACGTACTTGCCCGATCCGATCCACGCCAGGACAAGCACCAGGCCGTAGCGGCTGACGAGTTGGCCCCACCGGGTCAACGTCGGCGCTGCGGCCGGCGCCAGAGTTGGATTGATCATCGGGTGAAGTCCTTTCAGCTGAAGTGCGGGCGTCCACCCAACCCACGGTTCAGGGCACGATTGCGTTCACTTTCGCAACCGTTCGAGTCCGGTGACGATGAGCCGCAACCCAAAAGCGAATTCGTCCGCCAGCGGGACGGGCAGGTCGTCGGCGACGGTGACCGTCGCGGGAAAGCGCGATGGATCGAGCCGGTGAAACGCCGCCGAGAGCTCGGCGTCGCGTTGCCCGCCGTCGGCGTTGGCTCCCGACAGTTGTATCGCAAAGCCCAGGACGTAGCGGGCCAGCGTCGCGTATGCGTGGGCCGCTACCGCCGGCGAAAATCCGTTGTCGAGGAGAACTGCCAGGCAGCGCTCCCGATTGGCCAATGCGTTCGGTCCCATCGGGGTGTACTCGATCAACAGGGGCGCGACATTGCCATGCCGGCTCAGTGCGTCAAACATGTGCTGGGCGAACAGGGTACAAGCGCGTTGCCACGGCATCGCGGCGAGTCCTTCCGCGTCGAGGCCGACCTCCCCGAGTATTTGGTCGATGACCAGGGAAACCAATTCGGATCGGTTGGAGACGTGACGGTACAGCGTGGCGGTGCCCGATTCCAGGCGCTGCGCCAGCGACCGCATCGACAATGCCTCCGGGCCGTGTTCGTCGAGGAGTTCGACGGCCGCGCTCAGGATGCGCTCCATCGGCATCGCGGGCCGGCCGCGAGAACGGCGAGGCCGGTCGCAGTCGCTCACATCACGCAAGGTGGCGCTCCTGACCCTTGACAACCCGATTCATTACGGAGACACTGTAACCATAATTAGCGGGTGATTCAACGCCCCTGAACGCAAGGAACATTCGCCATGCTCCTCCCCCTGGCGGCAGAGCCCTTCATCGCGCCCACCGACCGCGACATGCTCCCCTCCGAACGACGCGAGTTCGTGCGGACGCACCGCACCTGCGTCTTCGGCTACCGTCGCCGCAACGACGGCCCGGCGATGTCGATCGTGTACTACATCCCCACCGACGGCGGCGAATTGCTCGTCTCCACCATGGCCGGCCGCGGCAAGGCCCGCATCGTCGAACGTGACGGCAAGGTGAGTCTGTGCGTGCTCGACGAGCGGTGGCCGTTCGCCTATCTGCAGGTCTACGCCGATGCCACCATCGACCAAGACCGGGATCTGGCGGTCGACGTGATGATGGCGGTCGGCGGCCGGATGTCCGGCCAGCCACTCGGCGACGAGGCCCGGCCACACATCCAGGAAATGTGCGAACGCGAGAACCGCGTGGTCATCCGCTGTCGCCCCTACTCCACCTTCGCGACGCCGCCACGCCATCTGCACCGCAACGACCAGGCCAACGAACTCAGCCACTGGGTGTCCGGTGTGATGCCTTGGGACGCAGCGGATCCGGCGACGGATTGATCACCCCGCGTAGCGGTCACGCAGCTTGTTCAGCGTCGCTTCGATTCCCGAGGCGTTCGCCTTCGCGAAACCCATCCGCTCGTAGTACTTCAGCTTGTTCTTGAGCGAACCGGCATCGCGGTAGTCAAAGGTCTCGGTGACCCGGGTCAGGGTCGGAGACACCGCCTCGAACTCCCACCGCCAGCGATGACCCAGCGGGTGGCGCCATTCGACCAGTTCGTTCGGTGTCAGTGCGGTGATCGTGCTGGTGATCCGGTAGGGAAGGCCGAACATCTTCATATGCGTCGAAAACTTCGAGCCCTCAAGGAGTTGCGATGGCACACTGATGTTGTCGCACACCGTTCCCGACCCGTCCAGTTCGTGGTGACGGCGTGGATCGGCGACTAATGCGTACAGTTCGGCGGCCGGGGCGGCCACGTCGACCCTGCGGCTGATCTGGCGGGGCCCGCGCTCGACGACAGTGACGGTCATGGTGTCTCCTTCCGCTACCCGGCAGCGTAATCCCGCCTAGTCCCGCGAATCAGGGATGTTCGGATCCCACACCGGCGACCGATCGCACCTGCGGCAATAGCCGGCGCGGCCGAGCAGGCAGAATGGTGTGGTCCAGACCTGCCGGGGAATCGAGAAGGAGCGGCATGCCCACCAGCGAATATCAGGTGAGCGGGATGAGCTGTGGGCACTGCGAGGCCGCAGTCCAGAGCGAGGTGGCCCAGATCCCGGGCGTGGACGACGTGACGGTCAGCGCCGCCACGGGCAGGCTCGTCGTCACCAGCACGCAACCCATCGACGCGGACGCCGTCCTCGGCGCGGTCGACGAGGCCGGCTATGAGGCCGTCCTGGTCGCATGAGCACGCCCCCACGGCAAATCGATGAGGGCGCCCCTCCCGGTCACACCGCGTCAACCGCTGCGACCAAGATCGAGCTAGAGATCACCGGGATGACCTGCGCCTCCTGCGCGACCCGGATCGAGAAGAAACTCAACAAGCTGGACGGCGTGGCGGCGACCGTCAACTACGCCACCGAGAAGGCGGCCGTCACGGCCCCCGCCGGTTATGACGAGCGGATTCTCATCGGCGAGATCGAAAACGCCGGTTACGGCGCCGCCCTGCCACAACGGCCGCCTGAGCTCGCCCGCGCCGAGCTGGCCCCAGCGACTCCGGACGACGTCGAGCTGACCTCGCTGCGCCGACGTCTGGTCACCGCGATCGTGCTCGGCGGCCCGGTCATCGCCATGGCCATGGTTCCCGCGTGGGAATTCCCCCACTGGCACTGGGTCTCGCTGGCCCTGACCACGCCGCTCGTCGTGTGGTGCGGCCGGCCCTTCCACGCGGCCGCCTGGACCAACCTCAAACACGGCGTCGCCACCATGGACACCCTGGTCTCGATCGGCACCCTGGCGGCGTTCCTGTGGTCCGTCTGCGCCCTGTTTCTCGGGACGGGCGGCCAACCGGGCATGCAGCATGACTTCGAGCTGACCATCGGGCGCGATGGCGCCCCGTGCCACGTCTACTTCGAAGTCGCCGCCGGTGTGACCCTGTTCGTCCTCGCCGGCCGGTATTTCGAAAGGCGGTCCAAGCGCACGGCCGGCGCCGCGCTGCGCACCCTGCTGAGCCTGGGCGCCAAGGACGTCGCGGTGGTGCGTGACGGCCTCGAGACCCGCATTCCGATCGAACAACTCGCGGTCGGCGACGAGTTCGTCGTGCGTCCCGGGGAACGCATCGCCACCGACGGGATCGTCATCGCAGGTTCCTCGGCCGTGGACGCCTCCATGCTGACCGGGGAGTCCGTCCCCGTCGAGGTCGGCGCTGGTGACGCCGTCACCGGTGCCACCGTCAATGCCGGCGGTCGGCTGGTCGTCCGCGCCACCGTTGTCGGTGACGACACCCAGCTCGCGCAAATGGCCAAGCTCGTCGAGCGCGCCCAGTCCGGCAAGGCCCGGGTGCAGCGCCTCGCCGACCGCGTCTCGGGGGTCTTCGTCCCCATTGTCATGGTCCTGGCGGTGGCGACGCTGGCCGGCTGGCTCGCGGCGGGCTTCTCACTCACGACGGCCCTGACGGCGGCCGTCGCGGTGCTCGTCATCGCCTGCCCCTGCGCGCTGGGACTGGCAACCCCGACCGCCCTGCTGGTCGGCACCGGACGCGCCGCTGCGCTCGGCGTGCTCATCAAGGGACCCGAAGTGCTGGAGTCCACCCGCAACATCGACACGATCGTGCTCGACAAGACCGGCACCGTCACCACCGGCAAGATGACCCTGGTCGACGTGATCGCCGGCTCCGACAATGACCGCACCACGCTGCTGCGCTACGCCGGGGCCCTGGAAGACGCCTCGCAGCATCCCGTCGCACAGGCAGTCGCCCGGGGCGCCACAGCACAACTCGGCGCGCTCCCGACACCCGCCGGGTTCACCGCGATCAACGGCAAAGGCGTGCGGGGCACGGTCGACGGTCGTGCCGTCGTCGTCGGGCGCGAGACCCTGCTGACCGAATGCGGAATGCGCCTCGACGCCGCGCTGTCGGCGGCCAGAGCCCGCGCCGAGGGCGAGGGCAGGACCGCCGTCGCCGTCGGCTGGGACGGCCTGGCCCGGGGCATCCTGGTGGTCGCCGACACCGTCAAACCGTCCAGCGCCGAAGCCGTGCGGCAGTTCAAAAGACTGGGCCTGACGCCGGTGCTGCTGACCGGCGACAACACGACCGTCGCCACCCGCATCGCCGACGAGCTCGGGATCGCCCGGGTCATCGCCGACGCGACGCCCGCCGACAAGGTCGCCGCTGTCGAACGCCTGCAGTCCGCGGGCAAGGTGGTCGCCATGGTCGGTGACGGCGTCAACGACGCCGCGGCATTGGCCGCCGCCGATTTGGGCCTGGCCATGGGCAGCGGCACCGACGTCGCGATCCAGGCGGCGGACCTCACGGTGATCCGCGATGACCTGCGTGCCGCTGTCGACGCGCTCCGGCTCTCGCGGCGAACGCTGGCCACCATCAAGACCAACTTGCTGTGGGCCTTCGGGTACAACCTGTTCGCGATCCCGCTGGCCGCGCTGGGCATGCTCAACCCGATGTTCGCCGGCGCCGCGATGGCCGTCTCCAGCCTTCTCGTCGTCGGTAACAGCCTGCGGCTGCGGTCGTTCACCAGCGTGATCAAGGACGCATGAGCGCAGCGGCCCTGGTCGCGCACATCCAGTCGGCCCACACGCAGAAACGGTCGCCTGACGGGCCGCGATCGTATGGGATCATTGGTCCGGCCGCCGTCTTCGGTGACCCCGACCGGCCCTTCGATACTCACCTCACCCTCGCGCAGCGATCGATCTAGCAAAGGTCACGACCGTTGGAGCAGTTCTTCGGACAACTGTCCCTGCTGCACGGCTGGTTTCCGCCGGCCGTGCAGGGAATGGCGCTGCTCGTGGTGATCGTCGCGATCCAGTGGCGTGCCTGGAGCTGGCTCAAGCGGGTACTGCCGGTGGCGTTGATCGCGGCCGTCGCGGTGACCTTGTTGGCGCGGTGGTACATCACCTCGCTCGGGGTGGCCGGTGACCCGGCGCCGACGACGCTGTGGCTCTGGATCGCGATGAGCGGCCTGGCCGCCGCGGTCTTCCTGGTGGGTTGGCGGGGAATCCGCTGGTGGCGTCGCGGGGTGGCGGTGCTGTCGATACCGCTGTGTGTCCTGTGTGCGGGCATGGCGCTGAACGGCTGGGTGGGCTACTTTCCCACGGCACTGGCCGCGTGGAATCAACTGACATCTGTCCCGTTGCCCGACCAGATCGACCGGCTGCGGGTGACCGAGATGCAGGTGGCCGGAACCAAGCCCACCAAGGGCGTGGTGGTGCCGGTGGACATCGACGACAACGGCTCCCACTTCGCCCACCGCCGAGAGCTGGTCTATCTGCCGCCCGCCTGGTTCAACAGCAACCCGCCACCGCGGCTACCGGCGGTCATGATGATCAGCTCCGCCTTCAACACCCCGGCTGACTGGCTGGGCCCTGGCGGCGCATTCACCGCCGTCGACGACTTCGCGGCCGCACATCACGGGTTCTCCCCGGTGCTGGTGTTCGTCGATCCCACCGGTTCCTTCGACAACGACACCGAGTGCGTCAACGGGGCCCGCGGCAACGCCGCCGATCATCTGACCAAGGACATCGAGCCGTTCATGGTGTCGAACTTCGGCGTCAGCGCTGACCGGGCCAACTGGGGCGTCGCCGGTTGGTCGATGGGCGGCACCTGCGCGGTCGATTTGGCCGTCATGCACCCGGAGCTGTTCAGCGCCTTCGTGGACATCGCGGGTGACCGCGGGCCCAACGGCGGCTCCAAGGATCAAACCGTTGCCCGGTTGTTCGGCGGCAATCACGACGCCTGGGCCGCCTTCGACCCCGTCACCGTCATGACGAAGCACGGTCACTACGACGGCCTGTCGGGATGGTTCGACGTGCCGTCATCGACGGAAGCACGCAACGTCGCGCAGGAAGGCCATCCCACCCTTACACCCACCCTCGCGGCGTCCAGCAACGATCCCGCCGCCAATCCCGAAGGCCAGGACGCCGCGGCGAACTCGCTGTGTGCCGTCGGCACCGCCAACGGCATCGCCTGCGCGGTGGTCACCCAGCCGGGCAAGCACGACTGGCCGTTCGCCGCCCAAGCGTTTGCCACGGCACTGCCCTGGCTCGCCTCGGCGCTGGGCACGCCCAACGCCGAACCGGTGCAATTGCCGCAACGGGCCGCCGGGGAACCGCATTGATTCCCGCTGGTCGGCTCGCGTTCACCGTGACAGCCGAGTTCGGCAGAATTCACAGCTGACCCTCCCGTAACGGAGCCGACTTCTTGGCGCCGCGAATGGTACGGTTCGCTGCTGTGGCCTGGATGTTTTGCACCGACGGCGGTTCCTGCGGGGACCCGCTTGTTGCGCACCGCGCCACAATGCATGTGCGATTATTCGGGCCAGATTCGCTGTTCCTGTCACCGCGTGATCATTTGATCAACGCCGTCGCTTGTCAGATATGAACCGCCGTCAGTTCCTTGGATCGCTCGCCGCGTCGGTCGTCGCCGGCGTAGGCGCTGCGCGGCTCATCGTCGATCCGCAACCACGCACGTTTGCCCAAACCCCAGGGGTCGACGTACTCACGTCCGGTCCGACCGCGCCACGTGCCCTGTTGCCACCCCCGCCGCTTAGCGCCCGCATACCGCTTCCCGGCGGTGGCGCCCTGATGAAGCTCCCCGGCGAAGGTGACCTGCTCGCATTGACCGTCGACGACGGCGTCAACAGCGAAGTGGTGCGTGCCTACACGCAATTCGCCAAGGACACCGGTGTGCGGCTGACCTACTTCGTCAACGGGATCTACGATTCGTGGACCGATAACCTGGACCTGCTTCGGCCATTGGTGGACAGCGGCCAGATCCAACTGGGCAACCACACCTGGTCACACCCGGACTTGACCACACTGTCGAAAGAGCAAGTCTCCGAACAGCTCTCCCGCAACGATGCATTCCTGAAGAAGACGTACGGCATCGGCGCGAAGCCGTATTGGCGGCCGCCCTACGCGAAGCGCAACGCCGCCGTGGACGCGGTGGCCGCCGACCTCGGTTACAAGGTGCCCACGTTGTGGTCGGGCTCGCTGTCGGATTCGACACTGATCACCGAGGAGTACATCGTCCAGATGGCCGATCAGTACTTCACGCCGCAGGCCATCGTCATCGGACACCTCAATCATCTGCCGGTGACGCATGTCTATCCGCAACTCGTCGACGTCATCCGCGATCGGAACCTTCGCACCGTCACCCTCAACGACGTCTTTCTCAAGACCCCGTAACGACGGCCGCTTTCGGGTGCCGTCTCGGCCTCACTGGCGAACCAAGCCCGCTTGTGGAAAAGGTCGCCCGAATTCCGTCGCCGCCGACGGGCTGGACGCCACCGACACGGCCTGGCAATTCTTTAGTCAAGAACGTCGGTAACCACCGGCAATCTCTAAAAAATTAGAGATTGCTCTTCCGCTGGCGGGTCCACGATTGTTACCGTTCCGTAATGCATCGGCTCGGGGGAGTTTTCGCTGTACTGCTGGTAATGGCTTGCGGACTCATGGGAGCCGGGAATGCGCGGGCCGACGGCGGGGACGAACCGCAGTACGCGGACTTCTACACCCCACCGGAACCACTGCCGCCCGGACAGCCCGGCGATGTGATCCGCACCGAGCCGTCGCGGCTGGTGCTGGAGCCGTCCGGGCAGCTGGGCGCGATCATGGCTACCGGCACCCGGATCATGTACCGCAGCACCGATACCCGGGGCAATCCGATCGCGGTCACCGGTACCTACTTCGAGCCCTATAACGACTGGCCAGGCGGCGGCCCGCGGCCTTTGATCAGCTACGCGCCGGGCACCCAAGGCCAGGGCAATCAGTGCGCCCCGTCGCGAATGTTCAACCAGGGCATCCACTATTCGGGTGGCTGGGACATCATGTTCAACTACGAGGAGCTGTTCGTCGCCACCATGGTCGCCCGTGGCTTCGCCATCGTGATGACCGATTACCAGGGCCTGGGCACGCCGTCGATGCACACCTATGTGGGTCGGGTGGCCGAGGGCCAGGCCGTGCTCGATGCCGCCCGCGCGGCTATGAGGCTGCCCGGCACGTCGTTGGATCCGCATGGGCCGGTGGCCTTTTGGGGCTACTCGCAAGGCGGTGGCGCGACGGCGTCGGCTGCCGAGCTCGCTTCGCAATATGCCCCCGACCTACACATCGTGGGAACCTACGCCGGCGCGCCGCCGGCCAACCTCAAGGAGCTGTTGCCGTACGCGGACGGCAGCGCACTCGTCGGCGTCGTCGGGTACGCGCTCAACAGCGTGATGGCCGCCTATCCGGAGTTCGCCGACGTCATTCGCTCCAAGATGACGCCGCGTGGGCTGGCGATGCTGGAATCGGTGTCGCGACAATGCGTCGGACAGACCTTGCTGGACTTCATGTTTCGCCACATTCAGCCCTATTTCACCGAGGACATCAATCAATTGGTGAACGAGGAACCATTCAACAGCCTGTTCGAGGCCCAACGGCTCGGGCGCTATAAACCCAACGCGCCGGTGATGATCGACAGCAACCGCTACGACCCGCTGGTGCCATGGACCGCGGCCAACCAGCTCGGCCGCGACTGGTGCGCCCAGGACGCCGACGTGGAATTCCGTACCAACGAAGAGCCGCCCTTCCTCAACAAGCTCGTCATCAACCATGCGCTGCCGATGCTGGTCGATGGTGAACCGGCCATGCAATGGATTGCCGCGCGCTTCAACGGGGAGCCCACCACACCGAACTGCGGTCAGTTCTAAACTGAGGCGTATCGCTGCACGTAGAAAGCACAACGCGCCGGAGCGGCGCCGCCAGCTCGCCGACGCCGCGATCGAGCTGCTGGGCGGCAACGGGGTGCACGGCGTCAGTCACCCGAAAGTCGACGAGCACGCCGGAGTGCCGGCCGGCACCACGTCGTTCTACTTCAGGACCCGCAAGGCACTGGTGCAGGCCATGGCGACGCGGCTGGCCGAACTCGATGTCGCCGACTTCTCGATGATGGCCGAACTCGCCGAGGACCACGCCACACAGTTCGCCGGCACCGCGGGTCTGGCCCGCATCGTCATGTACGTGAACAGCGAACCCTGGCTGACCCGCGCCAAGGCGCGCTACGAGCTCGCCTTGCTCGCCGGCCGGGACCCGGAACTGGCCGCGGCCCTCAGCGAATCCGCGGACCGGCTCTACGCCCTGGCGCGCAACGTCGTCACCCAGTGGCATGCCACCGACAGCGCGCCGGATCCGGCATTGGTCGACGACCAGGCGACCGCCACCCTGGCGTTCATCAACGGGATCATGCTGACCTTCGTCGCGGGCCAACCGGCCGTCGAGAATCCCGAGCACCTGGATCGCCTGATCCAGGGCGTCATCGCGGGCGTCGGTGAGGTTCGCGGAGGCTAGCGGAAGTTGCTCTGGCGCTGTTGGTTTCGCTCAGCAGCCGTGTGGTCTCACCGAACGTCGAACATCGCGTCGATGAGCCGGTGCAGCACCTGCCCGGTCTCCCGGCGGGTCCGTTTCGGGTCGTCGGCAGTGGCGATGACCATGGCCGCCTCGTCGAGGGCCCCGATCAGCACGTGCGCCAACGGCCGCACCGGTTGCTCGGCCAGCTGACCGGCCCGGATCGCCTCGGTGAGCATCTGCTCGGTCATGCCCAGGCTGTACCGCTGGGCGACATCGCGGAATTCGGCCCAGCCGAGCACACTCGGCGCATCCAACAGGATCAGCTGGCGCACCTCGGGATCGCCGGAGACGTCGAGCCACGCGTCGACCGCGGCCCGCACCGCGTCGGCCGGTGTGGTGGCTCCGGACTCGGCCACCACAACGGCCATCCGCGCCATCACGTCCTGCTCGACAATCTCGACGACCTCGCGGAACAGCGCTGCCTTGTCGGCGAATTGGTGGTACATCGCGCCCCGGGTGACCCCGGCGGCGGTGGCGATCTCCGGCGTCCCCACTTCGGCGTAACCCCGTTGTCCCCACAACTTGCGGGCAGCGGCGATCAGCGCATCGCGGGTCGCCGCGGAGCGCTCTTCCTGGGTCCGTCTCTTGCTTTCCATACCACCTGTTGGTAACTTACGAACAGACAGCCTGTTTGTAAGTGTATCTCTGAAGTAGGAGTTTGCTATGTCGACGATCGACATTAGTGCCGGAACCATCCATTACGAAGCAGCCGGACCGGAGAACGGCAGACCCGTCGTCTTCGTGCACGGCTACATGATGGGCGGGCAATTGTGGCGCCAGGTCAGTGAACGCCTGGCGGCTCGCGGGTTGCGGTGCATCGCCCCGACCTGGCCGTTGGGCGCGCATCCGGAGCCACTGCGTCGCGGCGCCGATCAGACCATCACCGGTGTCGCCGGCATGGTCGCCGAGGTGCTCGCCGCGCTCGACCTGCAGGACGTGGTGCTGGTCGGCAACGACACCGGTGGCGTCGTCACCCAGTTGGTGGCCGTGCACCATCGTGAGCGGCTGGGTGCGCTGGTGCTCACGAGTTGTGATGCGTTCGAACACTTCCCGCCGCCGATCCTCAAGCCCGTCATTCTGGCGGCGAAGTCCAAGACGACGTTCCGGATCGTGGCGCAGGCCATGCGGGTGGCGGCCGTGCGCAAGCGCGCGTTCGACGGCCTGGCGCATCGCAACATCGACGAGCTCACCGAGCTCTGGGTGCGCCCGGCGTTATCGCTCCCGGCGGTCGCCGAAGACCTGCGGCAGTTCACCCTTTCGATGCGCACCGAGGTGACGACGACGGTGGCGGCCCGGCTGTACGACTTCGACAAGCCGACGCTCATCGCGTGGTCGGCCGACGACGTGTTCTTTGAGCAGGAAGACGGGGCGCGGTTGGCCGCAACCATTCCCAATGCCCGCCTCGAAGTCATCGCGGGGGCCAGGACGTTTTCCATGGTCGATCAGCCCGACCGGCTCGCCGATCTGCTGTCGACGATCGCGGTGCGCGCCTGACCCGCCGGCCCACATGACGCCACCGCGGCGGAGCGCGCCGGTCGCGGTAGCGTCTTGGCCATGTCAGATGCGACGCCTCCCCTGCTCGGCCGGCGAATCCTGGTCACCGGGGGCGCCACCGGTATCGGCGCGGCCGCCGTCGAGGTCCTCACGGCGGCGGGAGCCCAAGTGGCGGCGACCTATCACCGGACGCCACCGCCGGACGGCCTCGCGGCCGAGTGGTTGCAGTGCGACGTGCGCGAGGCCGAGGCCGTCTCGGCGATGGTCCGCGACGCGGCGCAGCAGCTCGGTGGACTCGACGTCCTGGTGAACGCCGCGGGGCTGTGGCAGGCGGGGATTCCCGGTTACATCGGCGCCGACGACATCTCGTTCCTGCTGGACACCAACATCAAGGCAACCATTCTCACCAACCAGGCTGCCTACGCGGTGATGAAGGACCAAACGCCCAAGGGCGGTCGCATCATCAACTTCGGATCTTCCGAAGCCGTGATGGGCAGCGCGATCTCGGCCGTCTACGCCGCGACCAAGGGAGCCGTGCAGGCGTGGACGCGGTCGGCCGCCAAAGCCTGGGCGGCGCAAGGCATCACCGTTAACGCCCTCGCCCCCGCGGTGCAGACGGCGGGGGCCGACCGGCTCCGCGAATTCCTCGGTCCGGACGCCGCGGCACTGATCGACCAGCAGATGCAAATGATGATCCCGCTCGGCGGCACGCTGGGCGAGCCCGCCCGCGACGTCGGTCCGATGCTGGTGTTCCTGGCCGGCCCCGGCTCGGGCTTCATCACCGGGCAACTGCTGGCGGTGGACGGTGGACTGATGATGGTCGGCGGATAGGCTGAACGTCCCGCGCGGCGACCTTTGTCACCAACAGCAGTCAGCGGCATCAGCTTTGATCGTTGCGTTTCGGCGGGGCCGACTTGCCGCCGTGGCGCCGCCGGCCGGAGATGCCCGCCGCCCGCGATTGTGCGACCTCGCGACGATATTCGCGCGCTCGGTTCCTGAGCAGAATCAGCGACCTGTGCAACTCAAACAGCATGTGGCAATGATGGCCGCCGGATGCGAACGGAACGGCTATACACGCGGTCCTCGATAGGGAATCCTGGGCGAAATAAGCATGAAAACTTCCGCAACATGAGGTGGTGCACGGTCTGCAGCCAGCGGTATCAAGGGCCGCACACCACGTGCCGCGATTTTGTGGCGCTGAGCGCCCGCTACTATAAGACGGACCGTCTCGTCTCGTATCATGGGTAGAGTGAAGGTGAATCCGACCGATGGCTGACGACACGATTCAGGCGCTGCTGCGCAAGCGCTGGTCCGATCCGTCGATCGCGGTGAAATACCGTGACGTGCAATGGACTTGGCGTCAGTATCTGGCAGGTGCCGCGGCGCGGGCCGCCGCCCTGTTGGCCGTCGCCGACCCGCAACGGCCGATGCACATCGGCGCCCTGCTGGGAAACACCCCCGAGATGGTCAGCCAGATGGCGGCGGCCGGGCTCGGCGGCTACGTCCTGTGCGGACTGAACACCACACGACGCGGTGAGGCGCTGGCCGCCGATGTCCGGCGCGCGGACTGCCAGTTCGTCGTCACCGATGCCGAACACCGTCCGCTGCTGGACGGCTTGGACCTCGGTGCGACGCAGATCCTCGATTCGTCGACACCGCAATGGCTCGAATTCGTCGACGCCGCCGGTGAACTGAAGCCTCACCGGGCGGTCACCGCGATGGACCCTTTCATGATGATCTTCACCTCGGGGACGAGCGGAAATCCCAAGGCGGTACAGGTATCACACCTGATGGCCACGTTCGCCGGTCTCAATCTGGTCCAGCGCTTCACCCTTACCGACCAAGACACCTGTTACGTCTCGATGCCGCTCTTTCACTCGAATGCGGTGGTCGCGGGATGGGCGCCCGCGGTGTGCTCCGGTGCGGCGATCGTGCCGGCGAAATTTTCGGCGAGCTGTTTCCTCGAGGACGTCCGGCGCTACGGCGCCACCTACATGAACTACGTCGGGAAGCCGCTCGCCTACATCCTGGCCACTGCCGAACGCGACGATGACGCCGACAATCCGCTGCGGGTGGCCTTCGGCAACGAGGCCAACGACAAGGACATCGACGAATTTGGCCGCCGCTTCGGCGTGCAGGTCGAGGATGGCTTCGGGTCCACCGAGAACGCCGTCATCGTGATCCGCGAACCCGGCACGCCGAAGGGCTCGATCGGCCGGGGCGCCGACGGGGTGGCGGTGTACCACAGCGACACCGTCACCGAATGTGCGGTGGCACGGTTCGACGCCGACGGGGCTCTGCTCAACGCCGACGAAGCGGTCGGCGAGCTGGTCAATACGGCGGGTTCGGGTTTCTTCACCGGCTACTACAACGACCCGGACGCCAACGCCGAACGCATGCGCCATGGCATGTACTGGTCGGGTGACCTGGCGTACCGCGACGTCGACGGTTGGATTTACCTGGCCGGACGCACTGCGGACTGGATGCGGGTGGACGGCGAGAATCTAGCCGCCGCACCGATCGAGCGAATCCTGTTGCGCCACAGCGCTATCAGTCGTGTCGCGGTGTATGCCGTCGCGGATGGTCATGTGGGCGATCAGGTGATGGCCGCGATCGTCCTCAACGACGGCCACACTCTTGGGCCCGCCGAATTCGAAGCGTTCCTGGACGCGCAGCCCGACCTGTCCCCCAAGGCCCGCCCGCGCTACGTCCGCGTCGCCGCCGACCTGCCCAGTACCGCGACACACAAGGTACTCAAGCGCGAACTGATCGCCCAGGGAACGGCCGTCGGGCCGGGAGAAGTGCTGTGGGAGCGCGCATCACGGGGCACGGCCTACACGATCAGGCCGGGCTCCTCGGTACCCGGCGCCGGATCTGACCCTTCGGCCGTCGCACCCGTTTGACCGGGTCTCGGGTGGTGCCACCGGCGATCTCGTCGCGCAGCTGGGAGATGTTCGAGATCTCCGCATAGAGCCCGCGGATTGCGTAGTCCAAAACGGCGAAGGGGTACCGCTGCTCGGGGTCCTCGGTGATGCCGAGTTCGACCGACCGCTGCCGCGACCACAGCGCCTCGTCCAGCCGCGCCCGGGTCGTTTCGAGATGCCGGTCCAGGGCGTCGAGGACGTGTTCGGGATCCTGCCCGCGGGCCAGCCACGTCTTGAGGATGACCGGATGTTTGATGACCACCTGGTCCGGGCCCGGGAAGTGCTGGACCCAGCGGCGCAGTGCGTCGAGGCCGGCGTCGGTGGTCTCGTACAAGGTGATGGCACGCTTGCCGGACAGCGCGCCGGTCTCGTTGACCATGCCCCGCTGCAGCAGGCGGGTCAACTCGCGCCGCACGTGACTGACCGACGGAGACCAATAGAAGTGGCCGACCGAGAGTTCGGCGCGCATCTTGATCTCGCCGGCGGTGAGTTGTTCGTCGTTGGCCGCCAGCACCCCCAGGACCAGGTAGGCGGTGACCGGCAGGCCGTTGGTGGTTCGCGGGCTCACGAACCGTCTGTTTCCGCGCCGGTGAAGTACGGCAGCGTCACGTCGGGCGCGGTGGCGTGGAACTGCACGCGCACCCGCATACCGACGTCCAAATCCTCCGGCGGCACGCCGACGACATTCGTCAGCATCTGATAGCCCTCGTCCATGGTGATGATCGCCGGTGCATAGGGTGGTTCGAATTCCGCTGTCACGGGCCGGTATACAACCGTCCAGCTGTAGATCTCACCGCGGCCACCGCCCTGTTGCCACTCGATGTCCTCCGAAAGGCAGTGGCGGCACTGTTCGGTCGGGGGGAAATTCGCCGATCCGCAAGCCGCGCAACGCTGATAGCGCAGCTGATGGGACCGGCATCCCTCCCAGAACGGGCCGCTGACATGGCTGCTCGCGTGGGGGACAGGCCCGGCCTGGGGCCGCAATGGATGCGAGGTCATCGTGGTTCGTCCCCCAGAATCAGCACCGTCGTGAACAGGGCCCCCGCTCCCCCGTTGCTGCACAGCGCGACATGCGCATCGGGCACCTGAAGATCGCCGGCCTGTCCGCGTAACTGCTGCACCGCGCGGATGGCCCGCTGCATCATCTGCGGATTGGCGCCCGCGTGGCTGAACGACATGGTCCCCCCGTCGGTGGTAATCGGATGGCTGCCGTCGATGGCGATGTGACCGTCGGCGACGAACGGACCGCCCTCACCATCACCACAGAATCCGAAAGCCTCGAGCTGACGGACGATTTCGAAAGAGAAGGGGTCGTAGAGTTCGAGCACATCGACGTCGTCGCGGCGCAATCCGGCGTGGTTGAACGCACACTCGGCCGCCCGTCGGCCCACCACACCATTGACGTGATCTCCGCGTCGCCCGGCGAGATCGTACGCGGGCGGGTGCTGGTAGGACGGGCCGTGAAAATCCGCGCCACTGCCCAGCACGTAGATGGGCCGGCCCGCAACGTCGACGGCATCGATGTTGGCCACGACGAGCGCACATCCTCCTTCGGAGGTGGTGGCGCAATCCAGGAGGTGGAACGGGTCCGCGATGGGCCGTGAGGCGGTGATGTCCTCCGGGCTGAACGGTCCACGGTCGTAGTAGACGGCTTCGGGATTGCGTGAGCCATTGTTGCGGATGGTCGCCGCCACCAACGAAAGTTGTTCGCGCGTCGTGCCGTAGACATGCATGTGGCGGCGCGCGACGAGCGCGAACTCGGCGGTGGTGAACATGCCCCAGGGGGCGACGAATTCGTTTTCGGGTCGGGTCCACGGCGCGGTGGACTCGTGGTCCCGGTATTCGCCGGCCTGGGCAGCCACCAACACCACCACCTCGGCCATGCCGTGTTCAATCGCGGTGACCGCCTCGGTGATCATGCCGACCCCGAAAGCCAGCCCCTGCCAGGCCGGGCCGATGCGCAGGTCGTAGATCAACGAGGTCGACTGTGGGCTCGCATTGATGCCGTCCACGTCGTCGAGGGTCAGGCCGGCATCGTCGAGCGCGCCGAGGATCGCCTTGATCGCCAGGCCGCGCGAGGTTTCGCCGTCCAGCCGCCGCCCTTGCCGGGTGTTATGCACTCCGACGATCGCCGCGGTGCGTTTCACCACTGTCACCGATATTCCATTCCCGTTACAGCCCTTCAGTTTTCGTCCGCGACGACGCCCAGGTAGGTGCCGCGAACCTCGTATGGTCGGCCGTCGCGGGTGATGATGCCGATGGTCGTGGCGTGGGCGTCACCCTTGTCGGCGCCGGCCGCCGCACCCATTTCCACGACATCGATTCGCACGTCCACCGGACGCGCCGTCTGCGGGTCGGTGATCTCGACAACCATCGCGACCGCGTGCTCCTCCACGTCCCATTCGACGCTGGTGATGCGATGGCGGGCGGTCAGCTCCATCACCACGGAGTCCCGCCGTACCAGGAAGCGCACCGGTGCACACAGCTCACCGGCGCGGGGCGGCACGCACAGGCTCACCGCCATGTCACAACCCCGCGGGCCGGGCGCTGGTGGTTCCCGACCGCCGCAACGCGGCCAGCTCGTCGTGGCTGTGCCCCAGGAGGCCGGTCAGCACCTCACCGGTGTGCTGGCCATAGAGCGGCGGCACCCGCCGGATCCAGCGCCGCGGTCTGCCGAGGAACGCGAAAGGCATCCCGGTGCACACAAAGGATCCCGCGACGGGATGATCGACCGTTTCCCAGAAGCCGCGGGCCTGCAGCTGCGGATCGCTCAGCAGCGCCGCGGCCGCCGTGACCCCCGCGGCGGCCACCCCGGCCGTGCGTAACGCATCGACGGCCTCGGCCACCGAATGCCCTGCGGCCCAGGCGGAAATCAGTTTGTCGATATCGTCGGCCCGTTCGGCCCAGTCGGTCTCCTCCAACCCGGGCTGGCCGAGCATGCCCGCCAACGACGCGCGGGCGGCGGCGTCCATCGCGGCGAGCGCGACCCATTCGTCGTCACCGCGGCAGCGGTAGACGCCCTGCGGGCTGGCGCCCGGGCCACGGTTTCCATTCCGGCGCATCAAAATTCCGTTGCGTGAATGCTCCACCAGCATTTCGGCCGCCACGTTCAGCGCGGCCTCGACCATGGTCGCCTCTACCTGCATTCCGGTGCCCCGCCGGTCGCGGATCACCAGCGCCGCCACGGCGGCGAAGGCGGCGTGCAGCCCGGCGATCGGGTCGCACACACCACGCGGGATCACCGGTGGTCCGTCGGCATGTCCGGTCATCCACGCCATGCCGGTCGCCTGCTCCATCGTCTGCGCGAAGCCGACGCGATCGCGCCAAGGGCCGTCGAGGCCGAACGCGGGCATCCGGACCATGATCGCGCGCGGGTTGGCCGCCCGTACCGCGTCCCATTCCAGGCCGAAGTTCGCCATCACCCTGGGCGAGAAGTTCTCGACCACGAGGTCGCTTGCGGCGATGAGTTCGAGCGCGAGCCTTCGCCCCGCCTCGGTGCCGAGCTCGATGCTGACGCCCCGCTTGTTGTTGTTGCTGCACAAGAAGATCGGGCCCCATTCCCACCACTGGTCCCAGTCCGGTGGGCGGCCGGCGGAGAATCTCATGCCGTCGGGCCGGCGCACACCCTCGACCTTGATCACGTCCGCGCCCAGGGCGCCCAGCAGCTGGGTGGCGACCGGGCCGGCCCAGAACGCGGTGAAGTCGGTTACCCGGACATCGGACAACGGCAGTGCGTCGGCGTCGGCGCTGCGCGAAGTTTCGGGTCGCGCCGGCCACTGCACGTGTCCGTTGTCGGCGCCCAGTTGCGGCGGTTCGCCGGGCGCCCAGGCCGCCATCGCGTCGCTGCGATACGGCACCCGCGGCGCTAGCACCCCGGTTCGCGATTCAACGAAGACGCCGCGTTCCAGGAAGTGGTCGATCTTGGGGAGCATCTCCGGCGTCGCGATGGGGGCGACCGGAATCCGGAATGCCACCGCGAGATCGACGATCTCCTGGGTGGTTCGGCATCCGGTCCATTCGGTGACCATGCCCAGGAACTCGTCGCGGCGCTCGACCCGGCCGGCGAACGACGCCAGTTCGGCGTCGTCGACGAGATCGGCGCGCTCGATCATCACCAGAAAATCCTGGAACTGCTGCGCGGTGATGGTGCAGAAGCCGACCATGCCGTCACTCGTCGGGACGATTGACGGCAGCTCCAAACTACGTTCGTGCAGAAGCGAATCGGCGCCCAGCACGCTGGCCGACATGGCGGACAATCCGCCCATCGCGATCGCCATGGCCTCGTACGTCGAGACATCGATGACCTCACCGCACCCGCTTCTGGCCGCATGCCGGGCCGTCGCCGCAGCCGCTGCGGCCGCGAACGTACCGGCCAGCCACTCGCCGAGCCGGCCGCCCGCTTGCACCGGCTCGTCGCCCGGCCAGCCCCGGCCGGCGATCGACCCGCACAGCGCTTGCAGGATGAACTCGTTGGCGACGACCTGGTTTTCGACGTAGGGGCCGGTGGTGCCGAACGGCGTCACCGACACCACCACGGCCGAGGCGGCGATGTGCGCGGTGATGGCGTCGAGCGTCCATCCGTCGGTGAGGTCGGTGAGCACGAGGTCGGCGCCGGCCAACAGCGACGTGACCTCGGACTGGCCCCGATTGACCACCGACTTCTTGCCCGCGGCCAGATATGCGAACAACGCCCCGGGCGGTCCGCCGGCCGACCATCCGCGCAGTGAATCTCCCCGTGGCGATTCGACTTTCACCACGTCGGCGCCGGCGTCGGCGAACATCTTGCCGCAATAGGACGCCGCCAGGCCGTTGCACAGCTCCAGCACGCGCCAGTCCGCGAACGGCGCCTCGGCTCCCACGTTCAGTTGCCCAAGGTGCTGGCGCGACGCCCGGCGGATCGCCCGGAAATGTCGGGAGCCTCGACCGTCACCGGCGCCTGCGCAGAGGCCTGTGCCTGCAGAGCGAACTGCGTCATCCGCGTCCACGCGTCACGGTCACGCTGGCTGGCTTGGCGCCCGACATGGGTGACGACGTCGACGTCGGTGGCCTGCCCGCGCAGGTAACCGGCTCGCGCATGCTCCTTCGGGAGGTACCGGAACGGGTCGAATGAGTATGCGGCCATGGCGTTTTCGTGAGTGATCTTGTCGATGACCGTGTCGTCGAGGTGACCCATGGTGGCGATGATGTCCTCCGGGGCGAAGGGCCAGTTGCTGTCGGAGTGCGGAAAGTCGGACTCCCAGCACAGCATGTCCTCGTTGAACCAATTCATGTTCTGCACGCCGACTTTGTCGCTGATGAAGCAGGTGTAGAAGTGCCGTTTGAACACATCGGTGGGACCGTCGTACCCGGGTGGGAAGGTCGCCAGCGTCCAACCCGAGTGTCTGTTGTAGACGTGCTCGGCCCGCCAGAGGAAGTACGGTATCCAGCCGACGTCGCCCTCGGTCAGCGAGAACTTCAGTTGCGGAAAGTCAACCCAGAACTCCGCCCAGATCAGCTCGGTGAAAGTGAACATGCTCATCATCGACGAGGCGGTCATCTGCACGCTGGGCGGGGCGTCCGACGAAACCTGCGGCGACCGCGACGCCGAACCCACATGAGTGCACAGCACCGTGTTGTTTTCGCAGACCGCCTCGAACAACGGATACCAGTACTTGGTGTGAATGCTGGGCATCTGCAACGCCTCTGGGTTCTCCGAGAACGTGACGGCGTGACAGCCCTTACCGGCGAGGCGTTCGACTTCCTTGGCAGCCTCGGCCACGTCGAACAACGGCAGGATGCCGCACGGGATGAACCGGCCCGGGTACGCCCCGCACCATTCGTCGACGTGCCAGTCGTTGTAGGCCTTGATCATCACCAGGTTCGTGTCGCGGTCGGGGCCCTGGTTGAGAACCTGGCCGGAGAAGCCGGTGAAGTTCGGGAAGTTCAACCCCGCCAGCTGGCCACCGGCGTTCATGTCCCGCACCCGTTCGTCCACGTTGAAGCAGCCCGGCCGCATCTCGTCGTAGCGCGAGGCATCGATGTTGTACATCTCGCGCGGTTTTCCCGCGACGGCGTTCAGGCCCATGTTGCGTCCGCGGATCTCGCCGTAGTACCACTGCTGGATGCCGTCGGGTTCGGCGACCACCCGTGGGGCGCGGTCCCTGTATGAGGCGGGTACGTGCGCGTCGAACATGTCGGCAGGCTCGGCGATGTGATCGTCCACGCTGATCAGAATCAGGTCGTCCTTATTCATGCCCCGCTCCTCGATCGACCGTCAGCGACTAGTAGACAATGGTATGCATCACAGTGTCAACCAGGCCGCCGGGCCCCGTCCGACAATGCTATGCGCCTTAATGTCCTGCACCGCAACGGCCCGGATGTGGCCGAGCATGCGGTCACCGGAGCGGCCCGTAACGGTCAGACATTCTCGACCCCGCCTCCCGTGAGCGACTATTAGTCTGTGCGCCCGGCGGTGACGGGCCGGCGCGTCGCGCGGGGGCATAGTCAGCCGGCAGCCCCGCAGATCGCGGGATCGCGCGATGCCGATTGGCGTCGCGTGCCACCATGGGGCATGACCGGGCGGGAAGGCAACGCACGTTGACCACCAATAGAGCTGCGCGTCCGACCACCGCCGACGTGGCCCGATTGGCCAGCGTATCGACCGCCACGGTCAGTTATGTGCTGAACAACGCGCAGGGCCGCCGCATCTCCCCGGAAACCCGGGATGCGGTGTACCGCGCGGCCAAACTGCTCGGTTACCGGCCCAACCTGGCCGCCCGCAACCTCGCGCGCGGCAAAAGCGGTGTGGTGCTCTACGTGGTGCCGCACGTGGCCGTGGGCGAGATGCCGATGCAGGCCGGCAGTCGGATGACCACCGCATTGGCTCGCGAGGGTCTTCTTCAGGTGCAGATCTTCGCGACCGACGACGACCAACATGTGGTCGACGCGATCGAGAATCTGGACCCCGTCGCGGTCACCAGCCTGTTCCCGCTGAGTGCGGCCGCCCATCAAGCGGTGACGAACGCGGGCATCCCGCACATCGAGATCGGGACACTGCCCGCGCTCAAAGACCCGCATCTGTCGGTGGGCGAGATGCGCGTCGAGCACCTGGTCGAGCGGGGCCATCGCCGAATCGCATTCGCCTATACCGGGATTGCCCGGTGGCGCCCGCTGGGTGACTACTGGTTCGAGGGTGTTTCACGTTCGGCGCGGTTGCGCGACCTTCCACCGGTGCGAGCCGACGAGGTCACCCTGGACAACGCCGCCGACGTGGTCACCGGCTGGGTGGGCGCCGGGGTGACCGCCGTATGCGCCCAAAGCGACGAGATCGCCTGCCTCGTCCTGTACGGCATTCATCAAGCACGGCTGCGCTGTCCCGGAGACCTCGCGGTGATGGGCGTCGACGCCAGCCCAATGGGCATGGTGAGCACGCCGCCGTTGACCACCGTGCAATTCGATCCCTGCGCGGTCGCCGACGCTGCCCTTGCCGCGGTCTTCGAGCGGCTGGGGCACCCCGCCCCGCCGTCGCCCGAGCTGACCGACATCGCCCGCCTGGTGGTGCGGTCCTCGACCTGACCGCGTCCACGAGGCGAGCTCGGGCTTGGATCCCGAGCACACCGACGCCACGAGCTAGGCTGGTGCGCCGATGAAAGTTCTGTTGGCGGCTCACGGAACTCGCGGCGACATCGAACCCCTCGCCGCGGTTGGCCGCGAGCTGCTGCGCCGGGGTCACGACGTGTGCATGGCGGTGCCGCCGCACATGTGTGGCTTCGTGGAGTCGGTGGGCCTTTCGGTCGTTGAGTGGAACTCCACGCCATGGCAGGGCCACCGGGATTTCATCCCCGATGCGAACGGCCAGATTCCATTGGCTGTGATGACCGACATGATGGAGCATCTCGCCCGTGCCTGGGCGCAGTGGTGCATCACGCTGGCCGCGCTGGCACAAGGAGCCGACCTACTGGTAGTGAACAAGGGCGGGCAGGGGCGGGCCGCCATCGCCGCGGAGTATTACGACATTCCGCTGGCCGTGCTCAGTTTCTTCCCTGGGGAGCCGTCGCGCTTGGGCGGCGTGCTCGGGCAGATAACCAAGGACGTTGAGGAGGCCCAACGCCGCGCCCTGGGCCTGGCGGAGACAACCGGACCCGCCGAATCGCTGCAGATCCAGGCATACGACGCGCTCTGCTTCCCCGAAGTGGCCACGGGATCGGAACAGGATGAGCGATTACCCTTCGTCGGTGCGCTGACACTGGGGTCGCGGACGGATGCCGACGACGAGGTCTTGTCATGGATTGCCTCGGGTACACCGCCGATTTACTTCGGATTCGGCAGCATGGCGGTCGAATCTCCGGCCGAGGTGTTCGCCATGATCAGTGCGGCCTGCGCGCAATTGGGCGAGCGGGCGCTGGTTTGCGCCGGCTGGAGCGACTTCAGCGACGTCCCCCATTTCGAGCACGTCAAGACGGTGGATGCGGTGAATTTCGCGGCCGTCTTTCCCGCCTGTCGCGCGGTGGTCCACCACGGTGGTTCGGCCACCACGGCTGCCGGGCTGCGGGCCGGCGTGCCCAGCTTGATCCTCTGGTTCTCGGTCCAAGATCAACCGATGTGGGCGGCCGCCGTCGAACGGCTGGAAGTGGGCCGCGGTCGGGCTTTTTCGGACAGCACCGCAGCATCACTGGTCGCCGACCTGCGTTCCATCCTCACTCCGCGATGTATGAGCCGAGCCCGTGAGGTCGCGGCTCGGATGACCACGCCCGCCCAGAGCGTTGCCGGTGCCGCCAATCTTCTGGAAGAAGCTGTCCAACTGGGGCGCGATCGCCGCGCTGGACACGGTCGGGGTTAGGCGCCTGGCCAACAACAGCACCTGCGGGCCGGCGGCCCGCATCGAGACCTACCCGCAGACGATAATCGCTTGGGCGCAGACGTAATTGGCGCCTCACGCGTATGTGCGGCTCGTCGCACATCCGTGTCGGATGTCTGGCCGCACCTTCGGCCGGGGCTCAGTCGGCTGGCTCGTAACGCAACAGCGTGACTTCGTGTTCCGGGTAGTCGCAGAACACCGGCTTCACCCGCATCCCGACCCTGAGGTTGGCGGCTGGGTCGACTCGGCTGGCGGGCAAGACCATCTCGGTGGAAAACCTTGGGCCCTCGTCCCATTCGACGATGGCCAGCAGCTGGGGCACGGCGTCGGCGAAATGCGGGCTGACCGGCCGGTGGGCGACGGTGTAGGAGTACAGCGTTCCCATCCCGGAAATCTCGCGCCATTCCAGATCGTCGGCCAGGGTGCGCGGCGCGCGCACCCGCGGGTAGAACACATAGGCCTGTAGCGACGGCGAATACTGGATGACGATGCGATGATCGGCTAACGCATCCCAAAAAGGAGCGCTGGTAGGCGTTTTCACGGGCATCGGTCGTTCGAAATTCATCGGTCAGTCCCCTTGCAGAATCAGCGTGGTCTGCTCGGACAGGATGCCCCCGTTGCCGGACACGAAGGCCCGGTTGCAGTCGGCGACCTGCGCGGCACCCGCACGACCCATGATCTGGCGGGTGGCGTCGCAGACATGGTGCATTCCGCCGGCCAAACCCGCTTGGCCAAAACCCAATTGACCGCCAGCCGTGTTGAGGGGGAAGTCGCCGCGGAAGGTCAGGTCATGGCTTGCCACGAAGTCCATGCCCTTGCCCTTCTCGCAGAAGCCGGCATCTTCCAGAGAGAGCAGGACGGTGATGGTGTAGCAGTCATAGATGGAGACCATGTCCATCTGCCCGCGGCTCAGATCGGTCATGGCGAATGCGGTGTCGGCGGCCGCGGCGATCGGGGTGTTGAGCAAATCCTTTGCGTACGTCGGGGTCTTGAACGGCACGTGTTCGCCGAATCCCTTGATCCACACCGGACGATTGCGCGAGCGCTTGACGACGTCGGCGCTGGCGACGACCACCGCGGCACCCCCGACGCAGGGCATGACGATCTCGAGCATGTGCAGCGGGTCCGCGATGACCGGGCTGGCCAGCACGTCATCGACGCTCAGCGGCTTGTCCTTCCAGATCGCACCGTCGGTGTGGTTGGCGTTGACCCGCTGGTCGACGACGACCTTGGCCATCGCGCGCTCGTCGTAGCCGTAGACGGCGGCGTAGCGTTGGGCCACTTGGCCGTACGGTCCGTTCTGGCCGAGGTTGCCGTAGGGGATCTCGAATTCGGCTTGGGGAGAGCCGTATTGATTGCTCGACGAGCCGAAGAACATGGCGTCGACAACGGGCCGCGGTTTCTTCTTGGACGACGGTGTGATGTAGCGGGCGGGCAGCGCACACAGGACGGCATCGCAGATCCCCAGTTCGATGGCCGCCGCCGCACGCCACACCATGGCCGCGGCACTGGCTCCGCCCAGATCGACGTGCTCGGCGAATCTTGCTCCCACGCCCAGGTATTCGGCGATGGTGGAGGGGACAAAGATCTCCGACTCGGCCAGGTGCGAGGCGACGACCCCGTTGACGACGTCTCCCGGCACGCCGGCATCCTCAAGTGCGGCGGCGCTCAGCTCGGCCCATTGTTCGAGGACGAACGGTGCGGGCGAGGCCTTGCTGAGCCGCTCGGGCGGAAGCTCGACGTATCCCACGATTGCGGCTTCTCCGCGTAATCCCATGCCTTGCCCTACTTTCGGGGTAATCCGAGGATCATCTGCGCGATGATGTTGAGCTGGATCTCCCGCGTTCCACCGCCGATCAATTCGGCCGGGAGATGCAGGTAACGCTCCACGATGGCGGGATCGGAGTCGGCGACCATGGCCAGCTGCCCGGTCAACTGCAGCGTGGCCTCAAAGGTCCTCCGCAACAGCACGTTCATCGCCACCTTGGCGATGCTCGACGCCGGTCCGGACGCCTGGCCGTCGAGCAGGCGGATGGTTTCGCGTACGCCGAGCGCCTTGATCGCGTTGGTGTAGGCGTCGAGCTTGCCGAGCTCGCGCAGCGCGTCGTCACGGTCCGGCCCGGGTTCCGACGCGAGCCGGCGCAGCGCGGCCGCGCGATCGAACTTGACGTAACCGCTGATGGCCGAACGCTCCTCGGCCATAGTGGCGATCGCCAGGTTCCACCCCCCGGTCGGATCGCCAAGCAGCATGTCGTCGGGCACGAAGACGTCGGTGAGGAACACCTCGTTGAAGTGCGCGTCGCCGGTGGCCGTCTTGATCGGTTGGATCTCTATTCCGGGGGACCGCATGTCGACCACGAAGTAGCCGATGCCGCGGTGCTTGCCGGCCTCCGGATCGGTGCGCGCCAGCAACGCCCCATAGTCCGCGCGGTGCGCCGACGACGTCCAGATCTTGTGCCCGTTGACGTTCCAGCCGCCGTCAACCTTGGTGGCCCGGGTGGACAGCGCCGCGAGGTCCGAACCGGCGCCCGGCTCGCTGAACAACTGGCACCATGCGAGCTCGCCACGTTGAGTCGGCGGAATCAGCTTCTCCTGCAGGTCTTTCGGGGCGGCGCGGATCACCGATGGCAGGATCCATTCGGCGATGCCCAGTGAGGGACGGACCAGCTCGGGTCGCTTGGCGAACTCGTCGTCGATGATCAGCTGTCGCAGCGGGCCGGCGTCCAGGCCCCAGGGTGCGGGCCAATGCGGCGCGATCAAGCCCGCGTCGGAGATCAGGGTGCGCTGCGGCCCGGTCTCGAACTCTTCGTAGTCGCCCTGTCGCCCCGGTTGGTCATTGCGCAACTTCGTTGCGGCATCCAGTGTTTCGGCCACGCTCGACCGGAATTCGGATTCCGCGTCGCCGAGGTTGACCGCCATGTCGCGCTGCTGGCCGCAGGTCAGCTGCCCCAACTGGCGCGCCCAGCGGTTGGCCGGCCCTATCGATGCCGCGAGGCTGATGGCTCGCCGCCAGTACAGGTGCAGGTCGTGCTCCCAGGTGAACCCGATGGCACCGAACATCGTCAACGCGTCGAGTACCAGATCCGGGGCGGGCGAGATCGCGATCATCGCCGCACCGGCGGCGGCGATTCGGTGCTGGTCGAGTGATTCGTCGACAGCACGGACCGCGTCCCAGGCCGCCGCGGTGGCCAATTCACTGCTGACCAACAGCATCGCGGCGCTGTGCTGCAGCGCCTGGAAGGTGCCGATCACCTTGCCGAACTGCTCGCGGATGCGTAGGTGCGCGGTGACGGCCTGCACGCACCACGCGACGATGCCGGCGCTCATGCTGGCGACGAGCCCCAGGACCACGCAGCGGGCGCCCTGCGGGTCGATGCCGGCGAGCACGTCGGAATCGGTGACGCGGTAGTCATCGAGTCGCAGGATCCCGGCATCGGCGACGAGGTCGGTGCCGCGAATGGGTTCGACGGTGGCCGTGGGCTTTTCGCCGTCGACGAGCGCCCAGACGACTTCGCCGCCGTCGCTGCGGGCGCCGACCAGAATCATCCGCGCCGCGCACACGCCCGCGGTGACCTCCGATGCGCCGCTGATCAGCCACTGCCCGTCCTCGGCCCGCGCGCGCAAGCCGCCGTCGTCGTCGGGAAGCACGATCGCCGCGGTGATACCGGCCGCCAGATCGCGCAGAAACGACTGCGCGCTCGGCGTCGGATCGGCGAGCAGTGCGACGGCTCCGGCGCTTACCGTCGGCAGCAGCGGTCCCGGAAGCAGCGACGTGCCCGCCGACTCCAGAACGCATGCGGCGTCGATCAGTTTTCCGCCCTGCCCGCCAAAGTCCTCGGGCAGATGCACGGCATGGAAACCGTTGGCGACCAGGGCATCCCACCATCCGGGTACGCGCCCGGCCGCGAGGTCGTCGAAGCTGTCACGCGTCGCCGCAATGGGGGCATTCCGGGCCGCGAACTGCCTCACCGCGTCGCCGAGCTCCTGCTGCTCAGGACTCAGGCCCAGGGTCACGAGGACGGCCGAGAGAGAACTGGCGTTGGCCGCACGGACTGTTATCCTTCCGACGCTGATGGCGGCGACCCGCTTTCGCAGCGCTGGCGATCGCCGCGTTACAAGACGGACCGTCTCGTCTTGTGGCAGACTACCGGGGTGGATCAGGATATGTAAAGCGCGCACGATTCCCCGGCGAGCGGCTTTCGATCGGAGTTCGCAGAAGCGAGGACCACCAGATGCCAACCGATCTCGGCGCGGTGAACGCGCCGGCGGGTTCGCCTCGGAGACGCAGCGAGAAGTCCCGCACGGCGATCGTCACCGCCACGCGTGAACTGCTGCTCGAGCGCGGGTTCGACGGGCTGACCATCGAGGCGGTCGCCGCGCGCGCCGGGGTGGGCAAGCAAACCATCTACCGCTGGTGGCCCACTCGCCCCGCGCTGGTCGCCGACGTCATGCTGGAAGACGCCGATAAGCTGCTCGCGTCGGTCAACCACAGCGGCGACCTGGCCGCCGATCTGGTGGGCTGGGTGGGCAAGTTGTTCGCAAGCCTGACGACGCCGCGGGGTACGGCCATGCTGCGAACGCTGACCGTGGCGTGCATGGAACATGAGGACACCGCCGTCAAACTGCGCGCCGGATTCAGTGCGCCCCTACACGACAGCGTGCGGGCCCGGCTCCTGGCCGACGGCATCAACGAGGCCGCCGCCGAATCGGCCGCGGACGCAATCGTCGGCGGCGTGGTGTACCCGATCCTTTCCGGCGCGCAGCCCTACTCGCGACGGCGAGCCGAACGGACCACCCGGCTCATCGTGGAAGCCCTCAGCCGAAGCTGACGACCGCCCATCAGCCGACCACGCCAGCGGCCAGCCCCGGGCTGAGGTAGCCCGCCTCGAACACCGCTGCGGCGCTTGACGTCTCCCAGCGGGGTAGGCTCGCCGCAAGGCGACGGGAGCGGCGATGGACGACGATTGCCTGAAGCTCACCACCTATTCGGCCGAGCGGAGGCGGACCGGGGACAGGTTCGTCTCCGATGTGTTGCTCGGCTTGTACGCACAGCACCGAGTTGCGTGTGGCGTCCTGCTGCGCGGCATCGGCGGGTTCGGCACCGGTCACCATCTGCGCACCGATGAGTCCTTGACGTTGTCCGAGGATCCGCCGGTGGCGATCGTCGCCGTCGACACGAGAACGAAGATCGAGGCCCTGCTCGAGCCGGTGCTTGCCATCAAGCAGCGGGGCCTGGTCACCCTGGAGCGCGCCCGGCTGCTCCACCAGGACATCGGATCGCCGCAGCTGCCCGAGGAGCTGCGCGACGCCGTCAAATTGACGATTTACGTCGGCCGCAAGCAACGCGTCAACGGCTCGCCCGCCTATATCGCGCTCTGCGATTTGATGTACCGGCGCGGCCTGGCCGGCGCCACGGTGCTGCTCGGGGTGGACGGCGTCGCACACGGAGAACGCCAGCGCGCGAACTTCTTTGGCCGCAACGCCGACGTACCGATGATGATCGTGGTCGTCGGATCCGGTGAGCGAATCGGCCGGGTGCTACCGGAGATCGGTGAGCTGCTGCGCAGGCCCCTGTTCACCCTCGAACGGGTTCGGGTGTGCAAGCGCGACGGCGAATTCCTGGAACGGCCGCACGCGCTGCCCGGCGTCGACGAACGGGGCTTGCCGCTGTTCCAGCAGCTGACGATCTACACCTCGGAGTCGGCACACCACGGCGGCGTGCCGATTCACCGCGCGATTGTCCAGCGGCTGCGCCAAGCCAAAACCGCCGACGGCGCGACGGTGCTTCGTGGCGTCTGGGGCTTTCACGGCGACCACCCGCCCCGCGGCGATGGATTCTTCGCACTGACCCGCCGGGTGCCCGTCATCACCGTCGTGATCGATACCCCGGGCGCCATCGCCGCATCCTTCGACATCATCGACGAATTGACCCGAGACGAGGGCTTGGTGACCAGTGAACTGGTGCCCGCGTTGGTCTCCGATGACGGCGACGCCGGGCCGCCACGCATGGCCCAGCACCGCTACTAGCTCAGCCCGCGACCGAGGCGTCGTAGATCGACTGGATCGCCTTGTCCAGGGTGGCGTTGAACTGCTCGTCGGACTGGTCGGCGGTCAGCCCCTCGGTCAGCGCCCGGCTGAAGCTGGCGATCAACCCGCTGTTCTTCGCCAGCAATTCGTTGGCCTCCTCGCGCGAGTAGCCACCGGACAGCGCGACCACCCGCATCACCTTCGGGTGCTCGATCAGGGGACGGTAGAAGTTGACCTCGGTGGGCAGGCTCAGCTTGAGCATGACGCGCTGGCCGTCGGGCACGGCGTCGAGCTGCTTGGTGATCTCGTCGCGCAGAATGCCTTCGGCCTCGGCTTTGTCCGAAATCGAGATGGTGACCTCGGGCTCGATGATGGGCACCAACCCGTGCGAGAGCACCTGATGGCCCAGCTCGAACTGCTGGGCGACCACGGCCGCGATGCCCTTAGGGTTGGCACCGCCGATGACCGACCGCTCCTTGGTGCCGAAGACACCCAAGCCGCCGGCCCGGTCCAGCAGCTCGTCGAGGCCCGGGATCGGCTTCATCAGCTGGACGTCGTCGGACGCGTCCGCCAAACCCTTGTCGATCTTGAGGATGGGCACCACGCCCTTGGTCTCCCAGAGGTAGGTGGTCGACGGTTTGCCCGCGATCTCACGGTCCATGGTCTGCTCGAACAGGATCGCGGCCAGCACGCGGTCACCGGTGAACGCCGGAGACGTGATGATCCGCGAGCGCATCTGGTGAATGAGGTCGAACATCTCCTCCTCCGAGGAGTACGCGTTGTCCTCGATGCCGTAGAGGCGCAGCGCCTTGGGCGTCGAACCGCCACTTTGGTCGAGCGCCGCGATGAATCCCTTCCCCGACGACATCCGGTCCGCTTGCTGCTGGTTCGACATTGAACTCTCCCAGTTTCCTCATGGCCCTCAGGGGCTCAGCACGCCCGGCCGCTGACCGCGCGCTCAAGTCTGAATCGTGCCGATCATATTCGGCCACTTCGAGCCCGAGCAGGCAGGTCGTCGGACTGCGATTTTGGTCTCAGGCCCGGTCTGGCTGCGGCGCGCCGGGTTTGATGCGCCACAGCGCCATGCGGTCAAGGAGCCTGTCGCGCAAGACGAGCGTGTGGAAGAGTACCGCCGTCATATGCGCGGTAAACGCGAGGAAAAGCAGGAGGGCGAAGGCGCCGTGGCACTCCCGAAGCACCGCGAAAAGGTCGATGTTGTGCGGCGCGATGCCGGGCAGCGCAAGGGGCCCGAGCAGGGTGATCGGCAAACGCGCCGCCGACACCATGGCCCACCCGGTCAGGGGCTGGGCGAGCAGCAAGGCGTAGAGAAGGTACTCCGACCACGTCGCTATGCGGCGTTCGATTTTGCTCATGGTGGCCAGGAACGGTGGTGGCCGGTGGCGGAGCCGGTTCGCCAGCCGGACCAGGGCCACGGCGAGGATCAACACACCCAACGGCCGATGGATGGCCAGCAACAGCGGGTAGTAGCTCAGGGCGGCGACCATGGTCACGCCGATGAGCAACTGCGCGATGACCATCGGCGCCATCAGCCAGTGCAGAACGCGCGACGGCAGGGTGAACCGCGCCGTGCCGGCCGCCTCGTCCCTCACCGGAGCACCGGTCCTACGTCGACCGCGCTGGGCGCTTTGGGCTCCTCGGCGCGGCGAGTGAATGAACGGGCGTACACCGCCGATCGCGCCGCGAGCAGGGGATCGTCGGAGGCGGCGATGCCGTCGGGTAGCACCAGCGGGTCGAAGTTGATGTCGCGTGCGTTGCCGGCCTCTTCCGTCTGGACCGCGGAGATGGTGATGGTGCCGGCGTCGATGGTGCGCCGCTCCGGCGGCCAGGGTTTGGTGGCGTCATGGGTCGGATCGCCCGGCTCGCCGACGGTGAGCATCAGGCGCCAGCTCAGCGGGGTGCGCGCCACCGCGCGGATGAGCGTGTCGAACAGGTAGTCCTTGGCCGCTGGCCCGGATGGCGGGGCGGTCACGTCGGCACCTTGCTGGGGGATCGCGGACCAGCGCACCGGCACCGTCGCACCGGCACCGTTGGTGAACCGGAAGGCGTTCAGCGCGTGGAACGCGCTGTCGGCGAACCCCGTGCTCGGCGGTGCCTGCTTGATGATGCGCATGGCCGCGGCGGTCTCGGGATGGCGCTGCAGGAAAGCGGCCATCTGCTGCGGGTCGGGCTTGCCCGTGCCCGGCACCGGTTTGGATGCGAGCAACCGGTCGTAGAAGCCCTGGGGCGTGCTGTCGGGAAAGACCGGGATGTTGATCATCGCGGTGCGCCACTGCCGGCCGTCGGGTCCGTCGAACAGCAGCCCCAGCCCCCGGACGGTGTCGAGCTTGTCGGCCTGGTCGGGTAGGCCGCCGGACAGCGAGAACCGGCCGATCACCGGAACGCTCCCGCGCCGAAAGACCGCGGCGCGGCATATCGCGGCGGCCGCCCCCGTGCTGACAAACGTTCCGGTGGCGCTGAGGCCCTTGGCGTGGTTTCGCCGGAAACCGTCATGACGGCCGTAGACGTGCTCGAAACGGTCCGTGAACCGGGGCGGAGTCAGCGCCCCGGGCCGCAGCCAGCCGCCGGCATAGGCGAAGCCGCCCACCTCGAGTGCGGCGACACCGGCTACCGCGCCCATGCCGAGCAGCAGGCGCCGGTTCAGCGCCAGGGAATGCGACGGCGTGGCTGCGCTTTTTGCGGGGTCACCGGGCTGCTCGCCACCGTGCTGCTGCCAGCCGTGATCACCGGGCTCCACGGCCCACCGTCCTTCCCGTTTGTGCAGGCCACGCCGCGCGGGCTGACAGCGAAGTCGGCGAAAGCAATTCACGCATGGGCCGCTGCCCTGTGCAACTTCTGCGCTGCCCGTCACGCACACCCGGAGTACGTCACGGCGCCCGAAATCGTTCAGCGTTTTGAGCGTGGTACGCCGCGTGTCCTACCATTGGCTAAACACTTGTAGCGGTATCTGCATTTGATAGCGCCGATCGACGGGGTGCATCTCCTCCGTAGGCAAGCGTGTTCCCGCGGGGTTGAATCAACAGCCCCCGGATATGGCAGTGACTGTTTTCGAAAGCTAGCAGTGTCCCGCAGGGGACCGAATGTGAGTGGTAGACCATGGGCGAACAATCCGGCGATCTCGTTGATCCAACCGCTTTTGAAGTGGGCAAACACCAGGTAGATCAGGCGGTTGTGCTCACCGTCTCCGGCGAAATCGACATGCTCAGCTCGCCGCTGCTGGCCGACGCCATTCAGACCGCGCTGGCCACCAAGCCCGCGGCGCTGATCGTTGATCTGTCCAAAGTCGGTTTTCTGGCCTCGGCCGGGATGACCGTCCTGGTGACCGCGCAGGCCGAGGTGGAGCCCCCTACGCAATTCGCGGTGGTCGCCAAGGGCTCGGCCACCAGCCGGCCGATCAAACTCATGGGGATTGACAGCGTGCTCTCGCTCTACAGCAGCCTTGACGGTGCGCTGAGCGGTATTTCCGGTGAGTGAGCCTCGACAGGGTGGGGACGCAACCGGGGACGACAGGACGCTCTGACCAGCCGCAGCACGTGTTGAACATCGATGACCCATCCCGCTTCGTGCGGACGCGAGTGGCCGCCGACGCGCCCAGCGCCGCCCGGACCCGCGCCGAGTTCGGGGTGTGGCTCGAGCGGTATTTCTCTCTTGACCACGACCGCTTCAATGATCTGCTGCTGGCGGTGAACGAGGCGATCGCCAATGCCGCGGAATTCGCCTACGTCGGTGCCGCGGAGCGCGGGACGGTCGACGTGCGAGCGGCCTACGACGGCGATTCGGACACCCTCTCGGTGATCGTCGACGACCGCGGACGGTGGCGGCAAAAGAAGCCGGTCCAGTACCGACAGCAGATGCGCGGCCTCGGCATCCCGCTGATGGAGGCGCTCGCCGACGAAGTCGCCATCGACCGCACGCCGCGGGGCACCCGCGTGACATTGACCTGGCGCGGCCTGACGCCCCCCGGCTGTACCGCCTGATTCAGCCCGACTGCGCCAGCACCTGCTGGATGCGTTCCTCGCGCGGCAGCACCGGACCGTCGTCGAGGGATTCGTCGATTCCGAGCTCGCCGAGCCCGGCGCTGGTCAGCAACGAGGTGCCGTAGGCGGCCAGCACGAGTTTCTGATCGTCGCTGTGGCCGTCCTCGACGAGCATCGCGCCGATCAGGCAGATGACGGCCATCTTGAAGGCGTTGAAAGCCCGGTACCAGGGCCGGTTCGTGACCGTGATCCCGCTGGCCGACTCGTAATGCGCAAGCAGGGCATCGATGGAAAGGGCCGCGGGGTGGCTGTTGATCCCGACCGGCTGCATCCACAGCATCTCGAGCCAGCCGATGTCGGTGAGCGGGTCACCGACCGTCGTCATCTCCCAGTCGAAGACCGCGCTGACCTCGCCGCCGGTGAAGGCGAAGTTGCCCGGTTTGGCGTCGCCGTGCACCAGCGTGATCTTGGGGCACGGCGCGGGCTTGCCGGCAAGCAGTTCGCGGTGCAGCCGCTCCAGGGCGGGCAGGCGGTCGCGCTTGACCCGGTTCATCTCCGCGGCCCAGTGGTCGAGTTCGCGGTCGAGGTGGTCGGCGCCGTCATCGAGCGTGTCCAGTCCGATCCGGTCGAGGTCGACGGCGTGGATGGCGGCCAGTTGTTCGACCAGGCTCTGACACATCCGCACCACCGTGTGGTCTGCGGCGTCGGCCGGGGGTTCCATCTCGTAGACGTCGCCGGCGACCCGTTCCATGACGAAGAACGGCCTGCCGAGGACGTCGCCGGTCGGTTCGAGCCACAGCGCCCGCGGGACGCGGACCGGCGTGTCGGCCAACGCCCGCAAGATCGTGAACTGGCGCGCGAGGTCGTAGGGCTCCAGCAGTGCCGGTGGTGGGGGACGCAGACGCAACACGATGTCGTGGTGGTCGTCTCGAGCGCCGCGCCGGGTGACGACGCGCAGCGTCATCATCTCGGCCGAGTGCCCGAAGCTCACCCGGTCGATGTCCTCGAGGTGGGCGTCGTCGGCGTCGGGCACCTGCGTACGCAGCCATCCGCTCAACCGTTGTTCCAGCTCGGCGCCCAGCGTCATTGGCGAACCCCCTCGCCGTCCGCGGGCAGTCGGTCGACCGGGGTCTTGTCCTGGGTGAAGGCGGACATATCCATCGCCGTCCAGTTGGGGTAGCGGCGATAGCCCTGCCCGCCGAGCAGCAATTCGAAGACGCCCCAGCCGGTCTCACCGTCACGCTCGAACCGCATCAGCTGGTCGAGGGCCATCGATTTACCCTCGGTCTCGGCCAGCTGTTCGGGATCGCAGCTGTCCCAAGCGAAATGGATGAAGTACGCGCCACCACCCAGATCTTCGTATTGGCAGTGTGCCATGGGTAGCCCGTAATAGGCGTTGACTTCCAGATGCGGCGCCTCGGCGATCACCCGGTGGGCCTTGCCGTCCTCGTCGGTGAAGACGAGCACCGCACGGGTGGGCCGCTTGCGGTCGCCGTCGAATTCGACCTCGTGCTCGATCTTGACGAATCGTTTCGACAAGGTCCCGTCGGCGTGCGTGATACCACCGTCGACGTAATTGATCGTGCCGTCGGACGATTCGATGATCCAGGCTTCGATGGCATGGTTACCGAAGCCGGCGTCGAGCCATAACCAGAAGTCGATCTTGTCGGAGATCCGCACCCCGAAGGTTCGGTCACGACCGCCGTGGAACCCATCGACACTGCTGCGTTCCCCGTCGATCTGCACCCAACCGCTCCATCGTCCCGGCTCCTTCATGTGGTACATGTCGGCGAGCAATTCACCGCCCTTTCCATGCACTTTCATGGGCAACAGTTCCCACATCGGGGCGGTGGGTTCGTAGTAGAGCTCCCACTCGATTCCGGAGTTGTTGGGCTCGATGTCCAACCGCCACTTCTTCAGGGGTTCGACGCAGGTCCAGCGCATCGGCCCCGCGCTCAGGTCGCCACGGTCGTCGCCGGTGACCGGCCGCCCGGACAACAGGTCCCAGTGCCGGCCGTCGGCGAGGCTGACCTTGGCGTAACCCAGCCCGCTGGCGGTGTTGGGGTTGTTGCCGTACCCGCTGGCCAGCAGGATGGTGCCATCCGGCGACGCGGCGAAGAAGTAACACCGATCCGACCACGTCGGATCGGAGTCGTGCACCTGGTCGAACGTCGTCGGAAGCTGGTGGGTGAAGGACTCGTCCGCTGCGGAGTACCCCATCGATCGCCCTTTCTGGCTGGTTAAGACTCTGTGCTGCAACGGGATTCGTTACCGATCCGGACAGCGCCGGATCTGTTCATGTCCGATAGCAAAGCAGCACAACGCATCCCGTAACATCGCCGCCATGGAACCGAGCCGGCGCTGGGGCGATGACCGCGCGATCCTCGACGACGAGGAGGCCCGTAGGCGGATCCTGGAGGCCGCGGGCCGCTGCATCGTCCGGCGCGGCAACACCCAGTTCCGGATGGGCGAAGTGGCCGACGAGGCCGGGGTGTCACGGTCGACGGTGTACCGGTACTTCCCCGGGCGCGACGACGTGCTGCTGGGCCTGATGCTGACGCGGGTGGACAGTGCGCTTGCTGAGTTGGTGCGCTCGCTGCCCGACCCCGACGACCCCATTCGATCGGTGCCCGAGATGGTGCTGGCCCGGGTGGAATCGGTGGACGGTAACGCGCTGAACGAAGCGTTGTTCGCCGCCGAGAGCACCGCGATGGCCTCGGCGCTCGCGAAGGGTTCCGAACCGATTGTGGAGCTGCTGCTGCGGCATTACGGGCCGCTGCTGAACCGGTGGAAAGCGGCGGGGTCGCTCTACCCCGATATGGATTTCCGCTCGATCGTCCAGTGGTTGCACACCGCGACCCTGTTTTTGCTGGCGCCGTCGTGGCGATATCGCCCCGCAGCGGACAAACGAGAATTCGTCGAGCAGTTCGTGGTGAGGGCCCTGGTGCCACAGATCAGACAATAATCGTATATTGTCTGATGTCCAGACGTTCGATCGGTTTGCCCGACGCCGCTGGTGTTAAGAGCACAGCACTGCGGCCGGCTGGCAAATCAGGATGGATGGACATGAAAACTTCTGTGGGACACGCTTTCTCTATTCTCGGGCTGGCCGCCCACCTGGGCCGCGGTGCAGGCCGGGTGGCCGCCGACGCGGTGGTGGGAGGCCGGTTCGGCCTGCCACGGACGGTCGAGGACATCGACCCCGCGGTGCTGTCCCGGGTCATGGGAACCACGGTTCGGTCGATCCGCGTCCTGAGCAGGGATGCGGGGACCTCCTCGCGTGGCCGGCTGGTGCTGACCGGCAAGAACGTCCCCGACTCGGTGTTCGTCAAGATCGCCGCACCGACCGCCGGCACCCGGCTGATCGGCGAACTGGGCCGCCTCGGACACACCGAGGTGCGGTTCTACCGTGAGCTCGCACCGCAGGTCATCGGCGTCCCCTACTGCTACGGCGCGGCGTTCGACGCCTGGACGGGCCGGTACCTGCTGGTGCTGGAGGACCTGCCGGCCGAGTCGTGCGAGTTCCCGGACACGTTGCATCCGCTCTCGGCCGACCAGGCCAGCCTGATCATCGAGCTGCTGGCCGAACTGCACGCCACCTTCTGGGGGCTGCTCCCACGCGGCGGGCGCGGCGCGATGGACTGGCTGTACACACCGTCGGGTGACGTCACGTCGTTGCTGACCGGTTCTCTCATGCACGCATCGATCAACCGCCTCGCCGACCGCACCGCGATCCCGGCGGACAACGGCAGCTTCATCGCCGACAACTACCGCGCCGTCGCGGCACTCATCGACACGCCGCCGCACACCGTCATGCACGGTGACGCCCACCCGGGCAACATGTACTTCCACGGCGGCAAGGCCGGACTGCTGGACTGGCAGGCGCTGCGCCGGGGACACCCCTCCCGCGAACTGGCTTACACCCTGATCACCAGCCTGACGCCGCAGGACCGCCAGGCCACCCAGCGCGAACTGCTCGACGACTACCGGCGGGCGCTGGTGGCGGCCGGCGGACCCGAGTTGGACCGCGACGACCTGTGGCTGCGGTACCGCCAGGGCGCGCTGTATGCCTACGTCGCCCCGCTGATCACCGCCGGAATGGGTGGGATGCAGGTCGAAGAGATCGTCATGGAGGGCCTGCGTCGCGGTGTCACCGCGCTCGATGACCTGGAAACCGTCGCCGCCCTGCAGGCCTCGCTGTAGGGCCGGTCGAATTCGGCTGAGGCTATTGCCTTCGGCGCGCCAGGAGTTACGCTACCTACCGTAGCGAAATGCTGCGCGCCTTACCGCTCAGCACTCCAGAGACAGCCCACGATGGCGAAGAGGAGTCTCATGTTCGACCTGAAGATCATCGGTGGCACGGTCGTCGACGGCACGGGCGCGGAACGCTATCCCGCGGACATCGCCATCTTGGACGGCAAGATCGTCGACGTCGTGCGCCGCCGCGCCGACGCCCCCGCGATGAGCGGGGAGGCGGCCGAAACCATCGATGCGACAGGGCATGTGGTGGCCCCCGGTTTCGTCGACATCCACACCCACTACGACGGCCAGGTCAGCTGGGACAGCCTGCTGGAGCCCTCCAGCGGCCATGGCGTGACCACGATCGTGACCGGCAACTGCGGCGTCGGCTTCGCGCCCGTGCGGCCCGGCAGCGAGCAGTGGCTGATCGAGCTGATGGAGGGCGTCGAGGACATCCCCGGCACCGCGCTGACCGAGGGCATCACCTGGGGCTGGGAAACCTATCCCGAATACCTCGACGCGGTCGGCAAGCAGAAGTTCGCCGTCGACGTGGGTAGCCAGGTCGCTCACGGCGCGGTCCGCGCCTACGCGATGGGCGAGCGCGGCGCGCGCAATGCACCGGCCACCCCCGAGGACATCGACGCGATGGGCCGGCTGGTTCGCGAGGCGATCGAGGCCGGCGCGCTCGGATTTTCCACGTCGCGCACGATGGGCCACCGCGCGATGGACGGCGAACCGGTCCCGGGCACGTTTGCCGCCGAGGAAGAGCTGTTCGGCCTCGGCCGCGCCATGGCGGCCGGCGGTCAGGCGGTGTTCGAGCTGGCCCCGCAGGGGGCCGCGGGTGAGGACATCATCGGGCCCAAAAAGGAATTGGACTGGATGCGGCGACTCAGCGGCGAGATCGACCGGCCGGTGTCCTTCGCGCTGATTCAGGTAGACGCCGATCCGAAATTGTGGCGCGAGATGCTGGACCTGTCCGCGGACGCGCACGCCGCGGGCGCCCGGCTGTACCCGCAGATCGCGGCGCGCCCCTTCGGCATGATGATCGGCTTCCAAGGCCATCACGCTTTCAGCCACCGGCCCACCTACCGCCGGCTGAAGGCCGAGTGCAGCCGCGACGAGCTGGTGCAGCAATTGGCCGACCCCGCGGTCAAAGCGGCGATCCTGTCCGAGGATGACCTGCCCGCCGACCCCACGTTGTTGTTCGACGCCATGTTCGCCCTGGTGCAGCACTCGCTCGGACGGCTGTATTCGCTCGGCAATCCGCCGGACTACGAGCCCACGCCGGACCGCACCGTCGCGGCCATCGCCAAGGCCCGCGGCGACGACCCGTTGTCCACGCTGTACGACCTCATGCTGGAGTCCAATGCGACCTCCATGCTGATGCTGCCGTTGTTCAACTACGCCGACGGCAACCACGACGCGATCCGCGAGATGATGCTGCACCCCGCCGGCGTGCTCGGACTATCCGACGGTGGCGCCCACTGCGGGATGATCTGCGACGCTTCCTATCCGACGTTCCTGCTCACGCACTGGGCGCGGGACCGGCACCGGGGCGAGAAGCTGTCGCTGGAGTACGTGATCCGCAAGCAGTCTCGCGACACTGCTCACCTGTTCGGCCTCACCGACCGCGGCACCATCGAGCCCGGCAAGAAGGCCGACATCAACGTCATCGACATGGACGCTCTAACCCTGCATCCGGCGGCGATGGCGTTCGACCTGCCCGCCGGCGGGAACCGAATCCTGCAGGGGGCCAGCGGTTATGCCGCGACCATCGTCAGCGGAGCAGTGACCCGCCGCAACGACGTCGACACCGGCGCCCGGCCCGGCCGGCTGGTCCGCGGAGCGCGTTAAGAGCTCCCCTCGATGGCAACGGCGGCCGGCAATCCGGCGCGGACCCGCGACGAGGATGCCATCGGCACCCCGCCGGAAAACCCGACGCTGGTGCCCGCCGACCGCTACTACTCCCCCGACTTCGCCGCGCTCGAGGCGCAGCGGATGTGGCCCAGGGTGTGGCAGCTGGCCTGCATGGTCGACCATCTCGCGGCGCCCGGCGACTACTTCGAGTACCGGTGCGGCCCGTACGGGGTGCTGATCGTCCGGGACGACGACGGGGTGCTCCGGGCGTTCCAGAACGTCTGCCGGCACCGCGGCAATTCGCTGTGCACCGGATCGGGTTCGGGGCTGCGCGAACTCAAATGCGGCTATCACGGCTGGACCTGGGACCTAGCCGGCGCTCTCAAACGGGTGCCCAATCGCAAGGGCTTCGGCGGGCTGCGGATGTCCGACTTCCCGTTGATACCGGCGCGGGTCGACACCTGGGCGGGATTCGTCTTCGTCAACCTCGATCCGGGCGCGGTGTCGTTGATCGAATACCTCGAGGCGGTGCCCGACGACATCGCCTGGTGCCACCTGGAAGATTTCCACTGCTATGCCACGCTCACCGTCGAGGTCGACGCCAACTGGAAAACCATCGCCGACGGGTACAGCGAGACCTACCACATCGCGACCCTGCATCCCGAACTTCTGCGCTGCGTCGACGATATCCATGCACCGCAACAGATTTGGGGTCACACGGGAAAATCGGACCAACCCTACGGCGTGCAGAGCCCACGCTTTGACGGTGCACTGAGCGACGAAGAGGTGTGGGACGCCTACGTCTACACACAGGGAGCGCTGATGGGCGCCGCCGAAGGGACGCCCTTCCCCGCCGATGAACGCCGGCCCGGGCAGACGGTTGCCGACCTGATCGCGGATCGAACCCGGGCATTCGCCGCGGGCCGCGGCGTCGACCTCAGTTGGGCCGACACCGACCGGATGACCCGATTGCACCAGTACAACGTGTTTCCCAACATGACGCTTCTGACCAATGCCGATCACCTGACCGTCATGTGCTCGCGCCCGGCCCCCGACCCCAGCCCCGACAAGGGTGAGTTGGTCATGTTCCTGATGACCCGGACGCCGCCGGGTGCGCCGCGCACCAAGCCAACGGACGTCCGCGTGGCCGCCGATGCGGCCGAGCCCGGGTCGGGACCAGGCGTTGTGCTCACCCAAGACATCGCCGTGCTCCCCGGCTTGCAACGCGGCCTGCACCAACCGGGCTTCACGCACATGGTGTTGTCCAGCGAGGAACGCCGCGTGATCAACATGCATCGCAACCTGGAGCGCTATCTCGAGTTGCCCACATCCCAGCAAATGAGCGGCGGAACGCCGACGTGATCTCTCGCAACATAATTCGTGTTCAGAAGGCGAAAGTGGCGCCGGACGATTTAGAATCCCGCTTGTGATGACCCCGTCTTACCCCTGGGGGGACGATCGAGGGCAACTTGCGCGGCAGCTTCGACTGCCGTATCACACGCTCCGCCGACGGCGGGCGCGACGTCTGTGCCAGAGTTTCGAACGGGTGGGTGTTCGAACGGCACCGGAGCGGCTACGGGAGATGTTGGCGGGCGCACCGCTGGCCGCTCATGAAGTGATCAATGTGAACTTCGCATTGATCGCGATCCGGCTCGACCGCGAGTCTCGCGCCGCGCGATACAAGCGGATCAAACAACGTGGTACCCGGTCGCTGATGCTCGCGGGCCTGATCATGGTGGTGCTGAACTTTCTCATGTGCATGGCATACGTTCTGCTCAACCTGGCGGAGCAATCCGCGCCCCTGTAGTTCTTCAGCGCGGCGCGACGATGCCGTTGTCGTATGCGTAGACGATCGCGGCGGCGCGGTCGCGCAGGTCGAGCTTTCCGAAGATCCGTCCGATGTGGCTCTTGACCGTGACGCCCGAGATGCACAGTTGGCCGGCGATCTCCGTATTGGAAAGGCCCTGCCCGATCAACGTCAGAACGTCGAGCTCACGGGTGGTCAGCTCGCCGATCGCGGTGCCGCGGGGTCCGGGCGCGGCCTTGCGGTAGGTGGTCAGCACGCGCGAGGTCACCGCGGGATCGAGATAGCTGTCGCCCCTGGCGACCGCCCGCACCGCGCGGATCAGCTCCTCGGCGGACGAGTCCTTGAGCACGAAGCCGGACGCACCGGCACGCAGTGCCCCCGATAACAACTCGTCCTCGTTAAAGGTGGTCAGCGCGAGCACCGGCGGCCTGCCGCCCAGCCTGCGCGTCGCCTCGATGCCGTCGACGCGACGCATCCGCAGGTCCATCACGACGACATCGGGCCGGTGCTCGGACACCGCGGCGGGCACCTCGTCACCGTCGGCGCACTCGGCGACGATGACGAAACCGTCCTTGCGGCGCAGGATCCGCCGCAGGCCCGAGCGCACCAGGTCCTGGTCGTCGACGAGCAGCACGTTGATCTCCGGCGTCGCTGGGATATTTGGGATCACCCCTTGCACCACCAGGGCCTCCAGGAGGTATCGCCTTCTTGCAGCGGTATCTCGGCGCACACCGACCACCCGTCCCGGGTGGGGCCGACGTCGATGGCCCCGCCGAGCAGCTCGACCCGCTGGCGCATGCCGCGCACGCCGCGCCCTTCGGGTGATTGCGCGGCGATCACCGCCGCCGGAAGCAGGTTGGTGACGGCGAGCCGCGCCGACGTCAGCGAAATATCCAGCACTACACCGGCTTTCGATTCGGGCGCGTGCTTGGCGATGTTGGCCAGCGATTCCTGGGTGAGGCGATACAGCGCCAGTCCGACCGTGGCCGACACGTGATCGGTGGGCCCTTCGACGCACAGCGCGACGGCCAGGCCGGCCCGCCGGAAACCCTCGACGAGCACGGCGACGTCGTCGATACCGGGTTCGGGCGCGGTTTGCGCGGTTTTGGTCGGCCAGTTGTCGAGCAACCCGACGGTGCGACGGATGTCGGCCATCGCCTGGCGGCCGAGTCGCTCGGCCTGCTCCAGGGCCTCGACCGCGTCGTCGACGTCGCGATCCTGCTGCAACGCGCGGCGCGCACCGGTCACATGCAACAGCGTGATGCTCAGCGAATGGGCGATGACGTCGTGCACTTCGCGCGCGATGCGCCGCCGCTCGTCGGCGGCGGCGTGCTCGGCCAGCATCTCCTGCGCCTCGATCTGTTCGGCAAGCAACAGCCGCTGGGTGCGCATCAGGTAGCCGAGCAGCCACCCCACCGCGATGAAACCGAGGTACAACACCACGGTGTCGAGGCGGTGCAGCGCGGAGGCGGTGACCAACAGCGCCGCCGCCGAGACGGCCGCCAGGATCCCGCCCCACACCGACGCCAATGTCGCGACGACCAAGACCATCAAGACCAACAACGCCGGGGCGAAATCGGCGTGAATGGGCGCCGAGGTACCGAACAGCGTCATCGCGGTGGAGGCCGACCAGGTGGCCCACAACGGCCCCGGGGTCATCTTCATGTTGAAGGCCAAAAACGCCAACGACGGCGACAACGCGAGGGCGAACGCGGTCAGCGACACGGGCAGGTCGGAGACGGGCCGCTGCAGCGTCCCGATCACGCCGCCGAGCACCAGGGCGACATCGACGGAGATCAGCGCAGCCCAGGTGATACCGACGGGAATCAGCTCGCTTCGCCGGCGAAGCAGTTCCCGCAGGTGATCCGCTGCGGCGCGCAACATCGTCCAATCCTAGAAGAGCCCGGTGCCTCGTCACATCCTGCTGCGGGCGGCACCCGTCTCCGCCCGTGGTAGGACACAAAGACTGCACTTCGGCACGACGCGCAACGGACGGTAGTTTTCCTAACGTCGAGCCATGACATGGACACTGCTGCACGACCGCATGGCCTTCATGGCCCGAGTGATAAAGGCCGCCGATCTGGACCCCGAGGCGGCACTTGCATTGATCGACAAGTCATCCGAGGTGTCCGCGCTGTTCGGCGACGAGGAGGGCTTGATGCTTTCGCTCGGCCAGCGATGGATCACCATGCTGGTGGCCAAGCTGGATCAGGCGGCGCACGAGGGCGCGTCGGCCGAACAGGTGCGTGCCGATCTCGAGGCCGCCGAGCCCGGACTGCACGCGTTGGTCAAGATCGGCACCCGCCGGTCGCTGCGAGTGCGATCCCTTACGCGCGGTGAGCATGTCGCCGTGGGGCTGTTCGGCGGGCCCAGCAGCGAACGGCAGACCGTTGCATGACCGAATGGGAAGCTTTGCGCGCCTGACCGCTCGGTACGCGGTGCTGGTCATCGGCCTCTGGGTCATGGCGGCGGCGATCGCCAATGTGGCCGTCCCACAACTGGAGCGGGTCGTCGACTCCCATGCCCGGTCCTTCATGCCGCCCGGCGCGCCCAGCGCGGCCGCAGCGGCCCGGGCAGCCCAGTTGTTCAACCAGACGCCCAGCAATAACTTCGTTTACGTTGTGCTGGAACGCGATCAGCGGTTGACCCCGCGGGACCGCCAGTTTTACGACGCATTGACGACATCGCTGGGTTCGGATCAGCGCCACGTGTATGCGGTGACCGACCTGTGGTCGCAGCCGGCCACGGCCGCCGGCGCACAGAGTGCGGACGGCAAGGCGGTCAGCGTGATGGTGCGGCTCGCCGGAATGCTCGGAACCGCGCAGGCGCGCGATTCGGTGAATGCCGTGCGGGGCACCGTCCAAAAACTCTCCCCGCCGGCTGGCCTGGCGGTCCATGTCACCGGCCCCGGCGCCACGATCGTGGACGAATTCTCCGCGATCGACCGGCAGATGCTCGGAATCACGGCGGCCACCATCGGCCTCATTCTGCTGTTGTTGCTGATGGTGTACCGGTCGCCGATCGCGGCAGCGATTCCCTTGATCTCGGTGGGGCTCGCCCTGGCCGTGGCCCGTGCCATCGTCGCCGCGCTGGGGCAGACCAATGTGGTTGAGGTGTCGCTGTTTTCGGTGGCGCTCATGGCTGCCATGACGCTGGGTGCCGGAACCGACTACGCGATCTTCCTGGTCGGCCGCTACCACGAAGGCCGGCGCCGCGGTGTCGCGCCGGCCCAGGCGTTGACACAGGCCTACCGTTCCATCGCACCCGTGGTGATCGGATCGGCGCTGACGGTGTCGGTGGCACTGGCGTGCCTGGTGTTCGCTAAGGTCGGTTCGTTCCGCAGCGCCGGGTTGCCCTGCGCCATCGGCATTCTGGCGACCATGGTCGCGGCGTTGACCGTGACTCCCGCGCTTATGAGCGTGGCGATACGCCGCGGGTATCTCGAACCTCGACCGTCGAGAACCGCGCGGCGCTGGCGCCGCGTCGGGACGGCCGTGGCGCGCTGGCCCGGGCCGATCCTGGTGGCCGCGCTGGGGTTGTGCCTGCTTGTCGCGCTGCCGTTGACCGGCATGCGGGTCGGTTTCAACGAACCCGCCGCCACGCCGTCGTCCACCGACTCCAACCGTGGCTATGCCAGTGCCGGCCGGCATTTCGCGGCCAACTCGCTGCTACCCGACGTCATCGCGATCCAGGCGGATCACGACCTGCGCAACCCGGCCGGTCTGATCGCCATCGAGCGGATCACGCGCCACATCATGGCCGTTCCGGGGGTCCGTGCGGTGCAGTCCGCCAGCCGCCCCGACGGCAAGGTTCCCGAACAGGCAACGTTGACCTATCAGGCCGGTGTGCTCGGCCGCCAGTTCGGGGAAACCGTGGATTCGCTGACGCAGCGCCTCAAGCGGGTTTCCGAGCTGGACAGTGCGCTGGCGCAGACGCAGCGGGCCGTTGACGGGCTGGGAAGCGGATTGCATGGTGGCAGTGCGGGATTGGCGGACATGTCCGGCGCCGCCGAAGACATGCGGGCCGGGATGGATGGACTGCAGCGCAATGTCACGACGGTATCGGGTTACCTCGACCCATTGCGGGACTTCGTGGGGCGAACGCCCGACTGCGCCACCAACCCGATCTGTTCGACGGTGGACCGGGTGCTGCAACCCGTCGACAGCCTGGTGCAGACGTCCGAGCGCCTGGATTCCGGCGCCACGAAGCTGACCAGCGGCTCGAGCACCGCAGCCACCGCGATGGCCACGCTGCCGCAGAACGTGGCGTCGATGAAAGACGCGTTGGGACGGGCTCGTTCGGCCACGCATGACTTGCTGAGTCTGTCCGACACACTCGGACCCCAAATGCGTCAGCTGACCGATTACATGAACGAGATCGCCACGCAATTCCAGGGCAGCGCCGCGGCGGACTTCTACATGCCGCAGCGGGCATTGACCGACCCGCGGTACACCACCGCGTTGAGCCACCTGATCTCAGAGAATGGCCGGGCCGCTTACCTGCTGGCCTATGGCGACGGGTCGGAGTGGGGGGCCGATGGCGCGAAGCGGGCGGACCAGGTGCGCGCCGCCATCAAGGAGGCCACCAAGGAGGGCACTCTGATGCCGACCGAAGTCAACCTGGCCGGAGTGGGCCCGGTGACCGCCGATCTGCAGCGCTTCGTCGCCAGCGATGCCACGCTATTGGCAGGCGCCGCACTGGTTCTCATCTTCTTGATCGTCACCACCATGCTGCGCAGCCCGGTCGCGGGGCTGGTCGTCGTCGGGACCGTCGTCACCTCCTACGCCTCGGCCCTGGGCGCCAGCGTGCTGATCTGGCAACACCTGCTTCATCAGGACCTGCACTGGGCCGTCGCACCTTTCGCCTTTATCGCACTGATCGCCGTCGGCGCGGACTACAACCTGCTGCTGGCGTTGCGCATCAAACAGGAAGCGGCGGCGGGCCTGAAGACGGGAATCATTCGGGCCTTCGGCGGCACCGGCGGGGTGGTCACCGTCGCCGGCATTGTCTTCGGGCTGACCATGCTGGCGCTGTTGACCAGCAGCGTGCTCAGCGTCGCCCAGATCGGCACGACCGTCGCGGTCGGACTGTTGCTGGACACCCTGGTGGTGCGGGCATTCATCGTGCCATCCATCGTGGCGCTGCTGGGCCGGTGGTTCTGGTGGCCGCGTCCGCTCGCCCGCCGCGCCGTCACGTCGACGGTGAAAACGGCTGAGCCGCAGCCGGTTACTGCTGCGGCGGTATGACCGACGACGGCAGCCCGACCAGGACGCCTTCAACGTCGCCGTCGACGCTCACCAGCAGGCCACGCCCCGGCGGCAGCGTTTGGGCCCGGACGTTTCGGTTGATCCTGTTCTGCGGATCGTTATCCATATAAAGCTGGGCCACTTTCGCCGAGTTCTGGAACCGCATCCACGGATCCATTTGCAGCGTCGCCCAGTTCGCACTGTTGCGCGTGGTGAAGACGTGCAAGCCGATCTGCCGCGCACGTTCCATCAGCTTCCACAGCGCAGCACCCACCGGCGGTTTGGGTGGATAGCTCTGATCCGGGCGCAGGTCCTGGATGTCGTCGATCAGCACGAAGTGCCGCGGACCTTGCCACGGCTTGAGCTCGCGCAGCTCCTCCTGGCTCAGGCCTTTCGGAGGCAGCCTGGGCAACAGGACCTGCTGCGCCAAAGCGGTGACCATCTCGTCGATCTCGTCCTGGTCGTAGGCGTACGCGCGCACGTAACCGGGTCCGTGCAAATCGCGCAGACCGTGCGGCGCGGTCTTCGGGTCGATCAGCGTCAGCTGCGCTTCCTCGGGGCTGAATCGGTTCATGATCGCCTCGCCAATGGCGACCAGCGACAACGTCTTTCCGCAGCCTTGTCGTCCCAAGACCATCAGTCCGGGACTCTCGCGCAGCTTGATGGGGACCGGCCCCAGTTCGTGACGCTCGCCGATGGCGAAGCTGAGCGAGAGGTCGTCACCCGTGGGATGAGCGGCCTCGTACTCCAGAATCGCCTTCAGCGCCACCCGTTGCGGCAGTCGCTGCAGGGTGGCGTGCTTGGTGACGCCGGCGACGTCCGCGATGCGGGCGCCGACGTCGATGATGCTGACGATCGCGCCGGTGGTTGGATCGGTCAGCGCCGGCATACCGATCCGCAGCTCGTGCAGGCTGTCGGTCAGGCCGAAGCCGGGTCGGTTCAGGGTTCGCCGGGCGGCGTCGCGTGACTCGAGCGACGAGTGCCCCATCTGGCTTTCGCTCGGGTCGGCCAACCGCAACTGGATTCGCGCCGTGGCATTTTGCAACAGGCTCTGGCGCTGCCCGTGGATCCAACCACCGGCGCTGCACATCACGTGCACCCCGTATTCGGGACCGCGGCTGCTCAGCGAGATGATGCGGTCACCCAGCACGGTGTCTTTCGAGTAGAGGTCGTCGTAGTCATCGACCACCACGAACACATCGCCGAACGGGTCGTTGGGATCGGTGCCGCCCAGGCCGTCGCTGCCCGGTGCGAACCGGCGCTCCCGGAAACCGTCGAGGTCGATCTTGAGGCGCCGGAACGAATCCTCGCGGGCATCGATCAATGCGTCCATACTGCTCAAAATGCGCTCGATGCCCTCGGCGTCTTTCGGGGAAACGATGTCGGTGACGTGGGGCAGCGACGTGGCCTGGGCCAGGGTTGCCCCGCCGATGCAGAAGAACGTCACCCGCGCCGGGCTGTACATTGCTGCCGCCGAACACATCAGCGTCATCAGCGTGGTCGTCTTGCCTTTTTGCTTGGCGCCCACCACGATCACGTTGCTGCGCAACGCGTCCACCGCATGCACGATCTGCTTCGACTCCTCGGGGATGTCCATCACCCCCACCGGAAACATCAGGCCCGCGTTGCGCCCGTAGTCGACGTGCCATGGCTTGCCCCGGTATCCGGCGACCAGAGCGTCGATGGACTCGGGTTCCTCCAGCGGTTCCAGCCAGGGCCGGCGCGGTGAACGGTGCGGCACCTCGTGCAACGACTCCCGCAGCACGTCGACGACCTTCTTCCTCTTGTAACCGTCGTCGTAGTACAGGAATTCGTCGGGTTCGGCATCGACGGCGGCGGCGGCCTCCAATGCCGTGGCATCCGAGGCGTCCAGCGGCTGGTACTGCCAGTTGTACAACCGCGGCTTGGTCAACGTCATGTCGACGGTGGTGGCGACCTCCTTGGTCTTCGGCACCACGAACGGGGCGGAGAGGTAGAAGCAGCGGAAGGGCTCGAGGTCACGCGGTCCCACCTTCAGCAGACCGAAACCGTTTTCCTTCGACGGCAGGTGGTACGCGGCGTCCGAACCGATCACCTCGCGGCTGTCGTCGCCGGACTCGGCGCGCAACGCGATGCGGAAGGCGATGTTGGACTTGACCTTTTGCAGCGAGGACAGATCCAGGCGCTGCCCGCCCAGCATGAAGAAGACGTTGGCGCCGCGGCCTTCCTGACCGATGTGGATGATGAGGTTGATCCACTTCTCGTGGTTGGCGAACAGTTCCAGGTACTCGTCGACGATGACGAGCAGGACCGGCACCGGAGGCAAGTCGCGCCCGGCAAGCCGGATCTCTTCGTAGTCGTTGGCGTCGCGGGCGCCCACCGAGGTGAACAGCTCGTAACGCTGTTTGATCTCACCGTCGATCACCCTGCGCATCCGTTCGGCCAGGTGCCGCTCGTCCTTACCGAGGTTCGACAGCGCGGCCACCACGTGCGGGATGCCCAGGATATCTTGTGCCGCCGACTCGAACTTCATGTCGACGAAGATGACGTTGAACGTCTCCGGGGAATGGGTCAGCGCGATGCCGTAGACCAACGACAAGAAGAACTCTGACTTACCCGAGCCACTGGTACCGATGACGACGGAGTGGAACCCGAAGCCGCCGAAGTCTTTGGCGCGGATGGTGATGTTCTGCAGCTCGCCGTTGGGCTTGGCGCCCACCGGGACCTCGCACCAGCGCTCGTCGCCGCGACCCCGCCGCTCGGCCCACAACCGGTCGACGTCCAAATCCCGAGGGTCGCTGATGCCCAGGGCTCGCAGCAGTTCGGTTGCGCCGCTAACCGAATCGGCGATCTCGCTGCGGCTGGTCGGTGACCAACGGGCCATCGCCCGCGCGTAGCGATAGGCCCGGTGCACGGAGAGCTGGTCGGCGTGGGCGAAGAACTTGTTGCGCACCCGCAGCAGCGGAGCCGGACGGTTGTCTTCGTCGTCGGCGTCGGAGCCGTTCCGGTGCAGGATTACTTCGCCGTTGACCGAGCCGTTGGGCGAGCTGTGGCGTTCGCTGAGATCGAACACCTGGTCATTGGCGAAGCCCACGCCGGTGCCGACCCGTGAGGCGATGCGCAGCAAGGTGATTCCCGCCTTACCGACCTGCCCGACCACGCTCTCCCACGCGTCGGGGCTGCCGGTGTTGTCGTCGACGATCACCAGGTGCGGGCCCAGATCGACCGTGTCCGTGCCGCTTTCCAGCGCCGAGCCCATCGCGGTAGGGCTGGCCGCTGCCAGCGGCGTCCAGGCGCCGCGCTTGCCCTTCATGTGCAGCTCGGCGCCAAGGGTTTCTTCGAGTTCTTCGGGCGTGGCGAAGACCAGGCGCCGAAACCCGCACGCGTCGAACAATTCGTCATGCAGGTTGTGCGGCAACCACACGATCCACGACCACACCTCGGGATTGCGGGTCACCACCATCAGCTTGACGTCGCGAGGGTTGTGGAAAACCGCCAGCGAGCACAGCACCGAACGCATCAGCGACCGCAGCCGGTCCAGGTCCTCGCCGACGAAGCTGAAGCCGGGCGCCGAGCGCAGGTTCACCACCTTGGCGATATCGCGAATCTTGCGCTGCTCCAAGATGAAATCGCGCAGCGCCTGCCCGGTGACGGGTTCGAGTTCCTCATCGGAGGCGATGTCGGGCCAGGTCACCGACAGCACCGAGTCCGGTGCGTGCTGCACACCCGTGCCGAGCCGCACCTCCAGGAAGTCCGCGTCGCCGCGGCCGCGTTCCCACATCCGCGGACCGCCGATGATGGCGCCCAACCCCCGGGGGTCGGCGTGCACGGAGTTCTGCCATTCGCGTTGCGCACACACCGCGGTCTGGATCTCGTCGCGGTTGCCGTCGAGGTCGCGAAGATAGCGGCGACGACCCTTTTCCATTTCGCCCCAAGTGATCTTGCGGGCCCGGCCGAAGCGGCCGGAAAACGCCAACATGCTGAACGCGCCGATGCCCATCAGCGGGAAGAACCCCGTGGTGAGGCTGCGCACACCGGAGACGTAGAGCATGACGATGGTGCCGATGAGGGCCACGATCAGCGCCGGGACGCCGATCATCACCCAGATGTTGCGCGGCTCGCGTTCGGGCAGGGCGATCGGCGCGCCGGGCGCCACCCGAACCGGTTTCGGCGGCTCGATTTTGACGCGGTTGATGGGGAACGCTTTCTTGGACATTCTCTAGCCTCCCGGCTTTGCCGACGTCGTCACCACAGCCACCTTGCCGAGCGCCGGGACGGTGTCCCGCGCCAAAAGCGCTGCCTCCCTTGACAGTGCCGGGCCGGCGGCGAAGGTCCGCAACAACGGCCAGGGTGCCTGCACCGCCGATCCCGCATCAAGTCCCAGCGCGTGCAACGTCGTGTCGTCGTTGGTGATGCCGAACCGCACCCCGTTGTCGGAAACCCAGAACAACGATTCCCGGGAGTCGGAGGTGACCACGCCGCTCGTCGACGTCACGAAGTTCGCCGCACCCGGCAACACCAGCACCTGATTGGCGACCACCGAGGCCGGGTCGCGGTCGTCACGCACCAGGTGGACGATGCGGTTGTCCAGGTACGACGGCGTGGGAAGTCCGCGTCCGTTGTACACCACGACGCGCGCCTGCGGGTCCGTCGAGCCCTTCTCCCACCCCACACAGGTGGTGGGATCGGCCGCGGTATCAATGAAATTCAGGCGCTTGGTCGGGTAGTAGTCCACCGCCAGCGAGTTCACCTCGGGGATGTTGACCAACACGTCGGGAGCGACCACGCGCGGTGCTGTCGACCCGTAGGAGTTGGCACTGCGCAGCAGGTCGGCGACGAAGCTGGTGATCTTCTGGACGCCGTCGGGCAGCAGCACGTAGAACTGCTTGCCGCCGCTGGAGGTTTGGGCCTGTAACACCGCGCCGACCTGTGAGCCCGAGACCCAGGTCGACGGGGTGCCCGCCAGGGGCACCGCGGGGACGCCGAGTGGTTCGGTCGCCGGCAGGGCGTCGTACAGCGCCCGCGAAATCTCCACCGGCAGCGTCACTCCCGGGTCGAGTCCCAGGCTCAGCGTGATCGCCCTGTTGGACGGATCGATCTGGGAGCGTTTGCCGCCCCAGATCACAAAGGTGTTGCCTTCGAACGTGACCAGCAGCCCGGCGTCATCGCTCAGCGGTGTGGCGCGGTCGAAACCATTGAGTTGGCCGGCGATCGAGGTCACCACCGGCCGTTCCGGGCTGCGCGGGCGTCCAGCCGTGTCGCACACCGCCCAGGCCGACGTCGCACCCCGGTGGACCGGCATCGCCGCCGGCGCTCCCGGAATACCAACCAGCGGCCCCGTCGGATATTTAGCTATCTCAGCGGGTTTCACCCACGTCGGCTGATTCGCCGTCCCGGTCGCCAGCCGCGCGGACGTCAAGTTCAGCACCGGGTAGAGCCGACCGTCGATCCTGGCGTACAGCGCCCCGGAATCACGGTCGCCGATGATCGCCGAATCACCCACGATCCCAGTGGGTTTCAGGACGTTCAGCAGCAGCATCCAGCCCGAGGCGATGGCCACCAGGAGTATCGACAACACCAGCGCGGCGGTCTGCTTGCGGTCATCGTGTTTCATGCGCACCGAGAAGCGGGTGGTCGCCGCGCGCAGCCGACGGTTATAGAAGAGGTGCCCAGAGTTCTGGTCGCGGTTAGACAAACTCAGCGGCATGCTCAGTACCCCTTGGGTGCTCGGTGAGGATCGGCCTGCTGAATCCGATCAGCCAAATTCGACGCGTCGACGGATACGCCGTAGCGGCCCATCGCATAGTTGATGAACGCGCATGCCTGCGCCACCAGGTTGTGCATGTCGCGCGAGGTTCCCGGCTGGTGATAGGCCGCGAACGTCGGCGCGATGAATTGCCAGGCACCCTTGCTCGGGGTACCGCGTGCCGCGTTGGAATCCCAGTCGTTGACGGCGTTTGCGTTGTAGTTGGACTCGCGGCGGGCCACCAGGTCCATGCCGCGCTCCCATCGAGCCCGGGCAGCCGGGTCGTGAATACCTTTGATGTCCAGGGCTTTACGGATGGCCGCGAGTACTGCCGGGCGTCCGCTGCCCTGGTTGCTGTGCATCGACCGCCTTTGCAGATAGTGCAAGCGTCGCAGCCGCAGCGCGAGCAGTCTTGCCCGCCGCCGGGATCCGACGACATGCCGATGTTGGGTCCGCAGCCGAGTCGCCATGCGGGCGACGGCCTCGCGTCGGCCCATCGGCGTATCCGCGGCCGGCGTCGCGTCGGTTAACGCGGCGTCGAGGACTGTCCGCGTCGCCGCGTGGCCGTACGCGTGATCGGCCCTCGCCGCGGTGATGATCTGTCCCAGCGCCCGGTCGGAATGGGCCAGCCGACTCAATTGCGTTATCGAGGCGCCCGACCGCGTCGCCGCCGCGCGTGGCAGACCACCGGTGCGGTGTGGCAGCGCCTCGGCGCGCGCCTGCAGCTGAGCCGGCGCGTCACCGATGCCGTCGCCAGTGGTGGCTCCTCCGAACAGATTGTGGGCGCGAGACAACGCCGTGACCGCTTGCATTTTGAGGGGATCGGTCACCGGCTTCCCCGCCTCGATTCACCTGTGCGCCTTTGGGGCGCCGCATCCATGCCCGGCACTTCGCGCTAGTACTCCCACACCCTCCTGGCCGCGTATTCCGCGGTCGCTGCAGACGTACCAATAGCATGCACGTATCGACAGTTCTGCTGTCAATAACGGGCAACCCAATTTGACCCGCACATTGGGATCGGCCGGCCGCGATTACGTAGCGACCCTACTGCCCGGCGAACTACCCGACCACTCACCTTTAGATGGGCTGGGAATCCGGTTGGGCTATTCCTTCGGCTCGTCCTCGGACGGCATGATCACGATCCGGCGATTGGGCCTGTTGGTTACCACGGTCGGCTTGGCTTCGCCGGATTTGGTGCCCGGAGCGCTCGGCGGGATCGTCAAGCGGCCCTTGACCGGCTGGCCGTTGGGCACACCCGGGGCCGCCACCCGCTTCTCCACCGGGCTGTCTTTCTTGCCGCCTTCGCCTCCGGCGCCCATCGCGCCCGGCGGCATCATCGGCATACCGGTCATTCCGGATTGCCCGGGCATGGCGGGCATGCCACCGGTTGGCGGCATCATGGCCGCCTTCGCGCCCGCGGGTGTGGTCGGCGGGGACGACGTGGGCACCGGCGGCGGACCCAGCGAGCTCGCCGGGGTCGTGCCGCCACCGCCGAGGCCGGCGCCACCGCCACCGGAACCGCCGCCCAGTCCGGCGCCGCCGCCACTGCCGACGCTGTCGACCAGGTGCGCGTCGCTGGCGAGCCCGGCACCGTGCGCGCCCTGCATCGCGCTCATCAGCGGCTGAAGGGCGCTCTGACCGGCCTGCATCGCCTGTTGCGGAAGCTGAGTCAGCGGCCCCATGACGCCACCGATCGCGCCGCCGACCGCACCCGTAACGCTCTGCAGCATCTGTTGGATCATCTGCATGTCCTGCTGGCTATTCGCCTCGTTCGCCGGGAATTTGGCCGCGGCGTCGGCAGCGTGGGCGCGGCGGTCAGCGTCGGCTGCGGCTGCGTCGGCTGCGTCTTTCGGAACGTTAGCGTTGCCGGCGCCTGTTAGCGCGCCCCCACCGCCGCCGCCCGCAGGCGAGTTGTCGGGCAAATGACCGGGGCCGGGTGTCGGCGCCGGCGCCGGCGCTCCGTTGGCTAGCCCGGTAGTAGTGTTCAGATCACTGCTGATGGGAGCACCGTGACCCACGATCTCACCTCCATCCCACTAGCAATGCCCGAGAGCATCTGATGCTGGCGCAGCTGAGCGTTAGTACCTAGTTTGGCATAAGACGCCGGTAATGCTATTCACCCAACAATTGAGGGTGGTTACGAACCGCTTCGGTGGCTGATTGCGTCAAACCAGGCCAGGTGATAATTCGCGAGGTACCCGTGTCCGTCGATGAGCGCCTCGATCGCCGCTAAAAGCATCCAATCCCCGACGGCCGCTGGGTCGTGATTGGGATATGCGGTCAGCACCGAGTGCTGAATTTCCGCGACGCATTCGCGCAACAGGTCGGATTCGCTCTCGAGGACACCCGTTTTTCGCACCGCAGGCGCCGCGACAGCTTGCGCAATACGAGGAAGGCCGTCCCGGCGGCGCACGGCATCCACCAGAGTGGGCCCAAGCTCATCGACTTCCGGCGCGGCCGAGCGGGCCGGCCGGTCACCACTGAGTGCGGGCTCGTCGGGACCCGGCTCGGCGACGTACGTGTTGGCGTGATGGGCGGCCGCGACCGTGATGGCGCCAAGCAAATCCACCACGTTGGCGTCATGGCGTCGTGCCGTCGGCTCAAGCAGGGTCACGTGGGCGGGCAACCGAACGTGGGGCGGAATCCAGCCGCCGGCGAGGTCGGTGACCAGCAGCGTGGTGGTTCCGTCGTCGCGCAGGCCCGCCGCCCACGACAACCGCGGTTCCTGACGGGCCACCGCGTCTACGAGCCGCTGTAGCCGCTGTTGTTCGGCCGTCCTGGCGGATACCGCGCCGGCGGTCGCGCCCGTTGCCGCAGAGGCTGCCGAGGCGCCGACCATCGTCGACGAACCTGCACCGGCCTGACCCGCGGCGGCCCCCGAGGCCGTCCGCTCAACTGGAGAGACAAGTGGGCCGCCCGCGGATGGGGATGATGCCGGCGAAGAAGCTACCGGTGCACCCGACACGGGACCCGCCGGGGTTGAAGGCACGGATGGGGGCGCCACCACAGGCGGACGCAGGTCAGAACCGTAGGCAGGCAACGATCCAGAGGGTATGGACGAGCCGCCACCTAGGCTCGGTGCGGGCGACGACCATGAACCACTGGTCATCACCGGCGCAACTGAAGTGCCTCCCCCGGTGGTCGATGGCGCGGGAGACGCCGCCGGGGGTGCGTCCACCGGAGTGCCTGTCGGGATGAACGCTCCCGCACTGGGTACTGTCGGCGTCACTCCGGGTGTCGCCTGAGGCGTTTGAGGTCCCCCGGCCTCCATCGCTTGGATCGGCCCGGCCGTAAACGCTTGCCCGCCAGGGCCCGTCGCCTGGCCAGTCGCTAAGCCGGACGTGAAGGCCTGTCCTAAACCGGGCTGGCTGCCTGGGCCCAGCCCAGCCGGTGACATCGGCATTCCGCCTCCGTGTACGCCTGGCATTCCGGGCGACACGGTTCCGCCACCGCTGGGTATGTGCACGCCAGTCGGCGCTGCTGGTTGTGCGCCTGGCACCGAGCCGCCACTATTCCAGTTAGAACCGCCTGCCGCGGGAAGCGCCTGTTGCTCCCCCGCACCGTGGACGCCACCTGGGTTGGTTCCACCGCCTCCCCTATTGACGGTGGCTGCCGCCGGCGCTGGCTGAGACCCCCCGCCACCACCGCCACCACCGCCACCACCGCGATTGGAACCACCCACACCGCCGGCTGCCGAATTCAAGTCATGCTCGCTGATCGGTTTCGGCGGCTTGGCATCGCCAACATCGAACCCGTTTGCCTGCGCCCAGCTCCGGGCGTTACCACCAATGCCTTCAGCATCGAGAATCTTTTGCGTCGCAGCCATCATCTTGTCGGCCGCGTCCCGACTGGCATTCGCGGCGTCGGCGTTGCAGCGCGCCTGAACAGCCTGTATCTCAGCCAACTTCTCCGGAGGTAGCTTTTTTGATGCGAGGATTTCATTGATTTCTTTGTTGCCGGTATTAGCTATGTCCGACAAGCGACTTCGTAGATAGTCGATGGCATCGGCGCCCGAATTAAACGCCGACGTCTTTGTCTGATACTTTTCGGCAAGATCCAGATGGAGTTTTTCTCCTTGCTGGAATCTCGTTATGAGATCATCTGCGGTATGCCCCTTATTATTTGCAGCAAAAGCTGTCCACTGGGTGCGCAAGTTCTGCGAATATAGCTGCTGTTCCGCGCACTCTTGGCTCCAGTGTTGGGCGCCCGCGCGTAAACCCGCCGATGGTGCTGGCCACCAGGGCCCGATCAGCGCGGCTGTCCAGGTACCAGGTGGAAGATCAACCGCCACCGCATACCTTTTTCATTGCAGCATCCTTGGCGTTTACGTCGGCGACCGCCTCTTGGAATTCGGCCTCGGTAGCGGCCCCCTCGCTGCTTTTCGCCGTGTCCGTCAGGTATGCGGTCGCAAGAGCCTGAGCCGCGCTACGGTGCTGCTCGTCCAGGGCCGGGTCATTAGAAACGCTGAAAAGCAAGATGGCGGAATTTGTAAGCGCGATACGTGCGAACGCTTTGTCGCTCCCATTTGTATCGACTTGCACGGCTCGGGCCGCCAGCTTGTAGGTCTCACAGAGCCGCTGTTGCGCCGTTGCAAGCTCCGAAGTGGTATGCGTCGGCGCCGCAGAATGCACGGAAGTGTGTGGCGACGTCGGTCGCATCAGTGCTACGACTAACGCAGCGACAGCCACTGCGGCAGTCACAACTACTGCGATCGCCAACCATGGGCGTGGACGAGATACAAGCTGCGGGAAATGTGGTGGCGGCCAACTTCCAGCGGCCGGCTGGGCGGACAGCCCCTCACCATGGCCCGAAGGCAGGTCTCCCACCATGTGTCCTCCTTTGCTCCGCAAACTCGGTGCGGCAGCTTGCACGCTGTCATGACGCCTTTGCCTCCTCCAATAGTGGAGCAGCCAACCGGACGGCAGGCAATTCACCGCGCGCCGCGATCCTCCCTTATCTGAAAGTCGCTCGATGCGTCAATTCGATGACAGCCGCTGCGAAAACCAACCGCCGCTGTACATCTGCTCGTCCCGTCTGACGAAATTGATCGTCAGGGTCGCTACGGAGCGCTGGACATCACCCGGCAGAGCTCACCCGCCCACGCATACCTTCTTCATTGCAGCATCCTTCGCGTTAGCTTCGCCAAGAACAGCGCGCCATTCTGAATCGGTCGACTCCTTTGCTTCCCATGGCCGACACGTTGCCGTAGGCCGTTGCTAGCGCGCGCGGCGTCACGGTATTTCGCTTCAAGAGCCGGGTCGGCAGCTGCGTTGTAAAGCATCACAGCACCATTCGTGGCCGCGATCCGGGCCAAGGCTTCGTCGTTGCCGCTCGTGTCAGCCCTGACGGTGCGCGCTTCGGTCTTGTAGGTTTCACACAACTGTTGTTGAGCCGCGGAAGATTGGGCAGCGCTGTAAGTCGGCGCGGTGGTCGTCGGTGTTCGTAGCTATCGGTCGCGTCAGAACAACCACCAGCGCGGCGATGGCCACCGCCGTGGCCACCCCGGCCAGAACCATAGGCGGCGGCCATGTCCGCGGACGAGCTCGTGGCTCGGTAGGAAATACGGTGACCACTGCGTTGGTCCGGGAGTGCCTGCGATCGGCCCACTCCCAGAGCTGGAGGCAAATCCCCCACCATGCGTCCTCCTCAAATCTGTTAACGGCGTTCGAGACGTTCTGCCGAAGATTTCGTACGCCAGATGTTCCAATAGTGGAGCAGTTGACCGAGCAGCGGGCAATCACCGCGTCCCCACGGATTGAGAGTCAGCCAACGCCACATATCTTTTTCATCGCGGCGTCCTTGGCGTTGACATCGTCGATCTCCGCTCGAAAGGCAGGATCGTCCCGTTGCGACCAGCTCCCCATCGCCGTAGCTTTGGTGTACGCCGCCGCTAGCGCGAGGGCGGCGGTCCGGTCGCCGGACGCGATCGCCGGTGCTGCGTTTACTACCTGTTCCAGCGTTACCGCCGCATTTACACTGGCCACGCCCGCCAATGCGGGGTTATCGCCGTTTGTGTCGATTTGGACCGCGCGCGCGGCCAGTTTGTACGTGTCACACAAGTGTTGGTGTGCGGCTGCAGTCTGGTCTGCGGTATACGAGGGTGTCGGCGACGTGGTTGAGGAGGCCGTCGACTGATTGCTCGTAGGTCGTGTCAGCGCTACTACAAGGGCGGCGCCACCCAGCAGCGCGGCAACCGCGCCCAGCGCGATCGCTGACCATGCCCGTGGGCGAGGCGGTGGTTGCATCGGAAAGGCTGGGGCCCACGGCATTGAGCTGGGCGGGCCGCTTGTCGGGCCCTCCCCCGGAGCTGGAGGCAGATCCCCCACTATGCGTCCTCCTCAATAGTCTGCAAGCCCTTTCGGGACCGTCGCCCCAAGCCTTCGCTCCAATAGTTGAGCAGCTAACGGGCTAACGAGCAATCACCACGGCTTTACGGCCAGTAAGTCAGCCGCCGCCACATACGCTGCTCAACGCAACATCCTTCGCGTTTGCATCGCTGAGGGCTAACCGCCACACTGGATCGTCGCTTCCCGTCGCCAAGCTAGATGTGGCTGCAACATTGCTGTACGACTCAGCCAGGGCGAGCGCGGCAGCACGATCGCCCGGAGCTATCGCCGGATTTCTGTTTACCGTGTCTTCAAGCATTAGCGCACTGTTTACAGTCGCTAGGTTTGCGCGCTCCGGGTTCTTACCATTTGTCTCTATCTGCACTACATGCGCCACGAACTTGTAAGTGCTGCACAACTTTTGATGTGCCGCTGAGATTTCAGCGGCGCTGTAGGTAGGCGCGGTCGCAGTAGGTGCCGGGCTAGCAACCGGCGATCGCGTCGTGGCCATAACCAAAGCAACGACGGCCACTACCGTCGCAATCAAAGCCAAAGCAATCGCACACACGGCGACCGCCGGCCACATCCGTGAGGCCGGCACCCGCGGCGTGGGGTGTCCCGGTGCCCACTGCCCTACCGGCGGACCAACATGCGCCGCCACACCCGGATGTGAAGGCGGATCCTCCGTCACGAACCTTCCTCAGACGTTCTGCGTCGACGGAGCAGAACTGGGCCGCAGCGCCTGCATCTCGGCGGCGTTGTTCTTATCCATGTTGGTGAACCCGTTGGCCGCATGGTGCGCCTTCGTGCCGACACCCGTGAGCGTCTCACTGTGGCCCTGAAGGGTTTTCACGTGCTGGCCGTGCGCGGCGGCAACCGCACTGTGAAAGGCGTCGGCCGCGGCGAAGTCACCGAACATGCCCGATGCGACGGTTCCTCCCGCCAGCTGGTCGGCCCCCTCTTGGGCGTGCCCACCCGCGCGATGCGACTGGTTGCCTCCCGAGTGCAAAAGATCCGTATCGACGAACATCGGCACTCCTTCCGAGTCTCAACACCTTGTGACCAGGCTAAAAGCAACTTCGCAGGTGGTCAATTCACCGATGCAGACGCCATGTCCCGCGAAGCCACGGCCCCTAAAACCCATGACCATTGGTGACGGAGCGCGTCGGCCGGTCCCATTCCGGATCGACGGCAACGGGCATCTGGATCCCGATATGCGGTAGCGAAACGGTCCCCAAAGGAGTGTGTACCTGGAGAGGAACGGCTACCCGCGGCGCAGCTCGATCTGGGGCCAACATGCCTTCGCCGGCCAAACGGTCGCCGTGCCCGGTGACGATCTCGGTCATGTTGCGCAGTGATTCGCTGCCCACGTCGTAATAGTGCGAGTGGTCGCTGAACCAGGGCATGACGCTGTGTGAGCCCGCGACTTCGGCCCGAAACCGCACCGCTCCGAAACCGGCATGAGTCGGGTCCGTACCCAGCCCGGCCGACGGCCCTAGCGGTTCGTCCAGCGTCGCGTTCAGCCCGTTCGGAAGGCCGCTGCCCGTCTCGCCGATCCAGCTGATCGCATCGGTCGAAGCCGCACCCACATACAACCTGCCACCGTTGAGGTGGAAATCCGCGGCGCGATGCGCCAAATCGGTTCCCGGGCAACCGGTTAGCACGGCGTCGTTGGCCCGCATGCCGCTGTTCGCGAACGCATCCGCCACCGTCGTGGACCCGTAGGAGTGCCCGAGCACGGTGACATGCGTCGGCGTCAACCCCTCATGGGTGACCGCGAGGCCGTTGACATCGGCCGCCAACAGCGCACCCGCCTGCCGCGCCCGCCATGGGGTGCCGACCTGTTCCAACTTCGATGGGTCGGTGACGGCCTGCTGCCAATGTGTGTCGAATTCGGGTGCGTCGTAACCCATCCAGGCCAGCACCGCCGTGGAGTGGCTGGGGTCGGCCTTCGACGACTGTTCGTAGAGGTTGATGGCATCGTCTGGTCCGTCGGACATCCACCCGCCCCTGACGCTGCTGTTGGTGCCGGGGACGATGACGGCAGTGTTGCGGGATTTATCCGGGTTGCCGATCGCGATGGCCGCCCTGCCCTTGCCGTCGAACGCCAGCGGGTCATACGCCCACAGCATGATGGGGAGCTCGCGACGGGCTTCAGAGCTTTCGTCGCGCTGGAGGAAGTCGTTGGTTTTCACCGCATTCTGGTATCGGGTGATGTCGGTAGCGCAAAGCCCATACGCAACGGGGTTGGTGAATACATCGGCGTCCCGGTTGTTGAGCGCGTTGTCGCGGAGCGTCTCCGGGTCCAGCCCGCGCTGGCGGGCGATGTCTTCGACCCTGCCCAGATCGTCTTTCATCGCGGCCTGGTTAACAGAGTCACGCAATTCGGCCGGGATCCCGTTGAGGTTGCCCAACCCATGCGAACGCTGATCGATCAGCAGTTGCTTTTGATTGGCGCTCAGCGAATCCCACCAGCCTTTGACGTGCTCCGGACGGCTGTCCGGCGGCGGAATCGACAACTCGTCGACGCCTTTGATTTCCGCGGGGTCGGCCCCGTCCGTTCGCAGAGCCGCTAAGGCAGGCGCAAGCATGGCCGAATACCGGTCGCGAATCTGTCGCAGCACCAACGTTATTGCCTTCGTCTCACGAATGGCATCCCCGCGCAGATCGTCGGCGCCGCACACATCGTCGTCCGCCAAGGCATCACACATCTCGTCGTCGATGTCTTCGAGGTCGTACTCCAGTGCGGCGAGGTACCACGCGGCGGCCCGCTGGGCTTCGGCCAGCGTGGCGGCGATGTTCTCCAAATCGATTGCGATCCGGGGCAATTGCTCGGCCTGATGATCCAGCGCCCGCGTCGCCCGCTGCACCTCGGCAGCATCGTTGATCGGATGCTCCCCGTTCCGGTGATCCCACGACGCCTCGAACCGACGACGGGCGGCCTCGAAAGCGATGCCAGCCTCCGCGGTGCTCACCCCGGCGTCACGGAAGGCTTGCGCTAGACGCGAGATCTGCGCGGGGCGGCCGGCTTGCAGGCCGGTGTTGGTCGACCACGGATCACCGCCGGCCTCGGCGACGAGGAATGGAATGCTTATGTGGCGGAGTTGCATCGCACCGCGTCCGCGGCGATAAGCGACGTTACGTCACCACCCCGGCCTTACAAAGGGCTCGCGCCGTCGGCGAGACCGTCACGGTCCGAATCGGTCAGCCGCACATTCCATTTGCCGTCGCCGTCGGTGTCGACATATCCGGTCACGCCGCTTTCGTCCGAGCGCAGCACCCGGTCGGCCAGGCCGTTGCCATCGGTGTCGACGAGGCGAGCATCGGCGCGCCCGTGGCCGTCGAAGTCGACCAGCGGACCGCCGGTGTGCTCGACACCATCGAGGCCGAACCAGCGCAGTTGGCCGCCCCGGTCCATGGCCACCGCCCACGTCCCGGAACCGTCATCGGTGAAGTAGGCCTCGGGGGTGCCGTCGTTGTCGAGATCCAACACCGCGTGATCGACGAGGCCGTCGCCGTCGAGATCCGCGAGTGCGTCGTCACGCAATCCGTCGTGGTCGAAGTCCAAGCCGATCGATTCGAAGCGGCCGTCGTGGTCCAGGTCGAGGTCGGGTTGCCCATGCCAAAAGGCGGCGGCGCCATTGTCGCCGGCGAGACAGTAATCCATGCGTATTCGGACGCGCGCCTGCCGCTAGTCGTTCCCGCGAGACTGCCACCACGCCAACAACTCCGCGGTCGCCTCGTCGTTGTCCAGCGGTCCGCGCTCCAGCCGGAGCTCTTTCAAAAACCGCCATGCCTCGCCGACTTGGGGGCCGGCCGGGATGCCGAGCAGCTCCATAATCTGGTTGCCGTCCAGGTCGGGACGCACCCGCGCCAAATCCTCTTGGGCGGCCAACTCGGCGATCCGCGTCTCGAGCCGGTCGTAACTGGCCTGCAACCGTGCGGCCCGGCGCTTGTTACGGGTCGTGCAGTCGGCTCGCACCAGCTTGTGCAGCCGCGGCAGCAGCGGGCCGGCATCGGTGACGTAGCGGCGCACGGCGGAATCGGTCCACTTGCCATCGCCGTAGCCGTGGAACCGCAGATGCAGATACACCAGTTGCGAAATGTCCTCGACCATCTGCTTGGAATACTTCAACGCCCGCAACCGCTTTCGCACCATCTTGGCGCCGACGACCTCGTGGTGGTGAAAACTCACGCCGCCGTTGGCTTCGTGGCGCCGCGTAGCGGGTTTGCCGATATCGTGCAGCAACGCGGCCCAGCGCAGCACCAAGTCCGGGCCGTCGTCTTCAAGCGCGATCGCCTGGCGCAGCACGGTCAGTGAGTGTTGGTAGACATCCTTGTGTTGGTGGTGTTCGTCGATGGCCATCTGCATGCCGCCGACCTCGGGCAGCACCACCTCACCCATGCCGGTGTGCACCAGCAGATCGATGCCGGCCGTCGGGTCGTCACCGAGCACCAGCTTGTCCAGCTCGGCGGCCACCCGTTCGGCGCTGATCCGGGAAAGCTGTGGGGCCATCCGCTCGATCGCCTGGCGCACCCGCGGCGCGACACTGAAGCCGAGCTGCGAGACGAACCGCGCCGCGCGCAGCATCCGCAATGGGTCGTCGCCGAAGGACACCTCCGGCGCGGCGGGGGTGTCCAGCACCCGCGCGCGCAGCGCCGCCAAACCGCCTAGCGGATCCAGGAATTCGCCCGGCCCCTCCGGCGTGATGCGCACGGCCATCGCGTTGGCCGTGAAATCGCGGCGCACCAGATCGTCCTCGAGGCGATCGCCGAAGCGCACCTCGGGATTGCGGGACACCTGGTCGTAGGTGTCGGCGCGAAAGGTGGTGATCTCCAAGCGTTGGTCGCCCTTGCCGACTCCGACGGTGCCGAATTCGATCCCGGTGCCCCATAGGTTGTCGGCCCATCGCCGCAGGATTTGTTGCACCTGCTCGGGGCGCGCGTCGGTGGTGAAATCCAGGTCGGGACTCAACCTGCCCAGCAAGGCATCCCGGACCGAACCGCCGACGAGGTAGAGCTCGTGACCCGCGGCGTCGAACGCGGAGCCGAGCTCGGCCAGCATGGGCGCATGCCGATTGAGGGCGACCGCGGCGGCGGTCAGCAGGTCGGCATCCTGGGCGGCGTCGTGCACGTTCGGTCAGCCTAGTCGGCCGGCGACGTAAACCCCGTGTGAGGAGCCTCGCACGCCATCAAAGGTGAATTGACCCGGCGCTGCGCGTCGGTAGCGTTACGCGCGACAAGAAGGGTGAATGGCGGGGTGGTGCGGTGCATCTCCGATACATAAGCAAGGGCGCACTGATCATGTTCGCGGGCGGAGACCCCTGGAAGATCAATGCCACATTGCAGAGCGGCCGGCCAGCCCAGATCTCGAATCTTGCAAAAGCGTTTCATGACGCCGGCCGATCGACAGGGGAAGCGGACGCCGCATCAACCTGGCGCGGAATCGCTTCGACAACGTGAGGACGATTAGCTGTGCGGTCTTCGACTCGCGAGCCTTTCTTCGACGCCGGGGCTTGGCGTATCGCCACCGTATCTGCACCCTTTGTCGTGCAAGGTGTCTTGGCGTTGCTGATGTTCACCTTATGGCTATTGGGCGAGGGGCCGTTCAAAACACATAGTGCGTACGCAGGCGAGCGCACCTGGATGGTGACTGCAACGCTTATCGCCACGGTGGTGTCATTGTTGATCAGCGGCGCACTGGTGGGGTCGCCGTCGCCGCGACGTCGTGGTATCTCACTTAGCCTCGCCGGCTGTTCCGCCCTTGTACTCATCGGCGGGCTCTTTTACGCCTACCTGACGATGCGTTGAAAGGGATGCGCTGGTGGACACAACGCCTTCTGCCCCAATGAATGACCGTTATGGGCCGATCAGTTTTCTTGTCGCGCTGGCGCATATCTTCGTGATTGACTTTGCCACTTGGCTCTTCATGCCCTGGCTGATCTTGATTCTTCTTGCGGTACCCGTATTGCTTGTGTACATGGGGATTAGTGCTGCTTTTGCGCGGGCCAGCGGCAAGACTGGCCAGATCGGGCGCGGAATGCTTTGGGGCAGTCTCTCCGCACCGTTGTCAGTGCTCATATTCGTTCCGGTCTGGGCCATCGCCCAAGCGATAGGCCCAATCTGACGAAACGCACGGCTGTAACCCCGCTCGCTCACCCAGCGGCGAGTATCTCCGGGAGAATAAGCCGTGCCAGCTACTATCGCTTGGGTGTCGGACGGCGAACAAGGCAAACCACGTCGGCGCCGGGGGCGGCGCCGTGGCCGTGGCGCTGCGACTTCGTCCGAGAACCAAACCACCGGTCAAGCGACCGGGGACTCGACGGCAGCCACCAAGTCACGTCGATCGCGGGCATCTCGCCGCGGACCGGATCAGCTGCGCACGGTCCACGAAACCTCGGCCGGTGGGCTGGTCATCGACGGTCTCGACGGTCCGCGCGAGTCACAGGTCGCCGCCCTGATCGGGCGCATCGACCGACGCGGACGGATGCTGTGGTCGCTGCCCAAGGGGCACATCGAACTCGGTGAGACGGCCGAGCAGACCGCTATCAGAGAAGTAGCCGAAGAGACGGGCATCCGGGGCAGCGTGCTCGCCGCACTGGGCCGCATCGACTACTGGTTCGTCACCGACGGCCGTCGCGTGCACAAGACCGTGCACCACTACTTGATGCGTTTCTCCGGCGGCGAGCTGTGCGACGAGGATCTCGAAGTCGCCGAGGTCGCCTGGGTGCCCATGGGGGAACTGCCGTCCCGACTGGCCTACGCCGACGAGCGCCGCCTGGCCCGCGTGGCCGACGAGCTGATCGACAAGCTGCAAAGCGATGGTCCGGCGTCGCTTCCGCCGCTGCCGCCCAGCTCGCCGCGGCGCCGCCCGCAGACACATTCGCGGACTCGGCATTCGGACAAACCGGCCGCCGGCCGGAAGAACGGCCACGGACCGGGGCCGTGACAGCTCCGCATCTGTGTTGGGCCGGCTTGGTGCGCATCGCCGCCGTGCTCGCCATCGTGGCCGGGCTTGCGGTACTCACCGGGCCGGTGATTCCGCGTGCAGCCGCCGGCGAGCCGGGCGTGACGCCGTTTGTCCGGGTCCGCATCGACCAAGTCACCCCGGACGTGGTCACCACGACCAGTCCGCCCGTCGTGACCGTCAGCGGCATGGTGACCAACATCGGCGACCGTCCGGTCCGCGACGTGATGGTCCGGCTCGAGCACGCCGGCGCCGTCACCGCTTCCGCGGGCTTGCGCACCACGCTGGACGGTGACACCGATGGCTACGAGGCCGCCGCGGATTTCCTCACGGTGGCGCCCGAACTGCAGCGCGGGCAGGAGGTCGGCTTCACCCTCTCGGCGCCGCTGCGTTCACTGACCAAGCCCTCGCTGGGAGTCGAAAAGCCCGGCATCTATCCCGTCCTGGTCAACGTGAACGGCACGCCCGACTACGGCGCTCCCGCCCGGTTGGACAACGCGCGCTTCCTGCTGCCCGTGGTCGGGGTGCCGCCCGATCGCGCCGACGACGTGGGCTCCGCCGTCGCGCCCGACACCTCCAAACCGGTGCTGATCACCATGCTGTGGCCGCTGGCCGACCGGCCCCGGCTGGCCCCCGGCGTGCCGGGGGGAACCATCCCGGTGCGGTTGGTTGACGACGACCTGGCCACCTCGCTGGCGAGCGGCGGCCGGCTGGACATCCTGCTGGCCTCCGCCGAGGTCGCCACCAGTCACGACGTCGACCCCGACGGCGCCGTCGGCCGCGCATTGTGTTTGGCGATCGACCCGGACCTGCTGGTCACCGTCAACGCGATGACCGCCGGCTATGTCGTGTCCAATTCCCCGGACGGCCCGGCTCAACTGCCCGGCACCCCCACCCACCCGGGCGCCGGGCAGGCCACCGCGACCGAATGGCTGAACCGCCTGCGCGCGCTCGCGCACCGGACCTGCGTGGCTCCGCTCCCCTACGCGCAAGCCGATCTGGATGCCGTACAACGCGTGAACGATCCCGGCCTCAGCGCCATCACCACCACGAGCGCCAACAGCATCATCGACAAAATCCTGGACGTCTCCTCCACCCGCGGCGCCACCCTGGTGCCCGACGGCCCGCTGACCAGCCGCGCGGTGAAGCTGCTCAACGCGAATGACAACACGGTCGCCATCGCCGCCGCCGACTTGTCGGCCGCCGAGGCGCAGGGCTCCGCCGAGACAAGCGTCGACACCGCGCCCCGGCGGGTGTCCCCGCGAGTCATGGTCGCGCCGTTCGACCCCGCCGTCGGGGCGGCGCTTGCTGGAGCGGGCACCGCCCCCGAGGCGCCGACGTACCTGGACTCGTCCCTGACGGTTCGGCTGGGACATGACTCGGTGACCGCGCGCCGCCAGGACGCCCTGGGCTCGATCTTCTGGCACGCGTTACGCCGCGACGACCCCCGCGCCCAGATTCTGGTCCCGCCGACGACGTGGAATCTGCAGGCCGATGACGCCCAGGTCATCCTGACCGCACTGACCACGACGATCCGGTCCGGTCTGGCGGTGCCGCGCCCGCTGCCCGCGGTCGTAGCCGAGGCCAACCAGGCCGCACAGTCCCGCAATGATCCACCGGAGGAGGTCGGCGCCTACAGCTCCGCACGCGGCCAGTTCAGCGACGACGTCACCGCCGGGATCACCGGTCAGGTCGGCCGACTGTGGGGATTGACGTCATCGCTGATGACCGACGACCGCACCGGGCTGACCGGCGTCCAGTACACCGCTCCGCTGCGCGAGGACATGCTGCGCGCGCTGAGCCAGTCCGAACCGCCCGACACCCGCAACGGGTTGGCTCAGCAACGCCTGGCGGTGGTCGGCAAAACGATCAACGACCTGTTCGGCGCCGTGACGATCGTCAACCCTGGCGGCTCTTACACCCTGGCCACCGAGCACAGCCCGCTCCCGCTGGCACTGCACAACGGCCTGGCGGTTCCGATTCGGGTGCGGCTGCATGTGGACGCGCCGCCGGGCATGAACGTCACCGACATCGGTCAGATCGAATTGCCGCCGGGTTACCTACCGCTGCGCATTCCGGTCGAAGTGAACTTCACCCAACGTGTCGCCGTCGACGCGACCCTGCGGACCCCGGACGGTCTTCGACTAGGCGAGCCGGTGCGGTTGTCGGTGCATTCCAACGCCTACGGCAAGGTCCTGTTCGCTATCACGCTGTCCGCCGCGGCGGTACTTGTTCTCCTGGCCGGCCGCCGGCTGTGGCACCGCTTCCGCGGCCAGCCGGACCGCGCCGACCTGGACCGCCCCGACCCGCCCGAGGCCCGGCACGCCGCCGAAACCGGTGAAGCGGGCGACGACGCCGATCAGCGGTTCGAACAAGAGCACCGAGTATGACGCCCGCCTATCGGCAGGCCCAACCACAGCACCGCCTGCCCGAGCCGCCGAGGCCTTCCCGGATGTCGGGCTCACCGCCGACCGGTCCGTTGCCACCCGTTGCCGCCGAGATCGACCGTCGACGCCCCGAGCTGTCGGACGCGGCGCTGGTATCGCGGTCGTGGGCGATGGCCTTCGCCACGTTGATCAGCCGGCTCACCGGCTTCGCTCGCGTGGTGCTGCTGGCCGCGATCCTGGGTGCCGCGTTGTCCAGCGCGTTCTCGGTGGCCAATCAGCTGCCCAATCTGGTGGCCGCGCTGGTGCTGGAGGCGACGTTCACCGCGATTTTCGTGCCGGTGCTGGCGCGCGCCGAGCAGAGCGACCCCGACGGCGGCGCGGCATTCGTGCGGCGCCTGGTCACGCTGACGACGGCGCTGCTGATCTTGGCCACCGCGCTGTCGGTAGTGGCGGCCCCGCTGTTGGTGCGGCTGATGCTGGGCCGCGACCCGCAAGTCAACGAGCCCCTGACCGTCGCGTTCGCCTACCTTCTACTGCCCCAGGTCCTCGCCTACGGCCTGACTTCGGTGTTCATGGCGATTCTGAACACCCGCAACGTGTTCGGGCCCACGGCGTGGGCGCCGGTCGTCAACAATGTCGTCGCGCTGATCACCCTGGCGGTCTACGCGCTTGTTCCCGGTGAGCTCTCCGTCGATCCCGTCCGCATGGGCAACGCCAAGCTGCTGGTGCTCGCCGTCGGCACCACGCTGGGCGTTTTCGCCCAAACCGGACTGCTGCTGGTGGCACTGCAACGCCGACGCGTCGACCTGCGCCCCCTGTGGGGAATCGACCAACGGCTCAAGCGCTTCGGCACGATGGCCGCCGCCATGGTGCTCTACGTGCTGATCAGCCAGCTCGGACTGGTTGTCGGCAACCAGATTGCCAGCACCGCAGCGGCATCCGGCCCCGCGATCTACAACTACACCTGGCTGGTGCTGATGCTGCCGTTCGGCATGATCGGCGTGACGGTGCTGACGGTGGTGATGCCGCGGCTGAGCCGCAACGCCGCGGCCGATGACACCAAGGCCGTGCTCGGCGACCTGTCGCTGGCCACCCGCCTGACGTTGATCACGCTGATCCCGATCGTGGCGCTCATGACCGTCGGCGGTCCCGCGATGGGCAGCGCCCTGTTCGCATACGGCCATTTCGGGGGCGTCGACGCCGGATATCTGGGCGCCGCGATCACTCTGTCCGCGTTCACACTGATCCCCTACGGGCTGGTTCTCCTGCAGCTTCGGGTGTTCTACGCACGCGAACAGCCGTGGACACCGATCGTCATCATCCTCGTCATCACGGCCGTCAAGATCCTGGGCTCGGTGCTGGCCCCGCATCTCACCGACGACCCCAAGCTGGTGGCCGGTTTTCTGGGGCTGGCCAACGGCGTCGGATTTCTCGCCGGCGCGGTCATCGGCTACGTCCTGCTACGGCGCACCCTGCTGCCGACGGGTGGCCACCTGATCGGCGTCGGCGAAGTCCGGACGATTCTGGTGACGCTCACCGCGTCCATGCTGGCCGGATTGATCGCCCATGTGGTCGACCGGCTGCTGGGGCTGGACCAGCTCACCGCGCACGGCGGCGGTGCCGGTTCGCTACTCCGCCTGTTCGTGCTGGCGCTGATCATGCTGCCAATCATCGCCGCGGTCATGTTGCGCGCACAGGTCCCCGAGGCGCGGGCGGCGCTGGACGCCCTCCGGTACCGCATCACGGGCCGCGGACCGCGTCCGCGCAAACCGAGTGCGAAGGATCGATCGTCTCACCGCCGCCCGGTCACGTACCCTGAGCAGAGGAATTCGTCCCCGCCTGGGGTAAATGCGGTCCAGGAGCCGACCCGGCGCAGGCCTCCAGAAGGGGCAGACCGAGCCCGGCTAGCGAAAGGACCGGAGGTGACCGACCGCCCGATGGAGAGCGCAGCCCCCAGCGCTGGGCCTGACGCAGGTTCAGGTACTCCGCTGCCGCGGCCGGTCGCCGACGACTTCCAGCCTGACATTCCGGCCGAGGAGCCCCCGCGGTCCGCCCCGCGCCCGGCTGATACGGCCAATGGCGATATCGGCGGTGAATCCCGGCGCGGGCCGAGCCCGTTCGAAGTGCCCCGTGGGCGCCCCGGGGATTCGGCGGGAGACGACGTGCACTTGGTCCCCGGTGCTCGGATCGCGGGCGGTCGGTATCGGCTGCTGGTGTTCCACGGCGGCGCCCCACCGCTGCAGTTCTGGCAGGCGCTGGACACCGCGCTGGACCGGCAGGTGGCGTTGACCTTCGTCGACCCGGACGGCGCCCTGCCCGACGAGGTGCTCCAGGAGATCTTGTCGCGCACCTTGCGGCTCAGCCGCATCGACAAGCCCGGTATTGCCCGCGTGCTCGACGTGGTGCATACCGGCTCGGGCGGCCTGGTGGTCTCCGAGTGGATTCGGGGCGGTTCGTTGCAGGAGGTCGCCGACACCGCACCCTCACCGGTGGGCGCCGTGCGAGCCATGCAGTCGCTGGCCGCCGCCGCCGACGCGGCCCACCGCGCCGGCGTGGCGCTGTCGATCGACCATCCCAGCCGAGTGCGGGTCAGCATCGAAGGCGACGTCGTGTTGGCCTACCCGGCGACCATGCCCGACGCCAACCCGCAGGACGACATCCGCGGCATCGGCGCCGCGCTCTACGCCCTACTGGTCAACCGGTGGCCCCTCCTGGAAAGCGGGGTGCGCAGCGGGCTCGCGGCGGCCCAACGCGACTCCGCGGGCAACCCCGTCGAGCCCATGTCCCTCGACCGCGACATCCCCTTCCAGATCTCCGCGGTCGCCGCCCGAGCGGTCCAAGAGGAGGGTGGGATACGCAGCGCCTCAACCCTTTTGAACCTGCTCCAGCAGGCCACCGCCGTCGCCGACCGTACCGAGGTGCTCGGCCCGATCGACGATTCGCCGTCGCCGTCGACGGCCCTGATCTCACGCGGCCAGGAGGAGGCGACGTTCGCGCGCCGACGGCGCAACCTGCTCATCGGGGTCGGGGCCGGCCTTGCCGTCATCGTGGTGGCCCTGCTGGTGCTGGCGTCGATCGTGAGCAAGATCTTCGGCAACGTCGGCGGTGGCCTCAACAAGGATGAGCTCGGGCTGAATGGCCCCTCCTCCTCGTCCGCGTCGGCGTCGTCGAGCGCCCCGCCCGCGGCCGCGGGCAGCGTCGTCAAACCCACCAAGGCGACGGTCTTCTCCCCCGACGGGGACGCCGATAACGCGGGAACGGCCGGACAGGCCATCGACGGTGACCCCTCCACCGCCTGGGCGACCGAGGTCTACACCGACCCCGTCCCCTTCCCCAGTTTCAAGCAGGGCGAAGGGCTGATCCTGCAGCTGCCCGGCCCCACCGTGGTCGGCCAAGTCACAATCGACACACCCAGCAGCGGGACCAAAGTCGAGATCCGAGCGGCATCCTCGTCGGCGCCGTCCAGCCTCAACGACACAACGGTGCTGGCCCCGGCCTTCACACTCAAACCCGGGCATAACGTGATCCCGGTCAGGGCCGGTTCGCCGACGTCGAATCTGCTGGTGTGGATCTCCACGCTGGGATCCACCAGCGGCAAGAGCCAAGCCGGTTTTTCGGAGATCACGGTCCAGGCCGCGTCCTGATCCGCGGCGCGTTCCGAACACTCACATCACGCCGTCCGAGTGAAGTGCTGCCTCATACGCGATTGGTTACTGTCCGGCCGTGGGCTTCGGGAGAAATGCCAAGCGCGAGCGCAGTGACGCCGAGCTGTTGGCAGCCCATGTGGCCGGCGACCGTTACGCCTTCGGCGAGCTCTTCGGACGTCATCAGCGGCACCTGCACCGGCTTGCCCGCCTGACCACCCGCACTCCCGAGGACGCAGAAGACGCGCTGCAAGACGCCATGCTGTCGGCGCACCGCGGTGCCGGTGCGTTCCGGCATGACGCCGCCGTGGGCAGCTGGCTGCACCGCATCGTCGTCAACGCCTGTCTGGATCGGCTGCGCCGCACCAAAGCCCACCCGACCGTCCCGCTGGAAGACATCTATCCGGTGGCGGACCGGACGGCTCAGGTTGAGACCACGATGGCAGTGCAGCGGGCCTTGATGCGGCTTCCCGTCGAGCAACGGGCCGCCGTGGTGGCGGTCGACATGCAGGGCTACTCGGTGGCCGACACCGCACGGCTGCTGGGCGTCGCCGAAGGTACGGTCAAGAGCCGCTGCGCGCGCGGTCGGGTCCGGCTCGCGGAGCTGCTGGGCTACCTCAACGCCGGCGCGCACGCCCTGCCCGACACCGCCGCCGGCCAGGCCTGACCACCGGAGAGGCGGCCGTCCCGCGGGGGCATGCGTGGCCATCGGTGCGTGCATGACGGACACTGGGTCCGATGAATGCGGCGGACAACGATGCGGCGGATCACCGTGACGCGGGATCAGGCCCGCCGCTGACCGTCGAACTCCTCGCCGACCTGCAAGCCGGGATTCTCGACGACGAGGCCGCCGCCCGTGTCCGCCAACAAATCCGGGCCGACCCGCACGCCGCCGGCGTGCTGGATGCCCTGAACCAGGTCCGCCGCGACGTGGCCGCCGTCGGCGCCGATCCAGGGGCGGCACCCGACGCTCCCCCGCAGGTGACCGGCCGCATCTCCGCGGCGCTGCGCTCGGCGGGTCCCGTTTCCGGCGATTCGACCGGGCCGGCCGCTCACACCGCCCGCCCGCGAATGCGTCCTGCCCGCACCATCGCCGGGGCCGCCGGCCTGTGCGCGGCGCTCGCCGCGGTCGGCTTCGGGACGGTCGCGCTCCTGCACGTTCCCGAATCCGCCCCGGATACCCCCGGCGACGTCCAGCACATCACTGTGTCGACGCCGCCGATGGAGATCCCGCTTTCGCAGAGCGAAATCCTCGGCCTGCTCGACCGCAGCCCCGATTACGGCACGCTCAGCGACCCGGCACGGCGCGCGTCCTGCCTCACCGGCCTGGGCTATCCGGCATCCACGCAGGTACTGGGTGCGCGCCCGGTCGAGATCAACGCCCGTCCCGGCGTCGTTCTGGTGATCCCCGGCGACAGTCCGCACGTCCTGGCTGTCTACGCGGTATCCCCGAACTGCAGCGCCGCCGATACCGGGCTACTGGCCAACACCCAGATCCCCCGCCCCTAGTGTGGTGCCATGGGTTGGTGCCCGTGCTATTCCAAACACCCGGGGAACAGCCGTGCCTACGCTGGCGTTTACACAGATTCAGAGACGATCGCTTGAAAGGTTTTCATGACCGCCGACACTGTGCATGACGTGATCATTATCGGTTCGGGTCCTGCTGGGTATACCGCGGCGTTGTATTCGGCGCGGGCGCAGTTGGCGCCGGTGGT